>NZ_CP014239.1:0-837500 GCF_001554015.1 Selenomonas sp. oral taxon 136
TATCCCGTTCATTTGGCTGCTGGAATGTCTCGTGACAATTTCGTGATGGTCTCCACGTGCGAAGTTTGTGGAAACAGATCGACCGGCTGTACTTCCTGCGCATGATAACCAAATTCTTTCAGTATGGCGAGGTCGCGTGCGAGAGTGGCGGGATTGCACGAGACGTAGACGATGCGCTGCGGCTTCATATCGGCGAAGGTTTTGAGGACGGTCGGCGTACAGCCCGCACGCGGCGGGTCAACGACAACAACGTCCGGACGAATGCCCTGTTTGTAGAGTGCCGGCATGACTTTTGTCGCGTCGCCGACGATAAACTCTGCATTTTTGACATGGTTATCGCGGGCATTCTTTCGTGCATCGAGAATGGCAGGCTGCACGATTTCGATGCCGTAGACCTTACGTGCTCTCTGGGCAAGAAAAAGGGTGATTGTCCCTGTGCCGCAGTAGGCGTCAATGACGGTCTCTGTCCCATGGAGATCCGCATAGGCAAGTGCCTGTTCATAGAGACGTTCAGCCTGCTGCGTATTGACCTGAAAAAAGGATCGCGGTGAAATGTGAAAATGCAGCCGTCCGAGCGCATCGAGGATGGTCGGCTTTCCCCAGAGGAGCACAGTGTCGCGTCCCATGATGACATTGTTCCGATAGGTCTGGATGTTTTGATGTACACTGACGAGGTTCGGTAATCGTTCTCGTAGCAGTCGAACAAAATCCTTTGCGCGTGGCAGCTGCTTGGTCGCTGTGACGATCACCGCCATAAGGTCGCCATTCTGCCCGACACGCCCGACGATGTGACGCAGGATGCCCTTGTGTGTGTCCTCATTGTAGACAGGAATGCGAAGCTGCGCGGCAATAGCACGTACGGCATTGGCAAGCGCATTATTCGGCTCACGCTGAATATGGCAGTTCTCCGTATCGATGATCGTATGGCTTCCCTGTGCGAAACAGCCAACGACGATTTTTCCCTTAGCGAGGCCGACGGGAAACTGCATTTTATTGCGATAGTTCCACGGTGACTGTGCCGCAAGTGTCTCCCTGACCAAGACATGAGGAAGTTTGCCGATATGGGACAGTGCATCGATCACCTGCTGACGCTTCGCGCGCAGTTGCGCCGCATAGGAAAGATGCTGGAGCTGACAGCCGCCGCACGCCTCATAAAGACTGCATAGAGGTGTAATGCGATCATTGCTCTGCTGAAAAATTTCCGCCAAACGTCCACGGGCATAGGAGGTTTTTACCTCCTCAATGCGTACCGTGACCCGTTCGCCGGGAAGTGCATTAGGGACAAATACGGTAAAGTTATCATATCGCCCGACGCCCTCGCCACTCGTTCCGAGCCGGTCAATGCAAATCTCATAGACTCCCCCTCGACGTACGGGAACCATCTGTACGCGTGTCTGCGCCTTTTGTGTTTTTTTCATGCCTCTCGAAACGTCACCTTTTCAAATAGTTCCATCGGAGTATTAAGGAGCACATCCGCGTCGTGTTCCCGGAGCTCCTGCTCCGTGCGAAATCCCCAGAGAACGCCCACCGCAAGCGTTTCTGCATTGCTTGCGGTGTCCATGTCGACCGAGCTGTCTCCGAAGTACGCTGTTTCCTGCCCCGTAACGCCAAGCTCTTTCATGATGTGCAGCACTTTCGTTGGATCCGGTTTTCGCGGAAGTCCCTCCCGATCACCGATGATCTCCCGAAACATATGCGGAGGAAACAGTGCCGTGATGATGCGTTCTGCCGCACTTTGATGCTTATTCGTGCAGACAGCCAATGGAATACCGCGACGGCAAAGCTCCTCCAGCATCTCCATAATACCGTCATAGGGAACGGTCTTATGCAGGAGGTTTTCAGCATAGCGTTCTTTGTACTCTGCCATAAAACGATGGACAAATGCGGCGTCCTCCGCCTGATGCGGCGGCAGAATCCGCTCAATCAGTTTCTGTGTCCCATTTCCGACAAAATATCGATACTTCTCCGCTGTATATGTCGGAAAATGATATGCTGACAGGACAGCATTGGCACTGTCCGCCAAATCTTCAAGCGAATTGATCAACGTGCCGTCCAAATCGAAAATCGCAGCCTTATACTGCATGGCAGTCTCTCCTTTTGAGAAAAACAGCCTTTCCCCTGCGGAAAAGACTGCTTGCTTTCTCAGCCAAGTTTTTTTGCCAAAAGTTCATTGACCATCTGCGGGTTTGCCTTGCCCTTGGACTGTTTCATCACTTGTCCGACCAAGGCACCAATCGCCTTTTTATTGCCGCCCTTGTAGTCCTCTACCGCCTTTGCATTGGCAGCAATGACTTGATCGACGATGCCTTCGATCTCCTTGGTGTCCGTAATCTGGATGAGCCCCTTGTCCTTGACGATCTTCTCGGGAGCATCAGGAGATGTCCACATTGCCTTGAACACGGTTTTGCCGATCTTAGAAGAAATCGTCCCCTTTGCGATGAGGAGAATCATCTCGCCGAGGCGCTTTGCATCGACAGGAGAGTCCTCGATCGTTTTCCCTTCTGCGTTCAGGTTCTTGGAGAGATCGCCCATCAGCCAGTTTGCCGCCAGTTTTGCATCCGCTCCTGTTGCAACAATGGCATCATAGTACTCAGCCATCGCACGCGAGCTCGTGATGATGCCCGCATCGTATGCGGAGAGTCCTGCCTCGTCCATCAGACGCATGCGACGGGCGTCCGGCAGCTCCGGCAGCTCACGCCGTACCGCCTCAATTTCCTCTTCACTCGTCACGATGGGCGGAAGATCGGGCTCCGGCATATAACGGTAGTCATGCGCCTCCTCTTTGCTGCGCATGGAGAGTGTCATACCACGCTCTGGATCCCACGTGCGTGTCTCCTGCACAATGTGTCCGCCGTCCTCGAGCACCTCCGTCTGACGCTCGATCTCATAGTTGATCGCATCTTCCAACGCTTTGAAGGAGTTGATGTTTTTCATCTCCGTCCGTGTGCCGAGCTGGTCTGAGCCGACAGGACGCAGGGAGACGTTGATGTCCGCACGGAGATTGCCCTCCTCCATGCGGCAGTTCGAGACATCAATATACTCCATGATCGACTTGATCTTCTCCATGTAGGCACGTGCCTCCTCGGCTGAGGACATATCGGGCTCGGAGACAATCTCAAGCAGGGGAACGCCAGTGCGGTTGTAGTCCACATTGGACGAAGCAGAATCCTTAATCGTCGTACCGGAGTGAACGAGTTTTCCTGCGTCCTCCTCCATGTGGATGCGCGTCAGGCGAATGCGCTTCTTCCCCTCTTCCGTATCGATATCCACCCAGCCATGTTCGGCGATAGGCAGGTCGTACTGCGAGGTTTGGAAGTTCTTCGGCAAATCCGGATAGTAGTAATTCTTGCGGTCAAACTTGCTGTATCCGTTAATCGTGCAGTTCGTCGCCAGCCCCGCCTTGATGGCGAAATGGACGACCTCACGGTTGACGACAGGGAGAACGCCGGGCAGACCGAGGCAGACGGGACAGACATGTGTGTTCTGCGGGGTTCCGAACCCCGTAGCACAGCCGCAGAAGATCTTGGTCTTTGTCTTGAGCTCGCAGTGAATCTCAAGGCCGATGACGGTTTCGTATTTCATGCCCTTCCTCCAATCGGCGCCATTTTCGTATGGAAATCATGCCCCTGCTCATAGGCAAACGCCGCACGCAGGATCGTCTCCTCCGCCAGCGGACGACCGATGATCTGAAGTCCGATCGGAAGTCTCTCCGCAGTGAAGCCGCAGGGGACGGAGATCCCGGGGAGCCCCGCGAGATTCAGTGGAACGGTCGAAATATCCTGCAGATACATCTGCAGGGGGCTCGTCATTTCACCGATGCGATACGCCGGTGTCGGTGCTGTCGGTGTCATGACGACATCCACCTGCTCAAAGGCTCGCGTAAAGTCCTGCTGAATGAGTGTCCGTACCTTCAGTGCCTTGAGGTAGTACGCATCGTAATATCCGGCGGAGAGTGCATAGTTGCCGATGAGGATGCGCCGTTTTACCTCCGCGCCAAATTTCTCCGTGCGCGTCCGCGTCATCATATCGACGAGATCCTCTCCGTCCACCCGTGCGCCATAACTGACCCCGTCATAGCGTTCCAGATTCGTCGCAGCCTCTGCAGGTGCAATCAGATAATAGGTGGAGACGGCATAGTCCGTATGCGGCAGGGAGATTTCACGAACCTCTGCCCCCATCGCCTCCATATCCGCAATCGCCTTGCGGACGGATGCCTCAACCTCCTGATCCATTCCGTCGATAAAATATTCCTTCGGGAGTCCGATCTTCAGCCCCTTGACATCTGCACGGAGTGCCTGTGTATAGTCGGGAACATTGGCGCGGCTGGCCGTCGAGTCCATCGGATCATGCCCTGCAATTACGTTTAGGAGATGGGCTGCATCCGTGACATCACGCGTAAGCGGTCCGATCTGATCGAGCGACGACGCATACGCCATCAGACCATAACGAGACACACGCCCATAGGTCGGCTTCAGTCCGACAATACCACAGAATGATGCGGGCTGACGAATTGACCCGCCTGTATCGCTGCCGAGCGCCCAAATCGCCGTTCCCGATGCCACGGCAGCGGCACTGCCGCCCGATGACCCACCGGGAACACGTGCCGTGTCCCAAGGGTTGTGCGTCGGCTGAAAGGCGGAGTGTTCCGTCGAGCCGCCCATGGCAAACTCATCGAGATTCGTCTTTCCGAGAATGACGGCGTCCTCTGCATGCAGCTTCGTCATGACCGTCGCATCATAGGGCGGAACAAAGTGCTCCAAGATCTTGGACGCGGCTGTCGTGCGTACACCGATGGTACAGATATTATCCTTAACAGCACCCGGAATCCCTGCGAGGAACGGAATCTTCTCTCCTGCGGCACGTTTTGCATCCACGGCATCTGCCTGAGCAAGCGCACCCTCGCGTGTTTCCAAAAGGTATGCGCCAACATCGCCCTCCACGGCATCCATGCGCGAAAGCACATCCTCGGTCAGTTCACGGGCGCTGATCTCGCTGCGCGCGAGCATATCGTGCAGGACATGCGCCGGTTTTTCATATAGACTCAAAACAGCCCCTCCTTACCCTTCGAGTACCTTCGGCACTTTGAAATACCCGTCCTCCTGCAGCGGTGCATTCGAAAGCGCCGCCTCGTTGGAAAGGGACGAGCGCACCTCGTCTGCGCGAAAGACATTCTCGATGGGCAGTGCATACGTCGTCGGCTCCACATCTTCCGTATCAACACGCGAGAGATTATCCACGTATGAGAGAAAGTCTCCCAGAGACGCCAGTGCCTCTTCCTTTTCCTCGGTCGGAATCGAAAGACGCGAGAGATGCGCGGTTACCCTGAGATCCTGTTCCGTTACCTTCATAGACTCCACCATCTTTCCATGCTTCGGGAAGCACTGATAAATGCGGTACGACCATCCGGCACACCTCGTTTTATCAGCGATTCCCTTAGTCGCAGTTTCCTCGCTATTATAACAAATCACTTCATCGGTATCAAACGGAAATCACTACACCTGCGGCGGACGGATAAAATCTGCTGAAAGTGCGAGCAGAATCTCCCGCAGGAGCTTGAGTGCCGTTGCCGTCGATGTACCGCTGGCGTCAAGCGGCGGCGAGAGCTCCACCATGTCGCATGCGACAACCCTGCATCCACGCACAACGGAGAGTGCCGCCTTCATCAGTTCGATGAACGTGACACCGCCTGCCTCCGGCGTTCCCGTACCGGGGAAGACGGAGGGATCGAGGACGTCGAGGTCAATCGTCAGATAGACAGGACGTCCGTGGAGGCCGGCAATCACATCCGAGAGCCCTGCAAAGGTAAATGGATGGAGATCCGTATGCCCTGCCCGTGCCCACTGCCATTCCGCACATTCGCCGCTGCGTATCCCAAACTGATGGATGCGCCCATCGCCGAGCAGATCCCACGCACGGCGGATAACGGTCGCATGGGAGAGTTTGTTGCCGAGATATTCTTCGCGCAGATCAGTATGTGCATCGAAGTGAATGACGGAGAGATCGGGATATCGCTTCGCCGCAGCTTCGATTGCGGGGAGGCTGACCAGATGCTCCCCGCCGATCAGAAAGGGCAGCTTTCCGCTGTGCAGGATCGCCTCTGCGCGCTCCCTGATCATCGCCAGTGCTCGTTCGGTATCGCCAAAGGGCAGCTCCAAATTCCCCCCGTCAAAGACGCGTGCATCCTCGAGATCGAGTTCCTGATACGGGCTGTACGTCTCCAGTCCGTATGACTCCGCCCGCATTGTACGGGCAGCAAACCGCGTACCCGGACGATAGGAGGTCGTCGAGTCAAACGGCGCACCAACGAGGACGATATGGCTCTCCTCATAGGTGTTATCGCAGCCGAGAAATGTTTCAACGTTGCGGTTCCACATCTTCGAGTATCTCCTCCACATAGTTCGGCAGAGCAAATGCTGCTGCATGAAGCTGCGTATTGTAGTAGCGCGTCCGAATGCCGAGTGCCTTCCATCGTGCAAAATCGACGCCCTCCACGGGGCGGCGGTTCTTGGATGAGAAGCCAAACAGCCAATGCCCCGACGGATACGTCGGAATATGCACCTGATAGACGCGGCTGTATGGGAACGAATGAACAATGCGCTTGTGCATCCGCTGCATGGCATAGGCGTCCTGCTCATAAAAGGGGCTTTCATGCTGGTTGATCATGATGCCGTCAGCTTTGAGCGCCTTGAAGCAGTTGCCATAAAACTCTTTGGTGAACAGTCCCTCTCCTGGTCCGAACGGATCCGTCGAGTCCACGATAATGAGATCGTAGACATCGACCGGTCGGCGCACAAAGCGCAGCCCGTCTTCACAGTGGATGCTCACCCGCGGATCATCCAGTCCTGCCGCCGTCGACGGCAGATATTCACGGCAGACATCGATCACCATCGCATCGATCTCCACGAGATCGATATGCCGCACCGACGGGTAGCGCAGCAGCTCCCGTACCGTCCCTCCATCCCCGCCGCCGATCACGAGGATGTTCTCTGCCTCCGGATGCACACACATCGGTACATGGGTGATCATCTCATGATAGATGAACTCATCCTTCTCTGTGAGCATCATATAGCCGTCAAGCGTCAAAAATCGCCCGAACTCGGGCGACTCGAATACGTCAATGCGCTGGAACTCGCTCTGCCCGCTGTAGAGCTGACGATCTACACGGATGGAGAACCGCACGTTCGGTGTATGTTCTTCCGTATACCAAAATTCCATGGTCTATCTCTCCGTCATTACATTGAGACGTTGTATACTCATATCCTCCGGCCCTGTGATCTGACAGCCCTTTTTCTTCGCATAGCGGATGTAGGTCAGAATCTCGTCCGTGATCTCCTCCCCCGGTGCAAGGATCGGGATACCGGGAGGATAGCACATGACAAACTCGGCACAGATACGTCCCTTGGTCTCTTGGATGGGCAGGGACTCCTTCTCCGCGTAGAACGCATCCTGCGGACCGCAGACGACCACGGGGTCGATATACTCCATCTTGAGCGTCTTGGAGGGATCCTTGCGATAGTTCCGACGGATCTCCGCCAGTGCCGCGACAAGCCGCTCAATATCCTTCGGACGGTCGCCAACGGAAACATAGGCAAGCAAGTTTGCGATATCCCCGAACTCGGTCTGGATGTCATAATCATCGCGCAGGATGTCATAGACCTCAATGCCGGCGAGCCCTGTTGCACATGTAAAGATGGACAGCTTCGTCGTATCGAAGTCATACACGGCATCACCGTCGATCAGCTCACGCCCATAGGCATAGTAGTCTCCGATGGTGTTGATCTCATCACGGGCATAGGCGACAAGTCCGATGATGCGGTCGATCACTTCACGGCCGCGCAGTGCCAAATTGCGGCGGCTGATATCAAGACTCGCGAGGAGCAGATACGAGGCACTCGTTGTCTGTGTGATATTGATGATCTGATGGACATATCCGAGCGGCATCGTATCCGCACAGAGAAGAATGGAGCTCTGCGTCAGCGAGCCGCCGGACTTGTGCATGCTGATCGCAGCCATATCCGCGCCCGCATCCATCGCCGCTGTTGGAAGCCGATCACTGAAATAGAGGTGCGTACCGTGCGCCTCATCGACCAATACCTTCATCCCGCGGGCATGCGCTTTCTCCGTAATGGCACGCAGATCCGAGCATATTCCGTAATAGGTCGGATTGTTGACAAATACCGCCTTGGCGTCCGGATGGCGCTCCATTGCTGCTGCAACATCGTCCGTGCGCATTCCGAGCGCAATCCCAAGCGTATCCTCAATGCCGGGATTGACATAGATCGGCACAGCGCCGCAGAGAATCAGTGCATTGATGGCACTGCGATGGACATTGCGCGGCATGATGATCTTGTCACCGCGTCCTACCGTCGATAGGATCATTGCCTGCACCGAACCCGTCGTCCCGCTGACCATGAAAAAAGCATGGGCGGCACGGAAGGCTTCTGCTGCCAGATGCTCTGCATCGCGAATCACAGAGACGGGATGGCAGAGATTGTCGAGCATCTTCATCGAGTTTACATCGACATCAAGACAGGCAGCTCCGAGGAATGCCGCCAACTCCGGATTTCCGCGGCCACGTTTGTGCCCCGGCACATCGAACGGAACGAGGCGTGCCCGCTTCATCCGTACAAGTGCCTCCTCTATGGGCGCATTCGTCTGGGAGAGATAGGGCATTACTTCTCCTCCGAAAGGAGGCGAGAGACCAGATCATCATAGCCGTAGGCGGCCGCATTTCCCTTACTCGTCACCCAGCGCACAGCCTCCGTCACATCCGACTCTGCCGGACTTCCCGCATGACGATAGGACGGCAGCACGAGAACATCCTTCGCCGCAGGCGGGAATCCACTCCGCTCCACGACGAGGTCCAGATACTCGGACTGCAGCGTATGGTTCAGATCGTCGACTGCTTTATTGTAGGCGCGATACATCGCCCGAACGGATTTCTCCTTATCCTGAAGGGCGGATTTGGAAAAGACGATTACCCCCGGATTGATACCGAGATCACCCGAGCCGATCACATAGTTACTGCCCGATGCCGCCGCGACGCTCGCCATCGGCTCAGGCAGAACTGCCGCTCCGAGATTTCCGCTGCGGAGCATCTCAAGACGTACCGGAATCTGCGGAATGACAACCTTTGCGACATCCTCTTCACGCATTCCGTTGGCGGCGAGAATCTCATCCGTCACATACTCGATGATCGTGTTCTTGGAAACGGCGATCTCCTTGCCACGCAGATCAGCAGGGGAGGCAATCCCCGCACCATCGGATGCAACGAGATTGTAATTGCCGTCCGTATAGGAAACAGCACGGACATCAAATCCGCCGGAACGGGCGAAAATCACAGCCAGAAGGTCAGACACCGCTCCATCGAGATTTCCGCTTTGCAGTGCCGCATCACGATCCATTGCACTCTTGAACGGCTGCAACTCTACCTCAACGCCTTCCTCGGCAAAGTAGCCGCGTTCCGCTGCAATAATGAACGGAATAGAGTCCGTATCGGGCATCAGCCCGATGGTCAGCTTCGGGAGCGGCTCACTTTTCTCCTGCACAGGAGCCCCACAGCCTCCCACAAGGAACAACGTCAGACAAAATAGGCAGGCAAGAATTTTCCTCATTCTATATTCCCTTCTATAGGCACTCTGCCGCCGTGTTCCTTCGCCATGTGCTCACACAGATAGCGCAGTGTCCACAGCGTATTGTACGGTGTAATGGATGATTTGTAGGTGATATGTGGAACGCCCGCATCTTCCACGGCATGGAGAACCTGTGTCAGGCGCTTCCCCTTCACCCCATCCAGCAGCATCACACGATGCGGAAATGAGAACACATCCCCCTCCTGCGCCGTTTGCTTCAAAAAACCTTTGCGGCCAAGGAGATAGCCGACCTTCTCACGCCATGCATCCGGCGAAAGGATCTGAACGCCCACTCCCATCGGACGCAGTGCACCCGTAATCAACTCCGCCTGATCTGCGGGAAACTGATAGAGCAGAACACGCTCCTTGCTGTTCGCCATGGCAAGCCCTCCATCATTTTGCTGAGAGACCGCGCATGAGGAGATACGTCACAAGTTCGTCCAGAGAGACTTCCTCTTCAAGCACCTTGCGGTCGAGGGATGCACGCAGGCTCTTGGGCAGACGAACAGTGAGAAATCCATTCATGACAGCGTTGCCCGCCTCATTCTTCGGCGTTGCTTCCTTTGCCGCAGACGCCGCTTTTGCCTTGGATGTCGTCTTCTTTGTCTCCTTGGGTGCAGGTGCCTTTTGTGTTGGTGCCTCTGCCGTGTGTTCTGCCGCGTCTTTCTTCTTCGCCGCAGCTGTCGTGCGTTTTTTCTGCTCGCGTGCCTTCCCCGCTGTTTCTGCGTTTACTTTTGCATTATTCTTCGTCGTCTTTTCTTCTGCTGCTTTCTTCTTTGCCACGTTTTCCTCCGTTTTCTTCTCCTCCTTTTTCCGTGCTGCCTTCTGCTCTTTCTCCATCGGCGGCGGGTATACGAAGAACTCGTTGTATGCGTTGCGCAAGTCCTCACTTGCCTGCTTTGTTCCAATGCCGATAATGTACGATGGATCCTCAGCGTTCAGCGACTCAGCAATACGTACGAAGTCAGAATCCGTTGTTATGATAAAGTACTTGCGCACCCCCTCTTGATAGAGGATCTGCGCCGAGTCATAGAGGGCAGAATCCAGAGAATTTTTTCCCAGAAAGGTACGGCTGATCTGTCGAAAGGTAAAGTCCGGGGACTCCATGAGCCGATCCCAACGCTTCTGATCGGGATGTGCCTCCCAATCCGAGACGACGATCATGCGGCATGGCTGGTAACGCTGTGCAATATCAATGGTATACTGAAGCATTTCAATCGGCGCATTCTCTATGTCGTAGAGGATCGCCACGGTATCATTGCTCGAATCGAGCATCCTATCTCTCCTCACTCTTCCGCATCGAAAAACAGACGCCGTGCGCGTTGTGCCAGGAAGGTTGCCTCTCCCTCGAGCACATCTGCCTGCCGCAGATTCGTCTCGGCAGAGCGGATCGTCGCTGCGTTCTTATCCGTCATCCACGCTGCATATCCCTCCGCGTAGGCGATATGGAGATCGCAGATCTTGATACGCAGCTGCTGGAGACTCTGCATCGTACGGGGAACGGAAACAGCACTCAGCTCTTCGCGCCGTTCCTGCCAGTCCGCGAGGACATCCTGCTCCATGATCTGGCGTGCCATGTCCCGTGTTGTCTGATTCCCCAGTGCGCCTGCGCCGAGCACACGATAGAGACGCATCTGTGCCGCACTGACGCTCTGATCATGCCGCCGAATAATGGCATCCGTCTCCTCAAGATACTGCTGAACCCGCAGGCGGCGCGCATTGCCCAAGAAGGCTGCATAATCATATAGATTCCGTATTGATACGACCTGCCAATCCCCATCATCCGAAGGAGCAAGGCAAACCTGAAACGTGAAATCCGCATCTGCTTCGTCCTGATGCGCAACGACATCGACCACCGCCGTACGTGCTGCCTGATCCACCGTCAGATTTGTCGTCTCACGGAACGAGAGGTCACGCAGGCCGATACGGGACAGGATATTCTCTGCGTCCGAACCGTCCTTTGCAGCATCCGCCGGCGGCCAATCGCCCTCCGTCAGATACGTATGAACCGCATCATTCAGCATTTTGATAAACGCCGGCTTGAGCATCTTTGAAAAATCCGCCAGAGCCGCAGACGTATCATGCGCTCCACCGAACTCCGTATCCATCGTCCCGGCCATGAAGTCATCATAGCCCATGTCAAGGACATCATCCAGACGCACATAACGCAAAAAAAGCGTCTCATCCCGCGTCTCAAAGGCGCGCTCAATTGAGCGAAGCGCATACTCCGGCGTCTTCGTATAGACGCGAAAATACCAAAAGAGCCCTGCAAGCACCAGCAGCACACAGAGCAGTGCGGCACATGCGGCCTTTATTTTCATGGCATGGCTCATCATCGTTGTTCCCTCTCTCCATCATAGCGGCTCATGGTATCACATGGTCGATGCTGCCGCCGCCCAGTACGGCATCGCCCTCATAGAATACAATGGACTGCCCCGGTGTCACAGCACGCTGTGGCTCGGAAAAATGTACCGCCACAGTACCATCGCCCTGTGGCTCCATCCACGCATCTGCCTCGCGTTTTCCATAGCGTATTTTTGCCCGCACACGACGAGGTTTGTGTGGTGGCCGCGACAGTGTCCAACTCAGATCTGACGCCGTCAGTGCGTGTGCAAAGACCTCATCAGATGCACCGACAATCACACGGTTTTCAGACGCATCCAACGCCGTCACGTAGAGCGGATGCTCTGCCGCAATCCCGAGTCCCCTGCGCTGCCCAATGGTATAAAAGGCAATGCCTTCATGTGTGCCGAGGACATGTCCCGTACGATCCGTGATCGCCCCCGTCTGCATCGTCTGCGGTGCGTGCGTACGCAGGTAGGACTTATAGTCGTCACGGGGGACAAAGCAGATCTCTTGACTCTCCGCCTTGTGGGCAACGGGAAGCCCATAGTCCTCCGCCATACGCCGAATCTCGTCCTTGCGATAATCCCCGAGCGGAAAGAGAACATGATCCATCATCTCCTGTGTCAGATGATAGAGCACGTAGGACTGATCCTTCGCCGCATCAATGCCCTTTCGCAGATGGTAGGTTCCATCTTCCGTATGCGTGATCCGAGCATAATGCCCTGTGGCAATATACTGTGCACCAAGCGCCCGTGTTTTCTCCAGCAGCCCTTCAAACTTAATATAGCGGTTGCACGCAATACACGGATTCGGCGTGCGCCCACGCGCGTACTCCTGCGTAAAATAGTCAATCACCAGCCGCTGAAATGGATCGGTGAAGTCCATCACATAGTGTGGAATCCCCAAGATATCTGCGACACGGCGCGCATCGTCCACACTCGAGAGAGAGCAACAGCTGCGCCCATCGAGGTCGGCGTCGCGCGCCTCCTCCGAGAGACGCATCGTCACACCGACGACTTCATATCCCTGCTCCTGAAGAAGTGCCGCCGTGACCGAGCTGTCCACACCTCCACTCATCGCGACGACAACACGTTGTTTCTCCATCCTTTGCTCCACTATGAAATTCAATCAAATGTGAATTTAGTATAGCATTCGCATTCCGAAAATACAAGATATTGTATTTGTGATCGAAGGGCTACACAAACGTATTCTTTTTTGATAAAATTAAAAAGAAAAAAGGGGAGGTGAACTATGGGCGTCATCGGGGTAATCGCCGAATACAATCCATTCCATTACGGTCATGCCTGGCAGCTTCGTGAACTGCGCCGAAGATTCCCCTCCGCAGGCGGCATCATCGTCGTCATGAGCGGCAGCATAACGCAGCGTGGAACGCCTGCCGTTCTCGACAAGTGGACACGGGCAGGGCACGCCGTCGACGGTGGTGCTGACCTCGTACTTGAACTCCCCTTTGCCTTTGCCTGCCGCAGCGCACAGGACTTTGCACGCGGCGGCGTCTCCCTCCTCATGCAGCTCGGCGTCGTCAGTCACCTTGCTTTCGGCACAGAGGCTGCGGACATTGCCCCGCTCGAAAGAGCTGCACGGGAGATCGACACAGAAAAAATCCAGCACAGGATTGCACATGGACTCTCCATGGGACTGTCCTACGCAGCGGCACTCTCCTCTGCCCTAGCGGAGCAGCTTGGCATCGAAGAACGCATCCTGCGTACGCCGAACAATATCCTCGGCATGGAGTACCTGCGCGCACTCCACGCCAAGGATGCAGACATCACTCCGCTTGCCCTGCCGCGCAAAACAGCGGCGCACGGAGAGACACGACTGCGCAGCGGCATCACCAGTGCATCCTCCATCCGCACAGTACTGGAACGGGACGTCCCCTCATGGGAGCACATCGCAGCGTGTGTCCTGCCAAACGTGCTTGGTGATCTGCGCCGTACCCATCCGCACGCACTCCCCTCTCACAGAGAACTCCTGCGTCTCCTGCGCTATGAGATCCTCACCATGACGGACACAGAGCTCCACAGCATCTACGGTATATCCGAGGGGATCGAAAACCGTCTGGTGCGTGCACTGCGTATGGCAGAGACCTACGAAGAGCTGCTGACACATGCATCATCCAAGCGCTATCCAAAGAGCCGCATCGGACGTCTCGCCATCCACCTCCTGCTCCGGCTGCAAAAAGTGCAGACAGAGGAATTTGACCATGCCGGCTGTCTCTACATCCGTCCATTGGTATTTAATGAAAGAGGAAAAACACTGCTGCGGCGCATCAAAAAAAATTCTCCACTTCCGATCATCACGCGTACGGCAGAAATTTTGTCGAGTGACGCGCGTGCGCGCTCCCCTGCAAAGCTGTCTCTGCTGCAGCAAATGCTTGCCTTCGATACGCGCGCCACAGAGCTGCGTATGTTGACACTGCCGCAGCAATACGGCAGTGCGTGCGGCACAGATTTTCTCTCATCACCGATCTATCATGAATGAGTTACAGAAAGGACTATGTTCTATGGCACCACAAGTCAATCTTTCCAACTTGCTCACCCTGCATAATTTGCGCATGGATCCTGTTCTCGCCGCACTGGAGGACGCCATAATGTACGGAGATGAGGGTGCAGAGGAGCGTAGTGAATGCTGCGCCGTGCTGATTGCCGCTGCAGAGAATCTTGGTCTGCGCGGAAATCTGCTGCCGCGTTACCTTCTTCACAGCATTACGCACACACCAAATATTGTCTCGGAGACAATGGAGCGGACGGGACTGCCGCCAGGAAATAGCCTGCGCCATATCTTCCATCAGGATATTGCTTTGCTGTATCCGATCTTCACACTTCCGACCAGTGCTTTTTTGAGGACTGAGGCGCTGGACGACTACGAGCCAACGAAAAATATCTATGATAAGACAGAGGACTTCATTCTTCCCTTGCTCGATGCGGCAAAGACGACGGAGGACTACGCCGAGGCATTATTAACATTCTACGCCCGCTATGGCTGTGGAGATATGGCATCCTATTCCGTGTTCCGCTGGGACAGTACGGCGCATCACATCTGCGGCATAGATCACTTTGAGCGTCCGCGTATGAAGGACATCATCGGGTATCAGCACCAGAAGGAGCTGCTCATCCGCAACACACACGCCTTCGTCCTCGGCAAGCCATCCAATCATGTACTCCTCGTTGGAGCACGCGGTACAGGAAAATCCTCTGCGGTTAAAGCTCTGGTCAGTGAATACGAAGACAGCATACGTCTTGTACAGGTGACCAAAGATCAGCTGCGTGATCTGCCCGCAATCATGAATGAACTGCGTCGCTACGCAGGACGAAAGTTTATCATCTTTTTGGACGATCTGTCCTTCGAGGACTCTGACACGGAGTTCAAGGCGGTCAAATCTTCCATCGAAGGAAGTGTATCGTCCTGTCCGTCCAATGTACGAATCTATGCGACGTCCAATCGTCGTCACCTCATCCGTGAAACATGGCGTGAGCGCGAGCAGGATGAGGTCTATCGCGACGACAGCATCAACGAAACGATTTCCCTCTCGGATCGATTCGGTCTCATCATTCAGTACCATACGCCGGATCAGGAGGAATATCTGGCGATCATCGACCACATGCTCACACAAAAAGGCATCCACCTGACCCCCGAGGAGCTGCGCATCGCTGGACTTCGTTGGGAGATGACGCACAGTGGGCGCAGTGGACGCACGGCGCAGCAATTTGTCGCCTACTATTTAGGAAACAACGAATCATAGGAAGAGGCTCAGCAATACACGGAGAGTGCGAGTGGGACGGTCTTCACACACAGTGGAAGACGCGGTCCGCATTCCCCGTCCACATCGCTAAAGAGCTGCGCACCCGTTGCAAGCTCAAACGTCCGCGCACGTATGTGTAGGATGTTGTCTCGCTCCGATACCGGTTTTCCGGCAAACAGGTCTGCCGCCACAGACATAAACTGCGGCAGGCCTGTTTTTTTTACGGCAAGGAGATCGAGCATCCCGTCATTGATCGCAATACCGCTGCCGATCTGCTTCATCCCGGCCACCACAGGGCTGTTGGCGATGACGAACAGAAAAATTTCTTCCTCATAGTGCTCACCATCCGCCGTAATGCGCACCGGAAATGAATGCAGGCGCGGAAGCTCTCCGATTCCCTTCAGATAGTAGGCGATTCTGCCAAGCGCATTCTTGTAGGCCGACTTCACCTCATGGGCGATCCCCGTCAGAACACCGGCACTGAGGACGTTAACAAAATAACGCCCCTGCCCTTCCAGAACTCCCAGATCGACGCGCCGCGACTCATCCGCCGCGATGCGCTCCACATAGGACTCCCAATCTCCGCCGATCCCAAGGTGCGTAGCAAAATCATTTGATGTTCCGCTGCCTAAGATACCGAGTGGTAGGTCGATCTTTGCATCCTGCAGTGCATTCACTACTGCGTGCACCGTTCCATCACCGCCTGCCGCCAGTACGCCAGCAGGGGCAATCTCACAGAGGAACTGGCTGAGCTGATCCTGCCCATTCCCACGCGTGCGATAGGGGCAAAGCATGATGTCGTGACGCTGAAAAAGCTCAATCAGCATATCCAGCTTCCCCTTGAAGAGAGCATGTCCCGAGACCGGATTGTAGATCAATGCCATTTTCTTCATGACTTATACACTCCAATCCGCTGTAAAAATCGGATGCCGACCGCGCCGACCATCGGCAGACGATGCAGATCCTCCTCGATCAGGCCGCGCAGCAGGATCATCGCTGCCACATAGACAAAGCAGCCGAAGAACACCGCACCGAAGGTAGAAATCGCAGCAATCCCCCACCATGCCAGTGTCCATGCGTAGAAAAAGTGGACAGCACATGCCATAATCCCGGCAGAACATATCGTCTTGATGAGCTGGAGGAGCTCGATACGATAGCCAATAAAACGGTAGATAAAGTAAAGATTGATGATCGCCGCGACACCCATATCTGCCGCCGTTGCCCATGCAGCGCCCATGATGCCGAGCCATGGGATCGCCGTCAGATGCCAGTTTAGAAAAATCTTTGCCGCCGCTGCGAGCACCATGTTCACCATGGGGATGGTCGGATGACCAAGTCCCTGCAAAATTCCCGTTGAGACTTGATGCAGACCGAGCAGGATGATGCTCACCGCCGAGATCATGACCGCAGGCCCCGCGCCCGGTGCATTGTAGATCAGCGAAGAAATTGGCGTCGCCAAAATAAACACAATGACAAAGGCGGGAAAACAGACGAAATTTGAAATGCGCACGGACGCCGCCGTCTGATCGTAGACGCGCGCCTGATCGCCAAGCACGCGTGACTCCGAGATGGCAGGCACAATACTCATCGCCATGGATGCAGTCAGGATCGTTGCCAGATTGACGAGCGGGACGGCCATGCCGTTCAGATAACCGAAAAGCTCCGTCGCCTCACTGATGCTATAGCCTGCTGCCTCAAGACGCTGCGGAACAATCATCAGATCTAGATTCGAGACCACGGGCAGCATAATGCTCGCCGCCGAGACTGGAAGTGCCAGCTTAAAAATACGATGAATGATCGAAAACCGCGTCTCGTAAGGAACATTCGGCAGCGGTTTCAGCTCCGTCCCGTAATCACGAACAATATCCCGCTCCAGTTTGATATGGAAGTAGACGAGAACAATGAGTCCTGTCACCGCCCCTGCAAAAGCCCCGAGCGACGCGCCGGCGGCTGCATAGTCCAGCCCCCATGGCATGAGAAGACTCGCAAGGACAATCATGGTCACCACGCGGAAAATCTGCTCTACGATCTGCGACACCGCCGTCGGCGTCATGCGCTGCCATCCCTGCAAATACCCGCGTGAACTGGCGAGCAGGGTCACGAAAAAGACCGTCGGGGCAAGCACCACCACAGCCTTGTAGGCACGCGCATCACGAATCAGCTGCCACTCGATCAGCCAGTCTGCCGCCAAATAGGTCAAAATCGAAAAGAGCAGTCCTGTCAGCACCATGAGCATCATAGAGATGCGAAATACACGCTTCGCTCCGTAGATATCCTTGAGTGCGACGCGCTCCGCCGTAATAATCGAAATCGCTACCGGAACACCGGCCTGCGAGACCGTCATGGCAAAAAAATAAATGGGGAACGCCATCTGGTAGAGACCAATACCTTCGCCGCCTAGAATGCGGGAGACGAAGATCCAGTTCAGCGACCCGATCACCTTGACCACAAAACCTGCGATGGTCAGAACAAAAGTACCCTTGAGAAAGGATTCTCCTTTGCTCTTCTTCCCTTCCGCAACATTCATCTCACTAATGAGAAACACCGCCTCAAATGCTAATTATGAGAATAATATCGATTGAATTATATCATGAACTGCTTCCACTATCAATGGACTTCACTCACACGGACAGATGTTTCAAATCACAAAAAGACCTCACACGATGCAGTCGCATGAGGTCTTTGCTGAAAATTATTTTCGTGCTTTTTTGACTGCGGCAAACGCCTTCTCCGAAGCGGCAACTGTGCGTTCAATGTCTTTGTCCGTATGCGCTCCCGACATGAATACCGTCTCAAACTGGGACGGAGCCAGATACACGCCCTCATCGAGCATCGTCTCAAACCAGATGCGGAAGGCATCCTGATCAGCAGCAGCGGCATCCTCATAGTTATAGACATCACGATCAATAAAGAAGATGCCGAACATCGATCCCGCCTGATGTGCACATATCGGCACGCCTGCCTCCTTTGCTGTGCGCTGCCAGCCAAGCAGGAGATTCTTCGTCTTGATGGTCAGCTCACGACTGTAATCCGCTTTCCCTTCTTCGGGGTCTGCCGTGATAAGCTTCAGCGTCTCAATGCCCGCCGTCATGGCAAGCGGATTGCCTGAGAGAGTGCCCGCCTGATAGACGGGACCCGAGGGCGAAATCTGCTCCATGATCTCACGGCGTCCGCCGTATGCCGCAACGGGCAGGCCTCCGCCGATGATCTTGCCGAGGCAGGTGAGATCGGGACGAATGCCATAGGCAGCCTGTGCACCGCCCAAGGACGCACGGAAGCCGCACATCACCTCATCAAAGATGAGAAGCGTGCCGTGCTGCTCGGTCAGCTCGCGCAGCAGAGAGAGATAACCCTGACGCGGCAGCACCAGCCCCATATTTCCCGCGACCGGCTCAACGATGACGGCGGCAATATGATCGCCCTCGCGCTCCATCACATCGCGGATGGCGTCCTCATCGTTGTACGGAACAGCAATCGTGTCCGCCGCTGTCCCCTTCGTCACACCGGGAGAACTTGGGACGCCGAAGGTCGCCATGCCTGAGCCTGCGCTGACGAGGAGGCTGTCGTTATGCCCGTGGTAGCATCCGATGAACTTGACGATTTTATCCCGTCCGGTATAGCCGCGTGCCAGACGCAGTGCACTCATCGTCGCCTCGGTTCCCGAGTTGACCATGCGGATGGATTCAATGGTTGGATAGACCGACTGAACGAGCTTAGCCAGCTCCGTCTCCATGAGCGTCGGTGCACCGTAGCTCGTCCCACGCGCCACAGCCTCCTGCAGAGCCTTCACCACCTGCGGATGTGCGTGCCCGACGATCATCGGCCCCCATGATCCCACGTAGTCGATGTAGGAGTTCCCATCAATATCGTAGATATATGCCCCCTCTGCACGTGAAATAAAGAGCGGATTGCCTCCCACATTGGCAAACGAACGGACGGGACTGTTGACCCCGCCGGGCATATACTGTTTTGCCTCATCAAAGGCAGCCTTTGATTTTTCGGTATGGCGCATATAGCTCTCTCCTTATCCGTTCATCCAGTCAGCAGCATCCAAGGCATGATAAGTGATGATGATCTTTGCACCGGCGCGCTTCATGCCCGTCAGTGTCTCCAGAACAATCCGCTGCTCATCAATCCAGCCGTTTACTGCCGCCGCCTTGACCATGGCGTACTCGCCGCTGACATTATAGACGGCAATGGGGCGATCAGTCACCTCATAGACACGACGTACCACATCGAGATAGGTAAGAGCCGGCTTTACCATAATGATGTCAGCACCCTCTTCCACATCCAGTGCAGTCTCTTTCAGTGCCTCACGGACATTCGCCGGGTCCATCTGATACTGCCTGCGGTCGCCGAAAGCGGGCGTGCTGTCCGCCGCATCGCGAAAAGGGCCATAGTATCCAGAGGCATACTTTACTGCGTAGCTCATGATGGAGGTGTTCTCAAATTTATTTTCGTCAAGTGCCTCACGAATGGCGGCGATGCGTCCATCCATCATATCGGATGGTGCAACGATGTCTGCCCCCGCCTTCGCCTGACTTACGGCAACCTTCTGCAGGAGTGCGAGTGTCCTGTCATTATCGACATAGTGTCCCGTGAGATGCCCACAGTGTCCATGTGTCGTATACTGGCAAAGGCACACATCACCGACAACCAGCAGCTCAGGAACGGCATCCTTGATCGCAGCGATCGCGCGCTGGACAGGACTCTCCATATCCCATGCAGAGCTGCCGTCCTCATCCTTATAAGCAGGAAGGCCGAACACCTCGACGGCGCGAATCCCACGCGCTGCGATCTCGTATGCGAGTGCTGCGACCTGATCCACAGAGTAGTGGAAACACCCCGGCATACTCGGGATCTCTTCTTTGATCTTCTCTCCGGGAACAACAAAGATCGGATAGACAAAATCGCGCACCGACAGTTCTGTCTCACGCACAAGATCGCGCATCCCGGACGAGATGCGCAGACGGCGCGGACGCTGGATCATACTCATTCTACACTCTCCCTTATACAGTCTACCAGTCCATCAATCGTATAGGTCATGGCAGTCATGGCAGGCACCAGCGCATAACTCTTTACGGTCTCCGCTGTTACCGGTCCAATGCAGGCAATCTTCGTATGCTGCAGCGGCGTAATATTGCCGAGCATGCGCACGAGGTTCTTGACGGTGGAGGAACTGGTAAAGGTAACGTAGTCAAACGCACCGTCCATCATCTGGGTAGCGAGCTCTTCCCCATGTTCTGTCTCGGGTACCGTCTCATAGGCTGCGGCAACATCCACAGTCGCCCCATGTGCACTCAAGGACTCAGGAAGAACGTCGCGTGCCTCCTGTGCGCGCGGCAGGAGGATATGGGCACGCGGCGGCAGAATCGGACGGAGCGCATCCACGACTGCCTCTGCGCGGAACTCCTGCGGCACAAGATCTGCCTCGATCCCGTAGGTGCGCAGACGATCCCGTGTCGCCGTACCGATGACAGCAATTTTAGCATAGCCGAGTGCTCGTGTATCCTTTCCTGCGTGATGAAGCCGCGCAAAGAAATGATCCACACCGTTGACACTCGTAAAGATCGCCCAGTGATAGTCCTGCAGTTTTCCGATGGCAGAATCCAGTCCAGCATACGAATCGGACGGCGGAACAATGCGAATCACCGGTGCCTCGACGCAGGATGCACCGAGTGCCGTCAGTTTCTCCGTCAATGCCGAGGCCTGAGCACGCGCACGTGTGACAAGAATGCGCTTCCCAAAAAGAGGACGGAACTCTCTGCGGTCGAACCAGCGCAGACGATCTCGCAGGCGCACCACATCTCCCACAATAAAGATCGCAGGAGGACGTATCCCATCACGACGTACCATCTCAGCCGCCTCACCGACCGTCGTCACGTACGTCTCCTGATCGGCACGCGTCCCCCATCGGATAAGTGCTGCCGGGGTATCTGCGGGACGCCCATTCTCGATCAAATGCTTCGTGATCTCAGGCAGATTTGCCACTCCCATCAGAAAGATCAGTGTATCCACACCTGTCGCGAGATGCTGCCAGCGGACATGAGACTCGGGTTTCGTCGGATCCTCGTGTCCCGTGACCACGGCAAAGGAAACCGCCACACCTCGATGTGTCACAGGAATACCGGCATAGGCCGGCACGCTGATCGCAGAGGTGACACCGGGCAGAATCTCAAAAGAAACTCCACGTTCCAGCAAAACAAGAGCCTCTTCCCCACCGCGGCCAAAGACGAACGGATCTCCGCCCTTCAGACGAACGACCGTCTTTCCCTCCTCCGCCTTGTCTGCGAGCAGGACATTGATCTCCTCCTGCCGCATTGTATGATGGCAGGACTGCTTGCCGACATAGATCCGCTCTGCTGCCTCAGGCACATAGGAGAGAATACTCTCATCGGCAAGATGGTCATAGACAACAACATCCGCCCGTTTCAGGCACTGCATCGCCCCCACGGTCAAAAGGCGCGGATCTCCGGGACCCGCGCCAACAAGAAACACCATTCCGTTCTTCATGCTGTAATTCCAATCTCTTTCAAAATCTCACGTCCGCCGGCATCGAGGAGCTCCTCGGCAAGAGCAGTTCCCAGAGCCTCAGCCTGCTCGCCTGCTCCGTGTGCATCAGAACGGCAGATACGCTGTCCATCGACCGAAGCAATCATAGCATCAATGGAAATCTGACCGTTAGCATCGACCTCAGCATAAACCCCGACAGGGATCTGACAGCCGCCCTCAACACGACGCAGGAAAGCGCGCTCTGCCTGTGCCGCCGTCGTCATACCTGCATCACGCAGAAACTCAATGGCGGAAAGAATTGCGGCATCCCCAGCACGGCATTCAATGGCAAGAGCTCCCTGCCCAACCGCAGGAAGCATCACAGAGCGCGGCAAAATGGTGCGGATACGACGTTCAAAACCGAGTCGCTTTAGTCCTGCCGCTGCAAGCACAATCGCATCGAACTCCCCTGCGTCGAGCTTGGCAAGACGCGTATTGACATTTCCGCGCAGATCACAGATCGTTAAATCGGGGCGCACGGCGAGAAGCTGTGCGCGGCGGCGCAGACTCGACGTACCCACGCGTGCCCCGACAGGAAGATCCTCCACTGCAGCGTAGTGTGCACTGACAAAGGCATCACCAGGGTCAAGCCGTGTTGTAATCGCACCGATGACCAGTCCGTCGGGAACCTCCGTCGGCATATCCTTCAGACTATGCACGGCAAGATCGACCGCATCATCCAGCATCGCCTGCTCAAGTTCCTTCGTAAAGAGCCCCTTGCCGCCGATTTTAGCGAGCGGTGCATCCATGATGCGATCTCCCTTCGTCGTCAGCTCACGCAGCTCCACACAGCAGGACGGATGTTCCTTTTTAATGGCCTCCGCCACATAGTTCGCCTGCCACAGAGCCAACTTGCTCGCTCGTGTACCGATAGTGATTGTGCCGCTGTTCACTGGTTCCTGTCTCTCCCATCGCATCTAACTTAAAAAGAGAACGCATTGCTTCGATGTAAAATGCCTCATCCTTGGTTCCCGCAGACGACCGCAGCTTCATCATCGGGATGCGCAGTATCTTTCGCACAATCATGCGGCTCATGTGCTCAACCTGACGGCCTTCCTCTTCCGAGAGATCGGGCAGCTTCGCGCTCACACGCTTGATCTCACGCGCGCGAATGCGCTCACATCGTCCTGAGAGCAGTGCCATAAGCGGCTGAAAGGAAAGATACTTGAAGCGTTCCTGAAGGGCAGCAACTTCCTCCTCCACAATTTTCTGTGCCTTGACCGCCTCCGCCTGCCGTTCTCCCAGGTGCTCATCCACCACTGCCTCGAGTGCGTCAATATTATAGAGCTCAATTCCCTTGATCCCCGCAACATCGGGGTCAACATCACGCGGAACGGCAATATCGATAAAGAAGATTTTGCGTCCCTGACGACGCGTCATGAGGCGGCGCGCCTCCCACGCCTTGATTACATAATGCGGTGCCCCAGTCGATGTAACGACAACATCAACATTTGTCGCATAGTCCATGGCACGATCAAACGGAATGGCCTCTCCGCCGATCCGCTCGGCAAGCCCCCGCGCGCGCTCAATATGACGGTTGGCAACATAGATCGTCTCAATCCCATGCGCACGCAGATGTTCTGCCGTCAATTCCGCCATCTTCCCTGCACCGAAGATCAATGCTCCGCAGCCGCCAAGCCCTCCCAGAGACGCAGCAGCAAGCTCGACAGCAGCATAGCTTACTGACACAGAACGGTAAGCGATGCGCGTTTCCGTCCGTACGCGTTTTCCCGTAGCAATAGCACGGTGAAAGAGCAAATTGAGGATCGTCCCGGTCACGCCTGCCTCTCGTGCCAACGCATACGCCCCCTTCACCTGTGAGAGAATCTGCCCCTCACCGAGTACAAGCGAGTCGAGACTCGACGCCACGCGGAAGAGATGCTCAATCGCCGCATCGTCAGTGTACGTATAGAGATATGCATCCAGATCATCGCCGCCCTGCGCCAGATCGCACAGGAACTGCCGCACGGAGCGCTCCCCCTCCGCGAGATCCTCCACAGCAGCGTAAAGCTCCGTTCGGTTGCAGGTAGACAGAACTACAAGCCCGCTCACTCCATCGTAATCGCCTAGGTTCTGGAGCCCCGTGCGCAGTTCCTCGCGCGAGAACGAAACCCGCTCACGTACATCAATCGGTGCAGTCCGATGATTGAGCCCCAAAGTCAAGAGCCGCATTCCGTAGTTCAACCTCTGCTTTCTCCATCGCACCATGACGAACCATGGTCAAAATATCGGGGCACAGTGCCGTATGCCAAAAGCGCGTGCGTGCACTGCTCGATGAAACACTCTCCTGTAGTTCCACCCGCAGGGATGATACACGCTCCAGCCACATTCCGAAGGCGGGCGGATACATCTCCTCCAGTTCCATCCGTATCGCACGCGAGAGCGCCGGACTGCCGCCTGCGGTCGAGACGGACAGCATCAGTTCGCCGCGGCGTATCGAGGCAGGTACCTGAAAAGTAGATGCCGCAGGATCATCAATGACATTGACAGGAATCCCTCTGCGTTTTGCCTCCGACGCCACGGCCGCATTGACCTCGCGCAGATTCGTCGCCGCGTAGATGAGAAACGCACCTTCGAGCATTCCGTCCGCATAGCATGTCTGCTTCCAGCACAGCCTGCCTGCCGCGGCATGCTCCTGCAGCACAGAAGTGACTTTTGGTGCGATAACACAGATGGATGCCTCCGTCCCAGCAGAGAGAATGCTGCATGCTTTACGCTCTGCCACCCTGCCGCCGCCGACAAGGATAAGAGAACGTCCGCTCAGATCGACATTCAGCGGATACAGCACACAACTCACTCCTCTTCACCGCGCGAATTTTAACTAAAGAAACATGAACCACATTCATATTTAATATTATACCGCATACAGGAATGAAAAAAAAGAGGAGAAGGCCGAATCTCCTCTCTTTATAGTGATTATCAATGTGGTTATAGCGCATCACCCAGTTGGCGCAGCAACGGATAGTCCGTCATATCCACGCCCAGTGGGGTCACCGCGATCAGCCCATGCTCCACCGCATAGATATCCGTTCCAATTCCCTTATCCGTATCGGACACCTCGCCTGCTACCTTGTAATGCACACGCCCCTCTTCCATCTCAATGCGCTCAAATGCATTCACGTAATCGCGTCCGCCCTGGCGGCAGAACACAAATCGCGGCTCATTCCCCGCCAGATCCTTCGGGAAGTTGATGTTCAACAAAAATGGCTGATCTGCAGCAGCAAGAACTTGTTCCATGAATGGGACAAAACAATCTGCCGCATCGGCAAATGAAAGACTGCTGCCATCAAGAAGCGAGAGTGCAAACGATGAAATTCCATGGAAATATCCCTCAAAAGCGGCACCAACCGTTCCCGAGTAGATCACATCCGTACCGAGATTTGACCCGTGGTTGATCCCTGAAAGCACAACATTTGGACGTTCCTCTGCAATCGCATCCAGGTAGAGCTTCGCACAGTCCGTCGGTGTGCCGTCGATCGCCCACGCCGCGACATGACACTCTGCATCGAAATTCTCATCCTCACGCACCTCAATCGCACGCCCGATCGTCAGCGCGTGAGACGTACCACTCTGCTGATGCATAGGAGCCGCAACCGTCACATGATGTGCTCCGGACAGGCGGCGCGCAAGTACATGAATCCCCTCTGCAGCAATCCCATCGTCATTTGATATCAGGATATTCAAAGGCATCTTCCTCTCATTTGCTTGATACACGAAAGGCAGGTTGGTATGCCAACCTGCCTAAAACCGCATATGCGGCCAACATTCATGGTGACCCACCACGGAATCGAACCGTGAACCTACTGATTAAGAGTCAGTTGCTCTGCCAGTTGAGCTAGTGAGTCGTCTGCACCTTGCGGTGCATAGCTATTATAGAGGAACAATACATGCCTGTCAATCCCCTTCGCGTGTTTTCCATAATCACGCGTACAAAAAAGGATCTCCGAAGAGATCCTTTTTTATTCCTTCACGGAGAAAAGATTACTTCAGTGCATCAGCGAGCTGTGCATTGACAGCACGTGCAGCCTCGACACTCTCCTCGAACTTCACCTTCTCCTCGCCCTCGAGCTTGACATCGACAACTTTCTCAAAGCCGCCCTTGCCGAGGACAATAGGAACACCGACGCAGAGTTCCTTCTCGCCATACTCGCCTTCGAGGTAGACGCAGCAAGGAATAACCTTCTTCGAATCGAGCGCAATCGCCTCAACCAGCGTTGCAGCAGATGCGCCCGGCGCATACCACGCAGACGTACCAAGAAGCCCCGTCAGCGTTGCGCCGCCGACCTTCGTCTTCTGGACAACATCAGCAAGGACATCCTTCGAGAGGAGCTGCGTGACAGGAATGCCGCGGAGCGTTGCAATGCTGACGAGCGGAACCATCGTCTTGTCATTGTGTCCGCCAATGACCATACCGTCCACATCGGTCGGGGTTGCAGGATGCCCTGCCTTGTTGAGTGCCTCAGAGAGATAATAACGGAAACGGCTGCTGTCAAGCATGCCGCCCATGCCGATGATGCGGTTGCGCGGAAGTCCTGTGGACTTGAGTGCAAGATAGGTCATCGCATCCATCGGGTTGGAGATGATGATGAAGATCGCATTCGGGGAATGCTTCAGCGCCTGCTCCACAACACTCTTGACGATCTTTGCATTGACGCCGACAAGCTCCTCACGCGTCATGCCCGGCTTACGCGGAAGACCGGAGGTAACAACGATAACATCGGAATTTGCCGTCGCAGCGTAGTCATTCGTAACACCCTTGACCGTCGTGTCAAAGCCGAGCGCATGCGAGCACTGCATCATGTCCATTGCCTTGCCCTCGGAGACACCCTCTTTGATGTCGATAAGGACAACCTCACTCGCAAACTTCTTGAGCGCAACGACGTTTGCTACGGTAGCACCTACGTTACCTGCACCAACAACAGTTACCTTCATACGTATTTCCTCCTTAGTAAAGCTCTTGTGCTGCTTGTTTCACAATAAACAACACAATTAGAACAAGGTATACCAATAGATCTGAACTATGAAATCATTATAACATCTCCATTCAGAAAAATCAATTACTTTTCCGTACTCAATGTCACAGTTACAGAAAATAAATGAAAAATTCTAACGCTGAGCGATGCTTTCTTCATTTTTGGAAGAATTTGGTCATAAATCGAGACGGCGGATCGGTCATCATAACATGGATGCCCATATAGAGACGATTTTTCTCCTCATACACCCGGCAGAACGCCGTCATATATTCACATAGTACATAGTCTGCCGGATTATATTTATACTCCATCGTCATCACCTCCCATAGGATTCATAAGCCAAATTATTCCTCATTATGAGACTCAATCCTCTGGTATCAAATCCACAAAATAATCGAGGACTCTATCAATAAAAGCCTCCTTCATCTTTATTAATTCCTTTAACTATTTATTCTAATTAAAATTTATGCCCTTTTATCTATAGACATGGCATTAAAAAATCCCCTCGTCCGAAAATCATCAGACGAGAGGATATATGTTCATTTGGTGGCGGCACAGAGATTTGAACTCCGGACACTGCGGGTATGAACCGCATGCTCTAGCCAACTGAGCTATGCCGCCGATGGTGGGCAGGGATGGATTCGAACCATCGTAATCCGAAGATGACAGATTTACAGTCTGTTGCCTTTAACCACTCGGCCACCTACCCAAAAACTTTGACAAGTATATGCGATAAGGCGCTCCTTTGTCAAGGAGTTTTTCCCGTTATTCAGCAAGCGGTTTCATCGTCGGGAACAGCAGCACATCGCGGATGGACGGGCTGTCCGTCAGGAGCATGACGAGGCGGTCAATGCCGATGCCAAGTCCGCCTGTCGGCGGAAGTCCGTACTCAAGTGCCGTCACATAGTCATGATCCATGACATGTGCCTCGGCATCCCCTGCCTCGCGCTGTGCGAGCTGATCCAGGAAGCGCTGTTCCTGATCGATGGGATCGTTCAGCTCCGTAAAGCCATTGGCGAGCTCACGCCCATAGATGAAGAACTCAAAGCGATCTGTGATGCGCGGGTCGTCCGCATTCCGCTTGGCGAGCGGCGAGATCTCCGTCGGATGTCCCGTGATGAAGGTCGGCTGCATCAGAGACTCCTCGACCTTCTCCTCAAATGCCGCATTGAGAATTCCACCGATGCCATGACGCTCCTCGAACGGGACGTGAATCTCGCGCGCCATGGCGCGTGCCTCGTCCACTGTACGGCAGGAGAGGAAGTCCTTCCCCGTCGCCTCACGGACAGCATCATTCATACTGATGGTACGCACCTGTCCGAGGTCGATCTCAACCCCCTGATACGTGATCTTCGTCATCCCCAGTACATCCTCTGCCGCCTGACGGACAATGCCCTCTGTGATCGCCATGAGATCGCGATGGTCAGCAAATGCCTGATAGATCTCAATGGAGGTAAACTCAGGGTTATGCCGTACGTCCATCCCCTCGTTGCGGAAGACGCGCCCCATCTCGTAGACGCGATCCAGTCCGCCGACGATCAGACGCTTTAGACTGAGCTCGGTCGCAATACGCAGATAGAGGTCGATGTCGAGCGCGTTGTGATGTGTGACAAAGGGACGCGCCGCTGCCCCGCCCGCGAGTGTGGAAAGCACGGGCGTCTCAACCTCTAGGAAGTCGCGCGCATCGAGATAGCGGCGAATCGATTGGAGGATTGCTGTGCGCTTGCGGAATGTCTCACGCACCTCCTGATTGACCATGAGATCAAGATAGCGCTGACGATAGCGTGTATCCACGTCCTTCAGTCCGTGGAACTTCTCAGGCAGAGGACGAAGCGCCTTGGCGAGGAGGTCAAAGTCCTCGACACGCACAGTCACCTCGCCGCGCCGCGTCTTAAAGACGACACCGCGAATGCCGATGATATCGCCAATATCGAGCCGCTTGAACTCTTCCTTGTACTTCTGTTCGCCGAGCACGTCAAGCTTAAAGTACACCTGAATGTTCCCCGTGCGGTCATTCAACGTGGAGAAGGACGCCTTGCCATGCCCGCGAATCGCCATCAGGCGTCCCGCGATGCGAACTTCCTTCCCTTCTTCATCCTCGGCGAGATGATCGTATTCCTTTTTCAGATCCGCCGCATAGTCCGTGACCTCATAGCGATGTCCAAACGGGGCAATCCCCATGGCGCGGAACGCATCCATCTTTTCCCGACGGACGCGCATCATTTCATTCAGATCCTGTTCCTGAGCAACGGATGCATGTTCTTCAGCCATCAATGTTCCTTTCACTTCTTGATATCGATAATCTTGTACTGGATGACACCCGCGGGGGCATTCACATTGATGGTGCGCCCGATTTTCTGTCCGAGGAGCGCCTCACCGAGCGGGGACTCATTCGAGATCTTTCCCTCATCGGGATCCGCCTCTGTCGAGCCGACGATGAGGAACGTCTCCTCCTCGTCAAACTCCAAATCCTTAACCGTCACACGGCTGCCCATCGTCACAGTCTTGCCGTCGCCCGCCTTGATGATGTCGGAGTTGCGAATCTTGTTCTCGAGCTCCTGAATCTCGCCCTCGAGAAATGCCTGCTCATTCTTCGCGTCATCGTACTCAGAGTTCTCGGAGAGGTCACCGAGAGCAATGGCGGCCTTTAAACGCTCTGCGATCTCGATGCGTCGAACGCTTTTGAGATAGTTGAGTTTCTCAACGAGCTTGTTGTACCCATCTTCGGTCAGCATGACCTTTTTCTCTGCCATGAAATGATCTCCTTCACTCTATGTGTACTTTTTTATTGATTTCATCCAGCAGAGCGGTGAGCTCCTCACCGCCTGACAGGACTAATGCTTCTCTTTGTGCATGCCGGAGTTTTTTGATCTGACATTCCCTCCGCTGCGCCTCCTCCTTCGTCGCAAAGGACTCGACATAGGCGAGGAAAACGGGGCGGTGCGCACGCGTGTACTTTGCCCCGCTGCCGTCGTTATGCGCACGAAGACGTCGCTCAAGGTCGTTCGTCCAGCCCGCGTAAAGGCTCCTGTCCGCGCACCGCAGGAGGTAGGTGTAGTTCATTCGTCCGCGGACTTGATCGTGATCTTCTCGATCACAACATCATGCACGGGTCGGTCTGCATAACCGGTCTGTGTGTGTCCAATGTCACGTACGACATCCATCCCCTCGATCACCTTTCCGAAAACGGAATGATGATCGTCCAGCCACGGCGTCGCAGCGAGCGTGATGAAGAACTGACTTCCGCCCGTATTGGGGCCCGCATTTGCCATGGAGAGGATACCCTCATCATCGTGACGGAGTGACGGGTCGAACTCATCGGGAATACTGTAGCCCGGACCACCCGTGCCATTCCCGTTCGGATCTCCGCCCTGAATCATGAATCCGTCGATGACGCGATGGAAAATCAGCCCGTCATAGAAGCCCTTCTCCACGAGGTCGATGAAATTCTTCGTCGTGATCGGTGCCTTGTCCTCAAACAGCTCGACCTCAAATGTTCCCTTATTCGTTGTAAAAATTGCGATGCGATTTGCCACGGTGTGTTGTTCTCCTTTTTGATTCTGTAACAGCTTGTTGAGTGACATCCCTGCGTTCCCGCTGTGCGCGATGCAAAGCACGGCAGCCAGAACGGCAACAACGAGCGCAAGGACAGAAAATTTCTTTCCCATTCTACCGAATGCTCTCCTATATTTCAACCAAAATTGGAAAATTTATGCCGCTCTCCCGCCGTGCAGGGGGACCACACAGGAATTTCACGCCCCTTGGCAAAGAAATCTGCGGAGGGCTGCCATGCGGGATAGCCAACGGAATGCATCGCAACGAGTGCGCGCGGGTTCGTCTCGGCGCAGAACACCTTCGCACCGCGTTCCATGGATGGCCCGAGACGCCCGTCCACGGGGAAAAACGCGACGTCACACGAAAGCCCTGCCAGCCGTTTCATCTGTTTCCGAAAGCCGTTCTCGGCAAACTTACGGTTCACCTCGGTGTCCCCTGTCCAATCCCACCAGTTGAAATCACCTGCATGGAAGATACGCTTTCCGTCCGCCTCGACGAGGAACGATGTTCCCTCATCCGTAGAGGAGAACGAGGTCACGGATATACACTCATCCTTCCACGCATCATAGCAACCGATCCACGTGGTCTTATCCTGCGGAATCCGTGCTGCTCCTGCATTCTCACGAATGTCCTCACTGAGGATATAGCGTTTGGTGTGTGCCGAAAAATCGGCAATCATCGGATTAAAGTGGTCAAAATGTGCATGTGACGCGAAAAAATACAATGGTGCATCCCCATGTGCCCCAATCTCCTTGGGTAGTACGCCGGCAGGATCATCAAACGCATCGAACACGAGCAGAATCTCTCCCACACGGATAAGAAAGCCGCTGTTCAGCAAATAGGTCGCTTCCATGAACACTCATCTCCTTTCATTTTCATCTTCCGCATTTTCATCGGATGCTGCGGCATCGTTTTGATTGATTCGCCCGAATCCACGCCCCATAACCTCATTTGCCGACATAATGATGACGAAGGCATGAGGATCGACATTATGGACGATAAATTTCAGTTTTCCGACCTGCGTTGTCCCGACGCAAACGAAGACAACGTTGCGCTCACGGCGCGTATATGCTCCCTGTCCATGCAGGAATGTGACACCGCGGTGCATGTTGTCGATGATACTCTCCGCGATTTCCCGATGGCGATCGGAGACAATCAGCACGGCCTTGCGCTGATTGAAGCCAGCGACGATCTTATCCACCATCGTCGCATTGATGAACATATAGATCAGCGTAAACATCGCCGGTGCCATGCCAAAGAGGAATGCGGCCATCAGCATGATGAGACAGTTGAGCGAGAAAAGCACGCCTCCCATGTGCAGATCATAGTACTTTCGCACGATCGCTGCAAGGATGTCGAATCCGCCCGTACTGCCGTTCATGCGGAACACCAAGCCGTAGCCGAGTCCTGCGAATACACCGCCGTACACTGTTGTCAGCATCATATCGTTCACCGGTGCATAGGCATTAAGTGGACGTGTGAGATCGAGCAGAAAAGAAAAAATCGCTGTACCGATGATAATATCGACTGTATACGCACGTCCCATCAGCTTCCACGCCATGAAGAGCAGCGGAATGTTATAGACGAACGTCTGCAGACCGATCGGCAGTCCGAACAGATAGTAGACAATCATCGCAATTCCGGTTGCACCGCCCGTGAGCAAATGCGCCGGAACGAGAAATAGATTGATCGCGCTGCTCGCGATGAGACATCCCAACGTGATACCGGCATAGCGCATGACGCGATGCCCCAGCATACGCATGTGCAGATGATGCGTCATGTTCCGTATCCTCCCAGACGAACAGGAGCAGCAGACGGCAGCGCAGTCACGTCAATCTCCTTCTGTTCGATGAAATCACGCGCAAGATCCTGCACACCAAACGGACTGTATGGAGCGCGTGAGAGTTCCTCTGTCTCCTCCTCGGTCAGCGGCAGCATGGTCATCCGCGCGGAAAGCAGTGCTCCGTGCTCGGCATCCAGATTCAACACGAGATGGCGGTGCACATTCATCGGATCGTCATAAACATAGCAGGTATGATCATCCCTGAACTGCCGCTGTGCTTTTCCAAACACACGAAAGATGTAGCTGCTCGTCGCACCATAGCGCACATCTTGCCGCAGACGGTACGCTTCTCCCATGAGGCTGATGTCCACCACCTTCTTTCCTGCGACAGTGGTCGAGACGACAACATCCCCGTATGTGAACGTACGCAGATGAATCCCATGAACCATCTGCGTCCCCTCTGTATCCTCCTCACCCCAGGCCTGTTTGAGTGACTGCTCTGCATCCCCGAGGGAAATGCCACGATAGGAAAAGTCCGTGTCCTGTATCTGCCCCGCCGCTTCTCCTCTTGCAAAGAGAACACAGAATGCCAGCATACAGGAAAGAAAAAAGAGGATGCTCTGCGTATTGTTCCGCATATTCTTCACCTCAACCATCGGAAGCAATCAGATAGGGACGTTCTCAAAAGGAAAAGCTGCCATGCTCCATGATCGTGATCTCCTCTCCCGCCCGCGTCCTGCCGATGACGGATAGATCTGCCGTTCCGATCATAAAGTCCTCGTGAACAAGGGAATGATTGACTCCATGACGGAGAAGCTCCTCCTCCGTCATGCCATCGCCTCCCCTGATGCACGTCGGATACGCCTTACCCAAGGCCAAATGACAGGACGCATTCTCATCAAAGAGCGTATTGTAAAAGAGGATACCGCTCGCAGAGATGGGCGACGCGTGCGGCACGAGAGCCACCTCGCCAAGGAAGGGTGCCCCCTCATCTGTCTGCAAGAGCTCGCGCAGATGCTCCTCCCCGCTCTCCGCATGGTAGTCCGTTACCTTCCCCGCACGGAATGTCAGCGAAAAACCAGAGATCAGATTTCCGTTATAGTGCAGGGGCTTCGACGCAACAACAACACCGTTCACACCGTCTCGCTTCGGCAGTGTGTAGACTTCCTCCGTGGGAATATTCGCGACAAACATCGTCCCCGATGCCGCCCATTCCGCACCGCCCATCCAGATATGCCCCTTGGGCAGCTCCACATGGAGATTCGTGCCCAGACCGTTCCGATAGTGAAGTTCCGAAAAATCATGTGCATTCAGAAAATCTGCCGTCTTCTGCAGAGCGGACACGTGCTCCTTCCACGCCGCAACGGGGTCAGACTCCTCCGACACGCGTACGGCACGCAGAATCTCCGTCCAGAGACGCGCGACCGCCGTCTCTTCTGTCTCATGTGGGAATACCTTGCACGCCCACGCAGGCGTAGGAGCAGAGACAACACACCACGTATTCTGATTGCTCATCAGCCGCGCACGATAGTCCTGCAGAGCCTTGCCTGCTGTCTGCCCCGCCTCCGTCAGACGCTTCGGGTCGACATCGGAGAAGAGATCCGGATTTTCCGCCGCGATGGAGATAAACGCAGCTCCCTGCGCCGCACTTTCATCATAGAAGGCCTTCCGCCATGCGGGAAACTCACGGAACCGTGCCGCAGGCGCCTGGCGAAAGCGGATGTGTGAGAACTCCTCATCACTCCAGTTCACGGCAACATCATGCGCACCCGCATTGTAGCCCTCCGCCGCGAGCGCATGGACAAAATCTGCACAAGTGATCGGCGCATGAATAACGAGCGGTTGGTCTTCCTGAAGATTCACGCCGACACGTACCACAAGAGCGGCATATTTACGAAGCAAATTCGTATTCATTCTATACCTCATCCGTATCAAAGAGGAGCGTCACGGGACCGTCGTTGACCGATGCCACCCGCATATCCGCACCGAATTCTCCATGTGCGACAGAAACGCCGTGTTCCCTTAGATGCGTCATAAACGCCTCATACATAGGAATTGCCACATCCGGCTTTGCCGCCTTGGAAAATCCCGGACGGCGCTTTTTGAGATCCGCAAAGAGCGTAAACTGCGAGATCACCAATACTGCACCGTTCACCTCAGAGAGCGCACGGTTCATCTTCCCCGCATCATCAGAGAACACGCGCAGATGAACGATCTTTTCCGCCAGATGCGCTGCATCGGCGTCCGTATCCTCCGGTGCAATACCAAGCAGAATGAGATAGCCCGTCCCGATCTGTCCATGCAGGACCCCATCAATATGGACGGATGCCTCCTTGACACGCGTGACCACTGCTCGCAACATATCACCCCGTTGTATTCTCCGTATTTTCTCTACATAATGTGCTCTATTATAACACGCCTTGCCGCGGATGTCTTTCCTATGCGGAGAAAAAAGACGAAAGAAGCCGCGTAAGTGCTGTCTGATCCTCTGCCCCCATGGTCTCGCGTGCAGAGTGCATCCCAAGAACAGGGACGCCGATATCCACCGTCCGCATTGGCAGCTGTGCCGATAGAATCGAGCCAAGTGTCGCCCCGCCCGGCGCATCCGAATGATTCGTAAACACCTGATAGGGGGTCTCCTCGTCCTCGCACAGTGTCCTTATGACAGCACGCCCGTAGGCATCCCCTGCATAGGATTGATTCGCCGCCACTTTCAGGACGACGCCTCCATTCAGCACGGGCTGATTCGTCGGATCTGCCTTCTCTGGTACATTGGGATGGAGTGCATGAGCAACATCCACCGAGAGACAGAATCCTTGCAGAATCGTCTCAAGATACTCCTCACGTGAGCATCCGAGGGCCGTATAGACCTGCTCCAAGATCATCCCCAACACAGCCGAGCCTGCGCCCTGCTTCGTACGGCTACCGACCTCCTCATTGTCAAAGAGCGCTGTGACACGGATCCCTTCTGTGCCATTCCAGTCATTCACAGCATCGAGACATGCCTTGACCGAGGACAGATTATCGAGGCGCGGCGCCGACAGAAACGCATTGTCCGCTCCCAGCAGGCAGCCGCACTCACAGGGATAGGCATTCAGATCATAGGACAGGATCTCCTCCGGGGGAGCATTCAGCTCCTCGGCGAGAAGTGCGATCAGTCTATCCTCGTCAGCGCCTTCTTCACGACCGTCAAGGAAGAGCAGCGGCAGGAGATCCTTCTGCGGCTTCAGCTCCACTCCCTCATTCACTTTACGGTTCATGTGTATCGCAAGATTCGGAACGATCATCAGCGGGCGGCGAAAATCGACACAGTGCATCTGCGGAGCAAGAGGATCTGCACTACGCACAGCCACAGCCCCTGCGAGGGAAAGGGGACGATCCATCCACGTACTGCGGATCATCCCGCCGTATACCTCCACATTGAGCTTGCCATAGCCGTGCTCATGCATCACCGCATGCGGCTTGACGCGCAGACATGGAAAATCCGTATGGGCACAGACAATGCGCAGCGGACCGTGCACATTCTCGCCAATCGAAACGACAACGCCGCCCGTATCAAACAGGGGAAAATAATAGCTGTGCCCCGCAGAAATTCCTTCCTCAGGAGACAGATGTGCCCCGAGCAGTGCATTGCACGTCCTGCCTGCCACATGATATGGCGAAGTCGCCGTATCAATAAAGTCAATCAATTCCTCGGCACATTTCATCTCTTCGTAGGTCACGTGAAAGCCCTCCGCCCCATAAACAGAAAAAGACCCGCCCACCGGCTGGTCTTCACTAAACAAAAAATGGTCGGGATGACAGGGTTCGAACCTGCGGCCTCATCGTCCCGAACGATGCGCGCTACCAAACTGCGCCACATCCCGACAACGATATGTATTCTAGCAAGTTTCATCGGAAAATGCAAGCATTATTTTTTCAGCTTGTCTGCCAAGGCAAATTGCAAGTTTAATTGTCGCAAGGTCTCGTTAAACTTTTAGCGAGTTATATCATCGCAGCATACATATCATTTGCTGACTTATATCCGAAAATTTTGGGCGGATAGTTGTTAACCCAATCTTCGATCCGCTGCAGTTCCTTCGGCTTCAATTTGCTGAAGTCCGTTCCCTTGGGAAGAAACCTGCGCAGCATCCGATTTCCGTTTTCGTTGCTTCCACGCTCCCAGCTGCTGTACGGATGCGCGTAATATACCTCGCCGCATTTGGCGGCACGCTTCATTCCTTCGCCATCCAAAAACTCTGACCCCTTGTTCGCCGTGATACTCTTGAATACGTGCGTAAAGTCTCCTTTGACGCGCCGCTGCAACCGACGAAGTGCTTGCAGTACTTCTTTTTGGCTCTTGTTCTTTATCAGAACATAGAGTGATTTCCTCGTCTGTCGTTCGACCAATGTTAAAATTACCGGCTTTGTCCCTTTGCGACCGACGACCAAGTCAATCTCCCAATGTCCGAACTCCTCTCTCCGATTCACCGGCTCAGGGCGCTCGTCGATGCTTTTCCCGTCCCGGTTATTCCACGCAACGCCGCGCCTGCTGTTTTCTGTCTGTTTGTCTCGATTCTTTTTGTAGAGGAGGTCGTCGTTTGTGAGTTCGAGAAACAGCTGCTGATCGATATAGTTATACAGGGGCTTGACACAAATGCGGACATCATAGCTCCAGCCGCGTTGACAGAGCTCACCGATAACTGCCGCAGGAGACCATTTTTCTGTTTTGATCTTATGTTCAATGTGTCGAGCAAGCGCGTGGTCTTTATCGATTTTCAGCCCCCGCCCTTTACGAGCAGCGTTTTCCTCGTGTCGCCTTTGTGCTGCATCGGCAAGATACACCCACTGCACCTGCAGGTCTCCGCAGGTCTTGATATTCTTCGTCGCAGGTTTGAGCTGTGCTGTCATTCCAAGACGCCGCTCCCGCTCAATCGTACGCTTGGAGCAGCCAATGTACGCGGCGATTTCCTGCGGCTTCAACCCGGCCTGGAAATAGGCTTCGATTTTGTACCGATCCAGCTCCGTCAGCTGTTTCCATTTCCCTGTTCTTGTAGTACAATGATTCTGTTCCATTTTGCAGTCTCACTTTCAGTTTCTTTTTGTGTTGTGACTAAAAGTTTAACTGAACCGTTTGCAAAATGGAACTTTTTGCGTCAATTTATTTACAACTTACGTCAGCTTGTCTGCCAAGCACGCAATCAACCCCTTTTCCGCCGCTCTCGAAAGAAGTTCTTGAGCAGAGCGGCACACTCCTCGGCCAATACCCCGGCACACACATCCGGTTGATGGTTCAGTCCCGGACATCCTGTGATATTGAACAGGGATTCACACGCCCCTGCTTTGCTGTCTGTGCTCCCGTAGACGACACGGCTGATGCGGCTCATCACGATTGCACCGGCACACATGGGACACGGCTCAATGGTGACATAGAGCGTCATCCCCGTCAGTCGCCAACGCCCTAGTGCCTTACAGGCACGGCGGATCGCAATCAGCTCTGCATGTGCTGTGGCATCGTGCTCCGTCTCACGTAGATTGTATCCACTCGAAATGACACTGCCTACATCATCGAGGATGACTGCACCGATGGGGACCTCTCCGCATTGATAGGCACGCCTCGCCTCTTCCAAGGCGAGGCGCATGCCATGAAGATCATCCGGCATGAGGCAGTTTTCTCTTTGCATCGGAAATGTCAGCCTTTCCCTGATAAAACAGGGACTGCGTTGCACGCCCGATCTCCAGATGATATGCCGTCTCGGAATCCTCCTGCTTCATCTGTCTCTTTTTCTTCTTTTCTACCTCATCTTCAAAGATAGAGGAAAAGGATTCATCCTTTTCTCGCTCTTCAAACCCTTTTCTGCGCTCAAAGAGCTCATCGTTATTGAAGCGGACGCGCTTAATGCGCATGACACGTTCAACTCGTTCTACCATTGCTGACACCTCCTTACATTCCAGAATGGATGTTATTTACGATCTCACCTTTAATATCGACATTTCGATGTAAACCTTAAACAGAAAGGGGCTGTTGCACGAAGGTAAATGATCTGACCCCCAAAAGTTAGATTCTATAAGTCTAACTTTTGGGGGTCAGATCATCAGCCACGAGTTTCCGGCTCCTTTTTCCGATGTGTGCATGAAAATCCTCCAAAAACGGGATGAGTGTCCGTGTATCTGTCGGGTTCGGGTAAACACCTGCCCATACGATAAAGGATGCCTCCACGCCATATTGCAGATTATATGCCGGCTTTAACTGCCCGTTCTTCATTGCATCTTCTTTCATCCGCATGAAGGTTGCCTCATAATCTGTCTTGGAAAAGCTGTTGCGGTCCCCGCAGATGTGCAGCTTCTTTGTGTAGTCCTTCAGACGGCTGATGTAAGAGTCCAGTATCTCCATGGTACGCTGAAGCACGGTCTTTCGTTTTCCGCTCCCGTAAACGAAGATGATGTTTTGCTCTTTTTGGATGCGTTTCAGATGGTGCAGGCGAATCTCAGAGCCACGGCGCAGGTGGATACCGAACTCTTTTTCTACGCCGGCAAGAAAGGTGTCGAGTTTCTCCATGAGTTTGGTACGGTTCTTTGCAATGCCTTTTTTCCAAACGAAGGTGTACTTGCCCGCAACTGCTTCGATCTTTGTGCCGTCGACAAAGAGGTTCTCAAACGAGATGGCTCCAACGGATGCAAGAAACTGTACCATTTGTGCCAGAATCTCCTTGGCGTAGGGGGCAAAGTGCTCCCTGCGAAAACGGGCAATGGTTGTGTGATCGGGTGCGGGTCGCCCTTCGAGCAGATACATGAAGTGAATGTCCCTTAGGCATACCTCCTCAATGCGGCGGGAACTGTAGATTTGATTCATGTATGTGTAGATGAGGATGGCAAGCAGCTGATGCGGTGATACGAGATCCCGCTCGGCACGCCGAAAGCTCTTGTAAAGAGGCGTAAGATCCATTTGATGGATGCAGTGGAGCAGGAGACGAACGGGATCGTCCTTCTTGATTTGAAATTCAAAGTTGAGGGGGAGGCTGGGTTGAAATGTGCCTCCGTAGGATGTATAATCCTTATGTAAAATTTGTTGCATACTCATATTTTACGCCAGAAGCCGGTGTTTGAAAACACCGGCTTCTGTGTTTTTTGCACAAAATTGAGGCTGTTGCACGTTGGTTTCGTGCAACAGCCCCTTTGTTATATTTTCAAACAAACGATTGTATTTATCTCAAAACCATAGTATCATATACAATGAATTATACTTCATGGGGGGTGATGATATGGCAACAGCGGATCAAATGAAAAGCCTTGTACGAGCATATGTCGATCATGATGATGCAAGGTTCAAGACCATCGTATTACAGATCGCTGCCCACGAAGCAAAACTAGGTCATGATGCCGTTGCACGCGAGCTTAAGACACAGATCGATAAACTGGGAAAACGAGTGGCTAGTATTGTTCAGCTCACACCACAAAATCCCATGCTTTTATTATCACTACCCAAACATGATCTATCAGAGCTCATTGTTCCGGACGAAATGTCCGAAAAGATTCAACGCATTCTGAACGAATATCGCAATCGGAGCAAACTTCATTCCTACGGTTTGATGAACCGACGCAAAATCTTAATCGAGGGACAGCCTGGGACAGGAAAGACCTTCACCGCCTCGGTCATTGCATCAGAGCTGTCTCTTCCACTCTATACGGTGCAGATGGATAAGCTTGTCACCAAGTTTATGGGAGAGACCAGCGCAAAACTACGTCAAATATTCGACAGCATCAACACACTCACCGGAGTGTACTTTTTTGATGAGTTTGATGCTATTGGAGCGGATCGCAGTCTCGACAATGAAGTCGGAGAAATGCGCCGCATCCTAAATTCCTTCCTCCAATTCATCGATCAGGACACATCTGACAGCATCATCATTGCAGCAACGAACAATCAGAAGCTACTGGATCAGGCTCTGTTCCGCCGCTTCGACGATGTACTGCACTACACACTTCCATCCGAAAACGAAATCCGCCGTCTGCTGGAATCCAAGCTCATCAGCTATTACAGACATTTCAAAATAACAAAGACGCTGATAAAGGCCGCCGACGGTCTCAATCATGCCGAGATCGTCAAAATCTGTGACGACGCCATAAAGACCTCCATCCTATCAGATCAGCCCTTGAGCGCAAAACAGATTGCATATCTATTGCAGGAAAGGAAAAACATCTATTCCTATAAGGAGGCGTAAGACAAATGGCAGTCGACAAAAAGAATATTTTTCTATCCCATACGGCTGCGCCATACCCATATTCCTCTAAATCGCATCCTGTGAAAAAGAATTATCCGCAACGGGATCCGGCGGCTCACGCCGCCTATATTCAGCGAAAACTATCCGAAGCCTATGTTGCTCATAATCTTACACAGAGTCAAGTCGCAGCGATTCGATATAAGGACGGCATTTACCTCGAGGTATCCGGCGCTGCCGGACATGATTTAGAAACACAGGGATTGGAAAGTCCCAGACAGGGAATCCGCCTCGTAAATATAAAAAAAGATCCTCAGACACAAACAGAAACCGCACTCGTATACATCCCCAATGGAAAAGAGTCCTATCTCATCAAAAAAATTGAAAGCTATGCCAACGAAAAAACACCGAAAAACCATCCCAGATATAATGAATTAGTCAGCAGCATCGAGGACATTCGATTAGCCCTGTTCAAATCATTTTGGTTCGATGCTCACACGATGTTCCCAGATGAAGAGCCCGTATGGTGTGAACTTTGGCTGCGATTTGGCGAATATGACAAATCCGCAGAAACTTGGGATAATGCTGAAAAAACGATCACCTCGATATGTCAGGATCTCAACATCCTAATCAACGAAAATCGCATCGTATTCCCAGAACGCCTCGTAAAGCTCATATATGCAAATGCCAACGGTCTAAGATCACTCGTCGAAAGCTGTTCTTTCATCGCCGAGATGCACCGTGCACCCGAGCCCACAGCCTTCTTTACAGAGCTGTCAAATCCCGATCAAAAAGACTGGGCAGACGAGCTATTATCCCGCACAACATTTGAACGTGAAAACGTTGCCGTATGTCTATTGGATACAGGTCTGAATTCTGCGCATCCATTATTAACCTCTGCTGCAGATAACGACCATATTCAATCGGTCGATGCCTCTTGGCGAACAACCGACCATCACGGACACGGCACTGAAATGGCCGGCGTTTCACTCTACTATGATTTGAAACAAGCACTGCTCTCAAAATCTCCGCTGAAGATAGCGCACGAAATTGAATCCGTAAAAATATTACCGCCGACAGGAGAAAATCCACCTGAACTATACGGAGCCATAACAGCGCAGGCCGTCGCGCTTGCCGAAATCGCGAATCCAATGGCAAAGCGTGTCCTATGTATGGCAGTGACCGCTCCCGCCTATAACACCAGAGACGGCAGCCCGACCTCTTGGTCTGCCGCAATCGACAACATCACATCCGGTGCAGAGGAAAATGATGAAAAACGCCTATTTGTAATCAGTGCCGGAAATGTGCATCCAAATGAGTTCGACTCAAGCCCATACCCGGAGACAAACAGACTGCACAGCGTCGAAAGTCCGGGGCAATCATGGAATGCCATCACCGTCGGTGCTTACTCCGATGACAGCACGATCAGCGATCCTGTTTTTCACGGGTTCACACCTCTTGCCAAAGCTGGAGCACTATCCCCCTACAGCTCAACGTCTTCTACTTGGGACAAAAAATGGCCGATAAAGCCGGAAGTTCTATTCACTGGCGGCAATGTTGCATCCAACGGCACCGACTATGATGCCTGCTCCGACCTTTCATTGCTGACAACGAATTATCAGCCGCTCAGAAAACTATTTTCAACCATCTGGGCAACGAGTGCAGCCACAGCACAAGCTGCGTATTTCTGTGCACAGCTGCTCAGTGAATATCCCGATATATGGCCGGAAACTGCTCGTGCCCTGATGATCCACTCTGCTTCCTGGACACAGGAAATGAAAGCGCAATTTTGCACCGAGGATACCAAAAGTAAAGGCAGACGTGATCTCCTGCACACGTGCGGCTATGGCATCCCAAACCTCGCTAAGGCAATCCAGTGCATGAACAACAGTGTCAACATGGTGATCCAGGGAGAACTGCAGCCCTTTGACAAGAAAAGTATGCACGAGATGCACCTGCATACCCTTCCTTGGCCAAAAGAAGTTCTGGGAGAGCTAGGCGAGACTCCTGTTACATTGAAATTGACCCTGTCCTACTTTATCGAACCGGGGCGGGGCGAGGTCGGTTGGAAGGACAAATATCGCTATCCGTCCTGTGGACTTCGTTTCGATGTCATCAACTCCAACGAAACCGAAGAGGACTTCAAAAAGCGCATCAACATGAAGATGCGCGGCGAAGATAAAAAAGACAAAGGCGATGGATCAAGCGGCAGTGACCGCTGGTACTTAGGCGCAAGCAATCGTGATGTCGGCTCCATCCACTCTGACTTTTGCGAACTGAGTGCCGTAGAGTTATCCGACTGTAACCTCATCGCAGTGTACCCCGTTGTCGGATGGTGGAGAGGCGCGACTATCTGAAACGTTATGACAAGAGCGTTCGATATTCGCTTGTCGTCTCCCTATCCACACCGAGCACAGATGTAGATTTATATACACCTATCATTACCCAGATTACTCCTGCGATTGAGATTCCAATTCCAACGCAAAGTTCCTCATAAAAAAGTAGGCAGATCTCGTCATGACCTGACCCCCAAAAGTTAGACTTAGAGAATCTAACTTTTGGGGGTATTGTAATGGCAAAATACAGTACAGAGTGTAAGCTGAAGGTTGTGCAGGAATATCATGCAGGACGCGGAAGCTATAAAACACTATCGAAGCTCTATCATGTTTCGCGCAAATCCATTGAGGAATGGGTAAAGGCTTATCAGGCATTCGGTGACGATGGACTCCGACGCTCCCGTGCACAGCAAACATACACTTTCAAATTTAAGTGTTCTGCGGTAGAATGTTATCATCTACTACAATGAATGCCGCATCAAGGAGTCTCTCGGCTGGCTCAGTCCTGTTCAGTTCCGTCGCAAACATCTCGCCGCATAGAAAAAAGCGCAGGAAATCGCTTTCCCACGCTTTCAGGTCTAACTTTTTGGGGTCACTACATCATTGAGTTGTCTGCTTTTTTATGAGGGATAGCTCCTCGATCTAGGAAGGAATTTTTATCTTCATGAAGAAGTAATTTGAACCATAAGGATTCGAAAAGTATTTTTAAAAAAATGATCACTGAGACCTGAGATAGTAGCTCTGAAATATTTGAGAAAAACATCATAACAGAAGGGACATACGAACCATGTTTGATTTTGGAAATGCAAACGATAGCCAACGAAAGGCGATCACCTCCACAACAGGTCCCGTCCTTATCACAGCGGGGCCTGGGACAGGCAAGACCTATACCCTCGTCCAGCGTACAATCTATCTCATAGAGGAATGTAACATAAAGCCGGAAAACATCCTCATCGCCACCTTCACAGAAAAGGCTGCGAAAGAACTGATCACTCGCATCACGAACGAACTCTCAAATCGAAACATCACAGTAAACCTCAACGAAATGTATGTCGGCACGTTTCATTCACTTTGTCTTCGTATTCTAAAGGAGCATTTGGAGTTTACACGAATACGTAAAAACTACCGTCTCCTAGATGCCTTCGATCAGCAATATATGGTATTTCAGAACATCGATCGTTTCAGAAGCATCCCGGAAATCAATCTTGTTCCGATGACCGGAGGTACATGGAGACAAGCAGGGCGAATCTGTAACTATGTCAATAATCTCTCCGAGGAACTGGTGCTTCCAGAGACCTTGCTCTCCGATCCTGCCCCGACGATTGCAGTGCTAGGCCGCATGATGAAAGAATACCATGATATCCTCACGGAAGATAACCTCGTTGACTTCTCATCGATTCAACGGGAAACCTATCATCTCCTTCGACACCATACGGACGTATTGGAAGAGTTCCACGCCAAGATTACACACATTATGGTCGACGAATACCAAGACACAAACTATATCCAAGAACAACTCATATTTCTCCTCGCAGGAAATCACAAGAACATTTGTGTGGTGGGGGACGATGATCAGGGCTTGTACCGCTTCCGCGGGGCAACCATACGAAACATCCTGGAATTCCCCGGAAAATTCCCCGTCGGTGAATGCCAAATCATACCGCTTGTCATCAATTACCGCTCCAACAGCGATATCGTTGATTTTTACAACGACTGGATGGCAACAACAAGTGGTGCAAAATTCAAATTTCACTGGAATGACTTCAGGTACGAAAAAAGAATCATACCTCACAAAAGGCCCTCATCCCCCTCGCCGGCAGTGGTACGGCTCTCAAGTACAGATGATATTGATGACTGGCATGAGAAGGTTTTGCATTTCATCAAAATGCTAAAATCTTCCGGCAAGCTCAATGATTATAATCAGATTGCGTTTCTCTTCCACTCGGTAAAGTCCAAACAAGCAACCGATCTCGCTAAATATCTGGAAGAAAACAACATAAATGTATACTCGCCGCGCTCGGATATGTTTTTCCAACGCCCCGAGATCAAACTTGCCATCGGCTGCCTCATGCTTATGTTCCCTCTCTATGTACAAGGTCTGGAAAATGATGATTATCGCTTTCTCCAATCAGAACATACACTCTACTACCGGCAGTGCATCCAGCTGGCAAATGACTATTTGATGAAGCCTGTGCATTCAAATCTTCTGAAGTGGATCCGCCGTCGCGGGGAGACTCATACCACTTTGACAGGCACCACGGATTACGCCTACTGCGACCTGATCTATCAATTATTTGAGTTTGATCCTTTCGTTCAGATTCTCGATACCAACCTAGATGCCGGGGTAGTCGATATCAGACCTGCACGAAACATCGCAAAGCTCACACAAATCATCGGGAAATTTGAATATCTTCATCGAATAGATGTTTTGGATGCAAAAAAATATCAGGGAAAGCGCCGTGTTGACCAGAATACGGAAAAACTATTCAACCTCTACCTCCGTCTACTTTATGACGGAGGCATTACAGAGTACGAAGATGACTCAGAGTATGCGCCGAGTGGCTGTGTCTCGTTCCTCACGATTCACCAGTCCAAGGGCATGGAGTTCCCCGTCGTCATTGTGGATTCCTTGTCAAGTGTGCCGAGAAAGAACCTAGATACACTGATGGTAGAGGTTGAGAAGAAATACTTCAAGCGCCCCACATTCGAACCGTATGAGACGATAAAGCTCTTTGACTTCTGGCGCCTCTACTACACGGCATTCTCTCGCGCACAAGATTTACTTGTTCTGACGTGCAACGAAACCACGCGCTCCCCAAGCAAATACTTCAAAGATCCTTATGCGAAACTTCCATCCGTAGAAAGCACCGCATTTGATATAGGTGACTTTGAGCTTCAAACGATAAAAAACGTGAACATAAAGAGCACATACTCGTTCACATCACACATCACAGTCTACGAAACCTGTGCCTTGCAGTATAAATTCTATAAGGAGCTGGACTTCATGCCTGTGCGAACGAACGCGATGCTCTTCGGCACACTCGTACACGAGACGATCGAGGACATACATCGAGCAGCTCTAAGACACGAAGAGCAGACAATCACAGAAAAAAACATCACCCGATGGTTTGACACGAACTACGGATCACTGACAAAGATGGAACACGCATACCTTGCGGCTCCTCAACGAGAGGCGGCGTTGCGGCAGGTGCTTCGCTATGCGGCAAGGCAAAGCGACAACTGGTCGAGCATCCAAGAAACAGAGGTTGATGTATCCCTGGTAAAGCCAAACTATATCATCGAAGGCAAAATTGACCTCATTCGTGGCGAGGGGGATACCGTCGAAATCGTTGACTTCAAATCGGAACGCAAGCCCAATCTAGAAAAAACGAAGGCTCGGCTCGAACGCTATCGACGCCAACTCCACATCTATGCCTATCTGGTGGAGGAACGCACCGGACAAAAAGTCAGCAAAATGCACCTCTATTATACCGGCGAGGATGAGGGCATACCAACGATCACCTACCCGTATACAAAGTCTGCTATAGATGGGACAATAGCAGCTTTTGATGATACAGTGCAGAAGATCATGAAAAAGGATTTCACTCACCGTGCTGATGACGCAAAGATTTGTAGGGAGTGTGATTTCCGATTTTACTGCAAGAAAAATCGCTGATTGGAGATTTTAACATGGATGAACAGATTTCTTTTGAGTTTGAACCCCGCCCCACGATCAAAGGCTTCCCTGAACTTCGCTGGACAGGAAAGCGCCCCTATCGCTCCACACAATACTATCCGGCGCAGCTCCGAGAATCGTATGGTCATGCGCAAGATAGTTGGATGAATAAGATTTTCTGGGGAGACAACCTCCAAGTCATGAGCCATATGATGAAAGAATACCGTGGCCAAATTGATCTTATCTACATCGATCCTCCGTTCGACAGTAAGGCGGACTACAAGAAAAAAATTGCGGTCAGAGGTCTTGGTAAAGCCGCATCGGATAGTTCATCCTTTGAAGAGAAACAATACACTGATATTTGGACGAACGATGAATACCTTCAATTTATGTATGAACGTTTGACAGTTATGAGAGAACTACTTTCTAAGCATGGAAGCATATATTTACATTGCGATTGGCACAAATCCCATTACCTAAGAACCATTATGGATGCAGTTTTTGGATCAAACAACTTTAAAAATGAGATCATCTGGTATTATCGCAGATGGAATATTACAAGTACTTCATTCGCAACCAACCATGATACACTCCTTTTTTATGCAAAAGGTGAAGCGCCACACACATATAACCAACTTTACATTCCTAAAAGTGAAAAATCAAGTGCCCAAGGAAAATCATGGAAAAGTATAATTGGCGAAGATGGTGTTCGTCGCTCCATCCAGACAGATGAGCCAACAAAAGGTGTCCCGATGCCGGATGTGTGGGAAATTTCTATGATAAATCCTGTTGCTAAAGAAAGAACATCTATTGGCTATCCTACACAGAAGCCAGAGGCTCTGATAGAAAGGATAGTAACTGCCTCCTCTAACCCTGGTGATCTTGTCTTTGACTGTTTTATGGGAAGCGGAACGACACAGGCCGTCGCTATGAAGCTTGGCCGGCGCTTCATAGGTGCAGACATCAACCTCGGTGCTGTCCAGACGACGACCAAAAGATTGATCTCCATTGCGGCAGACCTGAAGTCCTCACAGAAATCTCGGGGCTACGATTTCCAAGAGCCCGCCCTTTCGATAGCAGCATCTCCCTTTGCACCGTATCTTTCCTCATCGAAAGAAACGCCGCATGATGGGCAGGAGTCTGCTGAAGAAATTAAAGTTCTGTCCCGAGAAGATATCAAGTACACCGGCTTCGATGTCTATAACGTAAACAATTATGATTTCTTCCGTAATCCCATAGAGGCGCGCGATCTTCTGATTGCTGCTCTGGAAATCCAGCCGTTCCCTCAGAGCAACCTGTGGGACGGGGAGCTGGATGGCAGGATGGTTAAGATCATGCCGATTAATCGCATCGCCACCAAGGCAGATTTGAAGGAACTTCTCGCCAACCTCCCTTATAAAACCTACGAGAAGCGTAAGGGGGAGAATGCAAGCCAGCCGGTAGAACGCATCACCCTTGTCTGTATGGGGCATGAGCCCGATCTCAAGGCTGCACTGGAACAGGAACTCATCGAGTACAAGGTAGATGTCGAGATCATGGATATCCTTCGTGACAAGGCCAGTATCCAACTAAAGAGAGACTCTGAGGCGGAGGTTGTGCGTGAGGGAGAGAAACTCGTCATCCGTGCATTCTACCCCATGAACCTGATGCAGAAGCTCTCGCTCCAGAAGGAGTACATCGAGGACTGGCGCCAGCTCGTTGATTCGGTCATGGTCGATTGGAACTACGACGGTGTCGTCATGCAGCCGTCCGTGACGGATATCCCGAGTAAAGACGAGTGGGTCAGCGGGATCTACGACATCCCGAGTGACGCCGGCACAATCAAGGTCAAGATCACCGATCTCCTCTCTGAGTCGTTGGAACTGGAGGTGTCTTAAATGCCCATAGGATTTGACTCAACTTTTTCTTTCCACCAAGAACTGCTGGACTACTACAACTCCAACCGCAGGAAGATTCGCTCCCGTTATAATGACCTTACGAGAAAATTCCTCGCATACAACGACAGCGAGGAGAATCCCCACGCCTTTTTGCGCAAGCCACAGTTTGAGGCTCTGGAGATATATGTTTTCGTGAAGGAGTTCATGGATAATAAACAGGTCTACGAGATGTTTGATGACTGGCGTCATAGAAGAAATCACTTCTCCGACGCTTCCTACTACTCCATCGACAAAGGCGGTCAGGTCGAAATCTTCGCCAAGGTCACTGAGGAACAGACAGATGTGCTCTTCAAGCAGATGAAGAAATACCGAGAAGAGTACTCGAATTACATCTATGCTCTCACAATGGGGCTAGGAAAAACCATCCTCATGGCCACCTGTATCTTCTATGAGTTTCTGCTCGCAAAGAAGTATCCGAAAGATGTGCGGTTCTGCCACAACGCCCTCGTCTTCGCTCCCGACAAAACAGTTCTCCAGTCTCTCCGCGAAATCATGTCCTTCGACAAAACAAAGGTGGTTCCTCCGGAGTACGCACACGTACTCGATTCGAACATCAAGTTCCACTTTCTGGAGGAATCAGGAACTATCCTTCATACGATTGATGACTCCGATTTTAATATCATTATCTCCAATACGCAGAAAATTATCGTGAAAAAGAGCCGCAAAGAAGTGTCCCCTGCTCAGAAGCTTTTTAACAGCTCTCCTCTGCTTTCCACTGTCTATGGCACAGGCGATGATGTGCAGAGTGACGATGTATGGGATGATGGCACACTGAAGGACAATCAGAGGTTCAAAAAACTCTGTCGTCTTCCACAGCTTGGGGTCTATGTCGATGAGGCTCACCATCTCTTCGGAGCAGATCTGGAAAAGCAGATCCGCTCCGGCAAGACGAATAAAACGACCCTTCGAGACACCATCAATCTTCTTGCAGCAAACACCTCTATCGTAGCTTGCTATAACTACACGGGCACCCCGTATGTAAAGAATCAGGTTCTGCCGGAAGTAGTTTACGCCTACGGCCTGCGTGAATCTATCTGGAATGGTTTTTTGAAAGATGCCGACCCGCTCGGCTTTGAAAATGTCAAGAACGATGCGTTTCTTACCGCAGTCGTCACCACCTTCTGGGAACGCTACAGTACCAAGGTCTACGAGGGTCTAAATCCGAAACTCGCCATTTATGCAGCAAGCATAGAGGAAGCAGTCTCCGAGATACGCCCCGCTCTTGAGAAACTTCTTGTAAAACACGGAATCCCCACATCCAAGATTCTCTTAAATGTGGGCGATGCAAAGTACACAAAAGACGATGACATCAGGAATTTCAACAATCTTGATATCCCTGGAACAGAGGGAAACGAAAAACAGTTCATTATCCTTGTCGAAAAAGGAAAAGAAGGATGGAACTGTCGCTCTCTTTTTGGCGTGGCACTTTTTCGCAGCCCGAGATCAAAAGTCTTTGTTCTCCAAGCAACGATGCGTTGTCTCCGCGCACTTTCAGAGGATCGCCTGACTGCCACCATATTCCTCTCCAAGGAGAATTATGACACACTGGACGAGGAGCTTCATAAAAACTTCAACATGAAGATAAATGATATCAAAAAGCCACCAAGCGGCAATCGACATAAATATCAAGTACGAGTTCTTCCACCGCCAAGGAAGATTACGCTCAAACGAGTATGGCATGAATATAAACTTCATAAGAAGGAGTATTCCGCACCTGTAGATTTCAAATTGACAGACATTGACCTCTCGAAGTATGCCAGCATTATGTATGGACGAGACAGCCTTGCTCGCGATACTACTGTCAAGGAGAAAAATATTGATACTCTCCAAGAGAATATGAGGTACAGTGAACTCTCTCTCTCTGGAGAGGTGGCAAGATACTTAAATATCTCATGTATCCTCGCCGCAAGAATTCTCCGAGAATCTGTAGATGGAATCTCTGCTATTTTGAAGGTGGTCAACCGTTATAATGAGGTTATGGATGATTACATCATCCCCACTGTGTTCCATGCGCTCTTCGAAGTCACCTCAGAACTTAGGACAGAGGACAAAGAGCTAACTCTTCTGCACGAACCGGAGTGTGCAGAATACTACGAGTTCTCTGCGAAGGATGACTTGGTGATCACAAACCGCTACCCAGGCTTTACCCAAGATCAACTTAAGAAGAGCTTCCATGCCGACACTTACTGTTTCGACTCCATTCCTGAGCGGGAGTGCTTCATACAATATATCACCAGTGATAAGGTTTCAGAGATTTACTTCACAGGGATGTTTACCTCCAATCAAGGTGATCTCTCTATCCACTACTATGATCCCGAATCTGGTCGAGTTCGACAATATTATCCGGACTTCCTTGCAAGGATGGCCGATAACTCCTACCGGTTAATCGAAGTCAAAGGAGATAACAAAATTGATGATGCTGTAGTCAAAGCAAAACAAGCTGCTGCCGAGGAGCTCGCCGTGGCGAGTGGCATGAAATATCTCATATATGCCGGCAGCCATATTATCAATTCACACATACTGGCTGAAGGAATCGCTCCTACACAACAGGAATCAATCAACGTTTAATCTGTTCCCACAAAGGCGATACGTCGAAGCGGTCCTATGTGTATTTGGGTACCGAAACGGCTTCTGTTTGCAACAATAAAAACAGACGAACCTATTAGTATTTTCTTAAGGAATCGCTGATAAAAGATGCACCAAGATTGCGGTGCCAAATTTATCAGTACTTCCTTAGATTTGTCTCAATACAACATAATGATATCCTTACAGTCCCCAATCAAATACAGACAGGCACTCTAATTTGAATAGTTTTTATGATCTTCCGCGTTTCGTCAGTAACAGATTTTATGAGTTTAACTTTTCTTCCTTTACTTTTGTGGACAACCTCCTTTACTTTTTCCAATTTTGTGTAATAATAAGTAAAGGGGCGAGGTGAACGTCATGGTTTCATACGGTGGGCTGTTACAAAAGTTAAAATCCAGGCAACTAACAAAGACGGCACTTGCTGCACAGCTGGGCATTTCCTCTCGAACGATCGCTAAAATCGGACGAGGTGAGAGGATTGCCGATCATGTGCTTGTGAGGATTGCCGCATTCCTCGATTGTACGCCGGAGGAGCTCTGTCGCAGTGTGTCGGACAACGTTCTGCTCCAGACGCTGCACGACGAGAAGCAGATCCGAATGCCGGGCGGTCTGTACCACGAGCTTCAGATACGCATGACGTACAATTCCAATCACATCGAGGGCAGCAGACTCAGCGAGGATCAGACGCGAATGATCTTTGAGACGAATACCGTGGATGTTGCCGGAGGTGTTCCGGTCGACGATATCATCGAAACGGTCAACCACTTTCGTGCCATTGACTATGTAATTGACAAGGCGGAGGAGCCTCTCACGGAGGACACGGTAAAGGAGCTGCACCGCATTCTGAAACAGGGCACGAAGGACGCCGCCCTTGGATGGTTTGCCATCGGTGACTATAAGAAACGGGCAAATGCGGTCGGCGGGCGCGAAACCGTCGCACCGAGAGAAGTGCCTGCGCGGATGAATGCTCTCCTTTCCGCTTACGAATCTCTTCATTCGGTCACGATCCATGACATCATCCGCTTTCATCACGATTTTGAACGCATTCATCCCTTCCAAGACGGGAACGGCAGAGTAGGGCGATTGATTGCGCTCAAGGAGTGCCTGCGCTACGCCATTGTCCCGTTCATCATCGAGGACACAAAAAAAATGTTTTATTACAGGGGGCTGTCCGAATGGGAGCGAGAAAAAGGCTATCTGACGGACACCTGTCTTGACGGGCAGGATACCTTCAAAAAGATGATGGCTATGTTTGACCTCTCTGTGGAGTGATCATATTCATTCGTATTCCCTCATCTCATTTCGCCCTGCACATTTTTACCGGAGCTCTCTTTGTAGGTTCTGATAGACCGCATCATCCTGCGCGCTGAAGCTCACGATGGTCACGCACATGCCCGCATCTGGATGTGCGTCAAACCACTCCCGAATCGTCATGAGGGCGATCTCTGCCGCCGCCTCCTTCGGGTAGCCGTAGACACCGGTCGAGATGGCAGGGAACGCGATGGTATGCAGCCCGTGTGCCCGTGCGAGTTCAAGAGAGTTCCGATAGCAGGAGCGCAGGATCTGTGCATCGGATGCACTGCCGCTGTAGACGGGTCCGACCGTATGAATCACATAGCGCGCGGGCAGACGGTATCCTTTCGTGATCTTCGCCGCGCCCGTTTCGCAGCCGCCAAGGGTACGGCACTCCGCGAGGAGCTCCCTGCCCGCTGCCCGATGAATCGCTCCGTCAACCCCACCGCCGCCAAGGAGGCTTCGATTCGCCGCGTTTACGATGGCATCTACGGCGAGCGTCGTAATATCCCCCACGAAATAGACTATCTCATTCTTCAATGCGTTTGTCTCCAACATCATCATTCCTTCCAAAGGATGTATAATCCTTATGTAAAATTTGTTGCATACTCATATTTTACGCCAGAAGCCAGTGTTTGAAAACACCGGCTTCTGTGTTTTTTGCACAAAATTGAGGCTGTTGCACGTTGGTTTCGTGCAACAGCCTCGCTGATGGTAAAATACATACTCTTCTCAGCCGGGCGGCCATGCGAATGCACGTCCGCCGAGAAGGTGAAAGTGCAGATGCCCGACAGTCTGTCCCCCGTCTTCCCCTGTATTGGTGACGAGACGGAATCCGTCACCATCCACGCCAAGGCTGCGGGCAAGCTGCGGAACGACCTCTGTAAGAATATGTGCCGCCAGAGCTCCATCTTCCGCGCCAAAGTCCAGAACGCTGCGGATATGCTTCTTCGGTATGATGAGTACATGCTCCGGTGCCTGCGGGTCTAGGTCGCGAAAGGCAAGCACCGTATCGTCTTCATAGACTTTGGTCGACGGAATCTCTTCCTGTGCAATCTTGCAAAAAATACAATCTGCCATGTAATTCACTTCCTTTCAAGGAATCGCTGATATCAACAGGATTCGACGCAAGGAAGAATTTTCCTCCTATGCACTGGCCGCCTGACGCTCCATGCGTACTTCACGACCTGTATCCAGCAAAAACAGGTAGCATTCCTTCACTGGTCGCCCAAGGATCGTCTCTACGGCATCACAGTATAGGTCAATCTGGAACTGATAGCGTGTGCGTGCATCCTGCGGAGAAATATGACGATCCGTCTTATAGTCGAGAAGAATATAATCGCCGTTTTCTTCCTCAAAGAGGACGTCGATGATACCCTGCAGGAAAATGCGATCTGCCTCGTCCTGTGCCTCCTTATAGTATTTCTTCGCCGGCAGGAGCCGCCCGAACGGCAGCTCACGATATACACGCTTCGCCTCACGCAGACGGCGTCCGAGCGCCGAGGAAACAAACCGCCACACATTGCGGACATCGAGGCTCTGATATGCTTCTTCGGTCAGGATTCCCTGATCGAAAAGGGATCGTGCCTGACGCTCAATGGCCGCAATGTCAGGCACCTCCGCGAAATCAAGATGCTGCATGAGTGCATGCATGGCCGTGCCGCGCTCCATCGGACTCAATGCAGCACACTTTGTCGTGCGCAGAAAACGCGGCACTTCCCATTCCTGCCCGCCTGCCCCCGCGCCGACAGCAGGCGCAAAGGACGGCAGAACCTCCTCATCGGGGAAGTTTTCACGCTTGAGTTCCGTTACGCTGGTCTTTGCGTGGATCTGTTCCGTTCCCCTGCTGTCATACGTCCAACTGAGAACAGCGTCGACATACGGTGCACGTACTCCCGGCGGAAGCGGCTTTCCGCTGCGAATGGCAGAAAGTTCGGCATCTGCCGCCCTCTCCTCCTCACTACGTGACGTACGTACATCTGCTTTCTCAATCTGCACGGTGAATCGCGCTTTTTCATCGCTCCATTCCCGCAGCTGGATGCCCTCGACCCCCTCCATCAAGGCCTGTCCATCGGGATGCCGCATCAGTGTTAGGGCAATCCAGTCCAGATAGCAGGATGCACCGAGGATGGCAGCATCCGGGAACGTCTCTCCCTCCTCCCTCGCGTATTGCTGGCAGAAATCCCGCAGCTGCGCCAAGCGGCTCAAGCCGCTCCGAGAGGTGCGCAGTGTCCCCGTCAGGATGAGTTTTTCCTGCGCGCGTGTCATCGCAACATAGAGGATACGCATTTCCTCCGCGATCGTCTTGCGGCGGATCACCTCTTTGACGCTTCGCCGACCCAGCGTATCATATTTCTGCCGCCCGATTTCCGTGTTCTCATATACACGCACGCCGATCCCAGCATGTGCATGATAGAGGACGTCTCCTGATATATCCTGCGTATTAAACGCACCGGCTATATTTGCGAGAAAAACGACGGGAAACTCCAGTCCTTTACTGCGGTGAATGGTCATGATCCGCACGACATCTTCGCTCTCACCCAATGTCCGCGCGGCAGAGAGATCGGTACTGCGCCGCCGCAGAGCATCCATATAGCGCAGGAAACGAAACAGACCTCGTTCATTCGTACGCTCAAAATCGCCCGCACGATCGATGAGCATGCGCAAATTTGCCTGCCGCAGAATGCCGTCGGGAAGTGCGCCGACATAGTCATAGTACCCCGATGTACGGTATAGATGCCAGAGTAGCTCAGGCACACTGTGCAGCAATGCATCACGTCGCCAGCACCTTATCGTCTGCAGTGCCTCCTTTGCCTTATTTCGTACAGCAGGCGGAACCTCCTCTGCGTCTGCTCCCTTCAGAGCATCGTAGATCGAGCCAACAGGTGTGTGAATGCGCAGCAGGGCAAGTTCCTCCATCGACATCCCGATCATCGGCGATGTGAGGACGGCCGTCAGCGGAGTATCCTGCCGTGCATTGTCCAGGACAGCGAGAAGGGAAAGCATCATGCGTATTTCGCTTGCCTCAAAATACCCTGCCGTATCATCTGCATAGGACGGAATGCCCGCTTCTCGCAGGGCATCCATCAGGATAACTGCCCGTTCCTTTGCGCCGCGCAGCAGGACGACAATATCGCTCCAGCGCAGAGCTTTTCCGCTCTGGACAGTATATCCTGCATCGACCAGCTCTTTGATGCGACGCGCGATATAGTGTGACTCCACCGCAAAGGCAGCCAGCTCTTCGCCCTCATCGTCCGCCTCCTCTGCGGAGTAATCCGCATCCAGGAGATCGATCTCCAACGGCGATGCCAAAGATTTCCCCGCAGGATCGTCGTCAAAGGTGCGTCCCGAATTCAGGCGTGCACTCTGATCGTAGGCGATCTCGACCGCCGACTCCGTCATGATCTGCGAGAATATCTCATTGATGGGCTGCAGCACCTCGGCGCGGCTGCGGAAGTTCTCTGACATGGTGATCAGTTCACCGGCAGAGCTGCCCTGACGATAGGCACGATAGGTATGTTGGAAAAGGCTCGGATCCGCCAGCCGAAAACGATAGATACTCTGCTTCACGTCGCCGACAATAAAGCGGTTGTCATCACGCGCGATCTGCCGCAGGATACCCTCTTGAAGCCCATTCGTATCCTGATATTCATCCACCATGATCGCTGCATAGTATGCACGAAGCTCCTCTGCGATATCCGTCGGATCAACGGAATTCAGATCATCCTGCAGCTGCTCTGGATGCCGACACAGGAGTGCCAATGCACGATGCTCCAGATCACTGAAGTCCAAAAGAGAACGCTCCAATTTCTCCTTTTGAAAGGCATGATGAAAATCCAATGCCAGACGGGCATATTGGCGAATGGCGGTATTCGCTCTATTCTCCGCGGCACAGAGCTCCTCTGCTGTGGCGGGCAGCTGATCGACAGCGGCGTCCCATGCCTTGTAAATGTTCGTTATCTTTTTTTTCAACGCACCGCCAAGCTCTGGATCATAGTTCTCGATGGACTTGTGCGGGATGCTTTTCCGCTGTTTCTTTGCAGCAGCCGCATCCACACGAAAGCGTTCCCATGCCTGATCTTTTGCGCCGCTTATGAGGAGCTGCAGCCCGCCCTGCAGTTCCTCATAGAGATCCAGATTATAATGGATGACTGTCATGTATTTCTCAGCTGCCGTGCGCAGTTCCGCATCCCCCTGCATCAGAACGTCCATTGTGCTGTGGTATCCGGCACATAGATCGGACAGTTTTTCATGCAGCTCTCGCGCCAGCACATCAAACCCACGCCGCTTCCAGTACGGCGCATCATCTTCTTCCTGTCCCTGCCGGCTGAGCCATACCGCAGGCGAAGGCTGACTGAGCGCGAAGTCATAGAGTGCGAGCACCTCTTCCTTGAGTTTCTCATCGTCCCCCTTGACACCTCCATAGGCATCGGCAAAGGCAAGAAATTCATCACTGCTCCCCTGTGCTGCCTCCTCGTATTTTCGCTCAAGGAGTTCATCCATGACATCGCGTTTGAGCAGACGTATTTCCTGCTCACTTGCCAGACGAAATGTCGGAGGAATGTCGGTCGCGTCGATATGCGCCTGCAGAAGTCGCTGGCAGAATGAATGAAACGTGGAAATGTCTGCGCCTGTCAGCAGAATGCGCTGACGCTCAAGGCGGTCAATTTCCTTGCTGATGCCAGCATCCCCGGCAATGGCATCGATCTCCGCATTGAGTGCTGCCTCGATACGCTCGCGCATTTCAAGAGCGGCGGCCTTCGTAAAGGTAAGAACCAGAATACGATCTAGGGACAGCTCCTCATTCCGCACCTGCGAAATAATCCGCTCCACCAATACGCGCGTCTTCCCGGAACCTGCCGCCGCTGCCACGAGAATATTGTGTCCTCTCGCATCAATCGCACGCTGTTGGTCTGCTGTGAATGTCAGCCGATCCGCCATCGCAATTCCCCTCCTCTACGATCCGTGCAATTTCTTCCATCGCCTCCTGCGCATTATCGGCGATATCATGATATACGTCCCCCTGCCGAAGTGTAGGATCGAAAGCGCAGATGGTATGATAGTCACAATACGTACACGCATTGCGATCCTGAAAGCGATAGGGGTAGACGCGGATATCTCCGTGCAGAATGTCCTCCGCCGTCGCGCGGATCAGCTGCGGCAAAAAGGAAAGCAGCTGCTGAAATTCCTCGTGTGAACGCACAAATTTCGCCGAGGATTTGGAGAGACTGTTATCTTTGTTGAACGAGATGCAAATATGATCCGCCGCCTGATCGAGCTGCTTCATGATATCCGCATCGTCGAGCAGCATCCCCGTGAGTGCCATGCCCTTCATCACCTGGCGTCGGAGAGCCGTCTCATCCAGGCGCACGTTACAAGGGACAATTGGGTTTTTCACCGGAGCATAGAGCATCCCTGCGGGAAACACCTCCCCCGTATCCAGGATGGAGCGCACGACGAAGAGATACAGGAGAAGCTGCATCTTCAGTCCGTGCCGAATCTCAGGCAGGAGGAGGGACGTCGCCCCCGTTTTATAGTCGAGAACCAGATAGTAGGCATGATGATCCATCACATCCAGACGGTCGATCTGCCCGCGCAGAGAGAGTGTCATGCCGTCCGCAAGCGGAAAATCCGCCAGGCGGACGCCGTCATTTCTGCGCCCGAAGCTGATCTCAAACCCATAGGGATGAAAGGAAGATGCCGCCGCCCATGACGTAAGATGCTGTATTGTCTGTTGTGCTGTGCAGCGGATCCTTTCGATGCGGTGCCGATAGCTGGCACGGCTCATCAGCACGGTGCTGTGCACCTGCGGGATCAGTTCCTGCAGCAGTTCCTCGATCTTCTCTGGAGCTTCTGCCAATGCCACGCACCAATCGTTGCCGTATGCACTGCGCACCCACTCACCGTAACCGCGCAGGATGCCGTGCAGAAGTGTCCCGAAGTCATTGCTCTGAAATTCGTAGCGATCACGCTGCTGCAGCCGCAGCCCGTACATAGCAAAGTGGCGGAACGGGCACTGGCGAAACGTCTCCAGCCGTGTGGTACTTCCGCTGAGCCGACGGTCGCGCGTAAACAGCCGAGCTGCCACGGGAGCAGGGATGGACACTTCGCGCGGTGGGAGAAAAAGTCCATGGAGCATACGCCGCAGGAGCGGCTGCATCACAGCATCCTGCAGCATCCAGTTGTAGACATCCCCCCACATGGCGGGCATTTCCCCGCGCTCTTTCTTTTCACGCAGCGCAGCAGTCAGATGCGAGAGTGCAGGATACGGTGCAGAGAGGAGCAGCGGATCATCTCGCCCAGCCAAGGCAAGCGGGATGGAGAAAAAGGAACTGCTGATTCGGCGCAGCCGTGCGATCAGCGGCGACGGAGCAAGGGTCGAACCATCCACCGAAGAAAGCGCATACGACACCCAGAGGTAGTCGCGTGCCTCCGTAAATCCACGGTAGAGCTGATACCGTTCCAAAAAGCTCTGCTGTGTGCGCCCCCCAAAGGCGGTATGCCCGGAATCCGCTCCCGCCGTCTGAAGAGACTCACCGATGAAGAGGAGTTCTGTATCGGAAAATACGCCGCTCGTCGTTCCCGCGCGCGGCATGATGCCGGCATTCGCCCCAATGACAAAAACAGCACGCGCTCCCGCGATGCTGTTCTGATCAAAGGAGGCAACGGTGACATGATCCAGCCCCGGCGGAATCAGGGCAATGGACATGGCGTCAAGTCCATCGCTCAAGAGCTCCTCATAGTCCCGGCTCGATAGCGGGTCGTCTCCGCGCACCTCGACCAGCTGATCAAAAAGTGCCATACAGGAGCTCCAGATCTGGCGATGAGCGGCAGCATCCGCCAATCGACCTTCCCGATCTGCCGTTTCGCTCCACAGGCGGAGTGTCTGCGGAACACATAACTCATCGAGGAAGTCGTAGAGTGCCTTCGTACGCACACGCGCCGTGCTCTCATGCCGTCGCAGGTGCCCGGTCAGGAGGGAAAGCGGTTCTGCAATCCGACGGCGCAGATGATCCAGCCACTGCTCTTCCCTGAGGCGTTCTTCCTCCTCGTCCAAATGCAGCTCATGTTCTGTGACCCGCCGCTGGACAAAGTCCCACGGCTCTGTCGCCGTCCACTGTGATTCACTGCGAATCCCGTAGGCAAGGCAGTAGTTTTCCAGACGATCGACAGCCTCCTGCCAATCCGCACAGAGTGGAGGAGCATCTTCGTCCTCCTCTGCTTCGAGCAACGGAAAGAAGCCTGTGCGCAGCGCACGGAAGACAGTCTCATACGCCCACCCACGCCACGTCATCTGTGCAACAGCACGCAGGAGCTCAGCAAGCGGATGATGCGCACTCGGGCGTTTGACATCCAGATAAAATGGAATGCCGCAATCCGCAAAAGCAAGTGAGAGCAGATCGCCGTAGAGATCGACATCACGCACAAGCACGGCGATCTCGCGGTAGCGATACCCATTGTCGCGTGCGAGGCGGAGGATGTCTGCCGCCGCCGTCTCCACCTCAAGACGCGGATTGGCTGCCTCGACGATACGTATGGAATCATCCTTCGCGGGCGTGATATGTCCGTGGCCGAACAGCTGTGCTTCCAGCAGACGAAGCCCCTCCGTCCGCGCCCGATGCTGCACTGGCATCAGTCGAATTCCAATCTCCGCCGATGGCTGCTCATCCGTAAAGATCTGCTGCAGGAGGTGCATCGTCTGATAACTGCGCGCAAACAGCCCCGTATCATAGATATTTTCCGGCAAATTGGTAAATACATGCGTTCCATCATCACGTCCGTCCATCGTGAGGCTGACATGAACGGTATCAACAACGCGAAACAGCGCGCGAAAGACCGCAAGTTCCTGCGGATTGAAAAAATCGAATCCGTCCACCCACAGTTCGGCGCCGCGCAGAAATGGTGCATCAATGAGCTGTGCGGCGAGCCGCTCCATCCGATCGGTGTGATCGGTCAGTCGCCCCTCCATGCGGGCAGCGAGTTCATCCATGATCGTGGCAAGCTCTGTCAGCTTCGCTGACAGCCGTGCATGCTCTCCTGTACTGACATCTGCTGCCTGACGCAGATGATCGGAGCTGAGCCGATCACGCTTCAGTTCTGCGATCGTATGCCCGAGTACCTCCGTAAACCCACGCTTGTGCACGGAGCGCTGAAAGACGGAGAGTTCTCTGCTGTGCTGCAGCAAAATATCCTTGAGCAGGATACGCCTGCCGATATCGCTGATGCGCGGCAGATGTTCCCCGCCGGTCTCAAGCAGCACCTGCCGACCAAGGCGACGAAACCCAAATACATACACTTGAAGGAATCCCGCTCCATGCGTCAGAGCCTCGGCCAGTGCCCGCTCCGCCGCATAGGTCATGTGCTCGGGAACGAGAAGGATGCGCTGACGCCCGAGCGGCTCCTCCCGCAGCACATCCTTCATCGCCGTGAGACAGTCATATGTTTTGCCCGTACCCGACCGCCCAATGATAAACTCCAGCCATGCCGTCATAATGCCAATCTCCCGCTTTGCGTAAAGGATGCATAGCTGCCGTTCTGCCCGCGGCACACTTCCAGATGGACGGGAATCCGTGCACGCAGTTCCTCGATGTGAGAAATGATGCCAACCAGCCGACCGCCCTCACGCTGCACATCGAGAAGCGCGCGAATGGCAACGTCAAGCGTCTCACTGTCCAGAGATCCGAAGCCTTCGTCGATGAAAATCATATCGAGATGCATTCCGCCCGCATAATGCTGCACGACATCCGAGAGCCCAAGTGCCAGTGACAGGGAGGCGAGGAATGTCTCTCCGCCGGAGAGGGTGCGTGCGAGACGCGGGAAACCCGTATACTCATCAAAGACATCGATCTCAAGCCCCCACCACTTCTTCTTTTGTCCGCCCTCCCCGTGGATAAAGCGGTAACGTCCCCGGCTCATCATCATCAGCCGCTCGTTCGCGGCATCGATGACATCGGACAGAATCGAGCGCAGGACATAGGTCTGAAAATGGATCTGATAGGGTGGTTTTGCCGCAGCGACATTCGCGAGTTTCCCGATCACACGGTAGCGCTTATCGCGGGCTGCTCCCGCCCGTTCCAGCGCATCCATTTCCTTGGTCATGCGCGTATAGAGAGCCCTGCGCTCCATGCGGACGCCCTGTGCTCGCGCGCTGTCCTGCACACGCTGATCGGCGATGCGCTCCGCTTCGGTCAGTGCCTCCATGTCCGGCGGACAAAGCCCCTTTGCTGCTGCCTCGGCCGCCTTCACCAGCTCCTCTGCCGCCTGAAACGCCGTATCATACGCGGTGATACGTTCACGTACTTTTTCCAGATAGTCGCTCTTTGCCCAGTCTCCCACAATCGCATGATGGTATTCTTCCTCGGTCAGAAAATCTGCTGCACAATATGCAGCCGTATACGCTTCCTGCGCCGCTTGCCGCACTTCTTCCGCTTCCTTCAGAACGCGCTGCGCCGCCGCCTTAGCACTCTCCGTACGAGCACATTTCTGCTCCGCCGCCTTCTCACGCTTCTCTGCTTCAGCGCGGGCGGTTTCCGCTGTTTTTACTTCCCGTTCCAGAAGTGCCGCCGCTTCCCGTACTGCCTCTGCATCACGATACTCCTCGGGCAGCTGACGCTCCAATGCATTCTTCTCCCCCTCATGAAGCCCTATGAGATTACGATTCTTTTGAAGCAGGGCTTCCTGCTCTTTCTGCAGCTCTTTCCGCGCAAAGAGCTGATGCTGCTCTTCGGCATACGTTTTCTCAAGGGCTTTGCACGCATTCTGTGCACGGCGGAGCTGCTTTTCCCGTTCCGCGACACGCACACAGAACGCCTCCATGGTTTCATCCGCGAGAAGCTCTTTTATGTGTTTTTGCTCATGGAGAAGCTCCTGCTCAAGCCGAAGGCACGCTGCCTTTTCCTGCTCTGCCTGAGCAGTGCATTTCTGCAGCTCCTTTTCTGCTGTTTCCACATGCTGCATGCATACATCCATCTCTTGTGCGGACGGGATCTCCTCCGCATGGACGGCAGGACTTGGATGTGCGAGAGATCCGCAGACCGGACAAGGTGTGTCTGCCTGCAGTGTCTGCGCCAGACGTGCGGCACTGCCCATGTCGTAGAGGGTGCGCAGACGGCGCTGCGTCGTCCGTACGTCGGATAATGCCTCCTCTGCCGTCTGCAGTTTTTTCTGCGATTTTTTGACACGTGTGCGTGCTGATGTCAGTGCATCTTCTAGTTCACGTATGTGGTCCGACGCCTTTTGGCAGTGTTCAAGCCGTTTCTTCTCCTGCTGAATGATCTCACTCCCGACCAGGATCTGATGCAGTCTTGCACGTTCTTCTTCGTACTTCTTCTGTGCCTCGGTGAGACGTTCAATCTCCGCTGCGCCGCTTTTATATTTTTCTTCTCCCTCTGCGGCACGGACGCGAAGATCGCGCAGGGCAGAAGTACATTCCTGGTAACGGTTCGCCAGCGGAGCGTAATCCCTCATGCGGCGCAGCTGCTCCACATTTTGCGTATGCTCATCTGCATGGGCTTCCACTTGCTTTAGGCATTCTATGGATGCATCATGTTCCGTCTTCGCAGCAGCGCAGTCCTTTGCTGCGGATACGTATGCCTCTCTGCGGGTGCGTTCCGTGTTCAACGCTTCGATGTAGCTGCGCTCCTTGTAGAGCACCGGTTGTGCACGCTGTGCACGTGACAGGCGTACACGAAAGTTGCGGACAGACTCTGCCTGTTCGCGCTTTTTTTCCAAATCACTTTGTGCCGCATCCCGTGCACTGAGTTTCTGCTGTGCAGCAGCCCCCTCTTCACGTGCCCGCCGTGTACTCTTCTGCACCTTTTCGAGCTCCCGTAAGATTTCGTCCTGACGGCGTATCTCCTCCGAAAGTTCAGAGAGACGCGTGCGGAGTTCGTCCGATGACGCCATTCCCTCTGCGCGCAGAATGCCTTCCGCGCGCTCACGCTCCGTCTGTGCCGTCCGCTCAAGCTGCTGTGCCTCTTTCGTCAGTGCTTCTTCAATGCGCTGATACCGTTCCGTACGGAAAATACGCTGCATAATGGCGCTGCGATCCTTGACTTCTGCCAACAAAAACCGCTGAAACTGTCCCTGTGGGAGGAGAACGACCTGACGAAACTGGTCAGCATCGAATCCGATCAGCTGACTGATGCGTTCCGAGACATCCGTGATATTCGCGGCAAGCAGTTTTTCCTCGCCTGTCTTGCCAACATCGGGCAGTCGAAATAGTTGTCCCGTCGCTGCCCGCCGCGTCATCTTTCCGCGTGACATACGAGAATAGGCAGGAGAACGCAGCACGCGGTAACGACGTTGCCCGAGCGCGAATACATACTCCACCTCCGTCGTCCGATCCGGCGATGCTGTAGAGGAACGCAGCATTGCTCCCTCGCGTATATCCCCGCTGGACTCTCCGTAGAGGGCGAATACGATCGCGTCCAAAATAGTGGTCTTTCCGGAGCCCGTCACTCCATGGATCAAAAGGAATGGGGCATCAGCAAGGGCTGTCTCAAAATCCAAAATCTGCTCGTCCACATAGGAGCCGAACGCCTGGATGCGGAGTTTCAGCGGTCTCATTGCATTCTCTCCTCCTGTTCCAACGCATCGATGATATGCGTAAGTTCCTCGGTCTCCTCCTGCGTCATTTTCTCCGTGGTCATCTCCGCATAGAAATCCGCAAAGAGATGGAGATCTGACTTGCCGCGCTCATAGTTTCGCACTTCGTTGGAGGAATGTCCCATGTGAATGTTCGGGCGCGTGATGAGAAAAAGATTTGGGTAGACGCGACGCAGCTTTTCATGGGCGGCGAGTACGGCATCTGTGTCGGTAAGCTCCACGCAGATATAGTCCTCGTGTGAAAGAGGATCGAACTCATCAGACATGATCTCAGCCATTTTTCCTCTCACGATCCGCACATCATGCCGCGGTGTCAGCGGATAGAATGTGTGGGAGACAGCCCCTGCCGCATCGATATCGACCAGTGTGACTCCCTTTTTCTGATGTGACTCATCAAAGGAATACTTGAGCAGAGATCCGGCATAGCGAATCTGCTCCGCCCCCGCGCGCTGGGGCGCGTGCAGGTGTCCAAGCGCCGTGTAATTGTATGGCCTGAATTTATCCGCGTGTACCTGATCACTGCCCCCCACGGAGAGGGTATGCTCGGATTCGGAGGTCTGACCGCCGATCACAAAGGCATGGGCAACGGCAACACTGCGTGCGCCCTGCGGTATCATCGCCCGTGAGGAGGCAATCTGAACATCCAATGCCGTATCGAAGGACGGCGTTTCGTCCAGTGAAAAAGACTCGCGGATATGCGGCGGATCGCCATAGGGAAGCAGCGAGAAGTACACGTCCCCGAATGCATCGGACAGCACGACGGGAGCTGCCTCCGCGTCGAGAGTGCCTGCAATATACACGCCGGAGGATTGCAGCAGCTGTGCACCGAATGCCAAACGAACTGCACTGTCATGATTTCCTGCAATACAGAGGACCTTGATCCCCTGCTCTGCCAGTCGTGTCAGCACTGTATTAAACAACGCTACGGCTTCGGGCGGCGGCACTGCCCGATCATAGACATCGCCCGCGAGAACGAGTGCATCCGGTCGGACGTCGCGGCACAGCGCCAGAAGTTCTTCCAGCACATACGCCTGGTCTTCCGTCATGTGCCGCTGTCCGAAAAGTTTGCCCAGATGCCAGTCTGCTGTATGGATAAAGCGCATAATAGACCCTCATATTGGATGACAACAGTCTGATTTCATTCGTACGATCGTCGATAGCTTTCTCGCCGTTTACACGTCGTCCTTTTCTTCCGAAATCATGGCGCGAAGAGCCACCTCATCCAAGACGGGGATGCCGAGATCCTCCGCCTTTTTCAGCTTGCTTCCTGCCGCTTCTCCCGCGACAAGATAATCGGTCTTCTTTGAAACAGAGCCCTTCACCAGGCCTCCGTGAGCCGTGATAAGGGCACTGCATTCCTCACGGGACAGAGTCGGCAGTGTCCCCGTGATAACAAAACTCTTTCCGGCGAGTGCCGCCCCCACACGCTCCGTTCGTGTTCCTGCAAAGTTTACTCCGGCTGCACGCAGACGATCCAGCAGTGCACAGGCGGATGCAGAGGAGAAGAACTCCGCCAGCTTCTGTGCCGTAATCTCACCCATATCCGGGACAGCGAGAATGCGTTCAGGGGACTCGCGCGCCGCCTCCTGCAGGGCATCAATGGATGAAAACTCCTGCATCAGCGCAGCAGCTGCCGCGCGTCCGATGCCTGCAATTCCCAATCCTGTCAAAAGACGCTCGGGAGGGTTTTGCTTGCTCGCTTCGATTGCTGCAAGACGCTGATCGACACTCTTTGCGCGTCCAATCAGACCGGAGGCAATGAGTTCCTCTCGATGCGTATGCAAAGAAAAAATATCCGCGATATCGTGAATATATCCTGCGTGGACAAGAGCAATAACAGCAGCTGCTCCTAGCCCCTTGATATCCATCGCGCTGCGGCTGACGAAGTTCAGGAGATGGTTTTCGATCTGTGCTGGGCATACAGGATTTTGGCAGCGCATATCCGCCGTATCTGCTTCGCGTACGACATGTGCGCCGCAGACGGGACAGACATCCGGAATCACATAGGGGCGGCTGTTCTGCGGCCGTTTTTCCTTCAGCACCGCCTTGACGCGCGGGATGATTTCTCCCGACTTATAGACGAGAATAGTATCACTGATACGAATGTCCAGACGGTCAATATAGTCCTGATTGTGCAGGGTCGCCCGCTCGACGCGCGTTCCGCAGAGCCCCACGGGATCGAACACGGCAGTCGGTGTGATGCGGCCTGTCCGTCCGACGGAAAGCTCAATATCGCGAAGTACTGTCTCCTTCTCCTCCGGCGGATACTTATAGGCAATCGCCCAACGCGGTGCCTTTGCTGTCACTCCGAGTTCCTCGCGCATAGCAAAGGAGTTCACCTTAACCACGGCTCCATCGATATCATAGGGCAGGCTGCCGCGCCGCGCACCGATCTCCTCGACGGCGGCCCAGACCTCCTCCGCCGTACGGCAGACACGATAGTTCGCAATCGTCTTGATCCCCTGAGCCTGCATGAAGGCATACGCCTCGGTATGAGAGGAAAATACGCGGCCGTCACTGCGCTGCAAATTGAATACGAACATAGACAGCCTGCGCTCCTTTGTGATGCGCGAATCCAGCTGCCGCAGAGTTCCTGCGGCACAATTGCGCGGATTGGCAAAGGCCTTCAGCCCGAGGAGTTCCTGCCGCTCGTTGACCTCGGCAAATGCGGCGCGCTCCATATAGACTTCACCGCGCACCTCAAAATATGGCAGCGTCTCATGCAGCTCCTGTGCAACATCGTCGATCACACGTGCATTCACCGTCACGTCTTCTCCCTGCACAATACCGTCACCTCGTGTGATCGCACGTGCAAGCACACCATTCTCGTAGCGAAGTGCCAAAGACAATCCGTCGATCTTTTCCTCGACGACAAATTCCGCCGCAGGAAACTGCGCAAGAACACTATCGACAAACGCACGAATCTCCTCCTCGGAGAATACATCCTGCAAGGAGAGCATCGGTACATCATGAGGAACAAGTACGCCGACTTCACGTTGTGCTGAGCCTCCCACGGTGCGTGTCGGTGAGTTCTTCGTAATGAGCTCCGGATACGCCGCCTCAAGTTTTTTCAGGCGCATCATCAGCATATCGAAGTCATAATCCGAAATCTCAGATTCATTATCGTCATAGTACTGCTTAGAATACTTCCGTATTTTACGCCGAAGCTCTGACAGCTCTGTCTTTACCTCATCAATCTTGCTCATGATTTCCTCACAGCTTCAAAATCGGTGCATACTTTTGCACGAACTTCTTGATTCCTTCCCCCGGGAATGCAATGGACAGCTCGGCATCCTCACCTGATCCGCTGATGGCGACAATGCGCCCGTCCCCCCACTTACTGTGGCGCACAGCATCCCCCGCCTGAAAGGCTGCCGACGCGTCAGGGCGGATCACACTGCCGTCCGCCGCCGTATGCTGCGGCGGCGGCATATAGCGTTTTCGCTCCGTGCGGGTACTGCGCTCACTCCATATATTGGACGGTGCGCGCAGATCAGCCCCGCCAAAGAAGTCCGCCTCCTTATGCTCGACCAGCTCCTCCGGAATCTCTGCCAGAAAGCGTGAAGGCCGCGACATCTCCGTACGTCCGTAGATCGTTCGCTGTCGTGCATAGGTGAGATAGAGCCGGCGCTCAGCGCGTGTGATGCCAACATAGCACGTACGCCGCTCCTCCTCGATCTCCGTATCATCAAGCAGCGTGCGGGAATGCGGAAAGAGCCCCTCCTCCATCCCCGCCATAAAAACGGTGGGAAACTCCAGCCCCTTCGCTGCGTGAAACGTCATGAGCGTCACTGTCCCGTCCGACTGCTCCGTCTGATCGACATCGGAAATCAGCGCAATCTGTGCGAGGAAATCCGCAAGCCCGCTCTCCCCCTCCGCTGCACCATCATCAAAGTTCTTCGCCACACTGATGAACTCACGCAGGTTTTCGAGACGGTCACGATTGTCTTCCTTCTTCTCCTCCTCAAGCGCAGCGGCATAACCAGACGTCTCGATCACATCCTCGACAATCTCATGGATGGGACGCGTCCCGAGCTGTCCCATAAAGGTAAAGATCATGGCGGCAAACTCCTCCAGTGCCAGCTTTACCTTGGCGGAGAGTTTGGGAATCATGGAGAGCAGCTGAGCGTCCGTAATCACCTCAAAGAGAGAGATGCGGTACTCCTCTGCCGTCTCCATCATGCGGGCGATGGACGTAGGGCCAAGACCACGGCGCGGGACATTGATGATGCGCAGAAGGCTCAGTGTATCGCGAGGATTGTAGATCACACGCAGATAGGCAATAATGTCTTTAATCTCACGCCGGTCATAGAAGCGAACCGAACCAACCATTGCATACGGAACACCTGTCGCGTAAAAAGCCTCCTCAATATTACGTGACTGCGCATTAGTGCGGTAGAGCACGGCAATATCGCCGTACTTGACATGGAACATCGTGTGCAGACGCTCCACCTCCCGCACGATATAGGAAGCCTCATTCTTTTCCGTTGCTCCCTCATAGATCGTAATGCGGTCGCCGGTCGGATTATCCGTCCAGAGTTCCTTCTTCTTGCGCGTCAAGTTGTTCTCAATCACAGCGTTCGCCGCCGCAAGAATATTCTTCGTCGAGCGGTAGTTCTGCTCAAGCAGGATAACTGTCGCCTCCGGGTAGTCCTTCTCAAAGTTCATGATGTTCCGCATATCTGCGCCGCGCCAGCCGTAGATCGACTGGTCTGCATCGCCGACGACGCAGATATTGCGGTGCTCTGCGGCAAGCAGCTTGGTGATCGCATACTGTGCGCCGTTCGTATCCTGATACTCATCCACAAGAATGTACTGGAACTTCTTTTGGTACTTCGTCCGCAGTTCCTCATTCTTCGTGAGGAGTTCCACCGTCAGCATCAGCAGATCATCAAAATCCAGTGCATTGTTCTCCTGCAGCTTGGACTGATAGAGTGCATAGATCTTGGCGAGCTGCTCGGCAAAGAAATCCGTTGCCTGCGCTGTAAATGCCACGACATCGAGCAGACGGTTCTTCGCATCGGAAATATGCACCTGCACCGCGCCGGGAGCGGTATGCTTCTCGTCGATATTGAGCTCTTTCAGGCACTCACGGAGCAGCCCCTTGCTGTCCGCAGCATCGTAGATGACGAAGTTCTTCGCATAGCGCCCATAGTGCTCGAGCTCCATGCGCAGAAAGCGGGCACAGAACGAATGGAATGTGCTCAGCCAAACGTCCTGCGCCGCATCTCCGATCAGTGCATCCACGCGTTCGCGCATCTCGCGGGCAGCCTTATTGGTAAATGTAATGGCAAGGATGCGGTAGGGCGGAACACCATGTTCCAACAAATTGGCGATGCGAAATGTCAGCACACGGGTCTTTCCGGAGCCCGCTCCGGCAACGATGAGGAGAGGTCCCTGCAGGCACGCGACAGCGCGCTGCTGTGGCTCGTTCAGCCCTTGCATCAAATCCATAGAATCGTCCCTTTCACTCCAAATAAGAAAGGCGAAGCCGCCGCCACGGCAACTCCGCCCCTCCCATATACAGTATCCCTTATGTCTTAATTCGCTTGACCGCTTCCGAGAGCGGCGGAATGATCTGCTTCTTGCGCGACATGACGCCCGGCAGATAGAGATGTGTTCCGCTCGTATCCTTGCGGAACGCCTCTCCGATCAGCGTGCGCGGCGATCCCGTAAAGAGCAGATAGGTTGCCTCCTCGAGAATATCCGTAATCATAACGAGACTGAGATCAAACCCCTCCGTGTCGCAGATGGACTTCATCGCTGCGAGGAGCTCATCCTCCTTTGCCATGATTTCCTTCGTGTCCATCACCGAGGTCTGACTGACGACCACACGATAGGCACCAATGGTGAACTCCTTGAGGTCGTTGCGTACAATCTCCATCGGCGTCATATTGCCGACACTGGAGCCCGCCTTCAGCATCTCGAGGCCGTACGCGTTCATATCCACGTCTGCGATCTCAGCGAGACGCTCCGCCGCCTGTTTATCCTTTGGCGTGCAGGTCGGAGATTTGAACAGCACCGTATCAGAGATGATGGCGGAGAGCAAGAGACCTGCAATCGACGGAGGAATGTCGATGTCGTTCTGCCAGTGCATATTAGAGACAATCGTTGCCGTGCACCCGACTGGCTCGGCGTGAGTGTAGATTGGTTCGCTCGTACTGATCCCACCGAAGCGATGATGATCGATGATCTCGATGATCTTCGCCTCCTCGATGCCCTCGACCGCCTGATTGCGCTCGTTGTGATCGACAAGAATCACCTGCGCCGGGTCGGAGACCCCCAGTCGGTCACGGCTCACGAGACCGACGATGCGGCCGTTCTCCAATACGGGATAATTACGGTAGTTGGTCTCCTCCATGATTCCCTTGATATCAGACAGGAGATCGAGCGGCTTGAAGCAGACGGGATTATCGTGCATGATGCGCCGAATGGGCACACACTGGTTGATGAGCCGCGCCACGGTATAGGTATCATACGGCGTCGAGAGGACGAAGATACCACGCGTCTCCGCTTCCTCCAGAGCCTCAGCCGGAACACGGCCGTCCCCGGTCACGACAAGGCAGGAAATCCCCTGGTTAATGCAGGTCAGAATCGTCTCGGGCTTTCTGTCGCCCACGAGCACGATGTCGTTCCCTTTGATGATCTTCTTAATCGTTGCGATACTTCCGGCAGCGATGCGGATCTGTCCCTTGATTGTCTCCGACTCATCACCGGAGACAAGCACCTGACTGTCGGTGGCATGAATGATGTCGCGATAGCGTACGCGCATGTCTGCGAGATTCGTCATGCCGAGCTCCTGAAAATACCGCTTCGCAAGATCACTGACCGAAACGATGCCAACGAGAAGTCCCTGGCTGTCCGTCACGGGAATCGACCGCAGATCATTCTCGCGCAGAACCTCCCCCAGATTGCGCAGGGTATCGTGCTGACGCACGACAATCTTGCAGTCCATCGCAATATCCTTGACACGCGGATAGAGATCGGGGATCAAGAGCGGCTTTTCGACATGGAAGTACTCCAGTGCAAACCGCGTTTCCTTATTCACTTTGCCGGCGCGTGCGGCAATGGCATTGACGCCCATGGCCTGTTTCAGATGGGCATAGCCGATCGCGGAGCAGATCGAATCCGTGTCCGGATTACGATGCCCAATGACATAAATTGGCTTCGCAACGTTCAAAATAGTACCTCCTATTACGGTTCTGTCCACCGCATATATCGTTGTCATTATAGCATATTCACTGATTCGATTCCATAAGCAAAAGAAAAGATGCAGGACATGAACCGCACCTGCATCCTTTGTTCCGCATCACACCTCAAAGGCACCCTTGAGATGATGGATCCTCCACTCGCTTCCCGCGGCATAGACCTCAACGATGTCAAAACGGCAGGGTGTTTGATCCATCTGTTTTTCGCGCAGATACAGCATCGCCGTCTGTATGATCCTGCGCTGCTTCCGGTAGTTTACCGCTTCTGCAGGAAGTCCGCAGCGGACGCTTCGTCGTGTCTTTACCTCGACAAAGACCAACGTATCATGATCCTTTGCGATCAGATCGATCTCCCCTGTTTTCGTGCGATACTTCTGCGCCAGAATTCGATATCCCTGCGCGCCGAGATAGCGAGCAGCACAGGACTCCCCGCGATCTCCCAGCACCTTATTGCTCATGGCGATTTTCTGCTCCCCATGTGACGGTCGATCCGATAGACATGGGCGAGCACTTCGGCGATCGTACGATAGAGCTCGGGAGGGATCTCGCGGTCAATCTCAAGCGCCATCAGCATATTGACGAGCGATTTATTCTGATAGACCGGTATGCCGTTTTTGCGTGCCTCCGCCAAAATGCGGTCAGCAACGAGAGAACGGCCTTTTGCCGTCACGCGCGGCGCACGATCCGACTTTGCATCATACTTGACGGCAACAGCACGCGGTTCTTCTTCGCGCTGCTCCTCTTCCCTGTCCGCGTGATCCGGCATATCTCACCATCCTTGTCTTTTCGTCCCGCGATCCCTCAGCAACATTATATGAGGCGATCTCATGATCGTCAATAGGCTATACCATGACTGTCATCATCAGTTCGTGAAGAAACGACGCTCACCTATCGCGCCGATCTGTATGCCCTCGATCACCAAAGAGGTTCCGTCAGCGGACTCACGTATACTGTCGAGTTCGTTACGGAACTCCCATGCGGCATCTGCATCAGAAAAATAGAGACGCATATCGACATGATTCTCTTCGTAGATGCGATTGATGAGTTCGACAGTGCCGATGTGATCCGTGAGAACACAGATTCTGAGCCACGTCTCTTTCTTGACCTGATCCGTCGCCTCATCCTTATGGGACTCATCATAGACATGAATGTAGGCGGGATACTCGGTCTCCCCCATGAAAAGTGGCATCACATAGCTCATGGAACGCTGTCCTGGCTGCGGCGCCGCATTCTCTCCCTCAAGTGAGTGACGCATAGTCAGAGCCAGTGCTGCGACATCCCGCCCCGCACGTCTGTACTGCTCTGCTGTCATCCTGCGCGTCTTGACCAGATCTGCCATCTGCATAAATGCCCATAGGCGCGGGAGATCCGGCATCTGCTGCTCAAAAGCCGCTTGGCGAACAGTCCCCGGAATATTCTGCTGCGTCAGCTGGATGAGTTGCTGAAGCTGTTTTGCATCGCCCTCGCTCAAGATCTGCGTACGTCCGCTGACGAAGTTCTGGAGCAGCAGTGTCTCACGCTGGCTGAGGTTTTCATTCTGCAGCAGCACTCGTGCCAAATCACGAAGCGTACTCATCATCTGCGGCACATTCTCCATGGGGCGTGTGATGAACTTCGGAATGAGCGTCGGCGTCTCGGCCGTCTTTACAGCATCTGAGCCCTGCATCGTGGAAGCTGGCGGCTGTGCCGCCGCTGTCTCCGCCCGTCCCGCTTGTGAACGGGCGACCTGCTCCGTGCTCTGAGGCGTTTGCTTTGCGGCTTCTGCGGTTCCTGTCCGCGCCTCTTCGCCAACGGGCTGACGAGCAGGATTCAGTGTCCCGCCCGTGCCGTCCTGACGCACTGGTGCACTGCCCTGCGGGAGAGGAGTCTCCTGCTGCACGGTAGTCTTCCCCTGCTGCGCAGCGTTTTCCTGCACCATCTCCGTGCCCTGCCCGCGCTGTGCCTCTGCCGCAGATAGAGAGGGCGTGGCATTGCCTTTCGTGCCGATACCGACTGCGGCAGTATCTGCCTGACGAAGTGCAGGGGCTTCCGTTCCCTTTGCCGATGGTACAGAGGAGCCCTCCCCCTGTTTTGCCCCCTGTGTAATGTTGTCGGCGGGAAGTTCCTCTGGGGCAGCCGCTGTATCTGATGCAGCTGTGGCAGCAGGCGCAGGATTTTGCATAGCTCCCGCTGCGGGCGCTGTCATGCGTACAGTCTGTCCACTTGCCGGCATCTGCGCCGCGCCCTCTTCTACGGAGAGTGCTGCGCTTCCCTGCTGCGGTGTTGCCTGTGCCTCTCCTGTCTGCACCGGTGACTGCGTCCCTCCCTGCTGCGGCATTGTCTGCTGCGTCGCCGCTCCCGCGTCACGTGGCATCAGCAGCTGAACCAGCTGATTTAGAAACGTCATGGAGGATGTACCGCCGCCGTTTGCCGCAGCGGGTGCAGCACCTGCACTTGCATTCAGCTGAGAGAGGACGGTCTGTAAATCCTTCGGGAGGAGTTCGGCGTTTCCTGTATCAATCAGCTGAAACGCGGCTTTCGTCAGCATGATCGGCTCAAATGTTCCGCCCGCATCCTTGGCAATGGCACTTTTCAACGCCGCAAGCAGGGTCGCCACGTCGTCGCTGACACGGGGAACTTCGTTTGTCTCCGCCATCGTTCCCATCTGATTCAACATCCGCGCCAGCGTCGTCAGCTGATCCGTCGAAAAGCGCTGACTTGCCGCCGTACTGCCAAGCCCCTGTGCAAGTGTGGACTCAATCGAAAAAGACTGCCGAATGATATTCCGTATGACCTCTTTGAGCTCCTGCGGAATCTGCTCAACATTCGTCTGCTGACGTCCGCTGATTTTGGACAGAACATCCGCCATACGGTCAATCGCAGTCTCAATGGACACGTTGGTACGCTGACTGAATGCCGCTGAGGCATTCTCCTGATCGCCGCGGCCTTGTACTCCTTCGGTCGGGCGTTCCGATGAAATCCGCTGTGGTGCGGAGACGGCAGCCGCTGCTGCAGTTGCATTTGCTTCAATCGGCACAGTATTCACAGCCTTTTCTGTTAGTTATCATCGAGCAAATGGGCTCGAACGTTTTACGATGCAATGGACAGATCCCATAGTTGCGGATCGCGTCGATATGTTCCTGTGTTCCATAGCCCTTGTGCTTAGCAAAGCCATACACCGGATACGCCTCGTCATACGTCAGCATCAGGCGATCTCGTGTCACTTTTGCCAAGATCGACGCCGCCGCGATTGATGCGGATTTGGCATCCCCTTTGACAATCGACTGTGATGCCATTCTCAGATGTGGAAGCGCCACAGCGTCAATCAGAACCTCCTGCGGTGTCGGCAGAAGCGCAGCGACAGCATCATACATCCCTTTACGTGTCGCCTCCAAGATGTTCATTCGGTCAATCGTCTCAGCGTCAATGAGCTCGACATGATAGGAAACAGCATCCGAAACGATTCTTTCGTAAAGCTCTTCCCGTACTTTTTCAGACAGCTTCTTTGAGTCGTTCAGGCGCAGAAGCAGGTACTCCTGCGGCAGAATCACCGCCGCTACTGCGACGGGACCCGCCAGAGGACCACGCCCAGCCTCATCCACACCGGCGACGATACAGTGCCCGCGCTCGGCGGCACAACGCTCATACGCATACATTGCATAGAGACGCGCACGCTCCTGCTGTGTACGTTCGTAACGGCGAAGAATCGCTTGGACGGTTTTTCGCGCGTCACATTTGCAGGTATTGAGGAAATCCTCCGTCACATCTCCGCGACGAAAAACGTCTTCTATCTCTTTTATCGTCATTTTCTCTGATTCCTTCACCGCACTGCTTATGCTGATGGGATGCACGGCACTGCATCTAGAGAAATCCGCCCTAGTCTGCCACTCCGAAAATCCGACAAAATTACCTGCTCTGCCTTTTCGTAATCAATTTTGCCGCCAGCGCGGAGGCATCCGCGCTTTCGTCCAATGGCATCAAGCAGCTCAATCCCCTCAGGCAGAGGTTCATCCAGTCGATAACGCGTACACAACGACTGCGGAGTGTCCTCTCTCAAACGATTCAGGAGAAGCAGCACCACACTTCCTACATCGTAAACATTGTCATTGATTGCCCCTGTAAATGCAAGATGAAGCGCCGCCTGCTGATCCTCAAATTTTGGCCAGAGGATGCCGGGCATATCCAGCAGCTCGAGCTGTGCACCAAGGCGAATCCACTGCTTTGCGCGAGTCACACCGGGACGGTTCTCCACCTTCGTCTTTGTTCCGCCCGACAGCCGATTGATCAGCGATGACTTACCGACATTCGGGATGCCTAGAATCATACAGCGCGCGGCGCGCGGTTTCGCTCCATGCTGCACCAATTTATCCGTTTTTGGCTTTGCGCACCGTGCAATTGCCTGTACGAGTTCCTTCGTTCCCTTCCCCTTCACGGCATCCACGGGAACCGCAGAAAGCCCTTCTGCGGCATAATACTTGACCCACGCACGTGTCACATTTTCATCCGCAAGATCCGCCTTGTTCAACACAATGAGACGCGGCTTACCGCCCACCATCTCGCGCAGAATAGGATTCGCAGAGCTCATCGGAATACGCGCATCGAGAAGCTCCACCACCACATCCACCGACTTTAGATTCTCCTGAACCAGACGCTCCGCCTTCCGCATGTGCCCCGGGTACCACTGGAGGCTTGGGATGTCGATTACGTTGTTGTTATCAGTCATTATGTGTATTCCTTCCGATGCCTGATTTTACTGGATTTTATCAGCATACGTAAATGTATAGAGCGAGAAAATCATAATTCATCATTATCAGTACTATATCATATTTTAAGTGAAAATCCCATAAACGGGAGACAAATGGGAGACGAGGGCGCAATTTGGGAGACAACAAAAATAAGCCCCAGAGCCGTAGCTCCGGGGCGATGAATTACCACTCGGCGACCGTATACATTACACTGCCGCCCTTAACCTTGCCTGCCTGTCCATGCACAAGACCTTCCCAGCGCCCGAGCTGTACGCCCGCCGTCCAGTAGGTCTGCGTATCAATCTGCGTGATACCCGCCTTGATGCGGTGATCTTTGCGGAGGTTGATCTTATAGACGTCGACTTTCTGCTCTTCCGGCGGCAGGTCTTTGCCGTCCGCATCTTTTGTGATCGGCGTGACCACAGTCCGGTCGGTTTTCTCACGCGCCGCGCGCGGCAGTGTCGGATTGTCCTCCTTGATCTGCCGCTCTACTATCTGCGCAGCGCGCTCCACTTTCGGCGCCTGCACATAGTACGTCGCAGACGGCGCACGCTGTCCCGCTTGTACGTCGGCAAGACGCCGCTGGAGTGCCTCAGCATTCGCCCGCGACACATCCAGCTGCGCCCGTAGCTGCTCCGCATCCTGCGTCGCCTCCTGCGTCATGACGGCTGGTTTCTCGGCTGTGGTCTGCTCCTCGGCAGAGTGGCGACCGACAGCATAGGCGACACCGATGAGCAGAATACACAAGAGCACTAGGATCAGCACTTTGTGCTCCGTAAGAGTGTGCTGCATTCGCTCAAGCATAGCTTACCTCCTTTCAGTCTTTTATACAATCTTATGTGAATGCATCACTGTAGGGCGTAGTCGGTCACACCGCGTGCAATGGCACGGGCAAATTCGTCTTGCCGTTCTCGCAAGAGTGTTGCATCGCTTTCATTGTCGATAAAGGCGAGCTCAACGAGGACGGCGACCGCGTCAGTGTTGTTGAGAACATACAAACCGTTGACGCCGGGCTTTGCCCCCTTCACACCACGATCCACAGTTCCGAGCGCATCCACAATTTGATTCTGGATGCAGTCTGCCAGCTTTTCTCCCTCGCCGCTTCCGTAGTAGTGCCAGACCTCCGTCCCGTTCGCACTGCCGTTGCACGCATTGCAGTGGATGGAGATAAACACATCGGCATCCGCACGGTTGGAAGCCGTAACGACTTCATGCAGACTGTCGGATTGGAGACTCCCCACAACTTCTACACCTGCGGCAGCGAGATAACCCGCAACAAGGTCTGCGACATTCTTCGCCACGTCACACTCGCGCAGTCCATACCCGCAAGCACCAGGATCCGGATTTCCATTCGGGGCGTGCCCCGGGTTCAGAAATACTTTCATTTCTTCTTCTCCCCTTTCTTGTTTGCAACGTTATTGCCTTGTAGCTGCAATATCATATCTTGAAGCTTTTGCGGCACAGGAAGCCCTATCCTCGTCGCATTCTCGATGATGGAAATTCCTTCATTCGAGATGTAGAAGAATATCACGGCGGAACGCAGGACGCACCCGCTTCCGATGATGTGGGTATCGAGGACGTTCGCCACGCCCACAAGAGTGAAGATGCAGACTTTCTTGCAGATGCCCTTGAAGCCGATGGCACTCGACAGCTTCTTCTCAACAATCGCACGGAGTACACCCGTGATGTAGTCCGTCACAACAAAAGCGACGAGTGCATAAAGCAGATCGTCAAAGCTGCCGAGGATCTCTCCGACAAAGATGCCGATGCCCGCCGCATAGAGACGTGTTGTCAAAATCTGATCCATCATCGAAAACCTCCTGCCTTTTTCCATTTATTGAGATTGCTCATCCTGCGCAGACGGCGGTTCAGACAGCCTTTCATTAAAAGCGTAAGCTGCCCGTCTTCCCATAGGTACAGTTCGGAGGTCTCATTGCCCAAGATGGAACTGGGCACCACGCTGACCAGATATTTCCCCTGTCCCAGAGGGCAGAGACTTGTACGGGCAGTCGGATTCGTTTCCAGTTCCATGAGCAGCTCATCTTTCGCACTGTAAATCTTTGAAATATATTTTTTCCCGGAGATAAGATAATCAAGGTTTGCAGGAAAGCGCATATACATTCCGTCATGGAGCGGATAGCGGACACTGTAATCCGGTGCGCTCCATCTGCTTTCCGAAGTATGAGATTCCCCTGTAACAGAGTCACTTGATGTTGTTTTGGTGTTCTCCATCCACGGCTCAAGATTGCTGCCATCGAAGAACACATAACGGTCTGTTCTGACATGGCTTCCGTCTCCCCCATGCTCTGATACAGAGTGCCATATCATCACTTTGAAGTTCCCTTCTTTATCCACCCGCCCTCCTACGGTTTGACAGCTATAGCGATCAGTGGGATCGGATACGGCGGGAGCACCAAACATCTGCACAAGATCGTATGCGGCGATGACCTCGCCGTTGCATTTAACCGCGAGAATACTGTCACGCTGATCTACCCCAGTGAGGGGGAATACGAGGACATTCACAGCTTCGAGGGTATAGAGATTCCCTCGCTCATCCATTTCGGCATCAAGTATTCCATAGCCTGAGACATACGCGAAGTGGCGGCTGCTGTTGACCATCCATGTCTCTTCTTTGGAAAAGCCCAGTTCGTGAAGTTTGCCCTTCGCATAATATGAATAGCACATTCGCTCTTTGTGATCCGTCCACTTGAGTTGAAGAATCGGTATACCGGAAAGGACATTCGTCGGAACATAGCTGTTGCCGCCCCCGGATTCATGCCCGTAGACGCAGCGACCGTCTGTCCAGATCCACTCTCCCTCACGAACCGTTCGATTCCCAATGCAGGTGAGCCATGCACCGTCTGCAAGGACTTTATCGCCGCGCACGGCTTTCACTATCGCCCTGTGCATCGCCTCACGCTCCCACGATAACGGCAGTGCCACCCTTTGAAATCTGTACCCACACCAAACTGCCATCTGATGTGTTGCAGTCCACTGCCGCACGGAAGGGATACGACCGCTCTCCGATATGAACACGCCCATTCTGAATCCTGCCGCGCTGAGCCTGTGACTCAACCACCTTCGAGTTCTTTATCCCTGCTTGGATCGCCGCCGCAAGCCCCGGAACGCCGTTCATTCGTACCACCTCACCATCTTGATTGTCTGCCGCAGAAGGCGCGGCGTGAGTTCCACCGTATTGGACTGAAGGAAGTATTCGTGCCCCTCGAAGCGGATGCGCTCGGTAAAATCGACGATGTGGTCAATGTCGGGAACGCCGCTACGAATCCGTGCACGAATCTCCACCGTGATTGTCTCCTGCGTCTTGCGATTCAGCCATTCAATCTCCTGCGTCAGCATCCGTAAATAATCCGCGCCCACAACAGGAAACTCGGTGTCGATGAGCGAGGAATACGGAAGTCCATCGTCACTGGCATAATGCGCACCAAGGCTGAGATTCGACTGCTCAACGGTGAACTGGCTTGCCTTGCCGCCGGGTTTCCCCTGCGACAAACTGCTTCCCTCCAATACGCCATCGACATAGACGGTGGTCGCATACCATCCATAGCCGAGCGGCGCGTGGTAGGTAATACGCTCTGTCCCCTTCTCACGGCTCCAATCCTCCCAGTCATATTCCGTGTGCTTCTTTCCGTCATTGACTGCCTCTGTGGTACGCTCCCATTCCTTGAAGAGATACACGTCACGCCCTGTGGAGGCGTATGCGTAATCCGTGCGGCTGGTCGATCCGTCCACATTGTGCGTACGCTTTTCGGCGAGATACTCCCCATCATAGGAATAGGTGCTGTAGCCGTTCTCATTTGTCTCGCGGACGAGAAAGCCGTTGGAGTAGGTGCGGCTGATCTCTTTGAAGGAAATCGTTCCCGTGAAAGGGATAGGCGCAGTATCTTCCTCATTATGCGCTCCGCTCTCATGATTGTTGTTCGCGCTGTGCCAGATAGAGCGCAGGAGTTTCCGCTCGATGGTCGGCTGCGCATACGGCCAGTCCGTGATGTCGATGACGGATTCCTCCATCCCGCGCTGGATGATATGAAGCGTATCTCCACGAATGAATACGTTGATCTGACGCTGCGGCAGTTTTGCCGTCCATCCGAAAAGAGCCGCGATAAAGTCATGATACGTCATGCCACTGCCCTCAAAGTTCTGGGATGGGGTGAAATCATCGGTCAGACGATGTAATTTCAATCCAAGTGCCGCCGCAATCTCGGTCACATACCGTGATACATTTGCCCGCTCGACGTAGATATGGATGGGCGTGTAAAGGAGCGTGTCCTTACTGTACGCTCCATTGACGGACTGCACGATACCGCGCTGACTCGTTTCTTCGACGAGGAAGCGGAAGGCATAATCCAGTACGCGCCCCTGAACACACGCGCCGACGGCAAGCGGCTGGACGGTTTCGAGTTGGATATTGTCGGAAAGCGTAAGCTCGCCGAGCGTTACGGAGAACGAGCGAATCTCCCGCTCCTTGAACTCTGCATAGGTCAGTGTATAAGGAATCTCTATCCTCGTATCTGCAAGAAACCGTGACTGCTTAACGAGTGTCCGCTTCGTATCTGCCAACACCGTTTCACAGCGACCAATGCGCCGCTCTGTGTCGCCCGTTACCGTGATTTTCTTGACGATCCGAATATCGCGCAGGGTATCTGCATGAATGGAACAAGACAGGTTGAGGCTGCGTGACGTATCTCCACGTACCTTGACCGCTTGACGGAATACGGGAATCACCGTGGCATATATGATCGATTTTAGGTGAATACGCCCCATCGGCAGCCACGGAATGCAGACAGCAGGTTTCAGCTTGATGCTCATGTTCCCGCTCTCCATCCGAACTGCCGCCCTGAGAGTTCCGCAATCGTCATGGAGACAGTGCGCGTGTCCATGACGGTAGAATTCGGATTCTGTTCGGCGATATGTCTGCCGTATTCCGTGATATTCCCGCCGCTCTTTTCAAGAGCCATCAAAGCACACAGTCCTTCTGCTGTACAGTAGGCAGGATTGCCGAGAAGAGAAATCCCCGTCACACGGGAATCTGCTCCGTACTGCGTAATAAGTGATGCGGTATCCACAGATTGCAGAAGCTCCTGATTCGCAGCCGTCGCCTCATAGCTTCCATCGCCGCAGTCGGTCATATTGGTATGCGTTTCTTTGACGGGCAGCATGATGACCTGCTCCCGCGGGCTGATCTCCTCATTCGAGAGGATGAGGTTAGATAACAGGGCATCGCTGCTTTTGCTGCAGAGGGTTACTGTCTTCGCTTCGGAATCCCCGGCATACCAGAGTTCTTCGTTCTGCGCATGGTAGATTTCATACCCATTGACCATGACGTGCATGATTCCATCGGCATGCTTACCCTGCTTGATATGAAACCACAACGTGTTGACAGCATCCGTGCGGATCACCCCTGCGGTGTCGCTGAGACTATATATATTACGGCCATCTTTACGAATCTCGATGTCCCATACAGTGCGATCCGGGCTGATCTTGATGCCGTTATAGTATCCGATACATACCCACACAAGTGCATCTTCTACAATCGTTGGATTTTTTAGGAACACATCAAACCGCCCGTATAGCTCCGTCGGGATCTCCGAGAGCAAAAGCCCCCTGTTCATCTGCGTTTGCCAAAAAGATATGCCCGTTTTACTGTACTGCTCCCCCGTCACCGTTGTGCCGCCACGAACCGAAAGCAACTCCGCATAGCCCGGATTGATGTATTTGAACGCCATATAGACCTCCTCAGCCCGACACCAGAAGCCCCTCTGCCTGAATGTCCACGCTCGTATCCTGTTGCGGCTGTTCATCTGCACTGCTGAGCGCCTTGACCCAGAAAATTACATTTGTGTCACCGACATCGGACAGCACGATGCTGTCTTTCCAGTCCGCAGATTCCAACGCCGTATCGACGGTGTATCCGTTATTGCTTGCCACTTTCCACTTGTCCGCATGATCGCCAACGAATTTGATCGTCAAGGCTCCGTCGATATGGAAGCCGCTCTCGCAGCGCACGGCGCACTTGACGGCTTTCTGCTCGCCCTTGCCCGCATCGAGCAGGACGGAGATGGGCGCAAGTTCCGTGCCGGAGCTGACCTCCGTCCCATCTTTGCCGCCCTCGGTCGGATTGTTCATATAGATATGCAAGAGTTCTGCCATTGTCACACCCTCCAAAATTCCAGAGACAATTTATATACCTTCGGGAAATGTGCCATATACTCGTAGGACTTCACCACGACACGCATAGAGGACAGGATGTTCCCGCCCTCATCGGTCACGGACACCATTGCGCGGCTGTCCCAGTAGCCCTTGATCTTTTCCCAGTCACGAGCCGTTACAACAACCGCGCAGGAAATACGGTCGCCCTCTGGGATATGCCCGAAATCCTGCACGACCGCGCCGCCGACAATTTCCAAAAGCTGTTGACGGTCGTCTGGAATAGTCTGCCAGTTTTCAACGGATAATGTCCGTACCTCACCAATGTGAATATGAATTGGAATCACCTCCAAGGGCATTCTCGACGGCGGGACGGATACGGTCGGCAACGTGGTCAGCAAGCATCCGCATTCCCTCGTTGTCCTCCGTGACGGCGTTCTCGATTTGCACCTGTATGTGAATCTGGCGGTTGTCTGTCATGGATGGCGTAGACTGAGCACCATTGGAGGAAGAAGTGACATTTTGTCCCCCTCCCTGCACAATCTGCGCCTGTTGTCCAAGCCCTGCCATCATCTGTGCATACGAGAACTCCTGCCCGTTGACACGAATGCGGGAACTGTCCTCACGCTGCTCGGAGCGGAAATTCGGCAGCAGATTCTCCATCGCCCATTTGCGCCCCTCTTGGAACTGCTGCAAGAGTTCCGGTGTCAGCCCCAGATCCTCTGCCGTGAATTTATTCTTCTTGCGAAGATACTCCATCAGCCCGACCTGCCCGGATGCCTTGAATACCTTCAACTCCTCCTTCTGGGAACGCAGGACTTCCAAAGCGGCATTGCGTTTGGCATCGAGTTTCTGCTTCTCAGCCCAGCGCGTCGCTTCGACCTCGTCCAGCCCCTTCTGTACCCACGCATCCTTCTCGCGCTCGATCTCCGCAAGGCGATTCTCAAGCTCGGTTTTCCAGATGGAGTCAATATTGGATGCAACATCCCGTTCCCATTGCTCCATCACCCGCGCCTTGCTCTCGCTGACCCACGCCTGCGTCTCTACCTCATCCAAGCCCTTCTGACGAAAGGCATCGGCTTCGCGGACGATGGAGTCCAGCTTGTTCTGCAGGTCGGTCTTGTAGAGCGCATTCGCCTTGTCCACAACGTCCCGCTGAAAGTCAACGTAAATCTTCGCTTCCTTTGCCAGACGGTATTTGTCGATGAGATGAGGATCTGCACCCTTCTGTAAGAAATCAAAGGATTCACGATCCAGAGTGTGTAGACTGTTCTGGATGTCCGTGTGTGTCAGTGTATATAAACTGTCCGTCAGTTGTGCGGTCGCTTTTGCAGATTCGCTGACCGTCTTCGCGGCATCTTTCTCGGCTGCTGCACGGATTTTCGCAGCTTTGGCATTCTGCTCCTGCGCCTTGGCATTCTTCTCCGCTTCGGCACGGGCGCTCTCCTCTGCCGCAGCCTTTTCTTTGGCGAGTTTCTGCTGTTCTTGGTACCGCTTGTATTCATCACCGTAGAGCGCGTCGAGAACGCTGCCGCCGAGGAACGGAACAGCAATCAGCGGAGATGCCACGGGATGATTTTTGAGGAGCCATGAATTCGCCTCGGCGTGCTCGCTGACCTTATGAATCTGCTCCCCGACAAAACCTGCAAGCTCTGCGACGGTCTTGAGTGCCTCGCCCCAACCGAGCACGGCATCCTTGATCTCGTCCTTGTTGTCCCGAATCATTTCAACGAAAGACTCGAAGCCTTCATTGATCTCGGGCATGAGTTCCTCGGCGGCAGGAAGCAGTGCTGCACCGAGAGCAAGTTTCAGCTGCCCCGCTTCCATCTCCATCTCGCGCCATTTAAGATAGGTCGCGTGTGCCTGCTCCGGGTCGAGTAACCCCGTGGTCTTGACGCGCGAGGAAATGGTCATCAGATCGTCATACTGCTCAAGAATCGGGATAAGCGCCGCCCCGCGTGCTCCGAGGACTTCTGCGGTATATGCTTCCTCCATGCCCGCTTCGCTTGCGGTCTTATATCCCTTGGCAAGCTGTGCGAGCTGCTCATTCAGCGGCAGGAGATTCCCCTGTTGGTCTTTGAGGGCAATCCCGAAACGTGAAAGGGCGCGGACGGTATCGTTGCCGGAATTGCCCGCAGCGGATACCTGCTTGTCAAGACGAGCGATGAGAGGGATAATGCTCTTGATGTCCATATCCGCAAGCTGAAACACCCGATTGAGCGTCGCCGCCTCACCCGCAGAGACGTGAAGCCGCTGCGTCAGCTTGTAGACGTTCTCGCCCGCAAGCATCGCGTCCTTTGTGATGTTGAACAGTCCCGCGCCTGTTGCGGCGACTGCCATAACTGCGGCCATCTTTGCAGAGAGGACGTTGAATCCACTCGTGAGATTCTTGACACCCGCCTGTGCCGCCGTCATGCCCGCTGAGATACGTCCACCGAGCGTTCCGGAGAGTACCGCACTTTCTTTTAGGCGGTTATTCAGTTTCCGCACCTCGGCTTCGGTCTGTGCGACGGTTCTCTGCTGACGCAGGAGATTGCTCTCGGCACGGCGATAGGATGCGCTGTCCACGCCGTCATTCTTCTTTGCGGATTGGAGGACAGCGGCAAGGATCTGCTCCTTCTGCCGCTGAATATCCAGTTCTCGGTTGATCGCCTGATGGCGCACCTTGATCTTGTCTAGTTCCGTACCCACACCATCGAGCTTGGCAAGGTCGGCATCCAGTTTGAGGTGAATATTGTTTGCCTTGCTGTTGAGTCGCGCAATGGAATCCGATACGGTTTTCCCCGCCGTGTCAAAGTCCAGCTGCAGCTGTGCGATGTTGAGACCGATGTCGAGATAGAGTTCATCAATCTTCTGTCCGCGCTTTGCCACCCTATCTCCCTCCCTACATCACATCGTCAATAAATCGCTCGGATTGCTGCTGTTCGCATAGTGCCGTCACTACAAGCTGATCGAGCAAGAAGCCAATCTCGTGTCCGTCAATTTCCTGCATTGTCCACCCGTAGGCGGACTGCAGCCGCTCGTAGTAACGCAGTAGATTCTGGTACGGAGAAAGAACTACGCCTCTTTCCCCGTCTTTCCGTTTGGGAGGTTCACCAGTTTGGAGAAGGTCAGCGACTGAATCCATCGGAAAAGCGCACGTGTCAGTGGTACAATATCTGCGACATCCACATTCTCCTCCACGGATTCCCTTGTCACTTCCTCCCGTCCGAAGCCGAGGACGATCAATCGGACGTGTGCATCCAGAAAGTCCTCAAGATTCATGTCCTTCTTGTCGGCATCAAAAAAGGCAAGGAACTCGCGCCAAACCTTCATCTTTGGAGGGTTTGGCGTGATCTCCCTGCCCGCAATATGCAGTTTCGGCGTATCCATCGTGTCCTCCCTCAGACCTGCTCGTACCACTTCGAGCCTGTCTCTGCGGCAAAGCCCGCTGCCTCCTCGTCAGCCTTGGCGTAGGACAGCCCGTCCGAGAGACGGTATATTGCCTTTGCCGTGAGCGTCGGTGTGTCGAACTGGATGCTCCCCTGCTTCGAGTTGCCGCTCTCGGAGGGTTCCGTGAATTGGACTTTGTAGAACTTGGTGTACCTCTTCTTGCCGTTCCTCTTATCCGACTGAAAGAGGACGGCGAAGTACGGAGCGACATCGTCCTTGCCCGCCTTCATCACGCCGTTTTCAATACTGTGTCCCAAAAGGTAGGCTGTGTATTCCAAAGGAAGCGCGGCAGTATCGAAGGTAAGGTCATAGGATGCGGTATTGGATGCCGTATCTACGGACTGCCCGTCGGCAAAAAGCTCCGCCTGATTCGTCTGCGGCTTGATGTCCACTTTGCGCAGGAGCTTCCCGAGCGGAATCGGAGCTTCGTAGGTCGCCGCCCCTCCTGCTACATCGGTGAGCATCTTTGCGATATGAAGTTTCTGGATGTTGATGAACTGCCCGCTCGTCAGATTCCCTGCGGGCTTTGTTGCCGGTGTTGGACTTGGCATTTTATTCTCCCTCCACTGCTGTTTTATAGTCTGTGATTTCCACGAATATATCTTTTTCGACAAGTTCCTGCGTCTGCACACGGACAAAGCCGAGCGGCAAGAGCACGTTCTGCACGGCGCGATGAATCTCTCCGAATCTCCCATCCTTCGTCAGAATGTGGATACGCACCGTGATTCGGCGTTCCAGTTCCGTGCCGTCTGCCGAGAGCGCAGGCACGTCGGAAATGACGGAGTAGACGAGAATCGGATACGTCCCCGCATTGGGACTGCGCCCGTGATAGATGCTCTTCTTTCCGTGAGCGAGAAGCTGCGTCAGCTCCTTTGAACGCACAAGTGCTTGATACACCATCCGTGCCGTGCTCATTTCCCCCGCCTCCGAATGGCAGACCGCACGGCATCGACGATAGCAGAACGAATCCCGTCCTCCTTGGCATCGAGCGCGGGATAGAGGAATGGTCGGTTGATGCGCGGGCTGAACTCAACGAGCACGCCGTAGAATACACCATCTTGAGACTCTGCATCTGCTGCGATCCTCCAAACAGAGCCGTCCTTTCGTCGCAGACGTTTGTGGATGGAATCCCGCAGCGCGCCTTTGATCACGCGCTTATCTGATCCCGTATAGACGGGACAGCGGTTCTTTGCCTCTGCAACCACATCGTCTGCGCCGTGCGCGAGGGCTTCCTTTGCCGCAGCCGTCGTCTCCGCGCCGAGTTCCGAGAGAATCTTTTCGGCAGAGACGAATCCTCGGTATCTAGCCATCCTCCACCAACTCCCTGCATTCTATAACAAGCCATCGCTTCTTCCCGCCGAGCGGATACGGTGGCGCAATCGGCGTGAGTGTTTTATTACCCCAACGGACACGATCCGTCACTTGTACATCTGTGCGGTAGCGGATAACGACGCGGTAATCCACCTCCTGCACCTTCTCCGCATACCCGTCCGAGATTTTCGCGGCAAACGGCAGAACGAGCGCCCACGCCTTTTCGACCTCCACCACAGGAGAGGAGAGAATATTTCCCTCCTCGTCCGTATCCGCAACGGGACGAAGGATGGTGATGCGATGCCGCAGCTCGCTCATCGACACTCTCACCTAAAAGCCCTCCTTCCGCACGCCGAAGAGGAGCGACCGCAGTGTCAGCGCAAGCCCCCTGTGGTCGGCTTCCTCCCTGTGTTCGTAGAGATAGGATACTGCGTAGAGAATCGCAATCCGTACGACAGCACTATCCTCCACCTCCGACAGATCCTTTACGCGCAGGAGCGCCGTACAAAGCTGCTCTGCCGTCTCTGCAAAGCTCGAAAGAAGCAAATCCTCGTCGTTTCCATCAATGCGAAGGTACTGCTTGACCTCCTCAAGCGGCACAAGCATAGAACCACCTCCCCTCTGCCGCCGCAGCTTACGCCTTGATCTTCAGCACCTGCACGGCTTCCTTCTGCACCAGCTTTCCGTCCACGCGCTCCTTCATAACGAAACCGACCATGCCGTGTTCGGCAAAGAGCTCCTTGAGAACCTGCATGGAGCGGACGCCGCGATCCCCGATGTTGTAGTAGGAATAGTCGCCGAACGCCAGAACAATCTTCCCCGCCTCCACGATCGGCATATAGGGCGTCGTATAGACAGGATAGCCGAAAATGCGGTCAGGTTCGCCCATCTGATACGACGGCTGCCAGAGATAGACGCCGTTTGCATCCTTCAGCTTGCGGATCGCCGCAAGCGTCTGATCGTTCGCGATGAATGCCGCGTTCTTGCGGTAGGGACGCTTCAGTGCGTAGACCAGCGAAATCAGCTCATCTGCCTTGAGCTTCGCTTCCTCCGTCTCGAGTGCGTGCGCCGCCTCCAAAAGCCCCGTCGGCTTATGCGCCCCATCGCCGAGCAGGAATGCCTCCTCCTCCTTGTCGCCAAGCGCCTTGCCGAACTCGGTGATTAGATAGTGCTCGAGGTTGAACGCATTGTCATACAGTAGCTCCTCCGACACCTTGACCGCGACGTGGAGCTTGTGCGCATCGAGAATCATCTGCGCGAACGTTGCGTCTCCGAAGGTCAGCGCCGCCCCCTCATCAATCCACGCCGCAGCGGGCTTCGTCGCCGTGATGTTGATCTTGTGCTCGCCGCTCGTCGTGATCGTCGTCGCAAGCGGGCGCAGCACATTCTCCTCATGCAGTACATCGATCAGACGGTGGTCATACTCCTCCGGCACAAGATAGCCGCCGCTCGCGTCCGTCCCCTCGATGAGCTCATTGTCAACCCGCTGAAACTTCGAGCGGAGGGCACGGAGCATCGCCTCACGGTACGCATCACTCGCCCTGCCCGTTTTTTCTGCGCCGACACTTCCATTCGGCGTGTTCGTGATTGGCGTCGTCGTCGGCTGCAAAAGCTGCGCGTCGAGAATTGCCTGACGCTCCATACGCTCGATATCTTTGCCGAGCGCAAGTACCTCCTGTTCCATCTTCTCATACGTCTTTGCATCCTCGGCCGAGAGTCGACCGTCATGCGCATGCTCTTCCAAAAAAGCCTTTGCGTTCTCCCAGAGAGCGGCGCGCTTCTCGCGCATTGCCAAAACCTTGTCCATAAATAGTCCTCCTTCAATGTGCCATAGAAAAGAGCCGCCTTTTCAGCGGCTCCGCATCGACATGATTCCTCGTCTTCCCCTGCCCGATCTTGGAGAGCAGGGAGTTCGTGACGGCAGCGCGGGAGAAGATCAGCCCGTCTGCCACTTCGGTCACAGGACGCTGAACGTCCGCATAGAGAACGGAATCTGCAAATCCAAGCTCCACTGCTTTCTTTGCATTCATCCACGTCTCGGCATCCATCAGCCGTGAAATCTTCGCACGGGACATCCCCGTCTTGAGTTCATAGGCGTTGATGATGCTCTCCTTGATCTCGGCAAGGAACGTGATCGTCCGCTCCATCTCATGAGTGTCACCGATGGAGACGGTCATGGGATTGTGGATCATGAGCATCCCCAAGGGAGAAATCTCGACGCTCGATCCTGCCATAGCGACAACGGATGCGGCAGAGGCGGCAATCCCGTCAATCTTAACGGTGACATTTCCCTTATACTCCATGAGCATATTGTAGATCTGTGCCGCCGCATAGCAGTCGCCGCCCGGCGAGTTGATCCAGAGGTCAATATCTCCCTCGGCGGCATTCAGCTCGGAACGGAACATCTGAGGTGTGACTTCATCGCCCCACCACGTCTCATCTGAAATCTCACCATCGAGAAGAAGCGTTCGCTTCTCTCCCTCGTTCCGCACCCAGTTCCAAAATTTACGTTTCATTGCCCTCTCCTTTCTGTGGCTGACCTGCAAAGAGTCCCGCATCCTCGAGTTTCGTCATATTTCCGTTGATGAGATAGAGATCGCCGCCCTCGTCTGCATTGATAGGATTCATGTCCTCAAGGCTGCGGATGTCGTTCGCTGATAGCCATCCGTTCTGCCGCCCGATGGCATATCCCTCCATGCGGCTCTTGTAGTCCCCGCGCAACAACCCATCCACGTTGAAGCGAATGAAGTAATCCTTCCGCTCCTTCTCCGTCAGCAATGCCTTTTGAAGAGACTGCTCCCAACGTACTACCCACGGGTTCAGTGTGTATTTCACGAACTCGAGAGATTGTTGCTCAATGTTCGAAAACGAGGATTTCTCCAAGTCTCCGACCATATGCGGCGGCACGCGATAGAGCCGCGCAATCTCATCGATCTGGAACTTCCTCGTTTCAAGGAACTGCGCCTCCTCGGGTGGTATGGCAATCTGCTGATACTTCACACCTTCCTCAAGGACAGCGATTCTGCCTACATTCTTCGTACCGCCGTAGATGGACTGCCAGCTCTCGCGCAGCTTCGACGGATCCTTGAGTACACCGGGATGTTCAAGCACACCTGCGGGGCGTGCCCCATTCTGAAAGAATGTCGCACCATATTCCTCCGTTGCAAGTGCGATTCCGACGGCGTTTTTTGCCATAGCAATGGGAGAATACCCGACAAGACCATCGAAACCGAGTCCCGGAATATGCAACACATCCATCCGGTTCAGACGAATCTGCCCTGCACCTTTGAAGTTTGGATTTTCCTCGGCGTTTCGCGTGTAGAGATAGTACAGCTCACCCGTACGGCTGTCTCGGTTCACATCCATCCGATCGGGCAACAGCGGATAGAGTCCGACAACCTGTCCTCTGCCATCACGAAGAATTTGCGCATAGGCATTGCCCCACAGGAGCAGATGTGCCATAAGTGTTTCGCGGAACACGAAACTCGTCATTTCTGGATTTGGTGCGTCGTGCAATAGCCGATAGAGCGGATGCATCGGCGTTCGCTCTTTTCTCTGCCCGTGATAGGCGTAGACATGAAGCGGCAACCCTGCAATGGACTCGGCGAGAATACGCACACATGCGTAGACTGCCGTCGTCTGCATCGCAGAGCGTTCGTTGACAACCTTTCCCGCAGCCGTCTGTCCGAACAAAAAAGTCAGACCGCCCAGTAAATTCTGCGGCTTGTCCCTCGATCGAAAAAATCTGCTGAAAAAATTCATGCGCATCACTCCTTTCAGAACACCAGTATGCCGCGCGTATCGTAGATAGATTCCGAGAGGTCATTTCCGCAGCGGATCGCACGGTCGAGCGCCATGATGAGTGCAATCACGCCGTCAATCTTCTCTGTAGATTTTTCCTTGTCCGCCTTGATGTTCCCCGCAGGATCGGTGCGAATGAAGATATTGTCTGCCATCCAGCGCATGACGGGATGCCCACCGTGCGCTATTTTCTTTTCCAGCGTCAGCTTCATCAGCTCCTTGGTCGGTGGACTCATATCTTTGAAGCCCTGCCCGAATGGGACAACAGTGAACCCCATCCCCTCAAGATTCTGCACCATCTGCACCGCGCCCCATCGGTCAAAGGCAATCTCGCGGATGTTGTACTTCTCGCCCAGTTTCTCAATGAACGCCTCGATGAAGCCATAATGCACCACATTCCCCTCGGTGGTCATAAGAAAGCCCTGCCTCTGCCACAAGTCATACGGAACGTGGTCGCGCCGCACACGCAGGTCAATGCTCTCCTCGGGAATCCAGAAGTATGGAAGGATGGCAAACGACTCATCTTCCTCCATTGGCGGGAACACCAGAACGAATGCCGTGATGTCCATCGTGGACGAAAGGTCGAGTCCGCCGTAGCATAGGCGGCCTTCCAGTGCCTCTGCATCCACAGGAGCGGCACACGCATCCCATTTGTTCATCGGCATCCAGCGCACAGACTGCTTGACCCACTGATTCAGACGAAGTTGGCGGAAGCTGTTTTCCTCAGTAGGATTCTGCATCGCAGAAGTACAGGCCGCCTGTACCTTATCCATACCAACTGTAATCCCGAGCGATGGATTCGCTTTTCTCCACACTGCGGGATCCGTCCAGTCCTCATCGACTTCAGCCCCGTAGATCACTGGATAGAAGGTCGGATCAATCTTTCGCCCTTCCAGAATATCCTTCGCTTTCTGGTGCGTCTCGTAGCAGATGGACTGTGTATCTGTCCCCGCCGTAGTGATGAGGAAGTAGAGCGGCTGCATTCGCGCATCGCCGGAGCCTTTCGTCATAACGTCAAAGAGCTTGCGATTCGGCTGTGTATGAAGCTCATCAAATACAACGCCGTGAATATTGAACCCATGCTTCGTATAAGCTTCTGCCGAGAGTACCTGATAGGTGCTGTTTGTTGGCAGGTATTTCATATGCTTCTGCGAAGCAAGGATTTTCACCCGCTTGTTGAGTGCTGGACACATACGCACCATGTCAGCATCAACCTTGAACACGATGCTTGCCTGTTGCCGATCAGCAGCACAACCATATACCTCTGCTCCAGCCTCCCCATCACCACAGCAGAGAAGTAGCGCTATGGCGGCGGCAAGTTCACTTTTTCCCTGTTTCTTCGGAATCTCGATATATGCCGTGTTGAACTGTCGATAGCCGTTCGGCTTCAGCACGCCAAAGAGGTCGCGAATGATGCGCTCTTGCCAATCAATGAGCTCGAAAGGCTTTCCTGCCCACGTCCCCTTCGTGTGACAAAGGCACTCAATAAATCCCACAGCATAATCCGCAGCAGCTTTGTCATAGTGGGATTCCTCTGCCATGAACTTTGTTGGTTTGTAGTCCGTCAATTTCCGCAAAGAGTCACCTTCCTACTTTTGCATGCGCGTCCGCAGTAATCTCTCCATAGGATCTTCCTGCGCCGAGCCGCTGAAGTTTGTCGTGCCGTTTTGCTTTACAATGTCGAAGATCTCATACCAAAGCAGATTGGATTGCTTCTGGAACGACAATGCCATCTGTACAAACGGACTTGCAATCGCGCCGCCCGTGGTCGGATGCTTGCCGAGCAGACCGTATTGACTCACAGCCTCCTCGCATTGGATATAGCGAGCGAACGCCTGTGCATAGCTCTCGATGAGCCGAGGATTCACAAGACGTTCACACCCGCGCTCCTTGAGCCACTGCCACGTTTCACGGAAAATATCGTCTGCACCGAGCGTCTTTCCATCCTTCTGACATGCCGACAGATATGCACTTGGACGCGGCATGTCAGTGCCGCATAGATCTGCCGCCTTCATGCCGTCAGCACTGCCGAGATCCACTCCCGGAAATTCCAAAACATTTGCCGTCTGCCCGTCCGCGACCTTATCCGACAGTACCTGCGGTTTTCTTCCGGCGCGGGGGCGTCTGCCGCCACGGTTCGTACCGTCCCGCGCCATCTTCTCACCCCATTTTTTAATACCCCGTTTGATTTACCATTTTTTCACGTATGCCCCAGCACCGGTCGCAAAGCAATGCGTTTTTAGAGATTTCACCGCCCCCTAGGGGGTCTAGCGGTCGCCACTGCCACGCCGGTGCATCCGCTCATGACACGATACGCAGAGCGACATCAAATTCTCTTCGTCATGCGTGCCGCCGTCAGCAATCTCTTTGATGTGATGAACGAGCGTTGCGCGGACGTATCTGCCCTGCTCCTTGCACTGCTTGCAGAGCGGATGGAGTGCTATGTGCCGATCGCGAATCCGTCTCCACGAGCCCCCGTATCTCTCCTGCCGGTCGTACCCGCGTGTGAAGCGGTCATAATGCCGCTGCATCGGCTTCTCATGAACGTCACAATAGCCGCTTTTTCGGTCTGTGAGATTCGGACAGCCCGACATGCGGCATGGTCGTTTCGGCTTTCTCGGCATCTGCACCACCTCCCTTCTTACCGTTTTCATCGCATACAAAAAGAGCACCGCCGCAGCTGTGCCCTTATGTTTCTCAGCCTATACTATAGCACAGGTCGTATGTGAGATTCTATGAGAGCTTTCCGAAGACAGCAAAACTCTGCAATGCTTTGCCGTGCATCCACAGCACATGCCGATAGGTGTACCCGAGACCGACAGCCACCTGTTCCCATGATTGCCCGCAGAGGTATCGCCCCAGCAATATCGCACGATAGCGCCCATCCGGTATCTGCTCAATCTGAACTCTTACCTCTTTTCGCAATGCAATCAAGCAATCCAACTGAATGTTGATCTCCTCCGCGTATTTCTCCAACGCTACGATTGCATCGGAAAGATCGCCAATCTTTCCTCCGCTGACCTTATTCGTGTCATACTGGATCGCTTTCAGATGCAAGATATTAGCTTTTGCTTGTTCATACTCCTGTTCAAGCAGTTTCAGATCCCGCTCTATATCATGGACACGCCAGAGATACGCCCGCACTTGTTTGATTTCAACCATTCTGCTTCCCCCCTTGTTTCTCATGTCTATGCGCACCAAAAGAGCGGCACATAACCGCTCTTTTTTTATCGTCTACACCGGTTCCCCCGTTGTGAGGTCATATTCTTTGCAGTCCGTACAATACTTTATATGTCTTGCATATCCGTGCTTATCTGCCCATTCACGGAATGTTTTTGTAAGCATTGCGGATAAATCCTCTATGCCATCTTTCGGAATATTCAAAGACCAGAAGAAATCAACCTCTATCCCTTCCGCGTCTATATCATCATCAATCTGATCGAGCACCGCTTGACCATCTACACGAAACTCAAACACATCCTCCCGTCCAATGTTGACCATCTTATCTTCGTCAGCATTCTTTCGCGCATCATCCAGAGCCTCTGCAATGCTCTTAAAATATCCCTGTCCGCGTTCTCCATTTTCGCCGAATCCGTAGATATACAATTTGCCCACTCCTTCAAAACGGAATATCCGAATCAGGCACAACCGCCCCGGGGTACTCATCCGCACGCCCAGTACTGCTGCCCGTGTCTCTTCTCTCGCAGAACTCCATACTGTTGACAACAACCTCTGTCACATAGCGCTTGCTTCCATCCTGCGCGTCATAGCTGCGCGTCTGGATGCGCCCCTCGACTGCGCTCTTCTGTCCCTTTGAGACATACTGACTGATGATCTCCGCTGTCTTTTCCCACGCAACGCACTATATGAAATCCGCCTGTTGCTTGCCGTCCGTGCTCCTGCGTCTGTCAATCGCAAGCGTAAATCGGCATACTGCCTTCCCGCTCTGCGTGTACCGCACCTCGGGGTCTCGCACAAGACGCCCGATGCCTATCCATGTGTTCATTTGGATTTCTCCTCTATAGGCTTTCCTGTTTGCAGATTGTATAAGCCGAGTAACATGACCGGAATATCTACCCCGTATTCAATGCCGCGCTGCTTTGCCCAACATACAAATGTCGCCGTGAGCATGTCACTCAACATATCTTTATCCTCTTGCGACACATCGTCGAAAAATCCCCCATATTCCAGCAGGTCTTCAAAATAGGACGGATAGCGCTGTGCGCATTCATTTTCGATATCCTCTTGCAATTGATTAATGACAGTACCATGCCGAACATAAGGTACAAACTCCTCCGTCTCGAAAATACAGATAGTCTTCGCTTCCGGCTTACGCTTTCGCGCCGCCGCAAGAGCATCCTCAACACTTACAAAACCAGTCCAATATCCCGCACCGTAAAGATCGTAGATGTAGGCGTATTTCTTATCCATAATCTCCACTCCTTCATCACGTTTTTCGCATAGATAGTTGTCATATTTTCCCGTTTTTGGTTAATATTCGATACTTTCAACCGTATTTTTTTGGTTGTGGTTGTTGTTCCTCCGGAAATTTCATAAAGCACATCCAATGCGTGTTCATGTTCTTTCCGCTACGATGTCCCAAAAGAGGCGTCGCACCTATCGCCGCCAGCACCTCACGCAACGGAATCTCCACATTGCTCCACTTAAACACAAGTGTTCCATACGGTTTCAATACGCGCATACACTCCCAAAATCCATCATGAAGCACCTGCGGCCAATCCTTGTCAAGACACCCATACTTGAGCCGCATCCACGATTTTGGACCTGCGCTCGTAAGGTGCGGCGGGTCAAACACTACAAGATAAAAACTCGAATCCGTAAACGGCAGATGCCGAAAATCACATACTGTATCAGGGCTAATCTCGATGTAACGGTGCGGATAAAATTCATGTCGCGGTACTTCCCGTATATCACAAAACGCGACATACGGATTCTCCTTGTCGAACCAAAACATCTTACTCCCGCAACATGCGTCAAGTATTTGCTTCATTCCGCTTTTCCTCTTTCTCGTAGCAATCCGAGCGTATCCATTTCCTCAGCTCCGCCCACAGAGCCTTGTTCTCCTCCCTGAGCGCATCAATCTCCTCGGGATCGTAGTTCTGATCCTCCTCCCTTTCCATTACGCGCGCCATCATGCAGCGCATACTCGCGTTGATGATATGGCTGTCACTCCGATCACCAGCGAGCCACATCGAGAGATGCCGCAGAGCTCTCGCCGCATGCTCCTCTGCGGGGATACTCCGCCACGTTTCGCCCGGATGCTTTTCTGCTCCTGCTGTCAACCCCTCCGCGATTTCATCCAGCCACTCAAAATCAATGTATCGGTATTCGTTTATCTCCGCGCTCTGCGGATATTTCTGTTCTGTCATTCTGCTCCTCCCTCAAAGCGCTGCATTTATGCAGCGAAATCATTTCATTACGCAGCGTCATCATACGCAATCATCCGAAGGAGACTGACAAGCTGCTGCACATAGCCATCCAGGCAATGCTTTTCAGACTCGTATTGCTCCATGCTCAGCCAACCGCTCGCATTATCGCCTGTAATGATCGGCCGCAGTACATAGCCCCATTGCGGATGCCGTACAAGCTGCGTCCCACCTCCGCGAATATAATAGAGCCGCGCATAAAATTCCTTGTCGATCTCACGCGCCTTGCTGAGCAGGATAATCCAGATCTCCGAGTCCGCCGGCGAAATATCTGCGGATGGATCCACGCACGCATAGTTCGTTGTCCGCTGCTCCTCACGTTCAAGCATTGCATAAGCGCGCTGCTCAATGCGTTCGATCATGGACATATACGGACTTGTGTCTGACATTTTCGGCTGCGCCTGTGCTTTTGGCTTCACATGTTCGAAATAGTCCATAAAACTACCTCCGAATGAACTAGGGTTCCCGCTGAAAAAGCTGTTCCCACACACAGTACCCACGATTTTTTAGGCTTGCGGGAACCGCACTTTCCTTAGAGCCGCAAGGCTTTAGGGGCAATAGTTCCCACAGTTCCCACGGATTTCGACATATATATATAAACTTTTTATACCCCCCTTATACCCTATATACCATAGTAAGGGTGGTTACATAGTATATATATATTATGTGGGAACTGTGGGAACTCTCTCTTATATATACCGCAACCCCTTGCAAATACTGGATTTTTGCGGTTCCCACAATGGTTCCCACAGGGTTCCCATAGTTCCCATAAATTCATAAAAGGTGCTTCATTTCCTGTGGAATTTGCACAACATGAATCTTTGCGCCTCCATAGCTGACCCGTTTTGTAAATCGACATTTTCCTTTTTCAGGTGTCGAACAGATCAGCCCGCTCTCAGCAAACTCCTTGAGAAACTTATTCGACGAAAAGCCCGCATCATCGAGTGCCGCACGCAGATACATCGGGTACACATTGACATATCCACTGCGGATGAACCCGTATTCCGGTGATAGCTTGGCACGTGAGTCGTATCCATTGTCGTTGCTGAAATGCTGCCAGTTACTGACAATCCACTCATCCACAAAATCCCACGCACGCCGCGTATCGGAGATCTCCTGCTTGGTTGCCTGTTCGCCCATAATGGCAATTGCCATATCATAGGCGCCCTGCTGAGCCGCCTCGGGCGACTCGCCGAACAGCCACATACTCGCCAGCATATCCGCGATGGCGACTGTCGCCACGTTGTCGATATGCGGCTCGAAATGATCGGGACACTCCACGCGCAGGCGATTGATAAGTGCCTGCCGCGCCGCCAGAATCTCCGCGTACTCTGTCCCTGCATCCTGGAGGAGACGCGCGATGAACGCCCTGCCCGCCGTGCCGTGCTGCTCCTCGTCGATTGTATAGACCATTTTTGCCGCCTGCTCCGGCAGTACCGGATAGGTATTCAGCTCGATGAGGCGCGTCTTGACGCCCTGAATGCTCGACTCCTTCGACAATGGTTCTTCCCCCGACGTCATTGCGATTGTGCGCCACGTCGCCGTCTTTCGGATGCCGGACTTACTCGCACGCACCTTACCGTGCCCACCCTCGAGCATATAGACGAGACTCTCCAATGCTTCCTGCTTATTGTTCCCCATCATGACCTGCCGCTCATTGATGACGAGCGGGAAGTCGTTGCTGTACTCGGCAGCGCGTTCAAGTCCGTTCGTTGTCCCATAAAACGATTTCATCAGCCGCGTCGGATTGCCCCAGACCGTGAGCGCAAATCGCTGCGCCGCCGTCTTGCCGCCGCCCGATGTGCCCCAGAAATAAATCATGAAGTTGCGGTTCTTGCAAATGCGTAGAAGCGGGGTCGCGAACGCAGCCGCCAGAACAAAACGTGCGAAAGTGTGCTTTCGGATCTCCTGCGCCGCCTCCTGCCATGCGGCGAGTGTCCCGCACGATGTGAATGCAGCGGAGAGCTCGCCATCGTCATCCATATCCACCCGGTATCTGCTCGATGATGGAATGACAAACTCACTCAGTCCGTACGGCCGCCAGCCGATCTTGGAGACGGCATGAACGAGCGGAATATTCGGATTCGCCGCCTCAAGGGCTTGGAGATATTTCACCAGATACTTTGCCGACTCACTCGATGTATTCAGTCCGCGATCCGTGAGTGCGATGATATTACGCGAAGAAAACGCTTCCGACCGCTTGCAGATCGTATGCACCCAGTGATCGTAATAGCGGAACGAGATTTGTATTTTCTCCGTCTGTGTATCGACGTTGTACTGCTTTTCTGAGATGATGACGGGCGTTCCTGCAGCGAGCCGCTGAACCTGCCCCATCTCCGTCATACGCACCTCATAAACGCCATCTGCACCGTAGGAAAAATTTGCAGGGATTGCAAGATCGAGCGGTGTGTCCGGCACGAGCGCGCATGTGCGTATATCGCTGAGTTTCTGCCCCGTCCCGAGTGCGCCACCCTCGACCACCGAAAGCCCTGCCTGCGATGCCTGCACGCGCTTTACCTCGCGCTGCAGGTCATTGAGATTCACATTTCCCTTGCAGCGCTCCTTAAAGCGCGTATATTCCAGGCTGTTTTCCTTCTTGACCAGCGCAAGTGCACCAAGCGTCTCCTCATTCAGTGTATTCTCTGCATTCGGCAGTGCGATCTGCCGAAGCTTTGCGATTGCCTGCGGCACCTTGCCAAGTGACCATGCGCAGGGCGACTTGATGCCTGGACAGTCCGCACATCCCTTGAACCCCAGCTCCGATTGAATGTGCGCGCAGGTCTGCGGCGTGCACTCGTTCAGATAGTGCGCGAGTTTCTTGCGTGTATCATCTTCATTGAACTTCGCACCGAGCCATTCCTTGACGAGCGGCAGGATGATTTCCTCGCCGCCCACACCGCGCATGAGATTCGTACACGCTGCCTTCCAGATTGGCTCCGGCAGTGTTTTATAGTTCTGTTGGAAGTGCTGGAGAAACGTGCAGCTTTCGAGCATCAGCTGCGCATCTCCGTCCGTTGGCCGTCGCTCAAAAGTCTCTGTTCGCTCCGTTTTGCTGACTGCTTCCACGGGCGGCAAAATGTCGAAGTCCTCTGCATTGTAGCGCAGCCCCTCGGAGTACTCCGCGACCACACAGGGCACCGTTCCGCCGCCCTTGCGGTTCAGTGTGCCAGGGACGCGCAGCACACGACAGAGATCGGGGACGCTATCCACTTGCCATCCATGTTCCGCTGCACGTGCACGCACAGCCCCCTGCAGGCGCCGCAGCAGATCCTCAGCAGTATGACGCTCCGCATCCGTGCGTGTGTCCAGAAGTTCACGAAAGGCATAGTACGCATGAATCCCATGCCCGCTGTCCACAACGATTGACGGATCCAGCATCTCCGGCAGGAGCGCACGCGCCGCCGCATAGTCCGGCGGCAGGGACTTCGCGGCATGAGCGTCACCTGCGATATCGATATCCACCCAGAGGGCAGGAATGGCGACAATATCCGCACTCTTTGCTCGTTCATGCGCCCGAAACGGCCGCTCAGACACGCCAACGGAAAAATAGACATCCTTGCCCGTGTCCCCTGTCTTTCGCGCCGCCTGTGCCATCTCAGCGTGCGCAGCGGCGGCAAACACTTGCGTCCGCTTATCCGGCATCGTCCAGAGATAGGTATGTCCTTGTGCATCCTCCGGATAGAGTGCACGGAAAAATTCTATCGTGTCAATGACACTCACCTCGTTTCAGCCGATCGGATTCATAGGTGGCGCAGCAGCTTGATTGCCTCCTCGGCAGAGCGGGCAATGCCACCAACGGCGCCCGCCTCATGCAGGAATGCGTGCATCTTTTCCTGCGCACGGCTCGTGCGTCCGCCGGGCTTTTTTACCTCGAGGAAGGCAAAGACAGCGAGCTTTTTGCCGACCATCTCTGGCGTCACCTCGACCGTACGAAAGCCGAAAAGGTCAGGAAAGCCGATGGGAAGCCCCGTCGAAAAGGGCCGCGCGCAAGACAGCATAATCATATTATCGCAGCACACAACCTTATTGCCCGTCCACGCCTTGCCGACGTTTGCGCGGAAAAGCGTTGCCGCTTGCGTCGTACCGACCGCGACGCGGATCTCATTCTGTATCTCATGCTCTGATTTCTTCATACGTTATCCTCTCAGTCGTTTCAGATCTGCCATGCGCGACACCCAGCGCAGCGAGTAGCCGCGCTTTATGGCAATCTCCGTGAGGTCTGCGACGCTGCGCGCACTGCCGACCTCCTGTCTCTTCTTGCGCTTGATCTCCTCAATCTTCATGAGCGTGCCATCCTTCTCGGTAAATGTTCGCTCCTCGGGTGCTGAGGCAAATATATGTCCGCAGGGACAGACGCACGCTGTGCTCGGCACCGCCGTATAACAGGCAGGGCATATTTTGATTGCCATGGCACGCGTTTTCCTTTTCTTCGTTTCAAGTGACCATTCCCGATCCTCATCCGGCATACCGTGCCGAAACACATTGCCGACATGGTCGATGATGACCGCACGCTTTTCGGGATTGTTGGGATCCGGCCGCAGCGGACGCATACTCTGTTGGATATAGAGTGTCAGTGATGCTGTTGGCCGTGCAAGAATGACTGCTTCCATTGCCGGAACGTCAAAGCCCTCGCCGAGAAGTTCCGCGTTGCATAGAATCTGAATCTTTCCTAGGCGAAAATCTTCGATGGTACGCACGCGGACGGCTTTGTGTGTCTCTCCGTCGATGTGTGCTGCAGGGATACCCGCTGCGCGAAACGATTCCGCAACATGCTCGCTATGCGCCCTGTTGATGCAGTAACAGATGGCGCGTTTCCCCGCGGCGAGATTCTGATAGTTCTTCACGATGTCGCCGATCACATCCGCGTCGTCCATCTGGTGGATGAGATCATTCTTGACATACTCTCCAAAACGCACATGCGCTGCAGCAGGATCAAACTTCGAGGGCGGCGCGTAGTAGTCATATGGCGTCAGATTGCCGGCGGCGATGAGCTCTGCGGCGGTTGGTCCGAGCACAAGCGACTGAAATATATCACCGAGCCCCTGCCCGCCAATCCGCTCCGGCGTCGCCGTCACGCCGAGCACATAGGCAGCGGTGAAATGCTCCAAAATTCTACGGTACGTATTGGCAACGATATGATGACACTCATCGCAGATCAAAAGATCGGGCGGCTGCACCTCATGCAGACGGTGGGTGAGCGTCTGCACCGAGGCGATCTGCACGGGCAGATCATATTCCTTCGCCGTTCCCGCTGCGATCAGCCCGTGACGGATGCCCATTGCCGTGAACGTCGCAGACGTCTGCTCGATGAGTTCCTGCCGATGCACCATGAAAATAGCGCGCCGCCCCGAAAGTGCTGTGCCGCGCGCCATCCATGCCGTCATAATCGTCTTGCCCGCGCCGCAGGGAGCCACAGCGCACACCCGCCGCCGCCCCTCGGAGAACTCATACCCGATGTCATCAATCAGCTGTTGTTGGTATGATCTGAGGCTGATATCCATAGCGTTTTAGTATGGAGCCGCTGCGTAGTTCTGCGCAGGTGCGGGCTGCGCAGGAGCACCGTATGCAAGTCCCTGCTGCGGCTGTCCCCCGTATGCGGGCGGTGCCCACGGTACCGCACCCGTCTGCATCGGCGGCGGGATCTGCGGCGCATACCCTGCAGGCACTGCCTGTGCGGGAGGCACCTGCGGTACCTGTGCCGGTGCCGCGCCCTGCTGACGTGCTGCCGATTCTGCCTGCGTGTCTACAAAGTCAAAGCCATTCATCGTGACGTTCATGCTGAAGTGTGGCTGATTGTCATTGTTGCCGACCCATGCACGAGCATCGAAGATATCCCCATGAATCACAATACGGCTGCCCTTGGTGAAGTATTTGACGATATTCTCGCCCTGCTTGCCGAACGCCGACACATCGATAAAGAGCGTCTTTGCCTTGCCGTCCTGCCCCTTTGCCTGCACCTGCGTTGCAACAGTGAACGCCGTGTATGTTGTTCCCATCTGGTTTGTCTTGACCTCGGGTGCCTTGGTCAGTCGGCCAAAAAATGATACATTCATTGGAATACTCCTTTCTTATTGGAACGGGTAGCCGTCATCAAACAGCCGCCCCGCATAGCCCGGTGTTCCCTTGCGCGACTCCGTGATGCAGAACTTGATCTGCTCCTGCAAGACCTTCTGAAAGAACGCGGGCGTCTGTGATGTATTCATATTGAGTGCTCGCGTGGCAAGATAGTTTTCGATATTCGCCGTGTCCCATCCCATGAACTGCCAGAGACGGACAAGCTCCTCACGCGCCGGTTTATTGATATCGCAGCGGAATGCGCGACCGCTTGGTGATTCTGTCGTGGATGCGGGTACGGCGGGTGCAACGGGATCCTTGCCCGTCACCGCCTCGATCTTGTCCGACTCCACAATCTCAAACATCGCAATGTAGAGATAACGCCGGAGATACGTCTGCACCGCTCCGAGATTCTGCACCGGATGACACGCCTTAAGCTGCGCCGTCGACATCGGCGTTGTGATCTCTACCTTTGCCTCGGGCTTCTCGCAGTCATAGACCGTGAGTGTTGCTGTCTCTGCCATAAAGGACACTACGGGGAAAATCTTCTGCTCCTTGCACAGCTGCATGATGCGCGGAAGGAAGTCGCCGAGCTCATAGTAGGTATAGCCCGCGTACTCGTTCTTCTTACCTTTCTTCAGTCCACTTTCAGAGAGCTTGACGCGTATCGTTTGGATTTTTTCAAAGATATTCACTGGATGCGCAGCCCCCTTGTCTGTGTGCGGAACGCGCCCGGCACATCAACCCCTGCCCTCAGCGCCTCCTTGACTCGATCCATATTCAGTTCCAGATGCTGTGGTACGATGTCGAAGTACGTCTCAGGGATCTTCTCCATGTTCCACAGCTCGCGGGGATAAGCGGGCGGATTATTCTGCACGCGCATCGTTCCGCGATCCGTGACGACCTTATCCTTTCCCATCGCGTCGAGATTCTTTGCGTACCACGTCTTGATCGAGCTGATGCGGTTGTCGATCACGCGCTGCCGCTCCGTAAGGCGCTTTGCTTCCGCCTTCATGCCGTCGCGCAGATTCTCGAGCGAACGGATGAGCCCGATTCCTCTCTCACACTTGACAGCGATGTCTGCCTCAATCGACTGCAGGCATTCCTCGAGCACTTTGAGATCCATCGTCTCATCCAGCACCAGATCCATGACGCCGTTAAATGCGTCACCAAGGTCATATAGTGTTCTTGTCATTGTATGCCTCCTTATGCGGGGATAATTGCCTTGAGGATCATCCGCAGCTCGCGGATCAGCTCAATCATCTGCGCGATCGTTGTCTCAGGATCATGGATGCGGTCAAGGCACGCATCCGCCGCCTGGCGGTAAGCGTCCTGCTTGTACTCGTGGATTGGATTGTTGTCATCCTCCTCGCGGTAGGGGCGCAACATCTGCACCCCGTCGACAGGATCCACATCGATAAATCCGCGCCGCTTGAGCCGGTGCTTGTACCGGCTTACCTGCCGACGCTCCCAGTCGAGCGCAGTCATAACTTCGTCAGCCGTGGCTTTCGGATGCTCGATGAAATAGTTGTAGAGCTTTTCACAATGTGTCATGTCAGATCTCCTGTCTTACACCTGCATTCCTTCGAGATACTTCGTTGTGAGCGGTCGGTAGTTCGGGTCGATCTCCTGCTCCGTCTTTCCGCACTGTGGGCATTTCATCTTGGGGATAACATTCACATGGAAATTTGCATCGTCATAGCCCCGCTTCTCACATTCGTACCCGCAGGCCTCGCAGCGAAAGATTGCCCAAAAATCTCGGCGATACTGACGCTGAATCTGTTTGATCTCCATATTGCATTGTCTCCTATTCTCATGCTACAATGAGCGTGAAAGAGTTTTTCACCGTATTCGCTCAGTCTGGCAGTCACCGGACTGAGCGACTTTTTTGTGCGTGCATTTTTGCGTGGCAACCCTGCACAGCGCGTCATTGCCGATTCCTCTGGCGTGCATTGGATTTTGTCACAGCCTGTGCATTTCGCCAGTTTGCAGGTGAGACACCCGCGCCCCGGGCGGCTCATGGCGTGTCCTCACTGTTTAGGCGCTTTGCCTCGGCATTCGCCTCGCTCTTTTTCCGATAGATACCCGCGTATTCTTTATTTTTTGCTTTAGCAGGATCAACCAGTCGGATGACTTGATACCAATGCGATGGGCCATCTCCACTGTAGCAAAAGCATTCTTCCACAAACCACTTTCCCTTCATTCAGTGTCTCCCTTCACCCAATATGTGAGAGTCAACTTATCTCCGGGATAGATCATCCCGTGGCGTTCGAGCAGCCAAGGATTCAGCTCCTCGATGCCGCTCTTGTACTCCAAGATATAACGGCGCGTGCCCGTGTTCTTCTGGATATACTCCTCGGCAATCCCCCAGAGGGAATCACCGGGCTTGACCGTGTAGACCTCTTCGATGAGGACGGCGTTCTTGCCGTCCTCCCACGGATTGACCGCGCCGGAGCAGAGGATCGCCGCCCCTGCGATGCAGCATCCGACGATGAGTTTCATTGCATCCATCATGCGACCGCCTCCCTTCTCCCGATCGGAACGGGATTCCGAGGATCCTCCAAGTCCATCCCGTCCATTGCAGCCATCCAGCGCTCAAGCTCACGCCGGCGTACCTTCATGCCGTTCAGCTTGATGCCCCGAATAATGCCGGACTGCACCAGCATATTTGCATAGTTCTTACCAACGCCGAGTACCTCGGCGACCTCTACGACCGTGAGGAGCTCGTCTGGTGTTTGACGCTCCCTCACAACAGCGACCGATCTGCTTGCGCGTTCGATCGCACTGGCGATGATGGACTCCATCGCTGCGGTATCCATCATTGCACCTCCGTTCTATCTGTTTAGCCTCACATTATCCTCTACCGTCCGGCGAATTACTGCTGCGGCATCCCTCCTCTCAGCGCAGGGCATCAACAACTGACTCGTTCCAGCGAATCTGATAGCCGCTGTGACCGTTTCGCTCATACGGCATCTCCTCACCGTAGCACTTGCCCTTGTTCGTGATGCGCCACTCCTTGCCGATCTTCATCTGGAGACCCGCATTCTTGAGGAGCAGGTTGGTATCCTTTGCGCTGATGCCGAGCTTCGCGCCGATTGCGGTAGGATTGAGAAAGCCTGTGTCGTGCTCTGCCGGAGGAATGAGTTCCTTGACCTCGGGCATCTCTACACCGTATGCCCGCTCAATCATGCTCGTCGCCTTCGCGAGAGCGATGCCATCCTTGACGCCGAAGAGTTTCTGCAGTTCTGCCGCCGTGCTGCGGACATCCCGCACTGCCGTTCCGATCATGCGGGTGCGGTACTTCGGGTTCTTCTCAAGTTTCGGGACGGTGTAGCTGCCGGTCTTGCGAATCGCGGGGAGGACTTCGGACGTGACCCAGCGTTTGAATTTCTTCGCAGCAGGGAGCTTTGAGGCGACAATCAGCGCGTAAAGCCCTGACTCGTTGATAAGAAGCCCCTTTGTCCCGTTGACGGTGAACGATTCGTTCACCGTCCTGTCCTCGTCGTCCACATGGTCACGAATCGCTTTTTGCGGGTTCGTATATCCAAGAATCTCTGCAACATCCTTGCCGACGAAGTACGGTTCTTTGTCGATGAGTACCGTTCGGACAGTGCCGAAGTCGGTGCTCTCGAAAATTTGAAGTTTGTTCATGCATTTACTCCTTTCACGGGTCCATAGACAAGCGGCTTGATCGCAGACATCTCAAGTCCGTAGGCCTCCTCTGCGAGGCAGACCGCCTTGTTGATTGCGACATGACGCTCGATGCCAAAGATTTCACGGAGTGCGGCTGCGGTGATCCGGATGTCCTGTACGATCTCAGCGACGGTGCGGGCATGGCAGCGCGGGTGTTTCTGGTTGTTGTTCATAGGGCTCCTCCTTTTTATTTGTCACGTTTCGCGACATATCTAGTCAAAAAAAATAGATTCAACGGAAACAGAATAAAACTTTGCGAGACGGATTTTAACTTCATCTCGAGGCACTCGCTCACCGTTCTCGTACATGCTTAGCGTCGAAGGGCTGATACCACAAGCATTCGACACTTCCTTAATTGTACGTCGCCCTCGTAAGTCCCGAAGCCTTTCTGCTATACGTGGTCTATTAAACACCATATCACCCCCCTCCATTCTTATCATATACATTATCACTTGTCGCGTTTTGTGTCAACACGTTTCGCGACATTTTTTCACAAAACGTGTTGAAGATTGACGCGAATTGTGATAGACTCAAAGAAAAAGGAGGTGTGTTCATGCCTTTCCACCTTGTATTGCGAAGCTTGCGCCAAAACAGAGGCCTTACGCAAGAAGAATTAGCGAATGCTACGGGTATCAATAGAAGTACCCTCGGTATGTATGAATCTGGACGCCGTGAGCCGAACTTTGAAACATTAGAGCTATTCGCTGATTTCTTCAATGTAAATATGGATACTTTACTTGGGCGAGATGAGCAAGACCCAAGCCCGCCGTCCATCCTGTTACGCGCAGAGAAGGAACTTCCGCCCGAGGACTTGAAGACGCTGGCGGATATGGCGGAGTTTTTTTTAAGGAAGAATACTCCAAAGGGATGATTGTGTTTGCGTTTCTCTGAGATTTTCTATTGGGCGCGCGAAGTGATGTTTGCCGCCGATCTTCACTCTTTGCCAATCAATCCGTTCCTTGTTTGCAATAATCTTTATATCCGGATTGTTTCATATACCGAGGCACGCAGCTACGGATTTACCGAAATCATAGAAAAAATCAACCGTGTGGATGTGGACGGATTTTGCTACAAGGGCGGCGGTGACAGCTATATTATTTTCTATGATGACGCCCGTACACCGAAAGCACGGATCAATTTCACGATTGCACACGAACTTGGGCACATTGCTTTAGGTCACTTGAAGAATGTGAGTATGCGTCCACGCTATATGACGAATCGAAAGAATGACCCGCAGGAGAGAGAAGCTGACACGTTCGCCGGCGAGCTGATCCGCCCGCCGATCCCGTTCGTGTTCACTGGCTGCACTCGTATCGATGATATTCAGAGCGTTTGCAATATCACATATGAAGCGGCTACGGTCTGTTCGAAGCTCGTTCAGAAGATGCAGGAGCGACGCAATAATCCTTACTTTTCCAATGACTTTCGATTTTATCATGAACAGTTTTTTGATTTTCTATACGCCAAGTACTGCGGTCGATGTAGGCACATGTTTGTCAGTACGGATGCAAAGTTCTGCCCGATGTGCGGCAACGACCGTCTACAATGGTTCAATGAGCGGCTTCCACTGATGGTGTTGGCGGCCGATGGCTTGAGAGGAGAGCTGGTTGTGCAATATAGAGAGTACCCCGTGAACGAGCAGAATCAAGTTATCCGCTGTATCCGCTGCGACAATGAGGATCTGAATCCAGAGGATCGCTACTGCAAGATCTGCAGCGCGCCTGTGTACAACTACTGTGCCGGAAGATACTTTGTCTCGCCTCATGGAGATCGTGTCCTTGCGGTTGATCAGGCTTGCGGTGCTCCCCTGCCCTCCAATGCACGCTATTGCACACATTGCGGCGGGGTATCTGCGTTCTACCACGCTCAGCTTCTTTCAGATTGGCAGAGTGAGAGTCCGCCAATAGAGCTGCCGGAACCGCCGGAGGATCCGCCTGATTTTGATATTTTTGGATAGAGGTGTGACCTCTCTAAAATACAAAAAGCTGTCCTAAAAGGACAGCTATATTGGGATAAAACAGGAAAAGCAACCGTCTAGCACACTTTTTTCTCCCACGCTGCGCTGCATAGGTTCATAAAAGTGCTGCATGCCCCAGCACGATTGCTTAACGATTTCATTATATCAAAAATCTATGTGAAAGGGAATATCTATTATGAAATTAACCAGTTTTAGAGTAAAAAACTTTCGTTCCATAGATGATAGCACATGGGTTGATGTGAACGACATCACAAATATTATTGGTGTGAATGAATCTGGCAAGTCAAACATCCTATTAGCTCTTTGGAAGTTAAACCCGGCTACTGATGATGGAAAGATAAATTTGCTTGCTGATCTTCCGCGAGAAAGATATGCTGAGCTCAAAGACTCGTGCCAAAGGCTTTATTTTATAGAAACCTATTGGGATCTATCAAAAGATGAAGATCTTTTAGAAAGACTGGTTGAATATGGCCCTTTCGAAGAAAAAGAGTTTTACACATTACATTTTTGTAGAAACTATTCCGGTCGTTACTTCTTTAATTTCCCCAACTTAAATATCCAAGAAAAACGTCCTTCAAAAAAGATACAGGCAGCGCTACATCAATTTTTGGATAGTTTCAGTAAAGATAATATTCCAGAGGAATTACCTGCCGAGCAACGAGAAGCATTGATTTCCTGTGTAAAGAAACTGTCTTCAAACATCGCCAAAACAGAAACACTAACAAAAGAAGCTGCGATAAATCTGTATAACGAACTCTCTGCATTTTCAGAAGTAAATTATGGAGATTCTTTTGATACGCTGCTTGATATTTGCGAAACGGAAAAAAACATTTTAACTAAAAAAGATATAATTTATGCTGGGGAATTATTTTCAAAAACACTCAAGCCCGCCATTCCCCACTTCGTTTATTATTCGAACTATGGTAATCTGGACTCTGAAATCTATTTACCAACTGTAATAAACGATATGAATAGAACCGATCTGACTGGAACCACTGCCGCCAAAGTTAGGACACTGCGCATTCTGTTTTCTTTTATCAATTTGAAACCTCAGGAAATCCTTGAGCTTGGAAAAGACATTATGCTTGATGGTTATGGAAACCCAGTATCCAACCCTAGCGATGAACAGTTAAAAGACTTCTCGGCAAAGAAAAATGAGCGAACTGTTTTATTAGACTCTGCCTCCGCAAAATTAACTGCAAAATTTCGTGACTGGTGGAAACAAGGAACCTATGATTTTTCACTTCGTGCAGACGGATATTCTTTCAAAATCTGGGTATCAGATGAGAAGCGCCCTGCCAAAGTTGATTTAGAGTCTCGAAGCACAGGATTGCAGTGGTTTCTAAGTTTTTACCTAACGTTTTTGGTGGAGACAGCAGAAACTCTCTCAAATGCTATTCTTCTTTTAGATGAAGCAGGGCTCTCCCTGCATCCGTTGGCTCAAAAGGATCTAGTTCATTTTTTTCAAAGTTTGGCAGAAAACAATCAAATTATACATACCACTCACTCTCCCTTCTTAGTTGATACAGACAATATTGATAATGTAAAGTTAGCCTATGTCGATGATAGCGGGCACACCGTATTATCAGATGATCTAAGGGCAACACAAGATCCCAAACATTCGACATCAATATATGCAGTTCATGCCGCATTAGGGCTGAGTGTCTCAGATATATTGCTCCAAGGATGTATGCCTATCATTGTTGAAGGTGTATCTGATCAATATTATCTAAATGCGATAAAGTTATTCCTTATTAGAAATAAAAAGCTCGCCCCTCAAAAAGAGATTGTTTTTATCCCTGTCGGCGGAGTAAAGTCAATTCGTCCAGTGGCAAGCTTAATGTCTCCCGGAAATGATGACTTGCCATACATTGTTGTTGATTCAGATAAATCTGGACAAGATTACAAAAAAGCGCTCCTTAAAGAGTTATATGCGGGATCAGAAAAGAAGATCATCGAGATAAAAGATGTATTTGATCTAAACGATTCTGAAATAGAGGATATTATTCCATTCAGGTGTCTAGAACAAGGCATTACTCGATTGTTCAGGGATATAGAAGATGAATTTATCCCAGATCAAAATATGCCGCTTATTCCACAACTAGAAAGTTTTGCTCAGAAATATAACATTCAATTACCTAAAGGCTATAAGGTTCCTTTAGCTAAAGGGGCTAAGCGAAAGATTATTGATACAAATAAGACTGATGCGATCGTTTCAGTATGGGTGAACCTTTTTAAGAAATTCAAATAATATGGATATAGATCCAATGTAGAAAGGAGGATCACGATGACATACTCCCCTGAATATCTCAGCGATCTCATGGTGCGAATGGCACATCACTCGACGGCGATTGAGGGGAATACGCTGACGCAGGGCGAGACGAAGAGCGTCCTCGTTGACGGCTATGTCCCGCGCGCGATGGACATGCGCGAGCTGAACGAGGTGCTGAACTACAAGGCGTTCATGACGTTTCTGGTGGAACAAACAACCTCCGGCACACCGTTCTCCCTGTCGCTGATCCGTGAGGTGCACGCGATCCTGTGCAGGGATGCGATTGAGAGTGTGCCGGGGCAATTCAAGCAGCGGCCGAATATGATTATAGGGGCGAACTTCACGCCGACACCGCCTTACCTCGTTCCGTCGGCACTGACGGACTGGATCGACAACCTCGCTGCGCAGATGGATGCTGCTGTGTCCGATTCAGATAAGGTATTCACCATCTGCCGACAGCATATCGCATTCGAGCATATTCATCCATTCCCGGACGGCAATGGACGTGTTGGACGTGCGTTGATGGTGTACAGCTGTTTCCTCTCCGACATGACACCGATCGTGATTCCGGTGAATCGACGCAAGGAGTATATCAACTATCTCAATACGGAGGATTTGCAGGGATTCGCAGCATTTGCAGAGGAGCTGCAGGAAGATGAACGGAAACGTATAGAGATGTTTGCAAAATAAAAAACCGCCCAGAGTTACTCCTAGCGGTCGAAGGTATCAACGTGTTTATTTGATTCCGTAATGCCCCATGTACTGCATGAGCAGATTGGTGATGTTATCCCAATCATCATCTGATACTTTTCCGAGTTTCTTCAGAAAATCAGATACGGGAATGACGATTGTCTTGCTGATCCGTGCAGTCGAAATATGATCTAAGGGGATCTCTGTCCAATCAAACACCTCAATGTCGTATTCATCTCGTGGTTCTGTTGATGTGAATGGAACGGACATCACAACAGCCTTGTCGCCATCAACATCAATAACCAAGACAGGGCGGTACTTCCCTTCGTCCGGGCGATCTTCGTACCGAACCCACGCAGACCATACTTCTCGCTCTTTAATTTGCTGCTGCAATGTAGCGAACCCCCTGGTGATCGCTTTCGTGCTGATCGGCATCCCACACCGTATCATTCATCCAAGGGTCATCCTTCGGGAAGATACAATGCCCCTCCTCATCGTGCTGGCAATTGCCATACGCCACTGCATACATCTCACGACGATTCTTTTCAATAAATTTCTGAAAATCTCGCATTGTGTCCACCTCCTCTGATTACCCCTATTATATCAGATTTATTCGGATAATGATAGATAATTATAGATTAAGATAAAAGCCGCCCGGAGCACCACCTCCGGACGGCAAAGAATAAATGTGAGGCTAATCACATCTACGCCAACACCTATTATATGGGATTAGCCTCCAATTTTCAACATGGGAGGCTTTTATCATGTCAAAAAAATCAAATAACCCACTCGATCACGTCCGCGTAAAGCAACGCGGAGCATCATGGGCATACTATTTCGAGAAGGCAAAGGTCGACGGCAAGCGCCGTCGCGGCGAAGGCGGTGGGTATGCCACAGAGCAGGATGCACGCATGGCCGGAGTCGAAGCATACAACGCCTACATCGGCGGTGGTGCAAAGAAGAACGATGCCAGCATCAGTTTTGCCGACTATCTCGATATTTGGTACGAACGCACGCGCTTATATGCACGAAACAACACATTAGAACTACGAGAGAAGAACATTCGTCTGCACATAAAACCTGCGCTCGGCGAGTATCGTTTATCCTCCCTCTCCCCCGCCATCATTGACCGATTCGTCCAGCAGAAACGCAAAGACGGCTATGCCTATGAGACTGTTGCGCGGATACTCAGCAATATCTCCACGGCACTCGACTATGCGATCTATCCGATGGAGCTGCTGCGGGAGAATCCTGCACGCCTTATCAAGGTACCGGGCAAAGAGTTTGCCCCGCTCAGTCGTCGACAGCCGCGTCGCCGCATTGAGGACAATGAGCTGGCAATGATCTTTCAGCGGCACCCGTTCGGCTCGACATTCCACATGCCGCTTGTCATTGGTCTCTATTTCGGCACGCGCATCGGCGAGGCACTCTGTCTCTCATGGGATAACTGCAATATGCAGCGCATGACGCTTTCCATCACGCAGCAGATACAACGGCTTGCCATGCGCGGAAAGGTCGGCCTGCATTATGTCTGCGATCTCAAGACTGACAGCAGCCGTCGGACGCTTTCTTTTGATGCACAGGTCATTCTCCCCCTCCTCCAACGTTGGAAACGTCAACAGGCGAAGAATGAACTCTATTATGGAGAGGATTATTTCTACAACTACATTGTCCCGGCGAAGGATTATCAGGGGCGTGATATCCGAAAGATTGTCTCCCTTGAAAAGGGTTATCCTGCTCCGGGTCCGCGCATCGATATTATCTGCACGCAGCCGAACGGAAAGTACATCAAGCCGACAACCTTGGGATATCAGTGCAAGCGTATCCGCGAGCTCGGTGTTCATGATTTCGATTTCCACTGCATGCGGCACACGAATCTCACTATGCTCGGTGAGTCGCAGGCCGCTCCGAATGACATCATGGCGCGCGCGGGGCATTCGGACTATGATACAACGCTCCGCTATATTGCGAACCGCCCAGAGATGCAGGCTGTTCCGGTGCAGATCATCTCCGGCAAAGTGAAGAATGTGCTGTAAAACACTTGTCTCCCGTTTGTCTCCCAATTTTTGAGGGAGACAAACGGGAGACATTTTTCTTGAATGGGAGACGGGAAACAACGAAATCCCTTGAAATATAAGGGTTTTCTTCCCTATTTCCAGATTCGCCCCGGGTACCACTGGAGACTGGGAATGTCGATTACGTTACTGTTTTCCATCATTTTTTTCATCCTGTCCGCTTTGAACCATGCCACGCGAATGATATCATTCACTAAAAAACGAATTTATTTCTCTCTACTCCAATTCTTCTGCCTCCGTACGGATGGCGTAAAACTCCTGAAACACAACGGGTTCTTCCGTGATGGATTCTTTCATTGCAAGCAGTCTCCTTTTCCCAACGCGCCGATCCAGCACAGCGAATATGCGTACGAGCAAGTTTTCGCTCTTGAGGCTCGCTTCGATGCTTTGCCGCTCAAATTCCCTAAAGGCGCGATAGAATGAGCGTTGATCGAACACGCCCAACCGTAAGGCAGTGTCATCCATAAACGCAAATTCTTCTTTCATGCGTTTTTCGTAAGTTTCATCTTGTGGAAAACGAGTTGCTTTCAGCCAATTATTGTAGTAACAGCCCTTGATGATTTCTTTTCCATTGTATCGTATCGCGGCACGTCCCTCGTGATCCGGGCTCCTGCTATACGATGTCGCATAATACTGAATATGCCCTCTGAGGCTCAGCGCCAGATAGTCCTTTTCGAGTTTTTTTCGGATTCCGCTCCAGCTTGCCATGTTTTCTTCTCCCAAGAAGCTGACACATCCATCCCGCTCATTTGGCTGGCAGGATGCCCTGTGACAGTGCGGATATTGTCTCTACGTGAATTCTGTCCTCAATTATAGTTTATTCTATCAGCCATTCTGTGAATGCGTCAAGTCTCACTCGGATGTCCTGCGGAAGTACGTTTCCAGTGCTGTGGTAATCCAAAGCAAAATCCCATGAGTGGGAGACAAAAGGGAAACCATAGGATGCTACTTTTCGTTCATTTCACGTATCAGTCGCCCCTCGGCAAAGGTTTCCACCGAGAGATGATGCCCGTCGGTATGAAAGACAATCGCGCCGTCCTCATCCGTTCGGAGCGTTTTTATGCCCATCCGATCATAGCGCTCCACCACGTCGGCATGCGGATGTCCGAAGCTGTTCCCTGCACCGACACAGTAGACGGCATACATGGGATGAACGGCACGGATAAATTCCTCTGAACTGGATGTATGCGAGCCATGATGCGGTATTTTTAGAACGGTTGCAGAGGCATCCGTGCCCGCACTGAGCATCTTCAGCTCATGTTCCCGAACGAGATCGCCCGTAAATAGGAAGGACGCATCACCGTAGCGGATACGGTAGACGTTCGACACCTCGTTGCCCGTCGCATTGTCCGATGGGTCACGTGCCGGTGCATAGATCACCTCCACGGTAACTCCGTCCAGAACAAAGGTCTCCCCCGCCTCCGCCCGGCTAAGTTTCGACAGCAGAGGATTTGCATCACCGAGGCGCATGCTCATGGCGTAGGCATGGCGTCCCTCATCCGCCGTATAGACGTGTTTTACCGGCAGACGGGAGAGAATCGCCCCCGCGCCTGCCGCATGGTCTTCGTGGGCATGCGAGAGAAAGATGTAGTCCACCTCGCGCACACCGTAGTGGAGAAGATAGGGAACATCGACGCGTGCGCCAACATCAAACGCACCGTCTCGCGTTCCGCCCGTATCAAAGAGCATCGCATGTCCGTGCGGCGTCACAACGAGGGCACAGTCCCCCTGCCCCACATCGATGAAGTTTACGGCCATCTCGCGCGGCATGATCATCCGCCACGCACACACACCGACAAGGAGGGCGAGACACAACACAGCGACAATATGGCGATATGCCAAGAGACGCGATAGGATCTTCCTGCGCATCTCGGATGGTGCACAGAGGATCAGGATCACCACATAATAGCAGACCGATGGGAAAAGCCCCATCGACGGCAGCCATACCTTGGACAGGGGAAGAGCTGCTAGGGCGCGTGTCAGCTCAAACGATATGCCGAGCAAGACGCTGTCAGCGGCAAAGAGAATGCCGCCGAGGAGCGGCAGGAGATAGGTGACAATACCGGCAAAGAGTCCCATGATGATGATGAGTTCAACGATGGGCACAACGATAAGATTGGCGAGGAGCGCGGAGATCGACACCTGATTGAAATACCATGCCAGTACGGGAAGCACCATGAGTTGCGCGGCAATCGTAATGGAAAAAGCCATAGAAACGAGGCGCGGCAGACGATGCATCTTTCCTGCGAGGACAGGGGCGAGGAAGAGAAGCCCTGCCGTCGCCAAAAAAGACAGCTGAAAACTGATGTGAAAGAGGAGCAGCGGCGACACCATAAGCATGAGCAGCCCTGTCAAAAGGAGCAGATACTTTGCGTCGCGCTCGCGTCCGAGCACCAGTCCGATAAAGGCGGCCCCGCCCATGATGCCGGAGCGTACAGCAGGCGGAACCATGCCCGCCAGCAAAACATAGAAGAAAATCGCAGAAAGTACAGCAGCGGCACTGAGCCCTCGCGGCAGACGCAGGGTCACAGCAATCCACGCAATCACGGCGGCAATCAGACTGATATGAGAACCGGACACGGACAGAATGTGGACGATCCCCGTTGTCGTATACGCCTCTAGCAGGGCGGGGTCGATTCCCTCATAGCCGCCGAACAGCATCGCAAAAATTGCTGCTGCATCCGTCTGCGGCATGACTGCACGCATGTGCTCAAGATAGTGTGTCCGGATCTCTGCTGCGCGGCGCATCCACTGTTCCCATAGAGAGATATCATCACAGGACTCGATAGATACACTGCCCCGCCGTGCCGAAAGAGCTGCCGTGATCCCCTGCACGCGCAGGAGGAGTGCAGTGTCAATCTGCCCCGGATTTTGATACCCATGCGGACGGCGAATCTTCCCCTCTGCCGTGATCCTGTCTCCAATGCGCCCCACATCCTGCGGCATGTCCGCATCCAGACGTTCGTAGAGGAACAGCTGTCCGCTTGCCGCACGCTCTGCATCGCCTTGCCCCAGAGCGTATACCGCTGCAGTATAGCGAATCTGCCGCGCCCCATCCGTGCGCTCCGTGATACGCGGCATCTCCGTGATGATCCCAGAGACAACAGTCTCCTCTCCTGCCGCACGAGATATATCCTGCGCCGGCAGCTCATACGCCCCCGCAAAGCGAAACATCCCCGCAACGAAAAAAAGCCCCACAAACGCGATCCATGTTCGTTCATGCTGTTTCAGAACGAGGATAACGGAGGCTGAAAAAAGAATCAGTATAGCGATGATAAGATAGATACGATGCACGGAAAGAGAAATACCGCTGCAGGCACCACAGACAATGCCGAGACAAAACACCGCCAACAGCCCCATGAGGAAACGCAGCGGATACTGTCCCGTTTTCATAGCGTCACACGGTCTTTCAGTTTTTCAAATTTTGACGCGCCAATGCCACGCACCTTCTTGATATCGTCGATGCTCTGAAATGCACCATTACTCTCACGGTACTCCACGATACGCGCAGACATAGCAGGACCGATGCCGGGCAGCTCCTGCAGCTCCTTCTCGGTTGCCGTGTTGAGATTGATCTTTCCGTCCGCCTGCCTGCCGGGAGATGCCGCCGCTCCCTTTTCTCCTGCGTCGCGCAGACGCATGGGCACGCGAACCTGCATTCCGTCCTCAAGATGTGCCGCCATATTGATATGGTCGACATCTGCTGTCTCGATCACACCGCCGGCAGCATTCACCGCATCAGCGACGCGTTTGTCCTCATCCAGCGTGACCAGTCCGGGCTTCTTTACCTCACCCGAGACATAGACGGTAACCTTGCGCAGGGGCTCGATGTGCTCAGTCGTCGCCGCGTCGAGCGCGATGGAATCCTGCTCTCGATAGTAGCCGTAGGTCGCACCGATCAGGACTGCACCGAGCAGTGTCATGAGAATCAAAAGTGATTTTTTATAGAGCGGCATCCGATCATCTCCCAGCACACAAATACCTAGTACACGTTTCTCCCGCTGAAGATCTCGATCATCTCGCGGCGCAGACTCGTACTGATGAGAAGGCGTGTCTTGGGCGGGATCTCATCGACATCCGTATTGAAGAGGTAGTTTTGGAGCTGTGGCTCCTTGATCAGCATCCGCGTATGGAAAAGGCTTGCCTGATAGAGGTTGATGTCCACGGCGTCATACTCATCCAGTGTCTCCTGTTTGATAAACTCCTGGATGGAGGTCATCTTGCTGTCCATAAACAGCTTGCGGCCCTGCAGATCGCGCGTAAAGCCGCGTACGCGATAGTCCATCGTGATGATGTCCGAGTCGAACTGACTGATGAGATAGTCCAGCGTCTGCAGTGGTGTAATCTCTCCGCAGGTCGCGACGTCGATATCCACGCGAAAGGTTGCGATGCTCGTATCAGGATGAAACTCGGGATAGGTATGCACAGTGACGTGGCTCTTGTCTAGGTGAGCGAGGATCGTCTCCCCCGTCAGTGCCGTTCCGTTGATGGGCTTCTTGCTTCCTGAGATGACCGCTGCCTCCTCGGCGATGAGCATCGTCACGCTCGCCCCCTGCGGCTCGTAGTCCTGCTTTGCAATATTCAGGATCCGCGCACCGATCATATCGGTCACCTGCGAAAGGATCTTCGTGAGACGGTCGGAGTTGTACTGCTCATCAATGTACTTGATGTAGTCCCTCTGCTCACGCGCCGACTTCGCATAGCAAATATCATAAATATTGAAACTCAGCGCCTTCGTCAGGTTGTTAAACCCGTACAGTTTCAGCTTCCCATCCAACGCAGGAGCTCCTTCCTCGTCATACATATTTATCCATTATTCTTCTTGGGGGCATGCTCTGCCTTCCACGCCTTGATCCACTCCAGCCGCTCCCGAAAACGGCTCTCCATCCCCTGATCCGTCGGTTGATAGTACGCGCGTCCCGCCAACGCGTCCGGAAGGCACTGCATATTGGTGATATGCTCCTCTGCATCATGTGCATACTGATAGCCCTTGCCATAATCCAGATCCTTCATCAGCCGCGTCGGTGCATTCCGTATCACCAGCGGCACAGGCTCGGCGAGCATCGTGCGGGCATCGGCCGCCGCCGCGAGATATGCAGTCTCCATGGCGTTCGATTTCGGTGCGAGCGAAAGATAGACGACAGCCTGCGTCAGATGGACGTTACACTCGGGATACCCGATGTAGTGACATGCCTGATAGGCGGCGACGGCAAGCTCCAGCGCACGCGGGTCGGCAAGGCCAACATCCTCCGCAGCAAAACGCGTCACACGGCGTGCCACATAGAGTGGATCCTCCCCCGCCTCCAGCATCCGCGCGAGCCAATAAACTGCCGCATCCGGGTCTGAGTTACGCATGGACTTGTGAAGTGCTGAGATGAGATTATAGTGCTCCTCGCCGTTCTTGTCATAGAGCAGGGATTTTCGCGTAATGCACTGTGCGAGATTCTCCTCCGTGATGTATAACTCGCCATCCCGCTCATCCGCATTGAGGACGAGCATCTCGAGCGTCGAGAGCGCACTACGTGCATCACCGTTGGCAAAGGCGGCAACGGCAGTAATCTCATCATCGGACAGATGGATATGCATCTGCGACAGCTCTCTATCCGTTGCGATCGCATGGCGGAGGAGGCGTTCGATGTCGGCCTCCGTCAACCCCTGCAGGACAAAGACACGACAGCGCGAGAGCAGAGCGTTGTTGATCTCAAAGGAGGGATTTTCCGTGGTCGCGCCGATGAGGACAATGCTTCCCTTCTCCACAAACGGCAGAAACGCATCCTGCTGTGCCTTGTTAAAGCGATGAATCTCATCGACAAAGACAACGATGCGCTCCCCGTACATACGGCGCCGATCCGCCTCCTGCATCACCGTGCGGATCTCCTTGATCCCGCTCGTCACGGCAGAGAACGTGATGAACTCCGCCTTCGTACGCGCGGCGATGATCTGCGCCAGCGTTGTCTTGCCGACGCCGGGCGGTCCCCAGAAAATCATCGAGGTGATGCGGTCACTCTCAATGAGGCGGCGCAGTATCTTCCCCTGCCCCAGGAGATGCTCCTGCCCGACAAAGTCGTCAAGCGTGCGTGGACGAACGCGCTCCGCGAGCGGCTGATACGCCGCCCGTGCAAAGAGCCCCCCCTGTTCGTCCATAGCCATACCTCCTGCACAGATTCTTTCACTCTGAATTATCTCATAAAATGCACACTTAGGCAATAGAAAAAACGGCCTGGACTCATCCAAACCGTTCTTATCGGAAGCACGGATAAAGTGAAGTCCGTCAATCGTGATGGCGTGGCTGCGTTTATCCTTGCTTCCTGTTGTCAGAGAATAAATCGCGATACGTCGTGGTCGCCGGCGATGTCCGCGAGACAACGGTCAACATACGCCGCGTCGATGACGACCTCCTTCTCCGTGAGATCGGGCGCGTCAAAGGAAAGCTCCTCCAAGAGTTTTTCGAGCAGCGTGTAGAGGCGTCGTGCGCCGATGTCCTCCGTCTGCTCATTGACGGTCTCCGCCAGCTGCGCAAGGCGGCTGACGGCATCATCTGCAAAGCGCAGAGAGACGCCCTCCACGCCGAGCAGCGCACTGTACTGCTTGATGAGTGCGTTGCGCGGCTCGGTGAGGATGCGCTCGAAGTCCTCCTTGACGAGCGACTTCAGCTCGACGCGAATCGGAAAACGCCCCTGCAGCTCGGGAATGAGGTCCGACGGCTTCGCCGTATGAAATGCCCCCGCCGCGATGAAGAGCACATGATCGGTCTTGACAGGGCCATACTTCGTAACGACCGTAGAGCCCTCCACAATCGGCAGGATGTCACGCTGAACGCCCTCACGCGAGATGTCGGCACCCGCACTGCGTCCATTACTCACGGCGACCTTATCAATCTCATCGAGGAAGACGATGCCGCTGTATTCGGCAGCGCGCACCGCCTCCTCGGCGACGACATCCATATCGACGAGTTTGTCCGCCTCCTCGGCCGCGAAGATCTTGCGTGCCTGTGCGACTGTCACCTTGCGCTTGTGACGGTTTTTCGGCACGAGTTTCCCGATCATGGACTGGAGGTTGTCGCTCATCCCCTCCAAGGAGGAGCCGGCAAACATATTGCCCATCGGGCGCGCGGATTCCTCCACCTCGACTTCGATGACATCATTTTCGAGCTCACCGGAGCGCAGCCGCTTGCGCATCCACTCACGTCCCGCCTGATACTTCGGCGGCTCTTCCTTTTTCTCCTCCGGCTCATCCTCCTGCGAGGAGAACAGGCTGCCGAGCGGATTTGTCGACTTCTTTGGCGGCGGAACAAAGACATCAATGAGACGCTCCTCTGCATTCTCCTTTGCCTTGTCCTCCACTTCCTCAATCTTCTGCTGACGCACCATCCGCACGGAGGTCTCGACGAGATCACGCACGATGGACTCCACGTCGCGTCCGACGTAACCAACCTCGGTGAACTTGGTCGCCTCCACCTTCAGAAATGGCGCACGCACGAGGCGCGCCAGACGGCGGGCAATCTCCGTCTTGCCGACACCGGTCGAGCCGATCATGAGGATGTTTTTCGGAATGATGTCCTCGCGCATATCCGCATCGAGCTGACGGCTCCGCCAACGGTTGCGCAGAGCGATCGCGACCGAGCGCTTCGCCTCATGCTGACCGACAATATACTTGTCGAGCTCGGCGACGATCTCGCGCGGTGTCTGTTCGTTGACTCCGATCTGACTCATGATTCCAGTACCTCCACCGTGATGTGATGATTCGTATAGACGCAGATATCCGCAGCGATCGAGAGAGACTCCTTTGCTATTGCGGGTGCATCCAGCGCCGAATGCGCCACGAGAGCGCGTGCCGCCGCAAGGGCAAAGAACCCGCCTGAACCAATCGCCGTGCAGTCACCATCCGGCTCAATGACCTCGCCGTTGCCGGAGATCATGAGGATGCTGTCCTGATCCGCAACGAGGAGAAGTGCCTCCAGTTTGCGCAGTACCTTGTCCGTACGCCAGTCCTTCGCCAGCTCCACGGCAGCGCGTTGGAGATTGCCGCTGTACGACTCCAGCTTGACCTCGAACTTTTCAAAAAGAGTAAACGCGTCTGCGACCGAGCCCGCGAATCCCGCGAGGATTTTTCCATGATAGAGACGCCGCACCTTGCGCGCGTTCGCCTTCATGATCGCACGCTCGCCGAAGGTCACCTGACCGTCGCCCGCGATGGCAACCTTGCCATCCTTTTTGACCGCCACAATGGTTGTTGCATGAAATGTCACAGTGTCTCTCCTTCCAGAAAGTGCTCCAAGTCCTCCAATGCACGCTCTGCCAGCATCCTTTTTTTCTCCGGTTTACGCGTGCGGCGCGGCAAGTCCGCGAGCGGTGGGAGCAGCCCGAAGTTGATGTTCATGGGCTGAAAGTGTTCTGGATCACAGGTCGTGATATAGTGTGCGAGTGCGCCGTGGCAGGTACTGACGGGAAATACGACAGGTGATTCCCCCTGTACCAGCCGCGCGGCATTTTTCCCTGCGACAAGCCCCGATGCAGCGGACTCGACATAGCCTTCCACACCGGTCATCTGCCCCGCAAACAGCAGGCGGTCATCTCCAGTGTACTGGAACGTCGGACGCAGATGCCGTGGTGCACTGATAAAGCTGTTGCGGTGCATCACACCGTAGCGGAGGAACTCCGCCGCTGCCAGCCCCGGAATCATCTGAAAAACACGCCGTTGCTCCGGCCACTTGAGATGGGTCTGGAATCCGACGATGTTGTAGATCGATCCCGCTGCGTTGTCCTGCCGCAGCTGCACCACAGCGTATGGACGCTCCCCCGTCACGGGATGCTCAAGGCCGACGGGCTTCAGCGGACCGTAGAGGAGTGTATCGCGCCCGCGCGCTGCCATGACCTCGACCGGCATGCAGCCCTCGAAGAAAATTGCTTTTTCAAAATTATGTGTCTCTGCCGCCTCCGCCGTCGTCAGTGCCTGCCAGAAGGCATCGTATTCCGCTTCATTCATGGGGCAGTTGATGTAGGCGGGCTCGCCCTTCCCATAGCGCGAGGCGCGGTACGCCACATTCATATCAATGCTGGAGAAGCTGACGAGCGGTGCCGCTGCATCATAGAAGTACAGCCCATCATCGCCAAGCAGGCGACGTATCGCCTCCGCAAGCTGCCCATCGGTCAGTGGTCCGGAGGCGACGATGAGGACGCTGTCATCCGTGGAGGGCAGCTCCGTGATCTCCTCGTGATGCACATGGATCAGTGGATGCTGCACAATGCGCTCCGTCACATAGGCGCTGAACGCCTCGCGATCCACCGCCAGTGCGCCGCCGGCAGGAACAGCCGTATGATCTGCCGCCTGCATGATGATGGAGTTCATGCGGCGCATCTCCTCTTTGAGCACGCCGACGGCATTCATCAGCCCCGCCGCCCGCAGGGAGTTGCTGCAGACGAGTTCCGCAAAGGCATCCGTCTTATGTGCCGGCGAACGGCGCAGCGGACGCATCTCAAAAAGCTCCACGGCAATTCCTGCTTCAGCCGCCTGCCATGCTGCCTCGGCACCAGCAAGCCCGGCCCCGATGATGCGTACGCCGCTCACGAGCGTGTCCCCTTACGCGCACTTGTCTTTCGTTTCGTTGCCGGCTCCTTTGCCGCAGCATCAGTCTCCTTCGTCTTTTCAAGGGCTTCCTGTGCACGCTTTTTCTGGCGCGCCAGTTCCTTTTCGATGGGGCTGCCAATACGCGAAGGGCATGCCTCGTTGCTGCAGTAGAGAATGGCGCGCCCCGTACGGTAGCGATGCTTCTGCATAAAGGCACCGCAGGTCCTGCAGGTCTCCTTCTGGGGCTCATCCCACGTTGTATAGTCACATTCGGGATAGCGGTCGCATCCGAAGAATGTGCGCCCGCGGCGGCTCTTTCGCTCGACGATCCGCCCGCCGCACTTGGGACACGCGACACCCGTGTCGCGCAGGAGCGGCTTTGCGTTGCGGCACTCAGGGAAGCCGGGACACGCAAGGAACTTGCCAAAACGCCCCTGTTTGACGACCATCATGCGGCCACACTTATCGCAGGAGATATCGGTGACCTCCTCGGGGAGTTCCACCGTACCGATGGCATCCTCCGCCTTTTTCAGCGTCTGTTCAAACGGTTTGTAAAAGCTGCCGAGCAGCTCATTCTTGTCGAGCGTCCCATCGGCGACACCGTCGAGTTCTCCCTCCAGATTCGCCGTGAACTTGACATCGACAATGTTCTTGAAATGCTCCTCGAGCATATCCGTGACGATAAAGCCCAGCTCCGTCGGACGGAACTGCTTTTCCCGCCGCTCCACGTAGCCGCGCTTCTGGATGGTCTCGATGATGGGCGCGTACGTGCTCGGACGCCCAATCCCCAGTTCCTCGAGGGTCTTGACGATCGACGCGTCGTTGTAGCGCGGCGGCGGCTCGGTAAAGTGCTGCTCGGGATTCAACGCCCCCAGCGTCAGAGGATCACCATCCATAAGGTCGGGCAGGAGCGTGTCCTTCTCCTTCTTTGCTGTTTCCGCCCCGACATAGACAGCGGTATAGCCCTTGAACTTCAGCTTTGATCCATGCGCGCGGAGACGATAGTCCCCTGCTGCAATCTGTGCCGCGATGGTGTCGTAAACGGCGGCAGACATCTGACTGGCGGCGAACCGCTGCCAGATGAGCGTATAGAGACGGAGCTGATCGCGGTTCAGGTAGTTTTCCACCTCTGCGGGCGTACGCAGGATACTCGTCGGACGGATTGCCTCATGTGCGTCCTGCGCCTTCTTCCCCATCGCGTAGACATTGGGACGAGATGGAACATACTCCTTTCCGTACTCCTCACTGAGAAAACTGCGGGCCTCATCCACGGCGAGATTTGAAATGCGCGTCGAGTCGGTACGCATATAGGTGATAAGACCGGTCGCACCGTGACGCCCCAGAACGATGCCCTCATAGAGCTGCTGGGCGATCATCATCGTGCGTCCCGACGTAAATCCAAGCTTGCGCGCCGCATCCTGCTGCAGGGAACTGGTCGTAAAGGGCGGTGCAGCTTTCTTCCTGCGCTCACTGCGCTTGACCTCCTGCACGGAAAATTTCTGCTGTGCCAGATCATCCGTCAGTGCCTTCGTCTCTGCCTCGCTGTGCAGGGCGAGTTTCTTGCCGTGCGCATGGGTCACCTCGGCGATAAAGGCGTGCTTATCCTTTTTCAGCTTCGCCTCGACCGTCCAGTACTCCTCGGACTGAAAGGCCTCGATCTCGCGCTCACGATCGCAGATCAGGCGTACCGTGACCGACTGGACGCGTCCGGCAGAAAGCCCCTTGCGCACCTTGCGCCAGAGGAGCGGTGAGAGCTGATAGCCGACAATGCGGTCCAGCATGCGTCGTGCCTGCTGGGCATCGACCTGCGCCATGTGAATGGGACGCGGATGATGCACAGCCTCCTCAATCGCGGGCTTCGTAATCTCGTGAAAGACGATGCGGCAGTCCGTCGCAGGGTCAACGCCGAGAATGTGTGCCAAATGCCAAGCGATTGCTTCCCCCTCGCGGTCAGGATCGCTTGCCAGATAGATTTTATCGGCATCCTTTGCCTCTTTTTTGAGCGCACGGATCAGGTCCCCCTTGCCGCGCACATTGATGTATTTCGGCTCAAAGTTATGTTCCACATCAATGCCGAACTGACTTTTCGGCAGATCGCGCAGATGTCCCATCGACGCACGAACGGTATACTGTTTGCCAAGGTGCCGCTCGATGGTCTTTGCCTTTGCAGGAGACTCCACAATCACCAGAATTTTTTTCTGTGGTTTTTTCCCTGCCGTTTTCGCTGTCTTCGTTTTCTTCGCTGTGCCGGCTTTCGCCTTGCGGGCAGATGCTTGCGTCGCCAATCCGTCAGTTCCTTTCGGCACGCCGATAGGCGTGCATTTCATTCTCTATGATAACGCCCTTCAGCTGCATTTGCAGGAGAAGGAGCGGGAGGCTCGTTGTCGTGCTCACGGGCAGACTGTCGATGATTTCATCCATGGTCAGCGCATGATCGAAGGAGAGCACCTGATAGACGTGTGCCTCATCCGGCGTCAGCTGTGCACGCGCAGAGCGGCGCGGCTGTGCCACGAGGTGCATCTCCTCGAGAATTTCACGTGGAGATTCCACAAGACGCGCCCCTGCACGGATGAGGTTATGGCAGCCGCCGCTCTGCGGCGAATAGATGCTGCCGGGAATCGCATAGACTTCACGACCCTCGCTGAGTGCCATCTCAGCAGTGATCAGAGAGCCGCTGCGCCGTGCCGCCTCAACGACAAGCACCCCCTCCGCAAGTCCGCTGATGATGCGGTTGCGTGCAGGGAAGAACATGGGCAGTGGCTGTGTCCCGGGGGCATACTCGGAAAGGACTGCTCCGTCCGCCGCGACGATCTCCGTCAACAAACGGCGGTTCTCGGGCGGATAGGCAATATCTACGCCACAACCAAGAACCGCAACCGTTCGTCCGCCGCGCAGTGCACCGCGATGCGCGCGCGTGTCGATCCCACGCGCCGCACCGCTGACAACGGTGACTCCCGCCGCCGCGAGATGCTCCGCAAACTCGAGCGCGGCAGCCTCCCCATAGCCTGAGAATTTACGCGCACCGACGATGCCAATGCGCCGTGCATCGGGCAGAAGTGTGCCGCGATAGTAGAGCACGAGCGGTGGGTCAAAGATCTCGCGCAGAACGAGCGGATAACATTCATTCTCCATCGTCACCATCGACACATCAGCGCGTCGGCAGTCCTCCGCAATGCGTTCCGGCAGATTAGGATCCCCCTGTATGTGCCGCGCAAGTGCGTCGGCAGCGGCATCCGTGAGCACTCCTGTCGCACGCAGTTCCGCGGCAGTCATCGACCATATGTCCTTTGCCGCAGGACATACGCTTTGCAGCCGCTGCATACGAACGCTGCCCACCTGCGGACAGCGCAGAAGCGCCGCCAGATACCACCGATCTTCCACCTTCTACACGCTCCTCATCTTACCTAAATTTAGGAAAGAATGCAACTATCTTCTATATTATTATCGTGGAAACAGCTCATCGCCAAAGACATAGTAGACCATCAGAAAGATAAGCAGAAGCAAGAAAATATCCGCCATCCGAACCGCTCCTATCAAAAAAGAGGGGCTGAGCCCCTCTCAGATTCTGCATCATCACATCACGCGACGTGCACCGATATAGCATGCGCCCCAATAGCCGCCGTACAGGTTATCAATTGCGACTCCACGGCTCGACGAGGCATTGATGAAGTTGCCATCACCGAGGTAGATGCCGACGTGCGACGGACCATAGTCATACGTGGAGAAAAAGACGAGATCGCCGGGAACCATCTCTGCTGACGAGACTGGATAGCCGACCTCATACTGCGCATCTGCCGTACGCGGGAGATAGATCCCTGCATTGGCAAAGACGTAGCGGACAAAGCCGGAGCAGTCGAACCCTGCCGGTGTCGTTCCGCCGAACGAATACGGCACACCGAGGTACTGCATGGAGTCCGAAACAATGCGGCGCACGAAATAGTTCGAGCCGCGGCTAACCTGCGGCATCGCCTTTCCGAGAAGAGCCTCATAGGTTGACGGTCCCACAAGACCATCCACAGCAAGGCCGTGTGCTGCTTGGAACTCCTTGACTGCCTCCGCCGTTGCCGGGCCGAAATCACCATCAGCGGCAACATCATAACCATAATTAGAAAGCTGACCTTGAATCTCGGCAACATCCGTTCCCTGATCACCGATCTGGAATGACTCTGCGCTCGCGATTGATGCGGAGCAGAGAAGCATAGCGGATAACGCAAGAATCTTGATTTTCTTTCGCAAGCAAACACTTCCTTCCACAAGTGCACAATTACATTGGCTACGAGAAACCAATAAGCCGAGTTCTGTTCCGCCCCCAAAAAGGCGGTGACAATCATTTATCTGGGACACCTGTTGCCAGGCATCTCAAGCGACACTACCCGGAAGGCCGACGGGCCGCCGGAAATCCTTCCCTATTTGGTCTTGCTCCATGTGGGGTTTACCGAAGCCGGCCGGTCACCCGACCGCTGGTGCGCTCTTACCGCACCTTTCCACCCTTACCGACAATGTCGGCGGTTTAAATTTCTATGGCACTGTCCCTGAGGTCACCCTCGCTGGACGTTATCCAGCACACTGCCCTATGGAGCTCGGACTTTCCTCATCTGCTGAAACGCAGACGCGATTGTCTTGGTCTCTCATACCAACGGGGAGATTATACCACATCTGGGGGAGAGGTGTCAAAAACGCCCCAACGCCTTGTAGGATGCGGAAAGAAACGATTCCATAGGAACAAAGCGACGATTTTGGATCAAATTTCTCTAAAAATTATTGGAAAAACACATCGATTACCATGCTTTTCCGACAATTTCCTGTATATTCGATAGCTGTTTATCGTGCAGATACTGTCCAAGACCGTCACAGATTTTCATCGTAATCTCGGGATCAGCAAAGTTCGCCGTGCCGACAGCGACGGCAGACGCTCCCGCGAGAAAGAACTCCACCGCATCCTGCCACGAGGCAATCCCGCCCATACCGATCACGGGAACACGGACAGCATGAGCCACCTCCCACACCATACGGACGGCAACCGGCTTCACGGCAGGGCCGGAAAGTCCGCCCGTCCGATTGCCGAGAACAGGCTGCCAGCGGTGTATATCAATCTGCATCCCGATGAGCGTATTGATGAGCGATATGGCATCCGCCCCCGCATCTTCTACAGCGAGAGCCATCTCCGTGATGCTGGTCACGTTCGGAGACAGCTTGGCGATGACGGGATGCGTGCTCTCCGCGCAGACCGCACGCACGACCTCTGCCGCCGCACGCGGATCCGTGCCAAAGACAATCCCGCCCTCCCTGACGTTCGGACAGGAGATGTTGACTTCGAGCGCCGCGACACCCGTGACATTTAGCCGTGCGGCGAGTGCCGCATAGTCCTCCACGGAGCTGCCTGAGATATTGACAATGACGTTCATGCCATAGTCTGCGATGCGCGGCAGTGTTTCATGGAGGAATACGTCTGCCCCGGGGTTCTCGAGGCCGATGCAGTTGAGCATCCCCTGCGGCGTCTCCGCAATCCGTACCCCGTCATTTCCACGTCGCGGGAGGAGCGTCGTCCCCTTGACCATCACGCCACCGAGACGCGCGAGATCGACAAAGTCCGCGAACTCTTCGCCGAAGCCGAATGTCCCGGACGCCGCAAGCACAGGCGTCCGCATCGCAATGCCTGCGACATTGGTGCAGAGCAGCACGTCATACCGCGTCGCAGCGCTATGAGGCATTTCCGTACACCTCCTCGGCAGAGAACACGGGGCCGTCCTTACAGACCTTGCGGCGTCCGCTGCGCGTATCCACGGCACAGGAAAGACACGCCCCGAGGCCGCACGCCATGCGGCGCTCCAACGACACCTCACAGGGCAGCCCAAAGGACGCCGCCATCTGAGCGACGCACTCCATCATGATCGGCGGGCCGCAGACGGCGACAGCATCATAGTCCCCCTCCTGCAAAAGCTCCGGCAGAAGCGTTGTCACAAAGCCCTCCGTCCCGTATGAACCGTCATCCGTCGTCGCGTGAACGGCGCGGACATGGGGGCGGAAAAGCTCCTTCCAGAAGAGCTCCGCCTTCGTCCGCCCGCCCATCAGCACGGAGGAGCTGCCATGCGCCGCCGCGAAAAAGAGAAGGGGCGTCAGCCCCATCCCTCCGCCAACAAGCAGCGGATGTCGATACGTGACGTTAAAGCCATGTCCCAGAGGGCCGAGTACAGAGATCGTCTCTCCCGCGTCCGCCGCAGCGAGGAGCTCTGTCCCACGCCCGATAACGCGATAGATGAGGCGAATCTCCCCTTCCTCCGCAGAGGTCTCCGCGATGCCGAGCGGACGCCGCAGGAGTGCTCCGCCATGCGGAACAGCGACCTCAACGAACTGTCCCGGCCGTGCACTGCGGGCAATCGTCGGAGCAGAAAGCGTCAGATCATAGACCCCCGCCATCGGACTCCGCTGATGCAGAACGCGGGCATCCTCACATACCTTAGGCAAGATCATCCCCTCCGCCGACATAGTCCTGCAGTGCAAGCGCATAGACGAGGCGCCGCTTCTGCATAAACTCGAGGACGCGGAGCACCTCCCAAGCCGTATCGAGCGAGGTGAGGCATGCAATCCCATGCTCGACCGTCGCGCGGCGAATCTTAAAGCCGTCGCGTGCCGAGTGCTTCCCCTGCGTTAACGTGTTGATGACCATGCTGATGCGCCCGCTCTTGATCATCTCGATGATGTCCGTGCTGCGCTCATGCACCTTGCCGACGATCTCAACGTCAATGCCGAGCGACGCGATGACTTTCGCCGTCCCCTCCGTCGCCGCGATCTCAAAATCGAACTCAGAGAACGCCTTTGCAAGCTGCTTGAGCTCGTCCTTATCTTTATCCGCCACCGTAAAGAGCAGGCACCCCTTAGTCGGCACATTGAGCCCCGACCCGACAATCGCCTTGTAGAGCGCACGGGCATAGTGATAGTCAATGCCCATGACCTCACCCGTGGACTTCATCTCAGGGCCAAGCGAGATATCGACATCCGTCATCTTGGCAAAGGAGAACACAGGGGCTTTGACAGCGACGTAGGGACGCGGCGGAACGAGCCCCGAGTGGAAGCCAAGTTTCTTCAGCGTATGCCCCATCGCAACCTGCGTTGCAACGCGAACCATATTGACGTTCGTGATCTTCGAGAGGAATGGAACGGTACGGCTCGAACGCGGATTCACCTCGATGATGAACACCTCGTCATGCACCACGACAAATTGAATGTTGAGCAGGCCTTTGACATGCAGGGCAACGGCAAGGCGCTTCGTATAGTCGATGATCGTGTAGATCACGCGTGCAGACAGCGTCTGCGGCGGATAGACCGCGATACTGTCCCCCGAGTGGACGCCGGCGCGCTCGATGTGCTCCATGATGCCCGGAATCACAACATCCACACCATCGGAAATGGCATCAACCTCGACCTCGGTGCCCTGCATATAGCGATCCACGAGCACGGGATGATCCGGCGTCACCTTGACGGCACGGCTCATATAGTCGCGCAGCTCATCCTCATTGTAGACGATCTCCATCGCACGGCCGCCGAGGACATAGGAGGGGCGAACCATGACGGGATAGCCGATGCGCGCCGCACCTGTGACAGCATCGTCGAGATTCGTCACGCTGATGCCTTCAGGACGTGAAATCTCCGTCTCTGTCAGCACCTCTTCGAATCGCTCACGATCCTCGGAGCGGTCAATATCGTCAACGGACGTGCCATAGACATGCAGGCCGGCGCGTTCAAGTTCAGCCGCGAGGTTGATGGCCGTCTGTCCGCCGAACTGGACAATGATGCCGTCCGGTTTCTCCTTGTCGGCAATGTTCAGCACATCCTCCACCGTCAGCGGCTCGAAGTAGAGACGGTCGGAGATGTCGAAGTCCGTACTGACCGTCTCCGGATTGTTGTTGATGATGATGGCTTCGATGCCCATCTCGCGCAGCGCCCACACGGAATGCACCGAGCAATAGTCAAACTCCACACCCTGACCAATGCGGATCGGCCCCGAGCCGAGCACAATCACCTTTTTCTTGTTCGATACGGCGACCTCGTCCTCCGTCCCGCGGAAGGTAGAATAGTAGTACGGCGTCATCGCCTCGAACTCAGCAGCACAGGTATCCACCATCTTATAGCACGGCAGAATATTGTTGCTGCGGCGCATCGTGCGGATCTCATCGCGCGTCTTATGCGCGATCTCGGCGATGGAAACATCGGCGAGACCGACCCACTTTGCAGCGGCGAGAAGCTCCGGCGTGAGCGGCTCCTCCGCAAGCTGACGCTCAACATCGGCGATATGCTTCAGCTTATGGATGAACCACTTGTCCACCTTTGTGATGCGCGAGATGTCGTCCACGGACAGCTTGCCGCGGCGCAGCACCTCCGCCATGACAAAGATGCGCTCATCGTTGATGAGGGCAAGCTGTTTTTCCAGACGTTCATCATCCCAGTCGGCAAAACGTTCCAGATAGAGACGGTTCACGCCGATCTCGAGGGAACGAGCCGCCTTGAGAATGGCGCCCTCAAAACTGCGGTCAATGGACATGACCTCGCCCGTCGCCTTCATCTGCGTGCCGAGCGTATGATCCGCGTAGACGAATTTGTCGAACGGCCAGCGCGGGAACTTCACCACACAGTAGTCAATGGCAGGCTCGAAGCAGGCCTTTGTCTTCTTCGTGACCGAGTTGACGATCTCATCCAGCGTATAGCCGATGGCGATCTTCGACGATACCTTGGCAATCGGGTAGCCCGTTGCCTTTGACGCGAGCGCCGAGGAACGGCTGACACGCGGGTTCACCTCGATGACGTAGTACTGATCGCTCTTCGTATCGAGCGCGTACTGTGCGTTGCAGCCGCCCTCAATGCCGAGCTCGCGGATGATCCGCAGACTGGCACTGCGCAGCATCTGATACTCGTGATCGGTCAGTGTCTGTGCGGGCGCAACAACGATACTGTCTCCCGTATGAACACCGACAGGGTCAAAATTCTCCATACTGCAGACGGTAATGCAGTTGTCGTTCCCGTCACGGATGACTTCGAACTCGATCTCCTTCCAGCCCGCGACACTGCGCTCGATGAGCACCTGCCCGATCATGGAGTAGTTCAGCCCCTTGATGACGATGGCAATGAGTTCTTCCTCATTCTCAGCAATGCCGCCGCCCGTACCTCCCATGGTATAGGCAGGGCGAACGATGACAGGGTAGCCGATCGTGTTGGCAAAATCCACAGCTGCGTGGACATCCTCGACAATCAGGCTCTCGGGGATTGGCTCCCCGAGTTTCTCCATTGTCTCCTTAAAGCGCTCACGATCCTCCGCCTTCTCGATGGCATCAAGAGACGTGCCGAGGAGCTCCACACCGTACTCCGCCAGGATGCCCTTCTCCGCAAGCTGAACGGCAAGGTTTAGCCCCGCCTGTCCGCCGAGCGTGGCGAGAAGACCATCTGGCTTCTCCTTGGCAATAATCTCCGTCAGGAACTCCACCGTCAGCGGCTCGATGTAAACACGGTCGGCGATATTGGTGTCCGTCATGATGGTGGCGGGATTGCTGTTGACGAGGACGACCTCCAGCCCGTCTTCCTTCAATGCACGGCAGGCCTGTGAGCCGGCATAGTCAAACTCTGCGGCTTGCCCGATAATGATGGGGCCGGAGCCGATCACCATGACTTTATTGAGATTTTCCTTACGCGGCATCCTCTCACTCCCCCTTCATCAGTGCCCAGAACTCATCAAAGAGATACATGTTATCGTCGGGTCCCGGCGCGGCCTCGGGATGATACTGCACCGAGAAGATTGGCAGCGACGTGTGCCGCAGTCCCTCGACGGTATCATCGTTGACGTTCGTATGCGTAATGACGAGCGGTGTCCCCTCAAGCGAGGCGGGGTCAACCGCATAGCCGTGATTCTGCGCCGAGATATGCACGCGGTTCATCCGCAGATTCTTGACAGGCTGATTGCCGCCGCGATGGCCAAACTTCATCTTATAAGTCTTTGCGCCAAAGGCGAGCGCGAGCAGCTGATGCCCGAGGCAGATGCCGAAGATCGGCTTCTTTCCCGCCATCTTCTGAATCTCCGCGACGATCTCAGGCACATCCTGCGGGTCTCCCGGTCCGTTGGACAGAAAGATGCCGTCGGGATTCAGCGCAAGCACCTCCTCGGCACTCGTATACGCAGGCAGTACCGTGATCTTCGCACCAAGGCGGTTGATATTTTCCAAAATGCTGCGCTTGACACCGAAGTCCAGCGCGGCAATATGCGGCGCGTCCTCCTGATCCGTCTCCATGACATAGACTTCGGGCGTTGTAACCATCGCCACGAGATCGCGCGGCAGCTCCTCCGCCTGCAGTGCAGCGATCTCATCCGGCTCCGTGCCGTCGGGGACGATCACGCCCTTCATCGAGCCCGCAGCGCGGATATGTCGCGTCACTGCTCGCGTGTCTACGTTATAAAGGCACGGAACCTTGCTCTGCGTGAGAAAGTCAATCAAGCTCTTCTCAGACTGCCAATTATTCGGTGCATCGCAGAGCTCACCGATGACAAAGCCGCGCACAAAGGGGCGGCGGGACTGCATAAATTTCTCTGCCGTACCATAGTTCCCAATCAGCGGGTAGGTCATCGTGAGAATCTGTCCGCAGAACGACGGGTCGGTCAGACTTTCCTGATACCCCGTCATGGTCGTCGTAAAGACAACCTCCCCCACCGTCTTTGCGCTGCCGTCCAGAAGCTCTCCCGCATAGGACGAACCGTCCTCCAAAATCAGTTTTCCTCTCATATTGTTATGACTCCGCCCTTCATTACAATATTCCCGTCCACGACCGTCAGCACAGCCTTTCCTCGAAGTTCCCGTCCGACAAACGGCGAGTGACTTCCCCGCGTGTAGAACTTTTTCTCGTCCACCGTCCATACACAGTTCGGATCAATGACTGTCACATCCGCCGGTGCCCCCTCGCGCAGCGTCCCTGCATCGAGATGAAAGACGCGCGCAGGCGCATAGGTCATACGCTCGATCAGCGTCTCGAGCGGGAGCCTCCCCGTGTGGACCAGCTCCGTCATGAGCACGCCGAGTGCCGTCTCAAGCCCAGGGAAGCCGCTCGGCGCATAGATGTACTCGCGATCCTTCTCCTCACGTGCGTGCGGTGAATGATCCGTTACGACCATATCAATCGTTCCATCGAGCAGACCCGCCAGCATGGCCGCTGTGTCTTTTTCCGTCCGCAGCGGCGGATTGACCTTTGTCGAGCTATCCGTTGGATCGACGCAGTCCTCCGTCATCGTGAGATGATGCGGGGTGACCTCTGTCGTCACGTGCACACCGCGCGCCTTCGCCTCGCGTACCAGCTGGACGGCACGCGCCGAGCTGATGTGAGCGACATGGACATGCGCACCCGCATACTCGGCGAGCATGATGTCGCGCGCCACGGCAATATCCTCGGCGACAATCGGACGCCCCTTGATGCCGAGCATCGCACTGCGATGCCCCTCATTCATGGCTCCCTCCTCTACGAGAGAGGTATCTTCCTCATGATTGATGATTGCCTTATCAAACGGCGCAAGATAGTCGTATGCACTGAGGAGAACCTTTGCCGACGGATCGAAGTGACCATCGTCTGAGAAGGCGACCGCTCCCGCCTCAACCATATCGCCGAGCTCCGCCAGCTCCTTGCCCTCCTGGTTCTTCGTCACGGCACCGATGATGCGGATGTGCATGACCGCCGTCTCTTCGGCGCGCTTCTGCAGACTCGTCACCAGTGCCGCCGTATCGACGACAGGGCGCGTGTTCGGCATCGTCGCAATCGTCGTATATCCCCCTGCCGCTGCGGCGCGCGAGCCGGAAGCAAAATCCTCCTTTGCCTCCTGACCGGGCTCGCGGAAATGCGTGTGCATATCGATCAGACCGGGCACAACGACCTTTCCCACAGCATCGTAAATCTCCGCGCCGTCGGCGGAAAGATTTGCGCCAACGGCGCGGATCACACCGTCCTCGACGAGGACATCGGCAACTTCATTTCGTTTGGAGGCGGGATCAATCACCCGTCCCCCTTTCAGCAGCAACGCACGCATTCAGGCCTTCCCTCCCATCAGTACCAGTGTAAAGAGCGCCATCCGTACGGCGACCCCGTTTTTAACCTCCTCCTGGATCCGAGACTGTACGCCGTAGGCGACGGACTCGGAGATCTCCCATCCCTTATTCATCGGGCCGGGATGCAGCACGAGAGCATCCTCCTTCGCCAGTGCGAGCCGCTCCTCACTGAGCCCGTAGATGCGCGCGTACTCACGCGTCGACGGGAACAGCCCGCCCTTCATGCGCTCGAGCTGTATGCGCAGCACCTCGACTACGTCAGCCCCCTCAAGAGCATCCTCCACGCGGTCATGGATCGTGACGCCCTCCTCCTCACACAGAAAGCGCGGCAGGAGGGTGCGCGGTCCCGCGATATGGACATCCATCCCCATCTTTCGCATGCCCTGAATGTCAGAACGCGCCACACGGCTGTGCAGAACATCACCGAGAATGGCAACCTTCAGCCCTGCGAGTTTCCCCTTGTTTTCCTCAATCGTATAGAGATTAAGCAGCCCCTGTGAGGGATGCGCATGCGCGCCGTCCCCCGCATTGATGATGACGGGAGAGACCGCCTTGGCGGCGTAGGCAGCTGCGCCCTCAGCTTTATGCCGCATGACAATGGCATCCACGCCCATCGCCTCGATCGTATAAAGCGTGTCGCGCAGGCTCTCCCCCTTCACGATGCTCGATGCGCTCGCCGTGATGTTCACCACATCGGCGCCCAGATACTTTCCCGCCAGTTCAAATGACGTCCGCGTCCGCGTGCTCGGCTCATAAAAAAGCGTCACAATCGCCTTCCCGCGCAGTGCGGGCACCTTCTTGATGTCACGCCCGACGATATTCTTCATCTCGCGTGCCGTACTGAGAACCAGACGGATCTCCTCGGCGGAAAAATCCTCCAGACCGAGCACATCCCGTCCTTTGAGCGACAACTCCTGTCCCATGTGCATCCCCTTTCAACAAAAAAGCCTTCTCACGCCGAAAGAAAGGCATAAGAAAGCTTTGCATCCAAAATAAACTCGAATGACCGCGTCGAATATTTCATTGAAAACTCCCTTAAGGCCTCACAGGACCTCTTAAAAGGCAATATAGAGAAGAGTGCATCAGCACTCACTTTCTTTTTTATCATTATACGAGGTCATGACAAAAAAAGCAATGGAAAAATCGCGGGGGGCATTGTGTTCTTAGATTGTAAACGCAATCCCCAAAACACAGTAATCGCATACGATACTTTTATCTCTGTTCCAGCACTTCCCCCCGCTCCATGCGTGTCAGCTGCTGCCAATGCCGGTACATCGTTGACATAGCGAGGACGAAGGCGAGGATCTCGGCGATGGGGCCCGCGTACAGCGCGCCGTCCAGCCCAAAGATGCGCGGCAGGAGGATGAGCAGCGGCAGGAGGAAGAGACCCTGCCGCGAGAGGGAGAGTGTGAGCCCCGTTCGCACGCTGCCGATCGCCGTGAAATAGTTGACGGTGAGCGGCTGGACGCCGCTGATGCAGACCATCATCAGATAGATGCGCAGATATTTTTCGGCAAAGTCAAAATAGAGCTCCGACCCGCCGCCGAAGATGGCGGTGATTTGGCGTGGAAAGAGCTGAAAGACCAAAAAAATCGCTATACTTAAAAGCAACGCAAAAACAAGCCCCTTGCGATAGGTCTCCTTGATGCGCCCGTAGTTCTCCGCCCCCATATTAAAGCTGAAGATCGGCTGACACCCCTGCGCCAGGCCGACGGTAAAGGCGATCAGCACACTGTTGAGTTTCGTGACAATCCCCGCCACAGCGAGCGGAATATCCGCACCGTAGACGCTCGCCGCACCGTAGTGCGTGAGGATATTGTTGAGCGTAATGCCGACGGTCATCATGATGATCTGATTCAAAAAGTTCGACAGCCCCAGTTTGGCGATACGGAGCATCTCATGCCTCCGCATCCGCAGCATGGAGCGCACGATCAGAAACGCCTGAAAGCGGGAAAAATAACGAATACATACGAGGAATGAGACGATCTGCGCCATGACGGTAGCGAGCGCCGCCCCCTCCATTCCCCAGCCGAATCCGAGCATGAAGAGTGCATCCAGCAAAATGTTCAGAACGGCTCCGCTGACCATACACCGCATCGCATAGGACGGCGCGCCATCCGCGCGGATGAGCATACTGTTCGCCGTGAAAAAGAGGAGAAACGGCAGTCCGCATGCCGTAATTCCGAGGTAACGCTGTGCATACGGCAGAACGTTCTCCGTCGCTCCGCAGAGCAGGAGCACAGGTGTCTGGAAGATGAAAATAAGACCGCCGAGCAGGATACCGAGCACGGCGGACATGACGAGCCCCGTGCCGACGTAGCTGCGTGCGGCGTCCTGCGCCTTTTCCCCCATAAAGAGGTTGAAATTTGCCGCCGTCCCGATGCCCACGAGCTGCGCCAGTCCCGTGGAGAGAATCACGATGGGAAAGGCGGTATTCGTCGCGGCATTTCCCAAGATGCCGACCGTATGCCCGATGAAGATCTGATCCGTGATGTTGTAAATCGTATTGACGAGCATACTGACGATGGCGGGCAGGGCAAACTTTCGAATCAATCCGCCCACGGGCGCAATGGCAAGCGGATTCTCCTTTGGTGTCACAATGGATTCCGTCATAATGCTCTCCTGACTAGCGCGGTATCGTCATTGGTTCTTCCATGCGCGGACAGACAGTTCACGCCGCAGGACGCTCCCGTTCCAAAGCGCGTCCTCCATACAGCGTGCGCCGCGCAGCCCCATAAAGGGAAGATCGGAGAGCAGCAGGCGATCCACAACAGGATAGGCGACGGGCAGATAGAGCATTCGGCGAGGGTCGGCGTACACGGACTCGCTGCTGCTGCCCATGAGCAGCCCGTGCTCCATCGCCGCGAGGAGTTCCTGCGCCCGCGCCGTATCCGTCTCCGCCAGCCGCTCATCGGCGATTGCTACACCAGCCTCATCTGCTCGTAATACTGCTGCAACAGCAAGGTGGCGTACATCCGCCCACTCTGTACGCAGTGCCTGCGCCATCCCCCACGCCGTCGTACGCGGCGCACGAATGAGCACTGTATCAAAGCACAGCTCTCCCCACGTATTCTTGAGATCATTAATCCGCAGGAAATCCCTGCGCTCCGCCGCATGGATCTCCGCCATCGCCGCCGCCATCTGCGGAGGCGGCAGTACGGCACAGATCTCCTCCAGCCATCGCCGCGTTCCTGCTCGTCCGTAGGGAGGCAGCGGAGCAATATAGGGCATACCGCAGCGTTCCTCGAGGTACTCTGCCGCCGCCAATCCGAGCTCGTCATGCACGACGATGTTCAGCTCCGCCTGAGCGAGAGAATCGACATCCTCGGGGCGCATGCCGCAGCCGAATACATGGCGGACTTCATAGCCTGCCCTCGTCAAGAGGCACACGAGTTCCCGTGCATCGTTCTCCCCGTTGTAGTAGGAGGAGGTCATGCCGATGAGGTTGACGCCCCGGCGCACGGATGGCTCCGTCGCCCGAAGCAGCACTTCAAGCGCCGCACAGGAAGCGCGCCGCCATCCATCCGCAAAGCTCCCGATCAGTCCGCCGCTGTCAAGGGAAACAATGGGACAGGTCACCCCTGCGGCACGTACAATCGCGCCGACATCGTCACCGATTAGGCTCGCCGAACTGCCGCTGATGACAGCAAGCAGCGCAGGCGGATACGCAATATACGGCTGAAGCACCTCGCGCAGATACGCCTCTGCACCGAACACAATCGCATCGTTATCGAGCTGTGTGCATTGCATTCCATGCGAGATATCGCTCTGCGTCTGTTCGATATGCCGTTGTGTAAAGAGATAGCACCAGAGCGGCCCATTGACGATGACCGCACAGCCCTTCATACCGGCAAAGAACGCCGCCGCCCCCGTCAGCGCGCAGCTCTCCATCCACATGGACATATCGTCAAAACTGAGATTGCCATCATCCATAGATCAGCCCTCCCCTCTCAATATGCCGATAGAGTACGTGCTCCATATCCTCAATCAGCTGGCGCTCCATCGCCCAGCCGACCGTGGGCAGCTTGCCGAGCAGAATCTGACGCAGCTGCACATCCACGAGTTCATGTGTCGTAAAGGCAAAATCCACTGCGTGCAGCAGCTCCTCGCTTGTGGGATCGTCTGCGTCGAGAATCGGCGCGTCGGTACATTGGTGCAGTCCGTCCTCTACCCCCGTCCGCTGTTCGGCAGTAAAAAGATCGAGGAGGATGATGCCCGCGAGATGCACTCCTGCCTTTTCGATCAGCCGCAGGAGGATCTCTGGCTGCAGCCAGTGCAGTTCCCGCCCGACGACGAGCACGGTGCGCCGCCCGTTGAGCATCTCCCGCGCACGGACGAGCACGCGATCAAATGCCTTTTTCTCGCGCTCTATGACCTTCTCTGCCGCTGCCGTACGCCCACAGCATGCCGCGATGGCGCGCAGCCAATGCGCAGTCTCCTCCGCACCGCCCGCAAATGCATCGGCAAAGTACGGCGTGCCAAAACGCGCATGGATCTCCTGTGCAAAGGAAATCAGCATTTCCTGTTTCTCATCCGACATCGCACTCCCGAGCACAACAAGCAGCTCTGCCTCCGGCACCGCCTGCATCTCATCGAGCGGCATATAGGTTGGGAACTGCCCCGCAAGATGCAGCCCGATCCCTTCGAGCAGCCGCTTCAGCTCCTGCACATAGGCACTGTAGAGCCCGCCGCAGTCACCGAGGAACACGACCGTCCCCCTGCGCGTCTCCTTGGGCTGCTGCATAAAGCGTTCCACCAGCACACGGCCAACGGACAGGTAGCCATCGAAGGACACATCATCCAAAAAGCCGCCCGTCGGAATGGCGATGATGGGCAGACCGAGCTCCGCCTCCATCCCCTCCGCCGCTGCACGCGTATCATCTCCGATGATGCCGCTCACGCACGATCCGCCGATAAAGACCGCTCGCGGATGATACTTCTCTGCAGCATAACGCACGCACGCGCGCAGGCGCTCCACCGCACCGAACACCGCATCGTTCTCGCCGATTCCGCTCGTGAGAAGCGGCACGGGCGACGGCGGCGCATACGTCTCCGCCCCGACCATACGATGAAACGTCCCGACATCCTTTTCGCGCACGACATGAGCACAGGAACGCGGACTGTGAAAGATCACCAACGCGCCGCGCGCGTACGACAGCGCCCACCAGACGGCAGGCATACTGCAACTGCACTGGGCACGCCGCACACCGGCGCGCTTTACCTCAATCCCCATACTGCTCCACCCTGTCCTCCAGCTCCTCGAACGTCATCGGCGTCGGTACCCTGAATTGTTCGTTCCGATCAATGTCCTCCGCCAGCTTTCGACAGCTCTGCGCCTGTGCGGAGTCAGGAGCATAGGCGATAAGCGTCTGCCAGAACGCAATTTGTTTCAAACTCATCTCTCCTTATTGTATTTTCATATAGAATACCACAACGGCGCGGAAATTTCTGTGCGTTTTGCGCCATCCGCCCATGGATATAATGCTCTGCCGTTTTGCCGAACACCGACAATTTATGATATACTATCGATAGAACAACACAGAGAAAGGATTCAGCACAATGGGAATGGGAGGACTCACAATGACAAAAATGCCAAAGATCGCACTCGGCACATGGGCATGGGGCAACGACGGCACGTTCGGCGCGGCATACACGGAGGATCAGCTGCGCCCCGTCTTTGATTTCGCCATGCAGCATGGACTGACCCTCTGGGACACGGCTTATGCATACGGGAACGGCACAGCGGAGAAGACACTCGGCGTATTTCTCAAGGGGCATGCACGCGACTCCTTCCTCCTCTCGGATAAGCTCACACCGCAGTGCATGGATGAGTCATCCGCCAGTCCAGTCGCGGATATGTGGACCATGCAGAAAAAGCAGCTCGGCACAGACAGCATCGACATCTACTGGGTGCACAACGCAATCGAGGCACCACAGTGGATCAAGCACCTTGCCGCATTCTTCGAGAAAGCGGAACACGCGCCCATCATCGGCATATCGAACCACAACATGGGACAGATCGAGGAAGCAGATACCATTCTCCAACATCATGGACTGAAACTCGGCGCGGTACAGAACCACTTCAGCCTGATCAACCGCTCCTCCGAGGAGGCCGGAATCCTTGACTACTGCCGCAAGAAGGATATCCCCTTTTTCTCCTACATGGTGCTCGAACAGGGCGCGCTCACAGGTCACTACAGCACGTTGTATCCGATGCCGGCGGACGCGGCGCGCGCAGCAATCTACAACCCGATCATGGACAAGATCGACACACTGAACCTCTCGCTAAAACTGCTCGCAGACAAGTACAAGGCGAACATCGCCCAGATCTCCATTGCATGGGCGATCGGCAAGGGTACGGTTCCCATCATCGGCGTGACCAAGGAACATCACGTCACTGATGCACTGCGCGCGACGGAGATCACACTCACCGCCGAGGAGATCACCCTCCTCGAGAACACGGCGGACAAGCTTGACTTTGACATCATCCGCGACTGGGAAAAAGAGATGGTGTAGATCAGCACAAATGCAAAAAGGCTGCGGTACGAAGTGTATCCCCGTACCGCAGCCTTTTTGCATTCCAAATCATTTCCTCAGGCAATATCTCCGCCGACGCAGACCGTTCTCGTGCCGATCTGCCCGGTATGAACGGGCAGTCCGTAGAGTGCGCTCATGCCCGCCTCGTCGATGACCTCCGCCGCCGCACCGTGCTTCCAGAGGGTCTTATCCTTCAGCACGAGCGTCTCCGCCGAGAGGTAAAGCGCGTGATCGGGGAAGTGCGTCGTCATCAGGATGCCGATGCCCTGCGCATGAAGTCGTTGCACAAGATGGAGGAAGCGGTGCGCGTTGCCGAAGTCGAGGTGTGCTGTCGGCTCGTCGAGGATGAGGAGCTCAGGGCTTTGCGTGAGCGCCGCCGCGAGCAGGACGAGCTGACGCTCGCCGCCCGAGATGTTCGTATAGGGCTGCTCCGCGAGATGCGCGATGCCAAGAAAGTGCAGATGATGCAGGGCAAGCTCCGCCTCGCGTTCCCCTGGCGAACCGAAGTAGCGCATGTGCGCTGTGCGCCCCATCATGACGACATCGAGCACACGGAAGGGAAAGGTCGGCGTGTGGTTCTGCGGGATGTAGGCGATCTTTCGCGCAAGTTCCCGCTGCCCATACGCACCGCGCTCCTTCCCATCGAGGAGCACGCGCCCTGTACCGCCATGCTCGCTCACAATACATTTCAGCAGGGTGCTCTTGCCCGTGCCGTTCTTTCCGAGAATGCAGTAAATCCCCGTGCCCGCGAGGGAGAATGTCACATCCTCCAAGATTGTGCGCCGCGCATCGTAGGAAAAGCCCAGCTGCTCTACGTCCAGTCTCACCAGCGCACCTTCTTTCGCAGGATGAAGTAAATGAAGATCGGAATACTCACAATCCCCGTAATGACACCAATGGGGATTTCAAGTGCCGTCAGCGTGCGGCAGAGATCGTCGATCACGAGCAGATAGACGATGCCGAGCGATGCGGACACTGGCATCAGCCGCCGAAAATCGGGGCCGACGATCATACGTGCGAGATGCGGGATGACGATGCCGACCCAGCCGATGATACCGGAGATACTGACGACAAGCGCAGTGACGAGGGTCGCGGCGAGAATGATGACGGCGCGGTCACGCCGGACGGCAACGCCCATCGACTGCGCCTCCTGCTCGCCCATGCTGAGGATGTTGATGCGCCAGCGATAGAGGAACAGCAGCGTGAGTGCCGCAAGATACGCGGGCAGGATGAGCAGCAGCCCATCGAACTTGACACTTGCAAGCGAGCCCATGAGCCAGTAGACGATCTGCGGCAGCTTCTCCTGCGGATCGGCGGTGAATTTTAAGAGTGCGACGAGCGAGGAAAAGAATGCGCTCACAAGCATGCCCGAGAGAATCATCGTGACAGATGCGCCGCGCTTTCGTCCCGCGAGGAGGAACGTCAGCCCCACGGACACGATGCCGAACACGAGTGCCGCCATCTGCACGCCCGCCGCCGGCAGAGACAGCACGATCGCAAGTGCCGCGCCGAATCCCGCGCCGTTTGATACGCCGAGCGTATAGGGGCTCGCGAGCGGGTTGCCGAAAAGTGCCTGAAAGACACCGCCCGCAACGGCAAGCCCGCAGCCCGCAACGACCGCGCCGAGGATACGCGGCAGGCGCACATCATAGATCATCGAAACCTCCATCGCGGTCACGTCGGGCGGCAGCACGCCCGTGAAGTCCGCAAGGAGAATCTGGTAGACGTGCGTCGCCGAGATATGATATGCGCCGAGTGTCAACGAGTAGAGGATGCACGCCAAAGGGAGCAGGACGAAAAGAGCGTCCTGCCCCCCCATGACGTATTTACTTACGCGCGTCATTTCCGCACGATGCCGCCTGCGACCTTGCCCGTGAACGGCACGCCGTAGAACGTCTCATAGAACTTCTTCGCGCGCTCCATGACCACGTCTGCGCTCACCTTGTCCGGATAGAACATATGTGCAAGCCAGAGCTCACCGAGCGCGACCGAGTCCGCATCGGGGTTGCCCCACGGCTTTGCCCAGTACGGTGCTTCGATTACATTCCCGTTCTGTACGGCACGCAGCTGTGCGTAGGCAGGATCTGTCGTCAGTTCCTTGTAGATCTCGGGATAGCGATCCTGAGAGATAATGACCTCGGGATTCCACTTCGCGAGCGACTCAACGTTATACTCGCCATTTCCTTGGATATCCTTCGCCGCAGGGTTCACGCCGCCCGCACGCAGGAGCATGCAGCCGACGTACTTGTCGTTGCCGTAGACCATGTGCTTGCTGCTGACGGGGATTGCCGTCACACGCTCCGCGTCGGGAATACTGCCAACCGCCTTCTCGACGATGGCGCGGCTCTCCTCGGCAAATGCCCAGAGTTCCTTTGCCTTCGCATCACGACCCGTGAGATGCCCCAGAATCTCAATCGCACCGCGCAGCCCATCCGTATATGCCTTGTCTGCGTTCGACAGGCGCGGGTTCTGCGCCTCCGCCTGCTTGCCCTCGCCGCGCAGCGAGATGACCGCGACGGGAATGCCCATCTCGCGCAGCTTCGCGGCCGATGCCTGATCGGACTGCGAGGCGACAATGACGATGTCGGGCTTCAGCTTTGCGATCTCCTCGATGTTCGGCTGCGTGAGCGTGCCCGGCGTCGGCAGCTCCTTGATCGCCGGCCAGATGTCCGCGATGTAGTCACCAAGGTCACGCTGCCACGTCGACTCGACGCCGACGATCTTGTCCTGCCCGCCGAGCTGTCAGATGATGTCAAGCGAGTGATGCTGCAGGACAACCATGCGCTCCACAGGGGCTTTGACCGTCACCTCATTGCCTGCCTGATCGGTGAACGTGTAACTCTCCCCTGCAGACGCCTTCTGTTCCACCGCCTGCTTTGCTTCTTGACCGCAGCCGACGAACAGCGTCATTGCCACGATGACGGCGAGAAGTGTCGTCAATACGCGAGGAAAAATACTGTCATACCTCTTCATTCGTATCCCTTTCCAAAAACTACAGAGTTGTGCCATTGACACGTCTTTCTCATACAGGAGAAAAGCAAGTCAGTTCTTGGCAGGCGCCTCGCCCTTGATGATGCGCTGTGCATCCGCCTCGCTCAGGTCATAGTGAAGGAACTGCTTGTAGAAATTCACCGTCTCCTTCACGAGATCGACATTGGCAAAGAGCTGCGGCTGGATGGTCTGTGCCGCCCAGAGGAGCTGCAGTGCGGACTCGGCACTGTAGCGATCCCAGTTGAACGTACCGACGGGGTTCGCATAGATGCGCCCGTTCTTGACCGCCTTGAGGCTCGACCACTGCGGATCGTTCTTGATTGCCTCGATCCCCTTCGCCGACTGCGTGCCGCCGATGATGATGATGTCGGGATCCGCCTTGAGGACTTCCTCGATGGTGGTCTTGATCTGCGGACCTTTCGCCGTGATGGCATTCCTGCCGCCACCGTAGCGAATCCACTCGTCAATGATGGTCTCCACGCCGTCCACCTTGAAGAGGTCATCGCCGCCGACAATGTGGAGCACGACGGGGCGGTCGGCATCGCTGAGCTTCTTCGTGCGCTCATCCGTGAACTTCGTCTTCTCGTCGAGGTAGGAGAGGTACGTCTCTGCGTTCTTCGGCGCGTCGCCGCCGAGCACATCGCCCGTGATCTTCACAACCTTGCGCAGCCCGTCATAGGTCGCAAAGTTGACACGCACCGCCGTATAGCCGTTCTTGCGTGCCGTCTCGATCTGCTCCTTGCTGCTTGCAAGCACGACCTGCGGCTTCTCCTTCTCAACCTCTTCCCAGTTCACATCCGTGCCCTTGACCGGCGCGGAGATCTCCGCGATACGCGGATAGACCTGCGCGAACCATGGGAGCCCCTGCACATTCTTCGTCGTTGTGACGAGCTTATCCGCGCCGCCGAGAAGCAGCACAACCTGATTGTTCGCGTGCCAGAGGTCGGCGATGCGCTCCACGTTCGCGGGAATCGTGACCTCCGTGCCGTCGATGTCCGTGACCGTGCGCGTCGCGTCCTGCTTGCCCTGCGCGGCGTTCTCCGTCCCGCAGCCTGCCAGTGCCATGACCATCATAACGAGGGCCAGCAGCGCAATGAGATTTTTCTTCATACCATCCACCCTTTCATAGAGATGTTGTTTATTTTAAAGCAGAGCAGCTCCCACGGAAAACGCCGAGAGACATACACTGCGGATTTCCTACAGCCGTGGGATCACACAGACCGTACGCTGCACATTGTCGCTGTGGAAAAGGCTCAGCTTCGTCCCGTACAGCTCCTCCAGATGCGATGCCCGCACCTCGTCCACGGATTCGTAAAAATCCATATGCGTGCCGAAACAGAGCGCGACGCGGCTGTTCAGCAGCAGTGCCTGCTCGGGCAGATGCGTTGTAAAGACGACACCGTAGCCCTTTGCACGCAAGCTATCGATGGTCTGCAGGACGAGCACCTGATTGCGCACGTCAAGTGCTGCCGTCGGCTCGTCCATAAGGATCAGCCTCGTATTTTGAAGCAGTGCGCGTCCGATGGCGACCAGCTGCCGCTGCCCGCCGCTGAGCTCCCTGCACTGGCGGTCGCGAATGTGTGCAATGCCGAGCTCCTCGAGAATCGCATACGTCTGCGCATAGTCCGCCTTGCTCGGCGCGGAGAACATCCCTGTGCGCACCGTCGCGCCGAAGGACACATAGTCACGCACCGTAAACGAACTCTCCGCGCTGATGATCTGCGGCACAAACGCGATCTCCCGCGCGCGCTCACGCGGCGACATCGCATAGATGTTCTGCCCGTTCGTATAGATGCGTCCCTGCGTCAGCTCCTGAAATCCCATCAGGCACGCGAGGAGCGTTGACTTGCCGACACCGTTGCGCCCGAGGAGCGCGAGCACCTCACCGCCCTTGATCGAAAACGAAATATGCTCGAAGATGTACGGCGCGTCCGTGCGATAGCGAAACGAACCGTCGTCGAGCCAAAGCATTGCGCGCTCCATCAGAAATACCTCCGCTGGCGGTAGAGAATCCACGCAAAGAACGGTGTGCCGACGAAGCCGCAGAGAATTCCGAGCGGCACCTCCGCAGAGGTCAGCGTACGCGCGAGGAGATCGGCGAGCATCAGGAAGGACGCGGCGAGTACCGCCGTTACGGGCAGGAGATGCGCGTGATTGCCGCCGACCAGCATTCGCGCCAGATGCGGCAGGATGAGACCGATCCAGCCAATCGTTCCGCTCAGGCACACCGCCGATGCTGTCAGCAGGGTTGCGAGCGCGATCACGGCAAGACGCTCGCGCTGCACATTCACGCCGAGACTCGCCGCCTCCTGATCCGAGAGCGACAGCACATTCATGCGCCAGCGCATTGCGATCAGCCCCGCAAGCGTGAGCAGGATAATCGGCGTCACGTAGGAGAGACTATCCCATGAGACCTTCGCGAGGCTGCCGAGCTGCCAATAGACAATATCTGCGAGCTCCGTATCGGGATCGGCGAGATACTTGAGGAGCCCGATCACCGCCGCCATAAATCCGGAGACGATAATGCCGCAGAGCACGAGCACAATGCGTGAGCGATTCTGCACGAGTTTCGGCAGCATGAGGGTCATCGTCACCGCCGCGATGCCGCCAAGAAATGCCGTGACCGCCGTGCCGCCGAGCGTCAGATGCGCGAGAATCGCAAGACACGCGCCCACGCTCGCGCCCTGCGAGACACCGAGCAGATCGGGCGAGACGAGATCGTTGCGAAAGACACCCTGATACGCTGCGCCCGACACGGCAAGCGAAATACCGACAAGAATCCCGCCGAGCACGCGCGGCAGACGAATCTCCATGATGACGTTATACATGGACGCATCCCATGTAATTGGCAGATTGATGAAATGCGATGCAAGAATTAATATCACCTGATCGAACGGGACGTAGAACCGCCCCACTGAAAGTGACACGATAAAAAACACTGCGGCAAGCACAAGCCCCACCGCCATCATACGAGGATACTGCCCCATAAAGTCCCTTCCCTATTCTTCAAAATCCCCAAAAGACAACAAAAAATCCCCGGAAATCCGGGGATTTGCACACAAAAAGAGCAGCCATCCCGCCGGTTTTCCTTTGCAATGCAGACAAAAGTCTGCGGGCAGGGAAGGACGTTTCCATACCTTCCCCCGTGATCTGCGGGATTCCGCGATCAGGCCGACGCACCATAGCATACGCCACAGGTACGGCGGCTCGAAAAACATAGCGCGTAAGAAAGCACTGATCTATTCGGCACAACCATCGATCTGGCACACCTCATCGTATCAGCGATTTCTCAAATTGTTCGCTTAGTATAACATGAGAATCGCATGAAGACAATGATAAAATTGACAGATGGCAGTGTTTTTGTCACAATGTGTGAATGCCCTTGTCTCATCAGAATGTCATGCGTACCCCCGTGCGCCAAATGCGCCCGTCGGAGGCAAGTGCATTGCTCGATTTGTCAAAAATATTGTCAATGCCGAGATAGGCACTAAAGCGGTCGCTGAACTTCTTGCGAATGACAAAATTCATAAGGCTGAGATTGGCATCACGCGATACAGAAGCCCTGCCGACTTGCTCTGAGTAGCGATAGCCGCTTGTCCAGTCATTCCACAGGATAGCATCAATCCCGTTTTTCGGGTTCTCATAGCTGAGCTGCAGGCTTGCCGTATGGCGGGCCCGCCCCTCCAGCCGCTTCCCTGTCGTGTCATCCCGCGCATCAAGATACGTGTATGTTCCGCGCAGAGAAAATCCCGCACCCAGAGGACGCCTAAGTTCCGCCTCGATGCCCTGCATCGTCGCACTCGATACGTTCTCATAGACGCCGTTTGCCAACATATGGAATGTCGGGAAAGGTACAGGTGTGAGCGTCGTATTGATATTGATCAGGTCATCGACCTTGTTGTGGAAATAGGTCAGTTTGCCAAAGTGCTTCCCTCGCTCTGCCTCAATGCCCAAATCAAAGTTGAGTGCCTTCTCGGGCTGTAGATTCGGATTGCCGTGGATATGTACCACCATCGCGGCATTGGGGGTATGCTGCCAGTCAAAGTAGAGCTCACTTGCAGTCGGAGCACGATATGCTGTCCCGACGTTTGCTTTGATGCGCGTATTCTTGCTGAGCTGATACGTCGTGCCGAGTTTTCCCGTCACCTCTGTACCAAACGTGTCGTTATAATCCCAACGAACAGAGGGAATCAGCAGCCATTTGGGACTGATGCACCACTCATCCTGCAGATAGAGCGCAGCATACTTCATCGTGCTGTCGCCAAGGTGATTGGTGGTGCCTTCTCGAACGAGCGTCCCCGCGCCTTGAATCCGTGTGCTCTCCATATCCTCCACACGATATTCGCCGCCAAAGGTCACCAGATGATTGTCGCCGAGCTGCACACTGCGTTTCCCGTCCAAAATATAGGAATTGAATTTCATCACGTCGAAGCTGGAAAGCGCGCTGGTAAGACGGTTTCGCGTATTCTGATCCTTGTTAAAATACGTATAATACGCCCGCAGGTCATAGCTTCCGCGTTTGTCTTCTCCGGACAGCGTTACCCCCGTAGAAATACGGTCATGATTGTAATCCGTTCCCTGCGTCGCCGAATCCTTCATATAGAGATTCTCACGCAGATAGTCGAGAAACACATCCACTCGTTTATTTTTTGTAAGTTCCATGCGTCCATCGATATTGAAGAAGTATTTATCCCCATACATATTGCTTGCCGCGTTCGTGCCGCGCTCATGGATATCCGTCATCTTAAAGCTCGACGAGAGCGCCCACTTCCCCCTCTTCTTTCGTTCCACGCGGATGCCGCCGTCTTTCTGCCGCGTTGTCCAGTCCGTCAAGACACTCACGCTGTCTTGCTTTGGTGTCTTTCGGATGATGTTGATGACGCCGCCAAGTGCATCCGCACCGTAAAGCGAGCTTGCTGCACCGCGCACGACCTCGATACGATCAACATCGTCCATATTGATGCGCTGCAGTTCATAGTAATTCGCCGTCTGACTCGTATCCTCGGTACGGATCCTTCGCCCATCGATGAGAATTAGTGTCTGGTTCGTACTAAGCCCGCGAATGGCAGACTGATTGCCGACCATCCCGTTCTCACGTATATCGATGCCAACAGCCAAACGGAGTGCCTGAGCAAGATTCTCCGCTCCCATCCGATCGATGTCTTTACGTGTAATGACCTCCGCAGAGGCAGGTGACTCTCTCAGCAGCTGTTCGGTACGCGATGCGGTGACAACGATGGGGTCTGTCTTGACCTGCAGCGAATCTGCATCTGCATCAGCTGCATAGGCCGGCAGGGAGAGCGCACTGAGTACGGCAGTGGTCAGCAAGGCATTTCTCTTTCTCATAAGTGAATGAATCATGTAGAAGCTCTCTTTCTAAAACAATTAATAACAAAACGACAACAGGGCAACGCGTACCGTGCTGGGCGATACAGCGCGTGTCCTAGTCCTCTGCATACATGGCATCTGCGAGCACCTGCAGCGCATCTGCCGCACGTATGCCCGGATTCACAGCAAAGAGGTCATACGGCAGGACGTAGACACGTCCTCTCTTTACGGCAGAAACATCTGCCCATGCAGGGTTTTCCTGCAGATCGTGACGCATCTTCGGCTCCAATGTTTCGGTCGGACCATGGACGATAATGAAGATAACATCGGGATTTTCCCGCGCGACAAACTCCATCGAAAGCGGTGCGTATGCACCGTCTTCCTCTGCCGCATCTGCGATATTGCCGCCGCCGAGCATGTTGATGAGTCCGCCGGTAAAACACCTTCCTGTCCCCATATTAAAGCTGTCCGGTGCGCCAAATACGAGCAGGCTTTTCGGTGGTGTTTTTCCCTTCACTTGCTGCTCTACTGCGGCCATTTTTTCCTGAAGTGAAGCGACTGCCTCCTCTGCCCTCTGCTCACTCCCTGTCAGACTGCCGTAAAATCTAAGCGCCTCATAGAGAGAGGGAACATCATCAAGAGCACGGATGTAAATGGGGACTCCTGCCTCACCGAGCGTCCCTTCAAGATCCGTATGAAAGGGCACATTGGTACCGATGACAAGATCCGGCTGTAGAGAAAGGATCTTCTCCAGATCCGGCTGATGAATGATGCCAACCTCTTCGGCAGAGGCCGTTGCCGCCTGAACCTCCTCTGAAAGTGCCTGAGATGTCGGTTTCCCAACAACAGCATCTGCACCTCCTGCCGCGACGAACAGATCCAGATTGGATGCGTTGAGGCATACAACACGCTTTGGATGGACAGGAATGGACACCTCGCGCCCCGTGCTGTCCGTCACCGTCAGTTCAGTCGGCTGCGACACCTCCTTTTCTTTCGGCCAGAGTGCGAATACGGCCGCAGCAATCATGCAGAGTGCTGCAAGAATGACGATGATTTTACGCATACAAAACCTCTCTCTTCTCCCGTGCTACGCACTGCGGAAAGCATAGCCGTGTGCGTTGCCCCGCAAACTCCATATCCCGCACGAGGCTATCAACGCCATAAAGATTACGCACCAGATCGCAGGTAAAAACGTCCTCCGGCACACCATCCGCCATCACACGGCCATCGGCGAGTGCAACGAGATGACTGCTGTAGCGCATGGCCTGATTGAGATCGTGGAGCACCATGATAACAGTGAGCCCAAGCGTATCGTGTAAACGTTCGACGAGTTCCATCAAAGCAAGCTGATGACAAACATCGAGATACGTTGTCGGCTCATCGAGCAGGAGAATCTCCGGCTGCTGTGCCAATGCCATGGCAAGCCGTACACGCTGCCGCTCACCGCCGGAGAGCGCGGTCAGCGGCCGCGCAGCAAAGGGCAGCAGTCCCGTCTGCCGAAGTGCTGATTCACTGGCTTCGGCATCTGTTTTGGAAAAACCATCCCAGAAGCCACGATGCGGCAAACGCCCCATACGTACGAGCTCCATCACGGTGATGTCGGCCGGCAAATCCGCACTTTGTGGAAGAAAGGCAATGCGTTGTGCAACTTTCCTCATAGGCTGTTCCCATATATCCTGACCTGCCAGTTCGATTCTGCCGCTGCGCAGCGGCAGAATCCGCGCAAGAGCCTTGAGCAGGGTCGATTTTCCTGAACCATTTGGCCCAATGATTGTGACGATCTCCGCACGATGTATGGTGAGGCTTACCCCGCGCACAATATCTGTCTTCCCATAGCCAAGCGTAAGCTCCTTTGCGGAAAGGATGACCTGCTCGCTAGTTCCCTTCTTCTCCCATTGATTCTGTTCCATCTCGCTGCACTCCATCTGCATAGCCTCCTCTCCCATCACTCTTTCATGCCTTTCTTCAAAAGGTAAAGGAAAAACGGCGCGCCAAGAAAGGACATAAATACGCCGACGGGGATCTCGACGGGCGCAAACACCGTCCGCGCTGCCGCATCTGCCCCCGTAATCAGTGCTGCGCCCCACAGAGCTGCCGCCGGCAGCAGATAGTCAAAATCTGCCCCCGTGAGGAGACGTACAATATGCGGCACAACGAGTCCGACGAAGCCGAGCATCCCCGCCGCACTGACAGCAGATGCGGCAAGCAGTGAGGCAAGCACAAGCAGGACAAACCGTGCACGCGGCACGTGCACCCCGAGACTTCTTGCCGTCTCCTCGCCGAGCTGCAGCGCATTTAACCATCGGCTGCCAAGAAAGGTTCCGGCGATACCGATCAGAGTGTATGGCAGTACCATCTCGACATGCGTCCAACTGCGTCCGGCAAAGCCGCCTGCCATCCAGTTCACCGTCCCCTGTACGCGATCAGAGTAAAAGACCATAAGCGCAGTCATCGCTCCGCCAAAAAATGCAGCGATTGCGACACCAGCAAGAACCATGCGCATGGGGCGCACACCGTTTTCCCACGAGAGTGCAAAGACGAGTGCCACAGCAACCATCGCACCGCAGAATGCGGCCAGCGGCACAAAAGAGGTTTGTGCCGGAAGAAGGATCATGATACACATAGCCGCCAATCCTGCCCCGGAAGAGACACCGATGATGCCGGGGTCAGCCAGTGGATTTTTGAGGATCCCCTGCAGGATGCACCCTGCCAACGCGAGATTGATCCCTGTGAGCGCACCTGTCACGATACGGGGCAGACGGATGTGGAAAAGGATGCGGTAGTTCTCCGCTGACCCATTTCCCATAAGAGTCGGTATAATATCATACGGTGCGATGGATACTACGCCAACCGAAGCACTCACGACGAAGGTCAACACCAAGGTGAGTAAACCTATTCCTAGGGCAAATCTCCGCTTCATTGTGCGCGGATGTGTGTCTACAGCCGCACCTTCTTTCACAGGCCCCATCGTTCATCTCCATTCTTTTTTCGAATAAGGTTTTCATTCTCATTCATTCTTCAAAAAAGAAAAGAGGATTTCCTCCTCTTTGTCTATCTGCACCGTCAGCCGCCCCTCCGTGATTCACGGCAAGAATCTCAACGACTCCCCTGTTCGATCCTCCACGCTGTTGTTTATGCGCACATGAGTATTTCTGCACACTCAACCATAGACTGCGTCATGCTGACATACCAAAACTCCCCATCTGCGGTCAGGTGATACAGGTCGTTTTCCTCATACATCAACCCATTTTTCCGCCAGATGCACAGCAATATGCGAAGTTCTTCCAGCCTCGTGTCGAGGCTCGTGAGCCGATGCAAATCAACGAATCCTTTTTCAAGCCCTGCAATGATCTCGTTGGACACACTGCGCAATTTTTTCGGCTTCTGTTGCTCCATCATCATGATGGGTTTCTCTCCGCGTGCAATGGCCTCGTGATACACCTCAATGCTGCGGTGATGCATAAAGGAGATCCCACCTACATTCCCGCCTGCCCCACAGCCAAATGGATATACGACTGCTCCCGTCTTCGCCAGTGTATTGTATAAACTGCGCTCACGCGGGTCACGGCGCCAATGACAGAGGCTCAGCCGCTCGATGCCATGTGTCGTCAGGAAGTCGCGTGCCGCATGATAGAGATCCGCCTGTCCTGCAATATCTGCGCAGGGCGGTACCCGCCCCGCCTGGACAGCACGTGCGAGATCTCCATGCGGAAATACGTTGAGTTGGTATAGATCCATTCCATCGATCGAGGCTTCCAAAAGGGTTGCGATGTCCTTCATCCACAGATCGAGCGTCTGCCCCGGAAGCCCATAGATCATGTCAACAATGACCGTCACATCCCAGCGCTTCAAAAGTGTCAGCCGTGCAAGGACCTCTTCACGCGGCTCAATGCGCCCGACACGGCGACGGAGTATGGTGTCAAAAGACTGAACGCCAAGTGATATCCGGTTTACGCCGCCTGATAACCATGTCTCAATCCGCTCGGGGACAAGGTCATGTATACGTCCCTCGAAAGTCAGTTCATAATCTGTGCATAAATTCAAATTCTCCCGTATCGCTGCAAGCAAACGTGCCGCATTCCCCACAGAAAGCGAGGACGGTGTCCCGCCGCCAATAAAGATGCTTTTGATGTTAGCGTTTTTTAGGTGCGGCATCGCTGCATCGCGTTCGATTTCCGCAATGAGATCATCGATATACACGTCTTCGATCTCTTGGCGGCTTGCATTTTGATAAAATCCACAATATAAACACTTCGTTTGGCAGAAAGGGATATGAATATAAACGGTATACGTACGTTCACCATCCGGCGGCATACGCATGGCACGATGCCAAACGTTCTGATATTCCTCCGGTGCAATCAGTCTTCCGGAGAGGCCTGCATGAACAACACGCTTCTCTGTAAACGCCGCGTGCCTTACATCGGATGTTTTACGTCCGATCAGTGCTGTTCTCTTCTCGTCCGATAAACGGTCCAGGTATTCTTTCAGTGGCACAGCTCACCTCTTTATGTATCATAGATAAATCTCGCTTTATCCCTAATTCCTTAAATGCTCTCCATAGGAAGATATAGATTATCAATTTCGAATAAAACTTTAACATGACGAATTCATTTTGTCAATGTTGAAACATTCATTTCAATTCATTATTCATATATCTACAAAGGACGTGCTAATCTCCCACTTTCGTCAAAAAATAATTAAGAACTCACTGATAAAATGAGGTACACCCGACTGGTGTAGATATTTTTAAGGCAGCAAACCGGACGCATAGCGAGGGCTATGTGGAGGATTCCAGAGCACCTATAGCGTCATCCATCCAAAAAGAGCACGGAACGAGATGGCATACATCTCTCACAGCAGAAGAAAGCCCCATGCATCGCATTAGACGCATGGGGCTCTTTTCCATAGATATGATTCGGAATCACGAAATCATCCGTGATTTCTATTTTCGTGCATCCCAACCTCGTGACAGCACGGCTCATGCTCTTTGCAGGATGAGCAGCTGCTGCCGCAGCAGTCCTCCTTCCCCGTGCGGAAGTTCCGATAGACATGGCGCACGGCGAAGAAAAATGCAGCCGCTGCGAATGCACCGACGATATAGGTTGCCATACAAATCCCTTTCTCTTGTGGCGGACATCAAAATCCAAGCACTCTGCCAATCTGATACACAAGAAGCGAAACAAACCATGCAATCGCAAACATATAGAAGGCAGAGAACGCAACCCACTTCCACTTGCCTGTCTCCTTCTTGATCGTACCGAGGGACGTAACGCATGGCGTGTAGAGCTGTGAGAACACCATGAAGGCAAATGCTGAAAGGCTCGTGAACGCCGCGCCCATCCCCGTCTGGAGCATCGTCGATGCCGTATTGGCAGCATCCGCCGCCTCGGTCGAGACATCGCCCGCACCATAGAGAATGCCGATCGTGGCGACGACCGTCTCCTTTGCCATAATGCCCGAGAGAACCGCAGCGCCCGCCTCCCACGACGCGAACCCTTGGAACGCAAAGAGATGCGACATCCAGCCACCGAGCACAGCGAGGATGCTGTCCTCGATCTCGCACGGGCCACTGAAGTTATAATTCGACATGACCCAGAGGATGACCGATGGGAGGGCACGGCACAGCCGACCCCCATCATCAGCGGCATGATGCCCTTTCCCGTCAGACCACAGCGATGCATGATCGGATCCATGATGAACGCAATACGCGCCATATAGCCCGTACCATCGAGGAACGAAAGGCAGAAGAACAGAACGAAGATGAGCGAAACAAACGTCAGCACCGAGCCAACGCCCGAGATAACCCCGTCCGTGACGAGTGAGACCATCCAGTCCGCAACGCCCACTGAGACAAGGGCATCCTTTACGAAATGCAGGAGGCCATCGTTGATCAGCGCCTCAAGCGCATCCGCAATCGGCTACCCGATCCATGTGAATGTAATCTGAAATACGGCGTAAAGGATTAGGAGGAAGATCGGGAGTGCGAACACACCATTCGCCAGTACGCAATCGATCTTCTCCGAACGCGTCATACCGACATTCTGTGTTGTCACTGCATACGCCACCACTTGGTCGATGAGGGCATAGCGCGCCTCGATGACCGCCTCCTCCTTCTCCAGTTCCGAGCGCGCACTCTCCTCAATGGCGCGTATCTTTGCGATATGCTCCTCTACGCGCTTGCTCGGCCGATAGTTTGCCATCACCGTATTCGTAAAGACATCGAGGAGATGCTTCGTACTCTTGCTGCTGCGCCCCGTCGTCTTCACCACGGGCATCCCAAGCGCTTCCTCAAGCTTCGCCGTATCAATCCGGATCCCACGTCGCTCCGCATCGTCCTGCATATTGAGATCGATGAGGAGCGGAATCCCCTTTTCGAGAAGCTGAACGGTGAGAAACAGATTGCGCTCAATATTTGAACTGTCCACGACATCCAGAACGAGATCCAGCTTCGTATCCGTCAGATAGTCGATGACGATCTTGTCCTCGGGAGAACGCGCATTGATGCTGTACGTTTCCGGAAGATCAACAATTGAGATCGCGCGCCCCTTGTAGTGCGCATGGCCGACCTTCTTGTCGAGCGTAACACCGGGCCAGTTGCCGATCTTCTGACGTGCGCCCGTCAGCGCATTGAATATCGTCGATTTCCCCGTATTCGGATTTCCCGTCAGGGCGACTGCTAGTGCTGACATCTTTCCCTCCTCCTCATCCGACCTGCTCGACAGATACGAGCGCCGCATCCGCGCGGCGCAGCGCAAGATTGTACGACCGAATCCCAATGGCCATCGGGTCGCCAAGCGGCGCGGAACGCAGAACCGTCACCTTCGTTCCAAGAATTAGCCCCATCGACATGAGCCGCTACTTGAGCGGAGAGTCGTCAATATGCAGAACCATCAAGGTCATCCCTGTCTTCCCATCCCTAAGCGTCAATGCAAAGCCCCTCCATACATTATGATAAATGGAAATCATACTATATTGACAAGGATTATGATAACCTGTTTCATCTTATTTCGTCGAGGGATAAAACGATTAAATTATCCATACAACACGAGGAACGCATCGCATCGACAAGACAAAAATAGTGTGCTCAATGAAAGCATCGAGCACACCACGCAAATCATTTTGATCGAGAGAATTACTGATCTTCCCTAGGCTCTACGTATAAGTTCCTCGCGCAAAGCGCGCTGCATGAGATCGGTGTTCGGACGGACGCCCGTCCAGAGATAGAATGCCTCCGCGCCCTGCATGACAAGCATGGTCTCACCGTTGATCGTCGTGCAGCCATGCGCTGCTGCCGCACGGAGAAATGCGGTCTCAGCAGGGGTATAGATAAGATCGTAGACGGCGGCAGACGGGCTGATTGCCGCAGGATCCACAGGCGGCATTGCATCCGTCTGCGGGCTCATGCCGATCGGCGTGGTCTGCACGACAATGTCTGCCGTACAAAGCACATCCCGAAAGTGCGGATCGTCAAAGCAGTACACGGCAAGTGTGCCGTCTGCCGCAAAGTCGGTGCAGAGCGCCTTGCCTTTTGCGAGATTCCGCACACCGATGCACACAGAGGATACGCCGCTGCGCAGGAGTCCCCAGAGGGCGGCACGTGCTGCACCGCCCGCGCCGATGAGGACAGTGCGTTTTCCCGCAAGCCCAATCCCACACGCGGCAAAGCCTGCCATAAAGCCTGTTACATCCGTATTGTGCCCTGTCATTGTCCCGTCTGATGCAATCACGACGGTATTGACCGCCCGAATCCGCTGTGCATCCTCGCTCAGCACATCGAGGAGCGGCATAATCTCTGTCTTGAACGGAATCGTAACGTTGAACCCTGCCACACCCGCGTCGCGCAGTCCGCATACCGCCGAGGCGAGTGCCTCGCGGTGCACGGGAAACGCCGTATAAACATAGTCCAATCCTGCCTCATGCAGTGCCGCATTCTGTATGATCGGCGATAAACTGTGTGCAATCGGCGCACCGATCACCCCCAGTATTTTTGTTTTCCCCGTAATCACGTGCATCCCTCTTATCTTTCCCGTCAGCTGTGCTTCCCGCGCACCTCTTCGAGCAGTCCCATCTTCAGCTCGTAGTAATTCGGCGTCGTATCGAGATAGTGCCGATGCGGATTCTCAAACCGCTGTTCCTCCGGCCAGATCTCCTCCGCCAGCTGACGGCGCACATATGCGCGAATCTCCTCCAAGGGCGGCAGCTCCTCGACCCGCTCCCCATCCCTGACATAGAGACGGCGCAGGTTCACCGCCGAACCACCCTCGAAGAAGCGGTTTTTCCATGGCTTACGCGGATCAACATAGCGGAACGGCTGCGTGAGGTCGACCGGTTCACCCTGCACTGCAATCATATCTGCGACCGCCTTGCCGTGACGGTCATAGATGCGGTAGAGATCCTTCAGTCCCGGATTCGTCAGTTTCTCGACATTCTCTGACATCTTGATGCGCGGCTGAAAGATTCCGTTCTCCTCCACAGCAACAAGCTTATACACGGCGCCAAAGACAGGGTCGGACTTTGCTGTGATGAGCCGTTCGCCGACACCGAAACTGTCCACGCGTGCGCCCTGCAGGAGGAGGGATGAGATGGTGAACTCATCGAGGCTGTTCGAGAGGATAATCTTGCAGTCCTCCAGCCCCGCCTTATCGAGCATTTGTCGAATGCGCTTCGAGAGATAGGCGAGGTCGCCCGAGTCCACACGCACGCCTGCGAGACGATGTCCCTGCGGCGCGAGAACCTCACGGGCGATACGGATGGCGTTTGGGATACCCGAGTGAAGCACATCGTAGGTGTCGACGAGGAGGACGGTGGCCTGTGGGTAGATCTCTGCATATTGTTTGAACGCCGTGTACTCATCCTTGAAGAACATGACCCAGCTGTGCGCCATAGTGCCCGAGATGGGAATATTAAACTGCTGCCCTGCCGAGACCGTCGCCGTCATGTCGATGCCGCCGATGTACGCCGCGCGTGCCCCATAGGTTGCCGCGTCCATATTATGCGCGCGCCGCGCACCGAAGTCCGCAACTTTGCGCCCCTCGGCGGCACGCACGATGCGCGACGCCTTTGTCGCGACGAGGGACTGATGGTTGATCTGCGCGAGGATCGCCGTCTCCACAAGCTGTGCGTCGATGATCGGTGCAACAATCGTCAGGAGCGGCTCATTCGGATAGATGATCGTTCCCTCAGGCATGGCGTAGATATCGCCGCGGAAGTGGAAACCGCGCAAGAAGTCCAGGAATTCCTCGGAGAAAAGGTTCTGTTTGCGGAAATAGGCAATGTCCGCATCGGAGAAGGAGAGATTCTCCACGAACTCGATGACGTGCTGAAGCCCCGCAAAGATGGCGTATCCCCCCTTGTCGGGGACGGAACGGAAAAAGAGATCGAACGCCACGCGAACATCGCGGTTCGGCTGATGAAAATATCCATAGGACATGGTCATTTCGTAGAAATCCATCATCATGGATAGATTTCGTTTATCAAACTGTGTCACAGCGCGTTCCCCCTATCGGGCATAGAAACAAGACAGATCAAATCGAGTCCATTATAGCATTTTCTGGAGATTCACGCAAAAATTCTTTATTTTCTTTTGTTTTCGTCTGCTGCTCTAAAAAATCACGATCTGCCTGTGACAGCGTGACGCGTGCGAGGAGCTCAGGGCGATGCCGCAGTGTCGTGAGAAGTGCCTGTTCGCGCCGCCAGCGGGCGATCTCTGCATGATTGCCCGAGAGGAGGACGTCGGGGACAGCTTTGCCCTCGAAGTCACGTGGGTGTGTGTACTGCGGATAGCCGAGCAGCCCATCGAAGAAGGAGTCTGTTGCGGCGGATGCGGCATCACCGAGCACGCCCGGCAGCATCCGCGCCGTAGCGTCCACGGTCAGCATAGCAGGAATCTCCCCGCCCGTCAGGACAAAATCGCCAACGGAGATCAGTCGATCTGCGAGATCATAGATTCGCGCGTCAAAGCCCTCATAGTGTCCGCAGATGAGCACCAGCTGCTCATACGATGCGAGTTCCTTTGCTGCACGCTGGGTAAACACCTCCCCTGCGGGATCGAAGATGATCGTACAGCGGTGTTCCGCATACGCAGCAGTCTTCCCGTACACGTCGCGCACGGCGGCGTACAAAGGCTCAGGCTTCAGCACCATGCCTGCCCCGCCGCCGCACGGCGTATCATCCACATGATGATGCTTATCCGCCGCGTAGTCGCGAAAATCTGTATAGTGGATGTCGATGAGCCCGCGCTGCACTGCGCGTCCGATGATGCTGCTGCCAAATACGCCCGCAAACATCGCGGGAAAGAGCGTCACAAGGTCAATTCTCATAGCTGCTTCATCCTACTTTCTGCATATCCTTCATTATAGCATGAAGCCGCAGACAAATTGCGGCGTCTCTGCAAAATATTTGATAAATATATTCAGAAAAACTGCACTTTGATATATAATGGAGAAGTCAACACTATGGCAGTGATTTGGAGCGGTACCATGGAAATCAACCTTGCACATTTCAATGTCAGCATCGGACGGCAAAAGCCTGAGAATATCCTGCACAGCAATGTTCCCTGCCCGTTCTGCGACACGTCAAAACTGACGGGCATCATCGAAAGGGACGGCGACATCATCCTGCTCAAAAATAAATACAATGTGATTGAGGAAGCCGACCAATTCGTCCTCATCGAGGGGGCAGACTGTTATGCCGATATTCCCGAGTATTCCAAGGCGCATATCCGCCGCCTCATTGCCTTCGGCATGCGGCACTGGAAGAAGATGCGCGAGAGCGGCGCATACGATACAGTGCTCTTTTTCAAGAACTACGGTCCGTACTCAGGCGGAACGATCCGCCACCCGCACATGCAGCTCGTCGGCTTCCCCCATTTTCGTCCGGAGCTTGCCTTCTCCCGTGAGGAGTTTGAGGGACTGACGATTGACGAAACGGACGGCGTGACGTTCACGCTCTCCACGCATCCGCGCGTCGGCTTTCGCGAGCTCAATATTATCCCGCGGAATGTGCGTGCAACCGATGTGATTGCCGACTACATACAGATTGCCGTGGATTTTATCCGGCGGCGCAATGACAGCTATAATATTTTCTTCTACCATGACGGCGCGGATATCTTCATCAAGATTCTGCCGCGCTTTGCCACCTCCCCCGTCTTTATCGGCTACAACATCCGCCTGCTTCCATCAAATCTAAAGGAGATGCGGGATGAGATCCGAACAATATATTTTGAAAGTGACGATACCAAATGCAGGACATGAACGACACGATTGAAGAAATGCCGCGCCGCAGGAAAACGCGGCGGAGAAGCAGCGAGCGAAAGAAGCCATCACGCAGAAAAAAAACGCCCCTTTCCCTCGGGCGTTTTTTCATGATACTGATTCCTATACTGCTTCTCGTCTGCGCGGGGACGTTCTTCTTCGCTCCACATACATGGCAGGAGCTCGGTGCGCTGCTGCCCGAGGCGGAACATCAAAAGCCTGCGAATCAGCTGCATGAGATCCGCGAGCCGGATGCGGCCGATCGGATTCTGCGCGTGCTCTTTGTACGACGCGCCATCGATGCGCGTCTTGACCGTGCGGACTACGTCCCCATCGGACACATTGCCCCCGATCTGCAGCATGCCATCGTCGCCGTAGAGGATCGCCGTTTCTATGAGCATCATGGATTCGACATGACGGGGGTGGCACGCGCGACCCTCGTCAACATCCAACACGGGCGCATCGAAGAGGGGGCGAGCACGATCACACAGCAGCTGGTGAAGAACCTTTTCTTCGGCAGCGAGCAGACCTTTGCACGTAAAGCCGAGGAGCTTCTGCTTGCCCTCGACATCGAGATCGCCTGCTCAAAGGAGGAGATCCTCGAGATGTATCTGAATGTCGTCTACTACGGCGGCGGATTTTACGGCGTACAGGCGGCATCTGACGGGTACTTTGGAAAATCTCCCGCGGCACTCGATCTGCCCGAGGCATCCATGCTCGCAGGCGTTCCGAATGCACCGTCCGAGGTCTCACCATTCGTGAACTTCATCGCAGCGAAGAAGCGACAGGCCATCGTGCTGGACACAATGCAGGCACAGGGAATGATTGACGTGCGGACAGCGGAGGATGCGAAGATGCAGGCTCTTATCCTGTGCCCGCGCCATTAGGAGGTATAGGGAAGTGGAAGTACGGATAAACTCAGCACTGCCGTCTTAGCGGTCGATGAGCGCTGCTCCCTCCGCAAAGAGTCCCGTGCGCGTCACGTATGCCTTGGCAGGATCGATCGGCAGAGCAAAGTCCCGCGCCATCACGCTGAGCACCTCGATGGGCTTTACACTGCCCGCAGGAGTGACAAGAAGATTCATCCAGAGAATGAGGCATCCATTTTCGTACTGAAACGAAATGGGTGCCTTTATGTATTCCTTCGTCTCAATGCTGCGGCGCTTCTTCGGGGTCACACGCTCCCATACGGCGTGCGCGGCACTGTTGTAGCGGCATACGCTCTCACGTACGGGTGCGAGCTCTCCTTCGTAGGGGATCTTGAGCCGATAGCGTGCCTCATCCACCTCTGCCATCAGAGCGCGGTGTTTCCCCTCCTGAAGGCGCAGGCGGATGATCTCCGCCCCGCGCGGGAGCTGAGCACGCAGCCGCTGCATGACCTCATGGGGCGGCAGTTCCTCGGTCATCTCAAAGTCCACATACTCCGCATCGCTCGCTGCGCCCAACGAGAGCGCCGAGGCAAAGGCGACCTTCATGTGTGGGTTAAAGCCCTCTGAATATGCCATGGGAAGCCCTGCGCGCTTGCACGCGCGGACAAAGAGGTTTGCATAGTCGAGATGGGAGACGTAGCGCAGCTCCTCCCCCTTCGTGATGAGTCCGCGATAGCGTACGGTCGTGCGTTCCTGCGGCGTACTCTCCTGCAGTGCAGGATCGGCAGTCACACCCGTTTCCCCATGCTTTTCCTGCCGTTCTTCCTCGCCGGCATAGTCGATCACATCGACGCCGAGCGTCGGACAAATCCCGCAGCCCGTACAGTGCGTGCGGCGGCAGTCCTCCGTAAGAGACGCTGTGAGTGCCTTCTGCCACTCCGTTTTCAGATAGCGTTCGAGCACGCCGGGCGAGGTGTGCGCCCACGGCAGCGGTTCACCGATCGTGCGCGTGCGGCGGCTGTAATACGTCCAGTCGATGCCGCAGTCCGCAAATGCGGCGAAATAGTGTGCATCGTCGAAAAGATCCGACCAGCCGTCAAACTTTGCCCCACGTTTCCATGCAGCGTACAGCGCTGGCGCAAGGCGTCGGTCGCCGCGCGCAAAAATCCCCTCGATCACGGAGAGCCGTGCGTCGTGATAGTGGAACGTAATGGCACGATCCGCGATATGCTCCTTCAGAAGTTGCTGACGGCGCTGAAACTCCTCCATCGAGAGCTGCCCGAACCACTGAAATGGTGTGTACGGTTTCGGCACGAAACAGGAGACGGAGACGGTGACCTTGCACCCACGCCGTCCGCGAATCTCCGTATAGAGATCGACGACCTTCTTCGCGAGGCGGGCGATTCCGATGATGTCCTCATCCGTCTCCGTCGGCAGTCCCATCATAAAGTAGAGCTTCACCTGCTTCCACCCGTGGCGGAATGCCGCCCCACACGCCGTGAGCAGATCCTCCTCCGTCACCCCTTTATTGATGACATCGCGCAGACGCTGCGTCCCCGCCTCAGGCGCGAAGGTCAGTCCGGACTTGCGCACGCGCTGTACCTTCTGGGCAAGCTCCACTGAAAAGCTGTCAATGCGCAGGGACGGAAGGGAGACGCTGACCTTCTCGTCCCGATAGTCACCGATGAGATCATCCACCAGACAGCCAAGCCCCGAATAGTCCGCCGAGGAGAGTGAGGTTAGGCTCATCTCATCATAGCCACTGGAGGAAATCATCCCATGCGCCATCTTGCGCAGACGCTTCTCCGTGCGCTCACGCGCGGGGCGATAGGCGATGCCTGCCTGACAGAAGCGACAGCCGCGTGAACACCCACGAAAGAGCTCAAGCATGGCACGGTTGTGCACGATGTCCATGTAGGGGACGATGGGATGTTCTGCCGAGACCGCATCGTTCATATCCTTCACGACGCGCTTGTAGATTACGGGGCGCGCATCGGGGTGAAGCGCATCCATGCGCACGAAATCCCCTCGTGCATCGTAGACGGGTGCATAGAACGACGGCACATAGATGCCGTCCACACGAAGCAGCTGGGTCAAGAACCCACGCCGTCCGCTCGGTCTGCCCGCTGCATTCCACCGGATAAAGCAGTCGCAGATCTCGGGCAGTACCTCTTCCCCCTCGCCAATGACGAAGAAGTCGAAGAAGTCGGCAATCGGCTCGACGTTGTAAACGCATGGACCGCCGCCGACGATGAACGGCATGTCCTCACCGCGCTCCTCTGCATACAGTGGAATACCCGCCAGATCGAGCATATTCAGCACATTCGAGTAGATCATCTCGTATTGGAGAGAGAAGCCGATGAAGTCAAAGGCACGAACCGCATGGCGAGATTCCAGTGAAAAGAGAGGTATCCCGCGTGCACGCATCTCCTCCTCCATATCGATCCACGGAGCGTAGACACGTTCTGCCGCAAGATCCGCACGGCGATTTAGAATCTCGTAGAGGATGGCGAGTCCGAGATTGCTCATGCCGACCTCGTAGACGTCGGGCAGAGCCAAGGCAAATTTGCAGCGAACGCTGTCCCAGTCCTTGTGGACGGCGTTCCACTCGCCCCCCGTATAGCGCGCAGGCTTCAGCACCGACTGGAGCATGCTGTGATCGAGATGTACCATTTCCTATCCCCCACATTGTGTCGTTCACAAGAAAAGGGGGCTGCGCTGCACGAAGGCAGACAGCCCCGAAGTGTCTACAGAGTCAATAACTCCTTAAGGAAGCACTGATAAATTCGGCACTACCATCTTAACGCATCTTTTTCACCCGCTTTTCGTTAGCAAATCCTCCACATAGCCTTTGCTATGCGTCCGGTTTGCTGCCTCAATCGGACAAAAAATCTACGTCAATCTGGCAGACCTCATTTTATCAGCGATTCCTTAAAAGAGTAGCTTTTGTCGCCGCAGCTGGATGTTCAGCAGGATGGCAATCGCCATGATGTTGGTCGTCAATGAGCTGACACCGTAGCTCATGAGCGGCAGCGGTATGCCCGTGACGGGCATAATGCCCATCGTCATGCCCACGTTGACGAGGACATGGAAGGCGATCATCGATGTGATGCCGACCGCGAGCAGCCGTCCGAACGTATCACTCGCATTCTGCGCGATCCGTATCCCGCGCCAGAGGACGATGAGATAGAGGAGGAGCAGAACCGTGCAGCCAACGAAGCCGAGTTCCTCGCCCACAACGGAGAAGATAAAGTCCGTATGGTTCTCGGGCAGGAAGTTCAGCTGACTCTGTGTGCCGCCGAAAAGCCCCTTTCCAAAGAGCATGCCCGAGCCAATCGCAATCTTCGATTGGATGATGTGATAGCCCGCGCCGAGCGGATCGACGTTCGGATCCATGAACACCATGATGCGCATTTTCTGGTAGTCCTTGAGAAAATGCCAGAGCACAGGCATCGCCGCAAGTCCCGCGGCAAAGATGCCAAAGAAAAGGCGCAGTCGTATCCCCGCCGCAAAGACCATGCCGAAAAAGATCGCCAGAAAGACGAGCGACGTACCGAGATCCGGCTGCTTCAGAACGAGAAGGAACGGAACGCCGACATACGCTGCCACGGGGACGAGGTCCACGATGGAGTCAATCTTATCGCGTTTTTCGATCATGGCGGCAAGCGCGATGATCATGATGAGTTTGGAGAACTCCGACGGCTGTATGCTGATCGGACCGAGCGCAATCCATCGCTGCGCACCGAGTGCCGTCTGTCCGACGAGCATGACGAGGATGAGCAGCACGAGATTGAACACGTAGAAGTGATTCCCATAGCGCTGCAAGATCTTATAGTCAAAGTTCATCAAGAACGCTGCGAGGGCAATATCGACGATGATCGAGATACCCTGCCGCTGAACGAACCAGTAGCGTTCCTCACTCAGCGTATTGACATGGGTCGCACTGCCGATGATGACGAGACTCATGACGACAATCGCCGCAGCCGCGAGAATCAGCGTGACATCCGTACGGCGCAGAAGCCGTTTTGAGAGGATCATCTCCGATCCCTATGCGCGCCGCCATGCTGTACGCTGACAACGGGGATGTTGACAACGAGTGCCATGGCATCATTCTCGTTCTCAAGCGCGAACTCCATCTCGCGCGTGTCGATATACATATACTTTGAAATGACCTGCACGATCTCTGCCCTCATGCTGTCCATGATCTCAGGCGAGACATTTGCGCGGTCATTGATGATCACCAGCTGCAGACGACGGCGTGCCACATCGCCTGAGCTCTCTTTCTTTCCAAGAAGTTTTCTCAGTGCTTCAATCACGCCAACGCCTCCTTACTTCTTCCCAAAGAGTTTTCCCTTGATTGTTTCCCAAAGACTCTCTTTCGCCAACTCACGGAAGGGAACGTCCTCGCCGCAGAGCCGTGCAACGACATCGAGGTACGCCTGCCCCGCCGGAGAGTCCTTCATCGTAACACATGGCTCGCCACGGTTCGTGCTCGTCACGACCATCTCATCATCAGGAATCTGCCCGATGCACGTGACCGAGAGGATCTCGTCGATGTCGTCCATATCGAGCATATCGCCCTTTTCGATCATCTTCGGACGGATGCGATTGACGACGAGGCGGATATCCTCCTTGTCCGCGCGTCCGAGCTCGCCGATGATCTTGTCCGCATCACGCACCGCCGAGATCTCCGGCATGGTAACGACGATCGCCGTATCGGCGGCGACAATCGCCGTCTTGAATCCCTGCTCGATCCCTGCGGGGCAGTCGATGATGATGACATCGTAGGAACGACGCAAATCCTCACAGAGCGCCGCGAGCTCCTCGGGATTCACGGCACTCTTGTCCTTGACCTGCGAGGTCGGCAGCAGGTAGAGTGAATCGTATTTTTTGTGGCGGACAAGTGCCTTTTTGTACGGCACATGCCCCGATGTCACATCGATGAGATCGTACATGATACGATTCTCGAGTCCGAGCAGGAGATCCAGATTGCGCAGCCCCGTGTCGGTATCAATGAGCACGACACTCTTTCCGCGCATGGCAAATCCGACGCCGATGTTCGCTGTCGTCGTCGTTTTTCCGACGCCTCCCTTACCCGATGTCACCACATAGATTTCACTCATACCTTAGAACCTACCTCTCTATTGGTTCAATGACGATTTGACCGTCTTTTACATAGGCGCGCTCTGCCTTGCCGCTGTCTTCGGGCTCATCCGGGGAGCGCGCCACATAGTTTGCGATGCGAATCTGGGTCGGCATCAGCCGATCCGCGATGATGAATGCCGTCGAGTCCCCTGCTGCTCCGGCATGGATCACGCCGCGGCATGTGCCGCGCACATCAATGCTCCCCCCCGCCGTGATCTGCGCCCCGGGGTTGACGTTGCCAAAAACAATGACTGAGCCCTCGGTCTCAATCGCCTGACCGCCGCGCAGCGTCTTATCGACAACGACCATCTGCTGCAGCTCTGGCTCGCCCTTCCCTTTGGCGGACGGCTGCGGGGCAGATGTCTGCGGTGATGCGACAGGCGCGGACTCTGCCGCAGGCTTTGCCAGCCGGCAGATCAGCCCGTGCGTCCGAAAGAGCTCCTGCACATCGGCGAGTTCTCCCTGCGAGAAGCGATCACGCGGAACACGAACGAGCGTGCCTCGCAGAAAGAACCCAGCCCCCGAGTCCAGTTTCTTCCCCAGTTCCTCCATGATCTCCGAAAAGGGCATGGCGGCGGGAAAGGCAAGCGACAGGCCGCCGTTCTCCCCTTTGATCTTGATCTTTTCCTCACTCATTTCCATCCCTCACTTGCTCCCTGCGGGCTGCTCACGATCCAGACCAAAGGCGGCTTCCATAATCCTGCGCCCGATCGGCACAGCTGACATAGAGCCAAAACCACCCTGCTCCACAATCACGGCAACCACAATATTCGGATTCGCAAACGGCCCGTACGCCACGAACCAGCCGTGGTCGCGCCCCTGCGAGTTCTCCGCTGTCCCTGTTTTACCGGCAATATCAATCGAAAATCCAGCGAACACGCCGGCTGCCGTACCGAACTTCGTCACCTCGTGCAGTCCCTCCTGCACCTGACGAATAACCCCTGGATTGACATCCAATTCGGAGAGCAGGACGGGCTGAAAGTCACGCACCGTATTGCCGTTGACATCGACAATACGCTGAACGAGATGCGGCTGATAGCGTCTGCCGTTCGCCGCAATCTCCCCCATGACCATCGCTGCTTGAAGCGGGGTTACAAGGTTAAACCCCTGTCCGATCGCCGCATCGAAGGTCTCAGAGAGATACCAGTCACCGTCCTCGTAGTTGTCCTTTTTATACTGGCGGTTCGGCACTAGTCCCTCCGCCTCAAAGGGGAGATCAATGCCCGTGCGCTGTCCGAGACCGAACATCCGCGCATAGCGTTCGAGTGTATCGACACCGAGACGGTTGCCCATCTCATAGAAGTAGACGTTGTCCGAGTGCGCCATCGCCTGCTGGAAGTTGATCCAGCCAAGTGCCTCGCCGCCCGCGTTCGTCTTGGGGATAATCCAGTGGCGGCCGGAGTCGAAGATCTTTTCCTGCGGCGTCACCTTGTGCTCTGCGAGCGCCGCCGTGCCCGTGACAATCTTAAAGGTCGAGCCCGGCGGGTACTCTCCCGTAATCGCCTTGTTGTCCATAGGGTGAAACGGGTTGTTGTTCAGGACATTCCAGTTCTGCGTGGAGATGCCGCCCGCAAAGAGATTCGGGTTGAACGCGGGGCGGCTGACCATGGCGAGCACCTCGCCCGTCTGCGGGTTCATGGCGACGGCGGCTGCCGCATTCGCATGGACGATGGCTAGCTGCTCATCGACGGCGCGCTCCGCTGCCTCCTGGATGTGCTTGTCGATGGTGAGAACAAGGTCATTGCCCGGCACAGGGGACTGACGTCCGAGGATCTGCACGGGGCGTCCCGATACATCGACCTCCACCTGATCTCCGCCCTTGACGCCGCGGATCTCCTTGTCGTAGACACGCTCCAGCCCGAACTTTCCGATGATGTCACCGGATTTATACCCCTCATCCTTTCGCTTTTCAAGCTCCATCTCATTGATCTCGCTCACATAGCCAAAGACGTGTGCCGCATACTCGCCGTATATGTAGTCACGCACGGGGAGAACCTCGATGACGACACCGGGATAGTCGTCCTTCTGCTCCTCGATAATGGTAACGATATCGGGCAGAACATCATTCTTGATGCGAATGGGGTCAAAGCCGACGTGAGCATCGATCTTTTTTTGAATCTCGGCAACGGGAACATCGATGAGCTTTGAGACGCGCGCGATCACCTCGGGGGAAATCGGCTCGGTCAGCGGCAGGAGTGATACCGTAAAGCCGGGGCGGTTCGTGACCAGCAGCTCTCCGTTTCGGTCGAAGAATGTTCCGCGCGCCGCCTCCGCCGGAATGATGCGGATGCGGTTGCCCTCCGCCAGCCTTGCATAGAGTTCCCCATCGTAAATCTGGAGATACGCCGCGCGCCCGATGAGAACGGCGATGATGAGAACGATCACACCGCCGAGGACTTGCAGACGTCCGCTGAAATCTTCATGTTCGTTCAAAATTACACTCCGAGAAAACTGTCTGAGGGATCAATGATACACTCCCTTATTGTGGTTCATGTATGCGCCGGCTGATGTAAAAGGTTGCCCAGTGAATCGGATAGGCAAAGACCACCTGGAATACGAGTAGGACAAAGAGCACGCGCTCCATGTGCAGGAAGAGATTGAAGCGATAGCCGAGCAAATAGACAATCAGTGCCGAGCACAGATACTTTGCCAGTGTTGCTGCAACCGACGCCGCGAGCGGCAAGAAGAACTGTTCCTGCAGTACGCGATCCGAAAAGCGACCAAAGAAGAGTCCGATCAGTGTCAGCAAAAATGCGTTCAGTCCAAAGAATGCGCCCGCACTGAGATCCTGCATGAGACCGAGCGAAAAGCCGATCAGAGCCCCCCATGCGCTGCCGCGCAAAAAGGAGAAGGAGACGGTTGCCAAAACGAGGAGATCAGGAACCACACCGTAGACGGAAATCAGCGGGAGAAAGGAAAACTGCAGGACAAAGAGGACGAGGAAAAACAGGACAAAAAGCCGATATTTCTTCACTGTGCTGCCGCCTTTGTCTGTGCTGCTGAGATCTGTGCCGCTGCCTCAGCCCCCGGGCTGAGGGGCGTCGGCTGGATTGGCGTCGGAGGCGCTTCGCGCGACGCTGTAATGATCGCGACGTCCTCAAGCCGCTGGAAGTCCACCGCCGTTTCAATGACAGCGACCTTCAAAAGGCCGCTGTCGTCGCTGTGCTGTGCAGCGACATGCCCAACGGCAATCCCCTTGGGATAGATGCCGCCGAACCCCGATGTGACGACTGCATCGCCATCCTCTACGTCTGCATTTCGCGGGATATCGACCATCTGCGGCATATAGGGATTATCCATCGTTCCCGTGAGGATGCCCGTCACACGCGACTCAGGCCGCTGAATGATCGTACCGACCGAGGAGCGCGCATCGAGGATGAGCTGCACCTTGGAGGAGACCGGGCCGACCTCGGTCACGTGACCGACAAGCCCCTTGCCCGTGACCACAGGCATATTCTCCCGCACACCGTCCTTCGAGCCACGGTCGACGACAATCGTACTCGTCCACAGCTCCGCATCTCTGCCGATCACGCGTGCAGCGAGGAGATCGAACTGATGCGCTCCCTGCTTGTAGGCCAAGAGCTCGCGCAGACGTTCATTCTCAGCGGCGTACTCCGCCGCTGTCGTATTCTCCTGCCGCAGCTGCTCGACTTCGTTTTTGAGCATCTTGTTCTGCTCATGTACCGTCGCAATTTCCCATACGTTCGCCGTAACGGTCTGGATCTGCTGTCCAATGAAGGACGCCGCCATCTCAAAGGGCGCGAGCACCGTGCCCACCGTCCCCGTCGATGCTGTAACCTGAAATCGACCGCGTGCCGCAAAGAAAATAATGCAGAAGAGGGCAAGCAGAACAAAGAGCAGCGCCCAGATCTTGCGTCCGGACTGCCGTGCCCGTTCGAGTCGGTCAATCATTGTTTCAATTTCTTCGAGGACATGACGACATTCTTGAGCAGCCCGATGTTCTCAAGTGTGCGCCCCGTCCCCTCACCAACACAGGAGAGCGCATCCTCCGAGACAAGCACGGGCATCCCCGTCTCATGCGAGAGCAGCTTGTCGAGGTTCATGAGGAGTGCGCCGCCGCCCGTCATCATAATGCCGTGATCCATGACGTCCGCCGCGAGTTCCGGCGGTGTCTTCTCAAGCGTGTTCTTCACTGCATCGATGATCTTGTAAATTGGCTCGTTGAGTGCTTCGCGGATCTCCTTGGCATGGATCGTCAGCGTCTTCGGCAGACCGCTCACGAGGTCGCGTCCGCGGATGTCCATCGTACGATCCGTATCGGGCGTCACAATCGCCGTACCGACAGAGATCTTGATCTCCTCTGCCGTACGCTCGCCGATCATGAGGTTATACATGCGCTTAATATACTGGACGATGGATGAGTCCATCTCATCGCCGCCGATGCGGATGGAGCGGCTCGTAACGATGCCGCCGAGCGAGATCACGGCGATCTCCGTCGTGCCGCCGCCGATATCGACGACCATGCTCCCCGTCGCTTCTTCGACGGGAAGTCCCGCACCGATTGCTGCTGCCATCGGTTCCTCGATGAGATACGCCTCGCGCGCGCCCGCCTGCTGTGCAGCATCAATGACGGCACGCTTCTCCACCTCGGTGACCCCCGAGGGTACGCCGACCACCACGCGCGGACGAGCGAACGACTTGGAACGCATCGCCTTGCGGATGAAGTACTTCAGCATTGCCTGCGTCACGTCAAAGTCTGCAATGACGCCATCCTTCATTGGGCGAATGGCCACAATGTTGCCTGGTGTACGGCCGATCATCTGCTTTGCTTCCTCGCCCACCGCGAGTACGTCCCCCGTATCACTTTTTATCGCAACCACGGACGGCTCACGCAGCACGATCCCACGTCCTTTGACGTGAACGAGCGTGTTTGCCGTACCGAGATCAATCCCCATATCGTGTCCACCAAAAAGACCAAACATTGTTAATGGAGTCTCCTTCCGCAATATGTGTAGCATGATATACATCCACGCATTGGCAGAATTTCCAAATCAAGGGAATCTGCTCCCTGCCATCTGTCAATGGATGTGCAGAATCAGTATAACATAAGAAGTGATTTTTTTCCATGTGACACGAGATTTTATCGAGATTTTATTTTATAGAAACAACATCGCGTCCATTCTCTTGCTATCCATACATATTCGAGCCTTCTGCGATATGCCTTGACGGGAGCACCATTCTTCCTCTATAATGAGTGTAAGATTATACATGTAAGAAGGAGACTGAAGCAGATGGAGATTCAATCAAGGCTGCTGACCGTGGATTTTTATGATTGTAAAGGCGATCGGTGCAGCACGGAAGAAGCCCTGCGCGATCAAGTCTCTGATGCACTGCGCACGGTAGGGCTGTCACCCATCGAGATCATCAGCAGCGGACAGGAGAGCGGCGTGCTCTCGCTGCTGGCACTCGTGCCGGGTGGACATGTTGCCCTCCATGTGCACCCGGCCATGCGCCACGTCTCCCTCGACGTCTACCTCTGTCGGGAAAACGTGCCACTCGACCCCATCGCCCACGTCCTGCGCAAATTTTTCCAACCGGACAAGATTAAGAGCACGCATCTGCGGCGCGGTGATTTCCATGCCCCGACGGAGATTCGCCCCAAGACGACGACGCGCGTCGCCCCCATCCGCAAGATCAAGAGCACGGGCGCAAAGGTCATTCGCATTCTCGCACGCAGAAATCGCCGCTGACCGGTATAATTCAAAGGGACTGCTGCACGAAGTTTACAGCTTCGTACAACAGTCCCTTTTGCTTTAGTACGGATCATTTCAGAAGATCAGCAATCCCGCCTCTATTTTACGCGTCGAATTATCAAGTCAAGTGCAACTTAAGGAAGCACTGATAAATTCGGCACACAAAAAACACCCATACGATACCGTATTTCAGTTCGTATGAGTGTTGCCAATAACGCTCATGAGCGGCGCACAGTATTTCCCTATTTACAAGCTCATGCTCCTGCTTTCTTCTTTTGGCATTCGGGGCAGTACCCGAAGAAATACATCTGTTGAGAGACGATGCGGTACCCCGTCACCGAGGCAACATTCTTGTCCAGTGCCGGAAGCGCCGTAATCGGGACGTCTGCCACCCTGTCACAGGACATACAGCGGATGTGAGGATGTGGCGAAATATCCGCATCGTAACGAAATGCCTCCTCGCCCACATTTAGCTCGCGGACAATGCCGATCTCACAGAATGCATCGAGGGACTTATAGACCGTCGCCAGACTCATGGTCGGATAGTCGGCGCGCAGCTCCTTATAGAGCGTCTCCGCCGTCGGATGCTCTGTCGTATCGGCGAGAGCCGCATAGACGGCAAGCCGCTGTGGTGTCACTTTTTTCTTGTTCCGGCGAAGGATGTCCGTCACTTCGCTCGGCGTTAATAATGTACGTTCGCGCATAGTAATTCCTAATTCCTATAAATCTAAAATCATTATTATTTATGTATTATAATACTCTATCCACGGGTTTCTGTCAATAGTCCTAATACCGATTGATCGGCTGTCTCTTTTGCACCAAAAAAAATTCATGTTATAATGATGACGGAATCACAAGGGAATCGCTGATAAAATGAGGTATGCCAGATTGGCGTAGATTTTTTGTCCGATTGAGGCAGCAAACCGGACGCATAGCAGAGGCTATGTGGAGGATTTGCTAACGAAAAGCGGGCGAAAAAGATGCGTCAAGATGGTCGTACCGAATTTATCAGTGCTTCCCAAGAGAAAGGTTGGATGTCATGCGTATTTCCGATATTCCTGCGTCAATTGCCAAGGAGCTCTCCATTCGGCCGAAACAAGTAGAGTCCGTCATTTCCCTCCTCGACGAGGGCAATACGATCCCGTTTATTGCGCGCTATCGTAAGGAGGCGACGGGCTCACTCGAGGATGAAGTGCTGCGCCGCGTGGAGGAACGACTGACCTATCTGCGCAGTCTCGTCAAGCGGCAGGAGGAGATTCTCACGCGCATTGAGGAGCAGGGCAAGCTGAACGAGGAGCTGCGCACGGCAATCGAGGCGACCGAAAAGCTGCAGACCCTAGAGGATCTTTACCGCCCCTACAAGCAAAAAAAGCGCACGCGTGCTTCGATGGCACGCGAGCGTGGGCTCGCACCGCTCGCCGACGCGATCCTCCTACAGCGCGAGACGAAGGACAATGCCGAGGAATACGCCGCTGCCTTTGTCAATTCGGCAGCAGACGTCCCCTCCCCTGCCAACGCATTGGCAGGGGCACGCGACATTCTTGCCGAGCAGATCATGGACGAAGCAGAGGTGCGCCGCACCCTGCGCGACGTATACCGGCGCACCGCCATCTTCGAGACATCCCTTGACCACACGGCGGAGGGAGCGGATACCTTTGCGATGTATGACGGCTACCGTGAGCCCGCCCGTACCCTCCCCTCTCACCGTATCCTCGCCATTAACCGCGGTGAGAAGAAGGGCTGTCTCACCGTACACATCAGCATAGATCACGAGGAAAACATTGCATGGATCAGTCGGCGTATCCATCGGCGTCCGTCAATTTTCACCGAGGAGCTGCGCGCTGCCGTGGAGGACGGCTACAAGCGTCTCCTCGTTCCTGCACTGGAACGCGAACTGCGTGCCGACCTGACGGCACAGGCGGAGGAAAAGGCAATCCGCATCTTTGGACACAATTTGCGCCAGCTGCTCCTGCAGCCTCCGCTTGCGGGGCATACGGTACTCGGGCTTGATCCCGGCTACCGCACGGGATGCAAGATGGCGGTCGTCGACGCGACGGGTAACGTCCGCGCGAGCGGCGTCATTCAGGTGACACAGAGCGACAGCGCGCGCGCGGCAGCCGCAAAGTCGGTGGAGAAGCTCGTGGCAGAACACGGCATCACGCTCATCTCCATCGGCAACGGCACGGCATCCTATGAGACGGAGCAATTCGTTGCGGCACTGATCCGCACGAATAAGTGGAAGAACGTGCATTATCTCATCACAAACGAAGCAGGCGCATCGGTCTACTCCGCCTCCGCACTCGCCAAGGAAGAGCTGCCGGACTACGATGTGACGATTCGCGGCGCAGTATCCATTGCGCGCCGCGTGCAGGATCCGCTGGCAGAGCTCGTTAAGATCGACCCACAGGCGATCGGTGTCGGACAGTATCAGCATGACGTGAGTCAGAAGGAACTGAAGGAAACGCTCGATGCGACCGTCGAGGACGCCGTCAACCATGTCGGTGTGGATCTCAACACCGCCTCCCCGGCACTCCTCGGTCGTATTGCGGGCATCAATACCGCGGTCGCCAAGAACATCGTCGCCTACCGCAACAAGCATGGCCGTTTCAAAAGCCGCAGTGCTCTGCACGATGTGGCGCGTCTGGGCGATGCTGCGTTTACCCAATGCGCAGGGTTCCTGCGCATCCATGACGGGGAAACGCCGCTCGACGGCACGGCGATCCATCCCGAGTCCTACACGCTTGCGCGCAGCATCCTCACCGAACTCGGTGCATCAGAGAGTGATCTCAGCGACCGCACAAAGCTGCCTGCACTCGCCCAAAAGACCGCCCACACCAGCCCACAGGCACTGGCGGAAAAACTACACGCGGGCATCCCGACCGTCACCGACATTCTGAAAGCGATTGCACGACCCGGGCGCGACCCGCGCGAGGACCTGCCCGCGCCGCTGATGCGGCAGAATATCGTCAAGCTCTCCGACCTCGCCGTCGGCACGATCATGCGCGGAACCGTGCGCAACATCACGGACTTCGGCGCATTCATCGACATTGGCCTGAAGCAGGCGGGACTGCTCCACATCTCGGAGATGAGCCGCCGCCGTGTTAAGCATCCGCTCGATGTGCTGTCCGTCGGAGACACGCTCGACGTCATGGTTATCAGCCTCGATGAAGAGCGCGGCCGCATCGGGCTCTCCCTGAAGCGCATGGAAAAGGAGAAAAAGAACGCATGAATCTCCTGCAAAAAACCATCGCCGCTATCACTGTGCCCGATGCTGCGCTCGCCAGCCGCGTGACCGCTGCGCTCTGCACGCGCAGCGGGATTCATTTCGGGCAGCTGGGCGATGCCCTCGCACGCTATATTGCACTGACAGGTGAACGTCATCCTGCCCCACCGCAGACGAGTGTCGTCATCTCCTGTGCCGATCACGGTGTTGCCGCAGAGAGCGTCAGTGCGTACCCGCCTGAGACGACGCTGAACATGATGTGCAACTATCTGATGGCACGAGGCGGCGCGGCAAACGCCGTCGCCAACTACGTCCCCGCCCGTCTCTGCGTTGCCGATCTCGGCGTCAATGCCGACACGGCGGGAATCCCCGACCTGCTTTACCGCAGCATTGCACGCGGGACGGCAAACATGACCAAGGGTGCCGCCATGACGCACGCACTGGCAATACAGGCAATCGAGACAGGGATCGGTCTCGCGGCGGACTGTGCTGCACGCGGCGACCGCTGCATTCTGCCCGGCGAGATGGGAATCTCGAACACAACATCGAGTGCCGCCATCACCGCCGCCATCCTCCGCCTCACCCCTGAGGAGGTCACAGGGCGCGGGGCAAATATCTCGGATGAGCGTCTGCATCACAAAGTGGAGATTGTGCGGCGTGCGCTCGCCGTCAATCAGCCCGATCCGCAGGACGGCATCGACGTACTCGCCAAGGTTGGCGGCTTTGAGCTTGGCTGTATCGCGGGCATCATCCTCGGTGCCGCCGCACATCACATTCTGGTTGTCCTGGACGGCGCAAATACGACATCAGCGGCACTCATCGCGCACGCCATTGCACCGAACTGCGTGCACGCGCTGCTCGCATCCCACGCATCACTGACGGAGCACTCTCAGCCCCACGCACTGCGCCATCTGGGACTCACCCCAATGCTGCGGCTCGACATCCGCCTGAGCGAGGCGGCGGGATCGTCGATTGCCCTGCGGATGCTGGAGCTGATGCTCATGGCATGGGCGGCGACGGACGCTTCACCGCGTTGCTGCGAGCCCTTTCTCCTGCCGCCGCACAGGACACTCCCTGCCTCCTCAGCAACTGGGGAAAATACATACGACATCCACGCGCCAAACCGCACGGTGATGGATGCGGCACAGTACCGTCTCGACAATCTCGCAAAGCCGATTCACAGTCTCGGGTTCCTTGAGCACATCGCGGTACAGCTTGCAGGAATCACGGGGAAAATTCGTCTGCCGTCAAACAGCAGGGCAGCACTCTGCCTTCTCTCTGGCGGAGAGGAACTGCCCGCCGAACGCCACGCCATCATCTCCGCCATGACAGCAGCGCGTGATATTGACGTATACCTGTTCCCTACAGCGATGGAAAACGCGGAGTGTCATGCCGCCATGCACGCCGTCGCCGCCGACCATCCGCTCCTCATCATCGGCAGCATGGGGAGTGACGCACCAGCTGTCCGTACGGCACTTTGTGCAGCGGCAGAGGGCGGTGCACTCGTTCTCCCGGGGGATGCGGCGACCGACCACATTGTGCGGGAGTACTGTGTGATAAGCCCAGCCCTTACCCACTATGTGCTCCATCTCCTGCCAGAGATGATCACAGCGGAGATCGATGCCCCCGCCGGCATCGTCGGCATCCTCGGTCTTGAGATCGTCCACGCCGCCCTCCATATCATGAACGATATGAAGACCTTTACCGAGGCAAAAGTTGCGGTCGCCATCGACGGAGCAGGGGCAGGACGGCAGGTACGGGAATAAAAAACGGCAGTGATCTGCCGTTTTTTATTGTTCCGCCTCTAACTGACCGCGCCGAAACACCTTGCCGATCGTACCGAACTGGAAGATCGCCGCCTCTTTGATCGTGAACCGTCCATAGGTATTCCCCAGACGATAGTTCGAGTTGAATGCCTCGCGCATCCCGCCCGCCGTATGCATCTCCTCTCCGTAAACGAGAAAGGGATTCGGCACAACGGCAAAGAGATTATTGCCGAGCGGCATGCCCCAGTAGTCCGCATCCCGCGTCGGCGTCACAGCGACAAAGCGCGGCTCAAGCTCGGGGCGGCTGTGACGCAGCTGCATATTCGTACAGCGCATCCCCTGCACCTCATAGTCTCGGATGAAATCGTCCTGTGCCTTCTTCTTCTGGAACATTGTTCCCGGCACATCATAGAGGGCATTATAGTCCCGCACAAAGTCCGCCGTCCGCTCCTCAGGAGTTCGCTCGCGCAGCTCATGCTGCGGAATCCCCGCCAGCGTTGCCTCGGCGGTTTTTTTGCGTGCGGCTTCCGTCTGCTTTGCCTGATCGTTGACCGCCGGCTCCCTGCCGCCGCCGGCGCGCGCATAGCTGCCGGCCGCACGCTGCATGGCATTCGGCGGTTTTTCCATTTTTTTCTCGGGTGGCTTTGCGGGCTGTGCACCCGTATAGGCACGCGCCAGCTCGCGCTTCATCTCCTCATCGAGGAGATCGCTTACTGATGGAACGGAGCGTGCCACCTCTTCCTGTGCGGCGCGTTCCTTCGCATCTTCCCTCTCCTGTGCAGGGCGTGTTGACGTCCCTGTGACGTGCTGCGCCTCAAGAGCCTGCGTCAGTTCGTCGATACGGCTTTGCTGACGCAGTACCATCTTCTCGAGCAGCGTGACACGTTTCGCGAGTTCATGAATCCGTGTCAGTTCGTCGGTTCCCATTCCCCCATCTTACCTCTCAGACTGTGATCGACTGTGCGCGGGCAAGCGTCGCACGCGCCTCACGCACAATGTCGTCGATGATGGTCTTGACCGGCTCGACCTTGCGCAGCAGCGTCAGTGTCTCACCCGCCTGCATCATGCCGTTTACAACATCGCCGTCGACCGCCGCCAGCTTGTTCGTGCCTGTCGCACGGTCGAGGAGCTCCTGCTTCGTCGCCTTGCCCGAGTACTCGAGCGCGACGAAGTCCTCGGCGAACTTGTTCTTGATGCCGCGCACTGCGCCGCCGATGGTGATGCCCGTCACGATGGTATCCGTGTCCACCGCTGCGATCAGCTTTTCCTTCATATTCGGATGGACAACACACTCCTCCGCAACGAGGAAGCGCGTGCCCATCTGAACGCCGGCCGCGCCCATGAGGAGTGCAGCGGCGAGTCCGCGCCCATCACCAAAGCCGCCCGCCATGATCACGGGCAGCGAGACCTCGGGGATGACCTGTTCCATCAGCGGCATCGTGGAGAGAACGCCGATGTGGCCGCCCGCCTCCATGCCCTCGACCACGATGGCATCGGCGCCCTTTTCCTCGACGCGCTTTGCGAGCTTCACGCTCGGCACGACGGGAATGACCTTGACTCCTGCCGCATGGAGTTTCTCAAAGTACGGGACAGGGTTGCCTGCCCCGAGCGTGACGAATGCAGGTTTTTCCTCGCAGATTACATCCACGATCTCTTCCTTGTTGGGCGCCATGAGCATGATGTTGACCCCGAACGGACGATTGGTCAGACTGCGGCAGCGGCGAATTTCATTGCGTGTGTACTCCGTCGTGCGTCCGCCCGTCGAAATGATGCCCGCACCGCCCGCATTGGATACCGCAGAAGCAAGGTTCGCCTCCGAAATCCACGCCATACCGCCCTGCAGGATGGGAACATCCAGCCCCAAAAGTTCCTTCAGCTGATTTGCCATGTGAATCCCTCCTATATACGTTCTATGCCTGCTATGGCATGGGCGGACATCCCTTCGCCCGCTCCGGTGAACCCAAGTCGTTCCTCCGTTGTCGCCTTGACGCTGACATCGCGGAGGTCGATGCCGAGCCGATCGGCGATGTTCGCACGCATCGCCGGAATGTGCGGCTGCAGTTTCGGTGCCTGCGCCACGATGACAGCGTCCACGTTGCCGATGGAAAACCCTGCCGCGCGGACGAGCCGTGCCGTCTCGGCAAGGAGCTTCCCGCTGTCTGCGCCCGCATAGTGCGGGTCGGTATCAGGAAAATGCTGCCCGATGTCGCCGAGCGCCGCTGCTCCGAGGAGTGCGTCGGAAATGGCGTGCAGCAGCACATCCGCATCCGAGTGCCCCAGCAGCCCCTTTTCATACGGTATATCCACGCCGCCGAGGATGAGCTTGCGTCCCTCCACCAGTCGATGCACGTCGTAGCCGATACCCACTCTCGTCATACGCTGTCCTCCTTACGCCGACGGACGACACCGCCAAGTAGGCGCTTTGCCTCGTGAACGGCGGTCTTCATCAGCTCTCCCGCGCCCATGTCATTGCGTAGGATCGCCTCCGCGACCACCATATCCTCTGGCGTTGTCACCTTGATGTTGCTGTACTCCCCCTGCACAATGCGAACGGGAACGCCGATGCGCTCCACCAGGCTCGCATCATCCGTCCCGAGAAAACCATCCGCCTCCGCCCTGCGGTTCGCCTCGAGCAGGATCTCCTTGCGAAAGCCCTGCGGGGTCTGCACCTGCCAGAGCGTCTGGCGCGGCGGCGTCGCAGCGACCGTACCGTCCGCGGCGGCAATCTTGATCGTATTCTTCTCCGGCACGGCGACGATGCCCGCGCCCTCTGCGCGCACGACGCGGATCAGCTCCTCGATCGTCTCGCGGCGGATGAGCGGCCGCGCCGCATCGTGGACGAGGACGATGTCCGCCTCCTCCGATACGACGGCAAGCCCGTTGCGGATCGAATACTGCCGCTCCGTGCCGCCCTCGACCACGCGCCACGGAGCAAGTCCCTTAACACGACTGAGCAGCCCCTTGACCGCCGTCACCTCATCGGCACCGACCGCGATAATCAGTTCGCCGACCGCTGGAACCTTTGAAAAGGTCAGCAACGTCCGCAACAGCATTGGCTTTCCCGCGAGGGTCAGAAAGACCTTGTTGAGACCGACCCGCATCCGATGCGCCTGCCCTGCCGCCGGAAAAACTACACTTACCATACATTCCTCCCAATGCACTCCATCATCGTGCCATTTTGGCAAAAATCATCCGTCCCGCTGCCGTCTGGAGTGCCGAAGTCACCTCCACGGAGACGACCTCATTCATGCAGCGGAATCCACCGTCCACAACGATCATCGTACCATCATCGAGATAGGCAAGCCCCTGTCCATGTTCCTTACCCGGTCGGACAATCTGTACGGACATCAGGTCGCCCGGAATCGCCACGGGCTTGACCGCATTCGAGAGCGCATTGATATTGAGCACGGGGACACCGCGCAGTTGCGCCACCTTGTTGAGGTTGAAGTCGTTCGTGATGATCTTCCCGCCGACCTCCTGTGCGAGCTGGAGGAGTTTGGAATCCACCTCGGCGATATCCTCAAAGTCCACCTCCGTGATCTCCACCTTCATGCGCGACTCCTTGCGGATCTTTTGCAGGATATCGAGCCCGCGCCGTCCACGCACGCGTTTCAGGGCATCCGGCGAGTCGGCGATATGCTGCAGCTCCTCCAGCACAAAGACGGGGATGAGCAGCGTCCCCTCAAGAAAGCCCGTCTCACAGATATCCGCAATGCGGCCGTCGATGATGACGCTCGTATCGAGCAGCTTGTACTGCCTGTCCTCCTGCCCATCTCGCACCGCCAGCGGCATGGAGGTACGCACATCGGGGCGCATGCGGATCACCTCGCGCAAAAAGCGCGGAACGAAGTCAAAGACCTCGGCGATCTCCTGCTGTTTCTGCACCATGATATGCACACCGAGATACCCGATCACAATGCTGAACACGATGGGGATGTAGTCACCGACAATGGGAATCGTAGAAAACGCATCGCTTAGGAGGCGTGCTATGATAAGTCCGATAAAAAGCCCAATTGCCCCGGCAATCACATCGCGTGTTGGCATCTTCGCGAGCTGCCCCTCCACCCAGATGGAGAGACTGCGTAGCCGTCCGGTAAAAAATGGAGCCAATGGATAGCCGATCAGCCCGCCGAGCACCGTCCCGCACAGAATACAGAGCAGTCCCGCAAGCGACAGGTCGAAGATCCCCAGCTCCGTATGCCAGAGCGGCGCAGAAAAATAGGCGTTCGCCGTCGGAACGGCAAGCTCAAAGACAGTCGCACCGACAACTGCCGTAATGAGTACGATGAAAAAGCGTAAAATTCGTTCGAATAACAAACATTCACCTCCCTTCTCATCCGAAAGATTGGGAAAATGCCATAAACACAATCTCCCCAACATGCCCAGTATAATAAAAAAAAATCCCATTGTCAAAACAGAGTGAACAAAGAAAGCACGGAGATTTTCGGTCGCTCGGTCTTAAGAAAGCAATGATAAACTTAGCACCGTCGTCTTAGTCCATCTTTTTCGCCCGCTTATCGTTAGTAAATCCTCCACAAGCCCCTGCTATGCGTCCGGTTTACTGCCTCAATTGGGTAAAAATCTACGCCAATCTGAGAGACCGTTTTATCAGCGATTCCTGAATATATCTTTTTCTCGCACGTCAGCAAAAAGTCCTAGGCAGAGTCTCGCTCTGCATCCTGCTCGCCGCCTTGTTCCTGTAAAAATCTGCGCGTATCTGACAAGTTTTATTCATGATGCCCAAGATAAAATTTAAAAATATGAATTTTTCTATTGACACTTACATTATTTTGTCTATAATGATAATCACATTCATAAATGGCAAGAAAGAGGAAGAGACGAACAATGTCATTTCATGCTAAACTACGACACGGAAGGTATGTGATGGTGACCGCTGCCATACTCGCCTGTATGGGCAGCAGTATCACGTACGCTGCACCAGCGGAGGATGAGGGAACCCACGTATCAACTGACGATATCCATGTGGATGCGGATTTCGATAAGGAGATGCTGAAGGAAGCCCCTGAAACGAAGACGATCATCTCCCGTGTCGATCTCGACAGGAAAGGCGCGCGAACACTGTCCGATGCGCTCTCTGCCGAGCAGAGCATCCAGATGGGCACGGACAACATGGGACGAAAGACGGTCAGCATCCGCGGCGCAGATGCGCGTCACACGCTCATTCTCGTCGATGGACGCAGGCTCGCAGGAGGACTGAGCAAGTTCTACGGTGCAACGGACGAGGTGAACCGCCTTGGTCTCGACGACGTGGATCACATTGAGATCATTCGCGGCTCGGGCACAGCACGCTACGGGGCAGACGCCATCGGGGGTGTCATCAACATTATCACGAAGGTCTCGCATCGCAGAGGCGTACGTCTCACGACCGAGGGGTCGTGGATCGACGCGGGCGGCAGCCCGTACAATCACAGCATCGGTTACTCCACGGGCGACCTCGGCGGCGGCACGTACATGGACTTCTCCTATGGCTGGAGCAAGACCGCGCCCTTCCTCTACGACAATGACGGCACATCGATGCAGTATTACGGCAAGCGCAATCCGATGAGCCTGCGCGCTGAATTTACACTCGGCAAAGATGAAACCCTCACCCTCTCGGCGGATCGCCAGACGGAGGATCTGAAAAAGGATACGACGCTCGGAAAATTTACGGAGGGGAAAGGGATCGCCATGGCGGCGTCGGAAGACGCATGGCGCAATAATTTCAGCATCGACTGGAAGAAGCAAACGAGTCATGCGGACTACCGCGTGCGCCTCTATCAGACGGAGCATGATTCCGACGTGAACTATCATGTTTTTGGCAAAGGGGTACCTTATCGTCATTTCTATTTCGATAATTTCAATCGCAAGGACAATGTGATCGAGGCCTCGGTCGGTGTGATGGCACAGACAAGCACTATGTCACTGTCGGTGCAGACTATCATGATGAATACGGCGAGGGAACGCGCATCACGGTACCGGGACAGACGCCTCACGAAGAGACACGCATCTACACCTTCCCGAACCCCTCGGATCCATCCAATCCGAATAAACGCTCCTATACCGGTAATATCTATGAGACATCCCTGAACTACTACAGCGCCTATATCTCGGACGATTGGCAGGTTGGCAAGAAACTGCTTGTCATCCCCTCCCTGCGCTATACGAATCACAGCCAGTTCGGCGTAAATCTCTCCCCATCCATCGGTGCGACATACAAAGCACGCAATAACGTCCGCATCAAGGCGAACATCGGCACGAGCTTCGCCACGGGCGGCATCGCCGAGCTGTACCACGACTGGGAGATGTACGAGCCGTCACTGAACGCCTCACCGCCCATCCGAAACGGCTGGCTGTTCGAGGGCAATCCCGAGCTGAAGCCCGAGAAAGCACTCAATATGGACATCTCCGTTGAAAAGGACTTCGACAAAAAGACGAGTGCAAAGATCACACTCTTCCGCAACGACTATAAGGACTATATGCAGATCATGTATAAGGGGGAAAAGGACAGCAAGAATCTCTACGGGCGCACATATTATGATACGCATATACGCTATCCAGATCCATGGGGATTCAGCGGCTATGACGATCTCGTGAATGCATTGAACGCAGCGTCGAATTGGACCGATATCGAGAACAACGTCATCGATGAGTCGGTTTTTGCATCCGGCGTTCCCGCAACAGATGATGTCTATTCGTACGAAAATATTTCCAAGGCACGCACACAGGGCATCGAAGCAGAGGTGACGCATAAAGTATCGCGTGACTTTACGGTCAAGGCAGGCTATACTTATCTTGATGCCTATGACCGTCAGACGGGCAAGCGACTTGAGGGTCGCGGACGTCACATGCTCAATCTCACGATGAGCTACAGTGATCCGAAGAACGGATGGCGCGCAACCCTCTGGGGTGACTACACGCGCAACTACCTCGATATCCGTGACCGTATTGCAACGGGACGCATCATCGGTGCTAATGGTGTTCAGAATTTGGAACATGTTGATTTCACAGATCCAAACACAGGGGAGGTGTATCATCTGGTCCGGAGCGATGCGGAGGCAAGGATGTTTATGAGAGGCGACATTGAGCACGGCTACACCCGTGAGAAAGTCGCCCGTGAGAAGAACTACGGCCTGTGGAATCTGATGATCGAGAAAGACTACCACCACTTTCTCACGTTCTACGCCGGCATCACGAATCTGTTCAACCATTATGACCCATACCTTGGGATGGGCGGGCGCATCTACCGCTTCGGTATGCGCATGACCTTCTAGTTTATATAAAGGAGACAAAGATATGTCAGGATTTGAAAGTGCAGTACATCTCTTCCACAGCGGCGGGCTGGTCATGTACCCCCTTCTGATTCTCTCGCTCATCACGCTTGCGATTGCGGTGGAGCGGTTCTACTACTACCGCGTCAACCGCAGGGGGTCCCGCGCATTCTTTCATGGGGTCTATCACTCTGCTGTCCAGAAGGACTGGGATACGATCATCAATCTCTGCAAGGAGTACCCCTCCGCGATCAGCCGCATTGTCGAGAGCGGCATCGAGAACGACCGCACGGAAAATGCGATGAAGAATGCGTTCTCCGACCGTATGTCGATGGAGTCGATCAACTTTCGCCGCTATCTCGACTATCTGAGTGCGATCGTTACGATCGCCCCGCTGCTCGGCCTCTTGGGCACGGTCACAGGAATGATTCAGACGTTCAGCGTCCTCGATGCGGGCGGCGGTGCGGCTGCCATTACGGGCGGTGTCGGGGAGGCACTGGTCGCGACAGCAACCGGTCTTTGCGTGGCGATCATCGCCTTCTGCGTCTACACCTATTTCAGCCATCAGCTCGACGCGATTGTCACGGACACGGAGCGTCTCTGCACCACGATTGTCACGGCGAAGAAAGAAAGTTGGGATGCGTAATGAATTTTAGCAATCACCGCCTCAAAAAGAAGCCGGAGTTTATGATTATACCGATGATCGATATCATCTTCTTCCTGCTTGTCTTCTTTATGATGAACAGCCTGCAGACAGTGGCGCAGAAGGCTCTCGCCGTTCAGCTGCCGCAGGCACAGACCGCGACTGCACCGGCACAGCTGCCGATCATCATGACGCTCGATGCAGACGGGCATATCACGATTGACAACAATCCCGTGAGCATCACGGAGTCCGCGGCGATCATGAAGCGTCACATGGAGGAGAATCCGAAGGCGGCGGTCGTCCTGCAGGCAGATCAGCGCACGGCGCATGGGCAGGTGGTCGCCGTGATGGACATGCTCAAAGGAGCGGGGGTCAAACGGCTCTCGATCGCAGCAGAGCAGAAGGGATAGATCGATGGAGCAACATCTCTCATGGAGAAAAGCATATATCGTTTCTGCCGCCATTCACGTCGTCATCTTTCTCCTGCTCGCCGTCGGACTTGCTGCCGTCGTCGCAAAGCAGGAGCAGCAAGTCTACGAGATTGACCTGCAGGCATCGGATTTCAGTCAGGGCAGCGGGCATGAGGGCGGCGGCAGTGCCGAAAGTCTTTTCCCGGAACCGCTGAAGGCGGAGGAGGTCGCAAAGCGCGTCGAGACGGTACAGCAGATGCCGGTGCCCATAACGCCGTCCACAGCTGCCGTCCCATCCCCGGATGCAGTGACCATACCGGATGCGGCATCACCTGCTGCATCAGCGACAGATTCCTCCGCGGCACCATCATCCTCCCCAAGCGGCTCTGTCTCAGGCACCAGCGGCGGCGGAGAAAGCGGCACAGGTTCGGGATTAGGAAACGGCAGCGGCGACAGTACGGGTGATGGAAAAGGTGCCGGTGCCGGAGCGGGGGCAAGTCAGGGATCAGGGGACAGTACGGCCCCCGGTACAGGCACCGCACCATTTGATGTGGCAGGATTCCGTGCCGCGGTCGATGCGAATAAGGAGTACCCCTATATGGCACTCAAGCGCCACCTGGAGGGAACGACGACGATCACCACAACGATCAGCGCCTCGGGAGTAATCACAAGTGTCTCCGTCTCCTCCCCCTCCGGACACAGCGTTCTGGATGAGGCGGCTGTCGCCGCAGCGTATGCGGTCGGCAGCTATCCCAATCCCACCGGCAAAACGGTAACCGTAGATACGAACGTACGATTTAACATTCAGTAAAAAAAAAGAAGCTATGATGTGTGTGCATCATAGCTTCTTTTTTACTTTTCCTCAAGGATCTGAACGAGCTCATTGTAGTCACGCCGCAGCTGATCATATTCATCCATCAGCTGGAGCACGGAGAGCACTGCGATGCGCTGAACATCGAAGCTGCGAACCTTCTTCGACATCTCCTTGATGCGGCGGTCACTCTCTGCCGCCAGCCGCTTGAGACGATCCGGCTCATCGGTCTTGAGCTGGTAGCTCTGCCCAAACATCTCGACGACAACACGCTGTATCGTCTGTTTTTCCTCTGCCATGGCTCTCACCGCCTTTTATCCGCGAAGCTGTGCGTGAAGCTGCTCCTCCGCTGCCTGCAGGATTGCGGCGAATGCCGCATCCACTTCCTCATCGGTCAGGGTCTTGTCATCGGACTGGAAATGCAGGTGGAACGCCATGCTCTTCTTTCCCTTGCCCACCTGTTTGCCCTCGTAGACATCAAAGAGGGTCGCACCACGGAAGTAACTGCCGCCCTTCTTCGCAATGACGCGCTCGATCTCCGCCGTCGTAAGGCCAGCATCCACGAGGATTGCGAGGTCACGCGTCGATGCGGGGTACTTCGGCAGGGGCTTAATGGCAGCCTTTTTCTTGCGGTAGCGCAGCAGTGTCTCAGCATCCATCTCGAAGACGTAGACACTCTGTCCAATGCCAAAGTTCGCGGCGACCGTCGGATGAATCTCACCGAGGACGGCGATCACGTCGCGTCCCTTTTTGAAAAATGCCGTCTTGCCGGGGTGCATCGCAAAGTGCTCGCCACGCTCCACCGTGTATTTTTGTACGCCGATGGCAGAGAGGAAGCGCTCCAGTACGCCCTTTGCATCGTAGAAATCGACCATCGCATTATCCGTATCCCATGCGATAGGATTGCGCCGCCCTGTGAGGAGTCCTGCCACCTTGCGCTTTTCCTCGACGAGTTCCGTGACAGGCAATGCCCTCGGGAAGAAAACAGGCGCAATGTCAAATAACCGGAGATCGAGGTTCCGACGGGCGACATTGCGCGCCGCATTCTCAAGAATGCTCGTCAGAAGGGTCGTGCGGACGAGCGGATACTCCTCCATGAGCGGATTCATGATGGGAACCGCATGGCGAAGCATACTGTCCTCGGGCACACAGAGCTTGTCGAGTGCCGCTGTGCTCGTAAAGCTGAACGAAAGCTCCTCCGTCATGCCGAGGGAGGCAAGTGTTTCACGCATGGTATCGACAAACGCCTGCATCTCACTGACCGATCCCTGCAGGACTGCCCCCGACGGCATCTTCGATGCGATGTTGTCAAAGCCGTAGAGCCGCGCAACCTCCTCCGAAATGTCCTCCATCAGCGTCACGTCGCCGCGCCATGAGGGAACGACGACGCGATAGGTCTCAATCCCCTCCTCCTCGACGATAAAGCCGAGAGAGCGCAGTGCCGACGCCATCCACTCGCCCGGGATGTTCACACCGATGCGCTCCGCGACGGTGCGTGCACGAAACGTGAGTACCGTCGGGACGCGCGGCGTTGGATTGACGTCAATCGCCCCCTCTGCCACGGTGCAGGCATCCATCTCCGTGAGGAGCTGTGCGGCACGCGTCACAGCACGAATGGTCTCCGTCTCATCCACACCGCGCTCAAACCGTCCCGATGCCTCGGAGCGGAGGCCGATGCGCCGCGCCGTGCGGCGGATGGTCGGCCCATGGAAGGAGGCCGCCTCAAGGACGACCGTCGTCGTTTTGTCCGTCACCTCGGAATCGAGCCCGCCCATGATGCCGGCAAGCCCTGCGGGCTTCTCGCTGTCGGCAATGACGAGCTCATCTCCGACGGCGATGCGGTTGGAATCATCCAGCGTATGAAGCTGCTCCCCTGCACGAGCATGCCGCGCCGTCAGCGTATGTCCTGCGATACGGTCATAGTCGTATGCGTGGAGGGGCTGTCCCAGCTCCAGCATAACGAAGTTCGTCACATCGACAACATTGTTGATCGAGCGGATGCCCGCACCGCGCAGACGATCCACCATCCATGCGGGCGTAGGAGCGACCTTCACATCGCGCAGAACACGCGCGGAGAAACGGCGGCACAGCTCCTCATCGTCGATGTGAATGGAGACAAGATCCGCAGCGCGCACGCCCGCCGTCTCCTTCACCTTAATCGTCGGCATACGAAGCGATTTGCCCGTCAGCGCGGCGACCTCCCGCGCAATCCCGATGACACTGAAGCAGTCGGCGCGGTTTGCCGTCAGCTCGAACTCTAGGATCACATCGTCGAGGCCAAGTACCTGCGCCGCCGGTACACCGACAGGCGTATCGGGCGGCAGAATGTAGATGCCGTTCACCTGCTCGTCGGGCAGCCCCTCGGTATCAATGGCAAGCTCTCCCGCCGAACACATCATGCCGTTCGAGAGAATTCCGCGCAGCTTGCCCTTCGAGATCTTCTTGCCGCCGGGGAGCACTGCGCCGACCGCAGCGACCGGGACGATATGCCCCTCGCGCACATTGGATGCGCCCGTCACGATCTGCGTCAGCTCCGCACTGCCCATGTTCAGCTGACAGACGAGCAGATGATCGGAGTCCGGATGCGGTGTGATCTTCTCGATACGCCCGGTGATGACCTTTTCAAGCCCCTCGTCGGCACGCACAATACGCTCGACAGGCACGCCTGCCATCGTCAGGCGATCGGCAACCTTCTCCACCGGCTCATCTATCTCCACATAGTCCTTCAGCCATTTGATGGAAACCTGCATAGTCCCGCCTCCTTAGAATTGATGTAAGAAACGCACGTCGTTGTCGTAGAACAGACGCAGATCATCCACGCCGTACGCGAGCATCGCGATGCGCTCCACGCCCATGCCAAATGCAAAACCCGACACTACATTTGGATCGTAGCCGCTCATGCGCAGGACGTTCGGATGCACCATGCCCGCGCCGAGGATTTCGAGCCAGCCCGTGCCCTTGCACACGCGGCAGCCCGCACCATGGCAGGCGGAGCAGGAAATATCAACCTCGGTGGACGGCTCGGTGAACGGGAAGAAACTCGGGCGAAAACGCACCTTGGCGTCGACGTCGAAGAGCTCATGCAGGCACAGCTCAAGCGTTCCCTTGAGATCGGCAAAGGAGATGTCCTTGTCGATGACGAGCCCCTCCACCTGCGTGAACATCGGCGAGTGCGTCGCATCGTAGGAGTCGCGGCGATAGACGCGCCCGGGCGCGATCATGCGGATCGGAGCATTCGGCTCGTTCTTCTGCATCGTACGCGCCTGCACGGGCGAGGTCTGAGAGCGCAGCAGAATATCCTCCGTAATGTAGAAGGAGTCCTGCATATCGCGTGCGGGGTGATCCTTCGGCAGGTTGAGCGCCTCAAAGTTGTAGTAGTCCGTCTCGATCTCAGGGCCTTCCTCTACCGTAAAGCCCATCTGCAGAAAGATCTTCTTGATGCGGTTCAGCGTGATCGTGAGCGGGTGCAGATGTCCGATCTGCATCGTGCGGCCGGGCAGCGTGACGTCGATCTGCTCGGCGTCGATCTTGGCCGCCAGTTCACGCTGGGCAAGTTCCTCTGACTTCTTCGCGAGGAGCGCCTCGAGCTCGGCACGCGCCTCGTTGACGATCTTGCCGATGCGCGGTCGTTCCTCCTGCGCGAGGGCGCCCATGCTGCGCATGAGGGTCGTCAGCTCTCCCTTTTTCCCCAGAATCTTGACACGTATATCGTTAAGCTCACTCAGCGAGCCCGCCGTCTCTGCAATCGCAGCTCGGGCACGCGCCTTGAGTTCTCTGATCTTTTCGTCCATAACGTCCTCCTGTATGTGCACGTCGTCACGACACAAAACGATTCAAACAACAATTCTCAGTTTACCATATTCACGCCAAAAAATCTATGGACATGCGGATAAGATGAAGGGAATGTCTGCAAAGAGCACATTTTCAATTTGAACAAACATCGTTTTTATAGTATTCTATACGAAGTACCGGACACCGATGTCCCCCACACAAATTGTATCCTCACAGGAGGTCTCCATGGACACACTCATGAAAAGTACTGCCGATCTGATCGCGCAGCCGACCAGTCTCTTTGCGCTGCTCGCCGTACTCATCCTGATCCTCGGCTATCTGCAGATGCGGCGCATTCACTTCACGACCCACATGCTCATCAGCGTCACACTGATGCTCGCGCTCACGATCGTACTGCATCAGCTGCGCATCTTTCACATGCCGCAGGGTGGCAGCGTCACCATCGGCGGGATGATTCCCCTCCTCTTTCTCACCTACCGTTACGGGGCGGGCATCGGCTGTCTCGCGGGCTTCCTCTACGGCATGATCAACCTCATGCAGGATGCGTTCATCCTGCACCCCCTGCAGGTGCTCTTCGACTATCCGCTGCCCTATATGGCACTCGCGATTGCCGCTGCCGTACCGGGACGGATCTTCACGGGAGCCGCACTCGCCTTTGCGGCACGCTTCGCTTGCCACTTTATCTCGGGTGCTGTATTCTTCGGCTCGTACGCGCCGGAGGGAATGTCGCCCTATCTGTATTCCCTCGTGTTCAACGCGACCTACCTCGTCCCCGAGGCGGTGATCTGCTTCATCCTGCTGCGCGTACTCCCCGTGCCGCGCCTCCTCGCCGCGATGGACCGGCAAACGCCGCTCTATGGGGCGAAGCTGACGCTATAATGGCTTAGGGAATGACGGTGATCTGAAAGCAGTGAGCCCTTAGCTGTCCTCGTACGTGCGCACGCGCAGGGTCAGTCCGCGCTCCGCACAGATCTTGCGGCAGCGAGCGATCTCCTCCTCGTTCTCCACCTTCTCCACGACGGTGAGTACGACATTTGGAATATAGGGCTTGCAGTGCTCGGCAAAGGTGAGCATCGCCTCATAGGAACCGATGCCGAACTTCGAGCGCGTGAGCGCAAGATAACGCTCGGCATTCGATGCATTGAGACTGATGGAGATGGTGTCGAGCAGCCCTGCAAAGCGCTGTGCAAAGACGGTGCCATGCTCCAGCTCGCCCAGTCCGTTCGTATTGACGCGCGTCGGCACCTGCGGATGATGTTTCTTGACATGGCGCAGGACACCGAGCACTATGTCTAGGCGCATCAGGGGCTCTCCGAAGCCGCAGCATACGACTTCGGAGATGTATTCCCACGGCAGGCGGTCGAGCTCTTCCGTGATCTCAGAAAGTGTCGGGTCATGGTCAATCCAGAGCGAGGACTCCTTCGCCATCTCCTTCATGCTGCGCAGACAGAAAACGCAGTCACAGTTGCAGGAGTTCGTAATATTGACGTAGATGGCACGCTTGCCCTCAGGCTGCTCGCGCAGACTCTCCTCCATCGGCAAATAACGTCCGCCCGCATGGGTCGCGTAAACAATCATAATATGCTCCTAATCATACACAGAAATGAGAAAAGCTGCCCTTACGGCAGCTTTTTTGTTGTACAGCCTTACGGAAGCACTGATAAATTCGGCACAGCCATCTTGACGTATCTTTTTCGCCCGCTTTTCGTTAGCAAATCCTCCACATAGCCCTCGCTATGCGTCCGGTTTGCTGCCTCAATCGGACAAAAAATCTACGCCAATCTGGCATACCTCATTTTATCAGCGATTCCCTTACAGTTTGGTCAGCTCGCCCATAAATTCCTCAAAGGGCAGCCCGTAATTCCACGGCAGATCCAGCTCCTCCGCATAGGCAAGACAGTGACCGATAAAGTCGGCGGCACATTTCACTCCGTCCGCAAGGGGAATGCCGCGCACGAGGGACGCCGCGACAATCGCCGCAAACACATCGCCGGAACCGGAACGGTCACGCCCAATCTTCACATGGTCGTAGCAGCGGCTCTCTCCATCCTCATAGAGGTACGTGCGCACGCAGTCACCCGCGTGAAGGCCGGTAATGACAACAGCACGCGGCCCCATCGCGGCGAGCTGGTGCGCCATGTGAGACAGCGCTGCATCGGTCACCACGCCGTCCGGCGGATACGGCAGATCGAGGAGCTGACATGCCTCCGTGAGGTTTGGCGTCACGACGTCTGCGTACGGCATAAGCTGACGCATCTTTGCACAAAGTGCGGGCGTATAAGAGGAATAAAGCCTGCCGTTATCCCCCATCACAGGGTCGACAATGATCAGTGTATCCTTGCCTTTGAAACGATGCACCGCATCGAGCACGACCTCGATCTGCTCCTCCGAGCCGAGAAAGCCCGTGAGGATTGCATCAAAATCGAGATTGTTCTCGGCCCAGTTCTCCATGTACGGGCGCATACGCGCCGTGTAGTCGTCGAGATAGTGGTTCGGAAAGCCCGTATGTACGGAGAGGATCGCCGTCGGGAGCGGGCATGCCTGGACGCGCATCGCGGAGATCAGCGGAAGCTGCACCGTCACCGAACAGCGTCCAAATCCTGTCACATCATTGATGAGGGCAATCCGTTTCTGCCGCGCCGTCAACGGTTATCCACCCGTTCCAGTACGCGGTCGTGCTGAGCGAGGCGCTCCCACGCCAGCGCCTCATACCTCGTCCCCGGGATGCCGTAGTTTGCATAGGGGTCGATCGAGATACCGCCGCGCGGCAGGAATTTCCCCTGTACCTCGATGTACTTTGGTGCCATCAGGTGGATCAAATCGCGCATGATGGCATTGACAACATCCTCGTGGAAGTCGCCGTGATTGCGAAAGCTCACCAGATAGAGCTTCAGCGATTTGCTCTCGACCATGCGCTCCGCCGGCATATAGGAAATATAGATTGTTCCGTAGTCCGGCTGCCCCGTGATCGGACAGAGTGTTGTAAACTCGGGGCAGTTGAAGCGTACCCAGTAGTCATGATCCGTATGCTGATTTTGAAAGGTCTCCAATGCCTCAGGCGCATAGTCATATCCGTAGTCCGTCCGCTGCGCGCCGAGTGAGGTCAGCCCCTCCTCTGCTTTTTCTCTTCCCATTACATCCCCAAAAACTTTTGTTCAAATACATCCTGCGGTTCAGGGCGTCCAAAGAGATAGCCCTGAATCGTATCGGTCTTGCAGATCTTGACGAGGCAGTCGTACTCGTCCTGACTCTCTACCCCCTCGATGCAGGTGGTCTTGCCGATACTGTGGCAGAGCTCCACCGTATACTCGACGAGCTTCTGATCGAAATGATTGTCCAGAATCCGCATGACAAACGCACGGTCGATCTTGATGATATCACAGTTCAGATTCTTGAGTGAGGACAGCGAAGAATACCCCGTACCGAAATCATCCATGGCGATTTTGATGCCGTGCATCCGAAATGCATCGAACTGCGCATTGACAAATTTCAGATCGCTGACGATCTTGCTCTCCGTCAGTTCGAGGACGACGGCATCCGGCGGCATATCATGCCGATGCAGGCAGTCCTCGATGAACTTAAGGAACGAGAGATCCTTGATCTGCTCATAGCTCATGTTGACACTCATGCAGAAGTTCGGAATCTTCTTCCGCCACTCCTTGCAGACGCGCAGTGCCTGCTCAAAGATCCATCGCCCGACGGGCACAATGGTCTTAGTCTCCTCAAGGATGCGGATGAATTCCATGGGCGCGACCATGTGCCCCTTTTCGTTCTTCCATCGGAGCAGCGTCTCCGCACCGACAATATGCTGGTCGTCGCCTGCGACCTGCGGCTGGAAGTAAAGCTCGAAATTGCGGCAGCCAGCCTTGACATCCTCAAGAATTTGCTCCTGAATCGTCAGCGACCGCAGCCAGCGGTTATAGACCTCCTTTGAGAACGCATTCAGTCGGTTCTTTCCGCCGGCTTTCGCCGTATCCAGTGCCGCCTGCGCGTATTTATGCAGAACAAGAGGATCACGCGCCGCCTGTGGATAGAACACCATGCCCGCCGACATGGTGACAAGATACTGCCGTCCGTCATATACCTGCGGGTGCGCGAACTCACGCTGAACGCGGATGAAAAACTCCTGCAGCATCTCCTCATCTGCCTCCGGATAGATGAGTCCGAACTCATCACCATCCAGGCGATAGAGTGAAAGACGCCGCGGCACATTCTGCAGGATACACTCCGAAATCTCCCGCAGAATCACGTCACCGATCTCATGGTTAAACGCCTCGTTCACCGTGCGGAAATTATCGATGCCCATGACGAGGAGACCGCCGCCCTTCCCCGTCTCACGTGCTGCGCGCAGTGCCTCGCCAAGATCCTCAGTGAACTGATAGCGGTTCAGCAGTCCCGTCACCGAGTCTGCTGCATTACGACGTGCAAGCTGGCTGATCGTCCCAACGAAGAGATTCGGATGTCCATCCTCGGACAGTCCGATATTCCCCTTCAGGCGCAGCCATGTGAGATCGCCCTTCGCATTCGTAATACGAAAGTCCAGCTGCCGTTCCCGCCCCTCCGTCACGTCCATCAGCGAGGAAAATATCGCATCAAAGGCGCGGCGATCCTGTACGCAGATCAAGGGATGCAGCACGTCGACGACATGAGTCAGCGTCTCCGATGGCAGCGCATAATCACGGACAAACGTGGGTGAAGCAAGAAACACATCGGCAGCCGGATCCATCATGAAGGCATAGTCGGAGGTCGTGTTTTTCATCAAATCAAAGATCCGCTTGTTCTGCCTGAGTATCGGGCTCAGCGGTGCTCTTTTCTTCCCTGCCATCTTCCGTTCCCCTCTTCTCCATCACTCTATGGCAAATAAATTAAACTTCCATTTCTATCATTATATACTTTTTCTCCGGCACATGCAACCGACGGACGCTAGGAAGAGCTTATTTCATTAGGAAAAAAGTTTCAATGACTTTTTTCCTATACCTATTGAAAAATCTCTTGTTTTCTTTTATGATAATAGACAGCGTTCATAAAAATGCGGATAAACGAAAATTCGTCATCATTGATGTGGCGTTCTCCGTACATCCCATACTACGGCAAAGGAGATTCAGGCTGTGGCTGTCATTGAATTAACAAGAGAAACATTTGCCTCCGAAGTCCTAGCGGAAAAGCGTATGGTCGTCGTCGATTTTTGGGCGTCATACTGTATGCCGTGCCGGATGCTCATCCCCGTGCTGGAGGAAGCCTCCACCGCACGCAGCGATGTCAAGTTCTGCAAGATCAATGTGGATGATGCACAGGACATTGCCGAGCGATACGGCGTGATGAGCATGCCGATCCTCATCTTCTTCAAGAACGGAGAACCCGTCGATGAGTCCGTCGGGCTCATCACGAAGGATGAACTGCTCGCCATGCTGGAGAAGTGCTGATCATTCAGCACCGCCGATCTGACGGACTTCATTTTATCAGCAATTCCCTAGAAAGAACAAATAGAATAGTCGCTCTGCTGCATGACGGTGTTTCACTGCGTGCAGCATTTTTTATATGATATCCCCTGCGCAAGCCACCGCCATCGGTATAAATTCACCAATCGAAATGGCCTTTTTTCCTGTACACGCACAAAAAAAGCGCAGAAAAACTTTCCTGCGCTTTTTTATCAATCTACGCTGCCCCGACAAACTTCATCTTATCAGCAATTCCCTAGAAGCTCCAGCGCATACCGGCATCCATACGCCATGCGGTTTTGATGTCGCCGCCGAAGGTCTTCTCGAAGTTGCCGTACAGGTTCGTGCGGTCGTTGAGTTTCACCGTGCCGCCGAGCTGTACGCCGACCCACGTATCACTGCCGTTCTGCATCGTGCTCTTCGGTGTAAAGCCGTCCGAGTAGTCCGTATGCAGGTCGCCTGCGAACTCGTGGTAGAGCGAGACTCTCGCATAGTACGTGCTGCGCTCGGTCTCCTTGCCAAAGCCAAGGCCGAGACGCCCGATGAAGCTGTCAAACGGCTTCTGGTGCACATACATGTTCATGCCGATGTAGTCTGTGCTGCCGGTATAGCTTACACCGTTCAGATGGCTGTAAATCAGCTCAACCTGCGGCTCAATGAAGGTTCCTCCCTTCATTGCGATGCGCTTGCCGTACTCTGCCGAAAGCGAACCGCCCCATGTGCTGTAATCACCCTTCACATAGTGGCCGAAGTCGTTGTAGACGGTGTACTCGTTGTTCAGGCGGCCGACCTTTGCGATGAGATCGACATACTGTCCGGATTTGCCCGTCCATGTGCCGTAGATGCCGAGGTTGCCCTCTTTGTTCTTGCCGCTGCCGGCTGCGTAGGTGGAGGAGCCCTTCATGTAGCTTCCTGCAATACCGACGCGCCAGTCATTTCCAACCTTCTTGTCATAGCCGACCTGAATGGTGGAGTAGTTCATGCGGAAGTTGGCATTGTCCTTGTTGCTGGTGGCTTTGCCGCGGTAGGCACGTGCCCAGATACCGGTATCCTGCGGAGAGAGACGGAGGTCGCCCATACGCTTCATGAGGTCGTTCGCCTCAGCCCGCCAAGCCATCGAGGATGCGGTCATCGCGGATTTGACGCCGCTCATGAGTTTTGTCTCATAGTCACCGTATTCGATCTGCGTATTTGGATTGGGATTTGGATTGGGATTCGGATTGGGGTTTGGATTGGGGTTCGGATTGGGATTGGGGTTCGGGTTGGGATTCGGGTTCGGTTCTGTTGCCGGCGTGTAGACGTAGCCACCCTGGCCGCTCGCTGCATCGAATGTGATGTTCTCGATGCGCTTGCTTGCAGACGATGTCGTGAGACCCTCAGCGATCTCAGCCTTACCCGTGAGATTCCTCTCTCCTGTCGTATAGGCCGTATAGTAGAGCTTGTTCGCGAGTGCGTTGAGCGCTGCGCTCACGAGATTCTTGTCTGCTGCCTTTGTGGATTCCGTATTGAGGCCGACATTGTCTGTCACCATCTTGACGAGACTGCCTGCCGCCGCTTTCCCGATCGTGACCTTTCCGCCGTAGATCGTCGTCGGCGTCGCTGCGTCGTGGCGATAGAGCATCGTCGTCGAACCGTTGAACTCATCGATCATGAGATCGCCCGTCTCGCCAAGTCCCTTCTCCTCAATGGAGGAAGAACCCGTCTTTACCGGGGCGCCGCTGAGGCTTTGACTCGACGCGAGGAAACGGTTCGTTCCCGTCATATCGATGAAGCCGCCTTCGCCCGTGAAATACTTAACTTTGCTGATTGCGGCGTTGTTGTCCTGGTCTTTCTGCTCCGGCGTGATGGCATTGTGCCAGATCGCACCGTCGGAAAGTTTAAGCTGCAAATTGTCTCCAATATTGAAGCCTGTCCAGTTCGTGCCCGCGCCGCTCATCTCCACCTTCATGGAGCCGTTGGAGAATCCCTTCCAATAGGCACCGTTCTTCATAAAGAGGTTGACTGCACCGAGCTGGCCCGGCGTCACACCGTAGCCGCGCGTATCGGCATAGTTGCCGATCCAGTGTGAATCCGCGGTCGCAAGACCAACGCTCACACGGCCTTTCGTGCCCATGCCGCCGTTCGTGACGATATCGCCCTCGACAACGGCGCGGTTCGTACCGGCACCGTTCGCGAGACCGTCCGCTCCCTTCGTGACGTTGAAGTTAACGGTACCGTAGTTCTGCGTGACAAATTCGCCATAGGCGCGGATCGCTGCCCATGCACCATTGATGGCACGGATGGAACCGCCGCCGATGTCAATCTTTGAGGCGACAGCACTCACCGCTTCATTTGCGCCCTTGCCGTTTGCCGCATCATTTCCGTCCGCCAGCACATCGACAAGACCGTCGATCGTGATGTTCGACTCGACACCGTTCACACCATTCATCGACTTGATGACGGCAACATTCGTCTTTGCGGTTCCGTTGGAACGTACCTTCAGTACCTTATCCTCAAGGTTGCTGCCACCGTTCTGAATGTGGATCGCGCCGCCGCCGTTGACAAAGAGCGCCGCAGTCTGTCCGCCTGCCGTGCTCTCTGCATCAATAGAGATGGCTCCGGCATTCTTGATATTGACTTTCGAGTTCTTGCCAATGGACGAGATGCCAGTCGTGCTGACATCCGTCTTTGTATTGACGGCGAGGTTCTTTCCGCTCAGATCGATATCGAGTATCTTTCCATTATTGGCACTGGATATCGCCGCGCTGATATTGCTCATCCACGCGCCGGCCGAAATCAAATCCTTGCCGGTCGTAATGGTGGAGTCTTTCGTGAAGATATACCTGCCGTCTGCCTTGCGGACACCGGCATTCACATACGGAGCATCATGCACCTCGTCGCCTGTGATGGCGGTGGTGAACTCCGTCTGTGTCTGAGCGTCCGGTGGCTCCACAGCGGGGGTATAGACATAGCTGCCCTGGCCGCTCGCCGTGTCGAACGTGATGTTCTCAAGGCGTTTGCTTACAGACGATGTGGTCAGACCTTCGGCAATCTCCACCTTGCCTGAGAGGCTGCGTTGACCGCTCGTATATGCGGTGTAGTAGAGCTTCTTTGCCAGAGCGTCGAGCGCTGCGTTCACGAGATTCCTGTCGGCGGCCTTTGCAGATTGCGTATTGAGTCCCGCATTGTCCGTCGTCAGTGTGATGACGCTGCCGCCCGCTGCGTTTTTGATGCGGAAGTCGCCGCCCGTCATCACCGTCGGCGTCGCGGCATCGTGCTCGTAGAATACGCGCGCATAGCCGCTGTAGTTGTCGATCGTGATGTCATTGGCGTTCTTCTGGAAGATCACACCCGCATGGGAGGCGTCACTGCCGCCCGTAAACGAGGCAAGATGACTGCCCAGCCACTTGTTTGTAACACCGGATTTTCGTTCATTCGTCCAGTGGGCACCATTTTGCAAGGTCAAATTGAACTGCCCCACATCGTGTGCCGTGAAGCCGCCCTTCTGGAAATCCGCCCGATTGACGTCATACGTCGCGGCGCCCATCCACGAAGAATCTGCCGTTGTCAAAGAAACATTCAGTACACCATTCGAGTCAAAATCGACAAGTTGTCCACCGGTGTATTCGACTGTCTTCTTTCCATACTCACGCGTAACATACATATCACCTGTGATGTTTGTCTGTCTGCTTCCGCTGATGCCCTCTGGCGTATTGATGTTCACCGTGCCCTTTTGGACATGTACGGCACGATACTGCTTCGTTTGATCGACGTCCTCGGCAGCCGACATCGTACCGCCGCAGACATCGATCACGCTGTCTGCGCCGACAGTCTTCAGCACACTGCCCTTGATATTCTGAATATCGACATTGCCCTTGACTGTAATCTTGGACTCATCGGCCGTTGTTTGGAGTGCAGCCAGATTGCGTCCGTCATCTGCGCCCTTATTTTTCGTATCCACGCGGTCAGCACGCACGGACTGCACGGTGAGATCACCGTCGATCGTAACGTCGCTCGGAGAGCCGATGGTACCGGAGGTCTGAATAGCCGTCGCATTGTATCCCTTCGCATGAACGTCTTCGATCGTAACAGGTCCTTGAATATAGATATGGGCATTCGCATCCGTCTGGATGCCGTTCGCCGCACGTGTATCCGTATTCGACGCCTTAATGGTCAGCGCCTTTTTCTCACCACTGTTCACAATCCGAATGCTCTTGTTGTTGCCGCCGTAGATCGCACTGGCAATCTGGTTCTTACTGTTTGCCTCAATGCGCAGGCTGTGCCCGTTCATATCGACGACCATCGGATGCTGCTTGTCATAGGCACTGTTTTCTGTATAGAGCGCCGAGACGACGCGGTTTCCCTTGGTATTTGGCTGTGCGGCAAGTGCCTGGCGGTCATAGGTCAGCGTTTCCGATTCCTTAATCGGATCGGTCGTCACCTCGGACTGCGGCGTATAGACATAACGTCCCTGTCCCGTCGTCCCGTCGAATGTAATATCCTCGATGCGCTTGCTGGCCGCCGATGTTGTCAACCCCTCGGCGATCTCCGCTCTGCCCGTGAGATTCCTTTCCCCCGTCGTATAGGCCGTGTACCAGAGCTTGTTGGCCAGCGCATTGAGCGTCGCGCTGACAAGGTTCTTGTCCGCCGCTTTCGTCGATTCCGTATTGAGACCCGTGCTGTCCGTCGTCAGCGTGATGGCGCTGTCTGCCGCCGCGTTCTTGATGCGGAAGTCGCCGCCCTTCATCGTCGTCGGCGTTGCCGCTTCATGCGCGTAGAATACGCGCGTATAGCCGCTGTAGTTGTCGATTGAGATATCCTTGTCGTTCTTCTGGAAGATCACCCCCGCATTGTTGGTATTACTGCCGCCTTTCAAAGAGACAAGACGGCTGCCGGCAAAGGTATAATCATAGTCATAACCAAGTTGGTTATTCTCTTTATCCGGCACTGTGCCACCATATTGTTCATTGTTCCAAACAGCACCGTTCTGCAGCCAAAAGTTAATCTTCCCCTTGCCAAAGGCAAGACCGTTCACTCCCGAATCCTTATTCACCATAGCGACATCGATACGGCTTGTTTTCCCCATAGCGCCGACGTTGCCGTCGAATTTTACCGTATTTCTGCCCATATTGCCATCTTTTGCGTTGACATAAATTTGTCCCGTTCCACCTGTGAAGAGAGCCACCGCATCGTTGTAGGCTGCTACACTTGCTTTCAGCCCCTCAAGAGTTACGGTTCCTTCGGTTGCTTCCACAGCGCGACTTGATTCATATCCTGTCGCATCTATTTCTGCTACGCCCGAAATATTGGTTGTCCCGCTCTCATTCAGAATTCCCCAAGAATATCCGGCATCACTCACTTCTTTTTCGTTCGTGAACAACCGAAGCGTATCTGCTGTAATATTGAGCTTTTTGCCCGCATTCTTGATGGATACCGCTTTTTGTGCTCCATCCACTCTTGTTTCAACGGTAAGCGTGTGATCTGACGCATCGATCTTCACATCTTCTGTTGGAGTGATGACACCAGCGCCTTCATCCTCCGTATTGGTGTAACGAATCTTCGAATCTTTCGTGAAGTGATACGTGCCATTTGCCTGACGAACATTCGCATCGATGTATTCCTGATCCGAATCCGTACCGAGAAGCTGCGTCGTAAACTCCGTCTTCGTCTGCTCCCCGCTCGGCGGGGTCGGAGGGGTTGGCGGAGCCGGTGTATAGCTGCCTTGTCCGCTCGCCATATCGAATGTGATATTCTCAATGCGCTTGCTGGCAGCAGAAGTGGTTAGTCCTTCAGCGATCTCCGCCTTGCCGGAGAGATTCCTTTCGCCCGTCGTATAGGCCGTGTACCAGAGCTTGTTGGCGAGCGCATTGAGCGTATTATCCACCAGCTTCTTATCGGCGCCCGATGCTGCCTCCGTATTCAAACCGCTGTTGTCCGTCGTCAGCGTAATGCTGCTGCCCTCAGACGCCTTGCCAATCTTCAACGCAGCGCCGATGATCGTTGTCGGCGCTGCAGCGTCATGCGTATAGAATACACGCGTATTGCCGCTGTAGTTGTCGACCATGATATCCTTGCTGTCTCTCTGGAAGATCACGCCCGCATGGGCAGCATCATCGCCGCCCTTGAGGAAACGCAGCCAACTCCCTGTGAATTTCGCTGCAGTGAGTGCACTCTTCTGCTTGTTGTAGTCCCCATTCGCCCAAACTGCACCGTTCTGCAGGGTCAGCACATTGCCTTTTGCTGCGCCGTTTTGCTGAAGAATGACCGGGAGACTGAATGCTTCATCCTCTTCTTCATCCTCGCCGTCGCTCGGCGCCACCTTTTGGATGACGCCGTTCAGGGCGGACTGTCCTGTCGTCAGCGAGATATTGGTGTTTCCTTCCTCACCCGTCTGGACATTGCCGTTGATGACCACCTCACGGCTGCCATCGCTGTTGACCGTAACCGTGCCATTGCTGTTGCTGATGGCCCAAGCGCCGCCCACCGAATCCTTGTTCAGCTCTACATGCAGCCCATCCGTTTCAATCGCTGCGCCTCGACTCGTGACGAGCCCCTGCGCAGTCTGGTTGCTCTGCGCCTTGATATCGAGATCACCCTTGATTGTGATGACAGAGCCGTCCTGATTATTGCGTATGCCAAAAGCACGACCGTCGCTGCTCTTTACATCAATCTTCAGCGTATCCGCCGTGATCTTTATGCCATCCTCGCTGTTGTTGTCCACACCGAGGATAAAGTTGCTGCCGTCGCCGATCAAGGTCAGCTTATGCTCCCTTGCATCGACATTGAGCAGCTGTTTTGGATAGGTTGCTGCTGCGATGATGCCGTCATAGGAGCTTCTGCGAATCGTCGTGTCCTTCGTGAACTTGTAATTGCCGGGCGACGGCTCGACATTGGCCGCCTTGTACTCGGCAACTTCCTTCTGTGTAAGCTGCGAGGTGAACTCCGTCTTTGTCTGTTCCGTGCTTGGCGGCGGAGGTGTAGGACCTCCACTGACGTAGCTGCCGCGTTCCGTCGCAAAGGTAATGTTTTTATTGATGGAGGAGGCCGTCAGTCCCTCACCGATCGCGAGTTTGCCTTTGAGTTTCCCGTCGGCGAAATTCTTGTACGTCAGCTTATTGGCAAGCGCATTCAATACGGTGTCTTGATTGGCTGCTGTCACCCCGTTTGCGTCGGTAAAGAGCGTGAAAACATTCTCAGTTCCCACAGCCTTGCCGATGACAATATCACCCCCCTTAAAGGCTGTTGGTGTTGCTTCATCATGCCGATAAACAGCTGCTGTATGGCCGCTGTAATTATCAAGCGTCATTGCATCCGAATCCTTTTGGTAGATGATGCCGCGTGTGGCCTCTGTCGTACCGCCATAGAAATTGGTGACACGGCTTCTGCCGACATAGATCTTCTTTCCTGCGACATCAGTGAGCGCGCCCGCGCCGATGTCTTCGTTGTCCTGATAGTAGCGCGCATTGCGCCCCTCATTCAGCCATGCTGCACCGTTCTGCAGATAGAGATTTGCCGTACCGCCGTTATCCACAAGGCCGTGCAGGTAGGACTTGTCTGTCATGAGGGCGACGTCGAGTCTGCCCTTGGGCAGCACAAATAGGTCGCCGTCGAGCTTTACATCAGCAATTTCATTTATTTTTTTGCCGTTGCCGAGTTTCGTCCCGTCATCGCCCATATTCATGGAAATCGCGCCCTGATAGGCGGCAAGCGCATAGTAGCTGTACTTCATAGCGGCAGGCACTTGGATGGAGCCGCCGCCTGCGATGCGTACGCTGCTGTCCTTCGCATTCGTCGTCACGCCGTTGCCGTAGACGGTCATATCTACATCGCCGTTTACGGTCACATTGCTCTTTTCGACCTGCGTAAGAATGCCTGCATTGTTGAAGCGCGAGAATACATTCTCACGATTGAGCGGAATACCCCACTGATCCGTCTGTTCACCTGCGATCTTCAGATTGCCGTTGATGCGGATCCCCGATGCGGTGCCCGCTTCATAAGATTTTTCTCCAAAACGGTCACTCTTTTGGATCGCGACGCCGTTGCCGCCAAGGCCGCCTGTCATCGAGATACTGAGCGGTCCGTTGATGGTAAGCTGCGCCGCCTTGTTTTTCATCGCATCAAGCTGAACGGCATTTGTCAGGGTATTGCCGCCGTCAAGCCCTCGCGTGAGGATATTGATGCCCTTTGCCGCACTTACCGTGAGATCCGTTCCCCTAGCATAGATTCCCGTCGGATTTCCCACCGTGTTTTCCACCTGCAGCTGCAGGAGGTTTTTCTTTGCGCTGATATTAAGGCGCTTACCTCCGGCTGCAGAAATCGCCGCAAGCACATTCGTCGACTTGTCGCCGAGCTTATCCTGCCCGATGCTGACAACGGTATCACCGTCCCAGCTCTGCCGCGTCGTGACCGTATCGGTGTATACGGCATTGTCTTTCCAGATGGCATTCTCATTGCGTGTCGCTGCGGTCGTCGTTCCGCCCAGTTCCGGCGGCAGCGTCATGACGACGGATGCCGTCGTGCCGTAGACCCAGTCCGGCTCGATCATCGTGATCTTGTTGAAGCGGCTGAATGCCTTGTTCTCGGAGAAATCCTTCGCCTGCCATATATGTTTCGCCGCATCATCGCCGTCCGTATAGGCCTGCAGAGTATCGCCAAGCTCCAGCCAGAGACGCTTCGTATAGTATTCGGCGTTGAGCTTGCCGAACCATCCCTCCTGTTCGTGCGCAACGGCAATCTCCGTCCAATCGTCGGGATGTTCCGACATCAGATTGGACATGGTCGTCTGGTAGACATGCGCATTGATCTGGCTGCCGCTTGGGCTGAGATTGTACGTCATGACGTAGGCAGTGCCGTTCGGCAGGATCTTCAGATCGCGCATATCCTCGCCGGTTCCCTTGACATGCTCTGGAATAGAAGCGCGGCGCTGCTCCGTGCCCAGGATGCGCCCCGTATTCTGATCGATCTTGGCGATGTTGAGCGCCGTATAGTGGGTATTGCCCGTCCCGTTATAGTGCTGATAGCCGCCGATGCAGGAAATGAGGATATGGTCGTTGAACTTATTGAGTCTGCCCTGATCGATGTTGCGGCTGATGCGCGTATAGCTGCCGAACTTCAGGGTGCCGTCGTCCTGGATGTCGTACTGCATCAGGAAGCCGTCATCGTAGGGATCATAGCCCCCAAGCGGATTGACGGACGCCGCCACATAGAGCCTGCGCCCCTCGACGAGCAGCGCCTCACCGTGCACCTGTGCTTTTGCAGGGTCACCCGTGTAGGTTTTGTCTTTCTCGCCCTTTGAATCTTCGTCGAGGTTTTTGAACGTCTCGGTGAAGTTGTAGCCGCAGTACTGCTTGATGTCATTCTTGAGGTTGACAACAGCTCTTTTGTTTTCCATCAATCGCTTGTCGTTTTGGCGCACGACACCGATCTGCCCGAGATCATAGCCGGTCATATAAATATATTCATCGCTGCCTGCCGCCGCATGCATATTCGGTACATCTGCCGTCTTTCCGCTCGCCACGCTCGCCGCCGCACCAGCAGAATTTGGATCGATGAGCTTCGTCCCTTCCAGTTCCGTCGTGCTATAGGTGTATTGACGCAGCAAGACCATACTCTTGCCTTTCTGATGGAAGCCAAAGGATGCGGGATCGCGGTTGAGGTTTTTCAGCACGCCGACCTGGGGATCGGCATCCACCTGCGTCGTCACTCGGGAACCAGTCACGGTCCCCATCTCGCTGTTTCCGTAGTCCGATGGGACGGTCGAGACGAGGTTTGCCGCACTTGCAGTCGAAGCACAGAGCAGTCCGCCCATAATGAGAACAGAAAGCCGCATACGCTGCACTTTACCAAAATGCGATTTCATAATGCTCCTCCTTTTATCGGTGATTCTTTAGAACTCATAGCGGAAGCTCATATAGTAAGTGCGTCCCTGCAGCGGATACTCGATATTTACCCAACTGGGTTCGCTTAAGTAACGCTGCACGCTGTGCACCTTTAGCTTCGACGCTGCATCGAACACGTCATTGCAGCCAATCGACAGCGTCATATCCTTGCGCGGCGACCACTTGAATCCCAAGTTGATTGTTTTCAACGCTGCTCTCGGCCTGCCGGAAAGTTCCTTTTCCACAGGATCCCTGACCTGCGGGATGGCATAGTGCGTGTAGTACTGCGAAACATAGTGTCCCTCACTGAAGAAGAGCCACTTCTCCGTCGGGCGATAGGTCAGTCGGAGATTGCCTTCCCACTTCGGTTGATAGGTTGGGCGCACCTCGAACCAATCATAATGGACGCCCGGGGAGGAGTCCCTGCGCTGCGCCGCTATATTGAGGTACGTGCCTTCGAGGTCGAGATCAAATTTCTTCCAGTGGAAATTCGTCTGCAGCTCAATGCCGTGCGCCTTCCCGCGCATATCGTTGAAGTACGAGCTGTAGTTGAGTCCTGCACGGTAGAGGTAGAGCATGCGCTGTGTATCGCGCCAGAAATATGTGAGCGTCGTTCGATTATCTGCCCCAAGGAACTTGCCGTCCCAAATGGCACTGAGATCAAACTGCTTGCCATACTCGGGCTGTGGAAATTTCGCGCCGCTCCCCTTGTAATCCATTGGAGCCGGCATGATTCCTGCGCCGTCACCTGCGATTTCGTACATATTGAGCAGGCGGAAGTAGGTGCCGCCCGTCATACGCATCGTAAAGTGGTTGTTGAATTCTTTTTTTAATGCGAGCTGCCATGTCACCTTGGAATCCACCTGACTGTCCTCCGGGTGAACCCAGCGATATGTTTTGAGTGGATTGAATCGACCGAACTGACTGTATCCTATAATCTGTGAACGATTGTAGCGGATGGCAGGCGTCAGCTGCCATGAACGCTTCTTGTCAAGCGTAATTGTATCCTGCAGCTGCAAGTTAAAGATATTTTGATCGAACTGGTTGCGCATCTGTGCCCAGAGATTTCCGATACCCGCCTGCACGTCATCGATGACCTCATTAAGCCCATCGCCGTCAATATTCATGCGCTCGTGAGAGTAATTCATCTGGAAGTCGAGCATATTGTTCTTGCTGAGCTGATAGGTGCCGTCCACCTGTACATTGTATTTCTTCGAGCGATAGCGGCTCCACTCCCGCATGGGAATCTTAATCATGTATCGCAGACCGTCGTGAATATTCTCGGCGCGGTAATCCTTGCTCTGGGTGAGGTAGTCGACCATCCAGCCCCATTCATAGTTCTTTCCTATATAGCGGCGCTGTACGAGCAGCTCCTTTGCACTGATTTTTTGATGCCGCTTGTCGTATTTATAGAGATCGTATTTATCAACGAGAAGCCCCGGCTGAATCATATCGAAATAACTTCGATAATCGACCCAGAGACTGTCGGGCAGATGCCGATCGACAGTCTTGTATGTTCCCTTGATCATCCAATCGTCATTCTGCCATTTGACAAGCAGATCCGAATTGCTGTAGTCATTGTATTGCCGCCGGCGGTGCGGATCATCCGCAGCAGTAACCAACCGGCCCCCATTGTCCTCCAGCCACTGGATGCAATCATCTACATTCTGCTGCCATGCTCCGGCGCCATGTGCGATATCAAACGCGGCTTTCCCTGCCGGTGTCATAGCGAGGTAGCCTTGGAGTTCTGTCCGTGTCGCAACGATCTGTCGTCCAATGTCGGTATTTGTATAGAACTGCTCCGCCGCATAGCTGCGGTAGGGGAAGTCACCATCACGCGATTCGTGATTGTAGCCAAAAAGCAGGCTGCCGGCACCTAGGGGGGCTGTGATCTCAACGGAGGCTTTTTTCCCGCCGAAGGAGCTCGGTCCAATCTCGGCGGATCCATGTGCGCCCGTCGGTTTCTTCGTCACGACGTTAATGATGCCGCCGATGAAGGTGCCCGCAAAGCGAGCCGGGATGTAGCCGCGGTAGACTTCGATGCGCTCGATATTGCTGACGGGGATCGTCGAGATATCGACCGCCGCATCGCCGCCGAGATTCGTCAGCACGCCGTCGACGAATACGCCGACCTGTGCTGCCGTCGAGCCGCGTACGGTGACCGTCGTATACTGCCCCTTGCCCTGCACCTCGCGTACATGCACGCCGGGAACCATCTTGAGAAAGTCAGGCAGTGTCTTTTGTTCGCCCTTGAACTCCTCCGGGCGTATAATGGTCACGGTGCCGGGGGAGAGAATATCTTCCCATGTGGGACGCTTCGCCTCGACGGTGATATCAGAAGTGCTATATTTCAACGGAGGACTCGATGATGTCGGCTCCATATGAACCATGGCAGATGCCTGTTCTTCTTCCCCGCCAGTATCAGTTGCGGTACCTCTTGCTGCGGCAATCATCGGATGAAGCAGCGCACCAGACAACAGCATACCCATAACGCCCAACACAAGCCGTCTTTGTTTCCATCGAGACAACATAGATTATCCTCATTTCTGTAGAATTACCAAAATAAATAATCCCGTCATTATATTCAGTCAATAGTATAGAACATACTGGACTCTCCTTTCAAAAAAATACCGCCTTCTGAACGAAGGCGGTCATATCATTTCAAAAAGGCGGCAGAACAAACCTGCCGAAGATACTCTGCTTCACAAAGAAGCAGAGATGATCCCCTTCCCATCGCTCGCAGGTACCGATTCCGAACAACGTCCGAATCGACGGTGATGTTAAAGCAGGCAATTCTCCTGGCTCAGATTCCTCACCCTGTCAAACCTTCCCAGAATTTCTTCCAGTGGCATACGATGACGGGGCTCCTCTTACAGTGGCGGGACCGCTTCGGCTTATACCGAATTCCTTATTAAGTCTTTCGACACCTGTTTCCTTACAATATGAATTTTTTCACTCTTATGATATTACAAATTAGTTTATTTTGTCAATAATATAAAAGAATCTTTTTATAGTTCTATGTGATAAAACTATATCTATTATATCCCTGCGTAGCTGCGCTGACGCATGGACTCATAGAGGATCGCTGTGGCGGCCGAGGCGACGTTGAGCGACTCCGCCTGCCCGCACATTGGGACGTAGAGGTGCTGACACGCGCCCAAGAGGCGCTCCGATACACCGTTTGCCTCGTTGCCGAGGACGACAATCGTGGGGCGGCACAGATCCGCTGCAAAATGCGTCACAGCATCGGCGTCGCACGCAGCCGCATAGAGATATAGGCTTTGCTCCTGTGCGAAACGCAGGAGTTCCTCATCATCGACGCCGCTGATAAAGGGAACGTAAAACAGAGAGCCCATCGTTGCACGGACGACCTTGCTGCTGTATACATCCGCACAGCCGCGCAGGAGTATCACGCCCGCTGCGCCCGCTGCATCTGCCGTGCGCAGAATCATGCCGACGTTGCCGGGATCCTGCACACGATCAAGAGCCAGATAAAACGGTACTTTCTCCGCCGCGTGTACGAGATCGGTCAATGATCTGCGGGGGGGACGCTGCATCAGCAGCAGGATTCCCTGCGGCGCGTCCGTCTCCGCGCAGGCGGCAAAGAGCCGCGGCGGGACACAGTTAACCGGCACGCCGCGCAGATGCAGCTGCTCTGCCAGTATGGCAGCTCGCTCCGCTGCCAAGGCACGCTCCATCAATACGGCGTGTAGGATCTGTCCGTCTGAGCGCGCTGCCATCTCGGCAAGGCGTAGTCCCTCCACCAAGAATACATTTTCCTTGGCGGCGCGGCGCGGACTTCGTACCAGCACGGAGAGGCGGCGGATGAGTGGGTTCTCCGCACTCGTGATTGTCTCGATCTTTTTCATCGTATAAAAAGAGCCTGATGAATCCGATGACTCATCAGGCTGCTCCCATCTTACTGATTTTCCTTTGCGACGTTCACAAGCTGCGTGAATGCCGCTGCATCGGCAATGGCGAGATCGGCAAGCATCTTGCGGTTGACCTCGACCCCTGCATTCGTCAGACCCGCGATAAAGCGGCTGTACGAGATGCCGTTCGCACGCGCTGCTGCATTGATGCGTGCGATCCAGAGACGACGGAACGTGCCCTTCTTTGCACGACGGTCACGGCGCGCATAGTAAAGCGCCTTCATGACGGTCTCGTTTGCCTTCTTGAACTGCTTGCTGCGCGAGCCGCGATAGCCCTTGGCAAGCTTTAAAATCTTCTTATGACGACGGTGTGCCGTAACACCGCTCTTTACTCTTGGCATAGCAATTCCTCCTGTTTCCTACCCACGTAGGGTTCTCTTCATTGCCCCGTTTATGCGTAGGGGAGCATCTTGCGGATGCGCTTGTAGTCCGAATTGTCGGCAAGTGCTGCCTTGCGCAGGTTGCGCTTGCGCTTCGGCGTCTTCTTCTCCAGAATATGTCTCTTGTATGCCTTGTTGCGGCGGAATTCTCCGCTCCCTGTTACGGTGAAGCGCTTCGCTGCAGCGCGGCGCGTTTTAATCTTCGGCATCGCCATTTCCTCCTTTATCTTCCTGCTTCGCGGGTTTTGCCGCCTTGGCGGGCTTCTGCACCTTCGGCGAAAGAATCATCGTCATATTCTTTCCCTCGAGCTTCGCACCGCGTTCGATCGACACGAGATCGCCCAGCCGTTCGGAGACGCGGTCGAGAACCACGCGCCCGAGTTCCGGATGGGAGAGCTCACGCCCACGGAACATGATCGTCACCTTGACCTTGTTGCCCTCTTCGACGAAGCGGAGCGCATTCTTCAGCTTGACATTAAAGTCATGCTCGTCGATGTTCGGACGCAGCTTGACTTCCTTGATGCTGATGGTCTTTTGCTTCTTCTTCGCTTCTTTCTCACGTTTCTGCTGCTCATAGCGGAACTTTCCAAAGTCCATGATGCGGCAGACGGGCGGCTTCGCCTTCGGCGCCACCTCGACCAGGTCGAGATGCTGCTCCTCCGCCATGCGAAGGGCATCGCGCGTCAGCATAATGCCAAGCTGTTCCCCCTCCGCACTGGTGACACGCACCTCACGGATATGGATTTCCTCATTGATTCGCAAAGATTCCCTGCTTATGGCAAGAACACCTCCTGGTACGGATGCGCATGATTACGCCATCCGGCAATAGAAAAGGGCGGCATAAAGCCACCCTCATACATTCTCTCATGCAACCCGTCAGACATCTATGCCCGCAGGTGAGAAGCGGTGGCTTCTGCTTTCAACGTGAGATATATTACCACAGATCGGAGTATCCTGTCAATACTCCAGTGCACGCGTCGCAATTTTTTCCTGTACGAGCGCGATAAAGTCCGCGACAGGCAGGACTGTGCTGTCCTTCTCTCCATACTTGCGGAAGGCGACTGTGCCGCTCTCCATCTCCTGATCGCCGACCACCAGCGTGTACGGCGTCTTCTTGACCTGGCTCTCACGGATCTTGTAGCCCGTCTTTTCGTTGCGTGCATCCACCTCGACGCGGAGGCCAAGGTCGAACATCTTCTTATACAGTTCCTCCGCGTATGCGGCATGACGCTCCGTGATCGGCAGGATACGTACCTGCACGGGTGCCATCCATACGGGGAACGCACCTGCATAGTTCTCGATCAGGATGCCGATGAAACGCTCAATCGATCCGTAGACCACACGGTGCAGCATGACAGGGCGATGCTTTTCGCCGTCCTCGCCGACATAGGTGAGGTCAAACTTCTCGGGCAGACTCATATCGAGCTGGATCGTGCCGCACTGCCACGTACGTCCGATGGAGTCGCGCAGGTGGAAGTCGATCTTCGGACCGTAAAATGCGCCGTCTCCCTCGTTGACGACATAGTCCAGACCACGGTTGTCCAGTGCCTTCTGCAGGCCATTCGTCGCCATCTCCCACATCTCGTCCGTGCCCATCGAGTCCTCGGGGCGCGTCGAGAGCTCCGCCTTGTACGTCAGACCGAACGTGCGGTAGACCTCGTCGAAGAGGTCAATCGTGTGCTGGATCTCGCCCTCGATCTGATCGGGTGTCACAAAGAGATGCGCATCATCCTGCGTGAAGTTGCGGACGCGGAAGAGCCCGTGCAGAGCACCCGAAAGCTCATGACGATGGACAAGTCCCAGCTCGGCAAGACGCAGCGGCAGGTCGCGATAGCTGTGCAGCTGGGAACGATAGACGAGCATGCAGCCGGGGCAGTTCATCGGCTTGATTGCGTAGTCCTCTTCGTCGATCTCCGTGGTATACATATTCTCGCGATAGTGGAACCAATGCCCCGAGGTCTCCCAGAGCTTACGGCTGAGGATCACAGGCGTGCTGATCTCCTGATAGCCGTAGCGGCGATGCACCTCGCGCCAATAGTCGAGCAGTGCGTTGCGCAGTGCCATGCCGTTTGGATGGAAGAATGGGAAGCCCGGTCCCTCCTCGTGCAGGCTGAAGAGATCCAGCTCTCTGCCGAGTTTTCGGTGGTCGCGCTTTGCCGCCTCCTCCAACATGTGCAGGTAGGCATCGAGTTCTTCCTGCTTCTCAAACGCCGTGCCATAGATGCGCTGCAGCATCTTATTCTTCTCACTGCCGCGCCAGTATGCACCTGCGACACTTTGCAGCTTAAATGCCTTGACCTTGCCGGTCGAGACGACATGGGGGCCTGCGCAGAGGTCGGTGAACTCGCCCTGCGTATAGAGGGAGATTACCTCGTCCTCCGGCAGATCCTCAATCAGCTCCACCTTATAGTTCTCACCCTTCTCACGGAAGAGTGCAATCGCCTCTGCACGGGGAATCTCACGGCGGACAAGCGGCAGGTTCTCCTTGACGATCTTCTTCATTTCCTTTTCGATATCGCGAAGATCGGCATCCGTCAGCTGGTGCTCCATGTCGAAATCGTAGTAGAAGCCGTTCTCGATCGCAGGCCCGATCGCGAGCTGCACATGGCTCTCCGGATACAGGCGCTTCACTGCCTGCGCCATGACGTGCGCCGCCGTATGGCGCAGAGCGTGGCGGCCGCCCTCATCATCAAAGGTCAGCACGCGCAGTACAGCATCCTTCGTGACCGGCGTCGTCAGATCGACGACCTCGCCGTCGAGGCTCGCCGCAAGTGCCTTTTTCGCCAAGGAGTTGCTCATCCCCTTGACGACGTCCAGTATGCTCGTTCCTGCCTCTGCCTCGCGAACGGAGCCATCCGGCAGTGTCAGCTTTATCATAAAATGCTCTCCCTTCCAAATATACAAAAGCCCTGTCCCTGTGGGATAGGAAATCCATCCTCTCGGGGACAAGGCGACAGGAAGCACCGTGATTTCGTGCTCCCATAAGTTTCCACCCTAATCGGTAAGGTCATTATAAGGCGGTCAATTCTCTGTGTCAAGGGATTTGTGTTCTGCCATTGCCTGCAGCTGCTCTGATGGGGCAATCACGGGGATGCGAAGATGTCTCCCCGCATGGATTGTGCCGTCGGGCGGCAGATCGTTCACCTCAATGATTGCTTCCTCAAGATCCTTTGCCGTGGATTCTTTTGCCGAGTAGGTCTGTGCAATCGACCAGACGCTCTCCCCATGTGCGACGGACACCTCAACAAAGTCTGCCGAGCGCAGATAGGGATTCGTCAGATGCAGGGCAGAAACTCCCATCCAGATGAGCGCGATTACGCCGAAGAGAAGTCCGACGCGCTTCTTATTCACTGTTCTGCGTGTTTTTCTGCGTCTCATATCCGTACCTCCGAACACTCATATCGCATATACATTCTCAAAACTTTTGTTCGTATATAAGATAACACAGAAAAGGTGTTCGGTCAAGTATTTTCGAACGCATCTTTGCGAAAAATTTGTTCGCAGAACGAGTTTTTGTAAAAAAAGAGATGCTGCACATCGTACAACATCTCTTTGATAAACTCGGTACTATTTAGGCAAATTGACCGCCCGATCCATTTGCGCCTCAGGATGCTCCGCTTCCTGCGGGCGACGCTCCTTTGCCACGGCAAGCATCAGTTTCAGGCGATTGAGCTGGTTGACCTCACTCGAGCCCGCATCGCAGTCGATCGCCGTGATGTTCGCGCCGTGATACGCCTTACGCAGGTCGTGCATAACGCCCTTGCCCGTAATATGGTTCGGCAGACAGCCGAACGGCTGCAGGCAGACGACGTTGGGGACGCCCTCCTCGATGAGCTTTACCATCTCACCTGTGAGGAACCACCCCTCCCCTGCCATGTTGCCGAGGCTGACGTGGCGCGCCGCAAGCTCCGCCGTATGGTCGATGGACTGCGGCGGACGGAAGTGACGGCTTTCCTTCAGTGCCTTGCGCATCGGTGCGCGGAAGAACTCGATCACCTTGATAAACATACGTCCATAGAGACGATCCTTGTACGAGCCCGCAAGCAGCTTGTGCTGTGCGATCGGGTCGTAGGCGGAGTACAGAAAGAAGTCAATGAAGTCGGGCATCACGACCTCTGCCCCCTCCCCCATCAGTACCTTTTCGATGTCGTTGTTCGCGACGGGGTGGTACTTGACGAGGATTTCGCCGACGATGCCGACCTTTGGTTTCCACAAGGTCTCGTCGATAGGGATATGGTCAAAGTCACGCACAATGTCCTTCACCATGCGGCGGAACTTGAAGATGCTGCCGTGCAGCAGCTCCTCCTTTGCGCGCGCCATCCATTTCTCATACGCCGCCTGCGTACTCCCCTTGACCATTTCGTACGGCATCATGCGGTTGCGCACGTTCATCAGGAGATCGCCGTAGATCGCCGCTTTGATGGCGTCGACCATCATCTCGCGGCTAAAGGCAAAGGAATCCGTCTCCTCGGGAAGACCGCGCACGGCAAAGACCGCAACGTTCGGGAAACCCGCATCACGCAGCGCCTTGCGCAGGACACCGAGGTAGTTGGTCGCACGGCAGGCACCGCAGGTCTGAAAGAGCGCAATGCTCGTGTGATCGGGATCGCACAGTCCCGCCTTCAGTGCGGCGAGGAGCTGTCCGATGACGACGATGGCAGGGTAGCACATATCATTGTGCACATAGCGCAGACCAAGGTCAATGGCTGCTTTGTCCGGCATCGGCGGAATGACGACGTTATAGCCGTGCTTTCTCATCGTCGTACGGAACAGATCAAAGTGAATCGGTGCCATCTGTGGGGCGAGAATCGTATGCGTCTTCCGGCAGTCCTCGGTAAAGCGCGGGCGCTCGATGACAGGCACGTCATGGTAGACGGGCATCTCCCGCCGCGCGAGAGCCGCGATCAGCGAGCGCAGACGAATGCGCGCTGCGCCGAGGTTTGACACCTCATCGAGCTTGATCATCGTGTAAATGCGCTCATGCGACTCGAGGATCTCGCGTACCTCTGTCGTCGTGAGTGCATCGAGACCGCAGCCGAAGGAACTCAGCTGGATCATCGTAACATTCGGATGCTCCGCAACGAACTGTGCCGCATGATAAAGACGTGCATGATAACTCCACTGATTGACGACCTGCAGACGCCGTTTGCTGACCGGCATGTGGTATACTGCATCCTCGGAGAGAATCGGCAGCTTATAGGACTGGATCATCTCGGGGATGCCGTGATTGATCTCGGGATCAATATGATAGGGACGACCCGCTAGCAGGATGGCGTGCTCGCCCGTCTTTTCAATACGGTCGAGGATCTTCTGCCCATAGTCACGGACATCCTGACGATACTGCTCAATCTCGGCATAGCCGGCATCAACTGCCGCGGTAATCTCCGCCCTGCCAATGCCCTCGGCTGTTCCAAACTCCTCCACCAACCGCTCGATCATGCGCTTGCGGTCATTGATGGGCAGGAACGGCTGCAGGAAGCGGATGTTCTTCTCACGCAGGACATCCATGTTGATGCGGATGTTCTCCGCATAGGATGCGACAATCGGACAGTTATAGTTGTTCGCCGACGAGTCGGTCTTGTCCTCCATGTTGTGCGGTTCGCACGGATAGAAGATCGTATCGACGCCCTTTTCGATGAGGTCGGCAATATGCCCGTGGGCAAGCTTTGCCGGGTAGCAGAGGGAATCCGACGGAACGGTCGCCATACCCTTATAGAACAGCTGAGGAGAGGACTTTCCTGAAAGAACGACGCCGTAACCAAGCCGATCAAAGAAGGTAAACCAGAACGGATAGTCCTCGTACATATTGAGCGTGCGCGGGATGCCGATGCGGCCGCGGCGCGGCTCATCCGGCGACTTATAGTGCTTGAAGAGACGGCGATACTTGAACTTATAGATATTCGGCGTCTCATCCGCTGCCTTCTCACCGCCGATGCCGCGCTCGCAGCGGTTGCCCGTAAAGTAACGCTCCCCATTGGGGAACTGCTGCATCGTGATGAGGCACTTGTTGCCGCATTTTCCGCAGCGGTAGGTGCTCGTCTTGGAGGAAAACGCGCCCAGCTCCTCCGCGCCCAGCAGAGAGGAGTGCTCCGTCCCCGCCTCCATCGCAAGGATCGCCGCGCCGTATGCGCCCATCAGCCCTGCAATGTCAGGACGGATAACGTGCTTGCCGAGCAGGTTCTCGATGGAGCGCAGGACGGCATCGTTGTAGAACGTCCCGCCCTGCACGACAATGTGGTCGCCGAGGGCATGAACATCCTTCAGCTGCATGACCTTAAAGAGAGCATTCTTTACGACAGAAAGAGCAATGCCCGCCGAAATGTCGGCGACCTCCGCCCCCTCCTTCTGCGCCTGCTTGACCTTGGAATTCATAAAGACGGTACAGCGCGTGCCGAGGTCAACGGGTGCCTTTGCGTCGATCGCCTTGGCGGCGAACTCCGCCGGCGTCATGTGCAGCCCCTCGGCAAAGTTCTGGATGAAGGATCCGCAGCCTGCCGAACACGCCTCATTGAGCGTGATATTGCCAACACTGCCGTTCTGGACGAAGAAGCACTTCATGTCCTGTCCGCCGATATCGAGCACAAAGCTCACCTCGGGGCAGAACTCCTGTGCAGCGCGCAGGTGGGCGAAGGTCTCCACCTCACCGCCGTCCGCATGAAGTGCCGCCTTGACAATCGCCTCGCCGTAGCCTGTCGTCACAGCGCCTGCGATGTGACAGCCCATGGGCATCACATCATAGAAGTCCCGCAGTGCCTCGATGACCGAGCGCAGCGGCGAACCCTGATTGCTGCCGTAATAGGTGTGAAGCAGCTCTTTGTCTTTTCCGATGGCGACGAGCTTCGTCGTCGTCGATCCTGCATCGATGCCGATCCAGACCGGACCGCGATAGGATGAAAGCTCGCCGCGCCGCACGCGATCCCGATCATGCCGCTCCTTGAACGCGGCATAATCCGCTGCATCCTTAAAGAGCACAAAGTCCGCCGTGCGCGTTTCCGCTGCCGCAGCTGCCTCCGCACGCGCAATGCACGCCTCCATCTCCCGCATATCGGTTGCCTTGGCATCATCGGAGAGCGCCGCGCCAACCGCGACGAAATAATTGCCATAATCCACATTGACGACGTGTTCCTCGTCAAGCTTCAACGTCTCGATAAAGCGTCGTTTCAGTTCCGGGAGAAAGTGAAGCGGTCCGCCAAGAAAGGCGACCTTGCCCTCAATGGGACGCCCCTGTGCGAGGTTGCCGATGGTCTGATTGACCACCGCCTGAAAGATCGAAAGCGCAATGTCCGCCTTCTCCGCACCGTCGTTCATGAGTGCCTGAACATCCGTCTTGGCAAAGACGCCGCAGCGCGAGGCGATTGCATAGATGCGCTTTCCCTTTTCGGCAAGTGCATTCAGACCGATTGGATCCGTTGAGAGCAGGGATGCCATGTGATCGATAAAGGAGCCCGTCCCCCCTGCACAGACACCGTTCATACGCTGTTCCGGCGCATCGCCGAAGTACGTGATCTTGGCGTCCTCACCGCCGAGCTCGACGGCTGTCGAAGTCGCAGGAATGAGCCGCCGCACTGCCGAGGCGCACGCAACAACCTCCTGCACAAAGGGCAGGCCGATGCGCTGCGCGATCCCCATGCCTGCCGACCCCGTCAGAGCAAACGAGAACTTCGACTCACCGACGACATCGCGCAGCTGGCTCAGGTTCTCCTGCAGCGCCTTGCCGATCTCTGAGAAATGCCGCGCGTAATTCTTATAGAGAATTTCGTGCTGTTCCCCCATAACGACCAGCTTGATGGTCGTCGAGCCGACATCTACACCGACGCGAAATGGTAATTCCACTATTACACCACCCATCATTTTCCATAGGAAAACGAGGGACATGTCCCTCTTTCCTTCATTCTGTATTAAATTAGGAAAGCCCTTCTCAAGGCTTCCCTATTTTAACGTATTTCATAAAGAGATGCAAGCACAGACATCACAGCTCACGGCATTCTGCCGCGCTGTCCCGTCAGATGTTGTACGGAGCGATGAGTTTCTTGAAGTAGGTGCGCGCCTTCAGGAGGGCGCGGATGAGCGGCTCCATCAGTTTCGGCTGTCGTACGACGGCACGGATGAGCGACTTGCGCAGAAGACGATACTCGGCGTCGAAGTCGCGCAGCGCATCCTCCATCTCCGCTTCGATGGAGACGGCGGGACTGTTCGACGGGATCAGAACGGCACTCCGCCCCTGAAGCGTTACAAGATCGCCGAGGAACGGCGCGTAGACTTCGAGCCCGAGTTCCTCCTGGATGCGCTCCTTCAGAGCCTCCTGTGCCTGCCCTTCGCCGTGTACCAGAAATACCTTTGCAGGACGCGGTGCGGTGACTGCACGCATCCACTCCACGGTCTGCGCTGCATCCGCATGGGCGGAGAACCCGTCGAGTACCTCGATCTTTGCCTTGACGGCGATTTCCTCGCCGAGGACGCGCACGCGCTTGATGCCGTCCACCAGCCGCCGCCCAAGACTCCCCTCCGCCTGGTAACCGACGAAGAGCACCGTCGACTCCGGCCGCCAGAGGTTATGCTTCAGGTGATGGAGCACGCGCCCCGCGTCCGCCATCCCCGAGGCGGAGAGGATGATCGCCGAGCCCTCTGCCGAGTTGAGTGCTCGCGACTCTGCCGCCGTCTCAGCGATACGTACCTGCGGAAACGCCGGAATCATGCCTTCATGCCCAAAGAACGCAATCGTCTCCTCGTCAAACTCCTCATAGTTTTTGAGAAAGACGCGCGTCGCCTGAATCGCAAGAGGACTGTCGATGATGATCGGGATGTCGTCATCGAGACGCCCCTCCTTCCACAGATTGTAGAAATAATAAAGGAGCGTCTGTGTCCGCCCAACGGCAAAGGAAGGAATGATAACATTGCCGCCGCGGTCCATCGTATCGCGGATGACCTCGAGCAGAGCCGTCTCCTTGTCATAGTCGCGATGAATACGATCGCCATAGGTGGACTCGACAATGAGGAAGTCCGCCCCCACAATTGGCTCCGGGTCGCGCAGGATTGGCTGATGCGGCTGTCCAAGATCGCCCGAAAAAACCAGTTTGGACTCCTGCATCCCCTCGCGCACCACGATCTCAAGGATCGCCGAGCCGAGAATATGCCCCGCATCACGGAATGTCACAGAAACAGGCCCCAGATCCACCGTCCCCTGATAGGGTACAGGCGTAAAGTGCTCCAATGCAGCAAAGACATCTGCCTGTGTATAGAGCGGCGTAATCGGCGCCTCGCTGCGTCGTGCGTTCTTGCGGTTCAGCATCTCCGCATCGCTCTCCTGGATATGTGCCGAGTCCGGCAGCATGATGTGCACGAGGTCACAGGTAGCACGCGTGGCGTAGACTCTGCCCACAAAGCCCTCACGAACGAGGCGCGGAATCCGCCCGCAGTGATCGATGTGCGCGTGGGTCAGAAAGACCGCATCGATCTCAGCAGGGTTGAACGGGAATGGCTCATAGTTCATCTCGCGCAGCCGCCGCGTGCCCTGATACATGCCGCAGTCCACCAGATACTTATGGTCACCCGTATGGATCAGAAAGCACGAGCCCGTAACGACATGTGCTGCCCCTAAAAATTCCAATCGCATCCGTCATCCGTCCTTCCTACTGTAATTCAAATCTGAACGTTCCTATTCTTTATGTATAAGATTCGGAATCCATTGAAAAAATCCTGCAATGATCCGTGATTCCCTTGATTTTTTGCTTTATCCTGCTACACTGAAGGTATATGAAGGAGAATGGAGGAAATGATATGAAAAAAATTGGATTCATCGGCCTCGGCATCATGGGCGCAGCGATGGCAGGACATCTCATCGATGCAGGCTATGAGCTCAGCGTCTACAACCGCACGAAAAGCAAGGCGGCACCGCTTCTTGCGCGCGGCGCACGTTACTGCGAAAGTCCGGGCAAGTGCGCGGCGGGGCAGGATGCCGTCATCACCATCGTCGGCTATCCAAAGGATGTGGAGGAGATCTATCTTGGCACGGACGGCATTCTCGCAAACCTTTCCGCAGGCACATACACTGCCGATATGACGACTTCCTCTCCCTCGCTCGCCGTCCGCATCTATGAGGAGGCGAAGAAACGCGGCATCCACGCCCTTGATGCTCCTGTCACGGGAGGAGATATGGGGGCGCGAAACGCCACGCTGAACATTCTGGTCGGCGGCAACGAGGCCGCATTCCGCGCCATGCGGCCCATCTTTGCCGCGATGGGCAAAAATATCGTCTATGAGGGTGCTGCGGGTGCGGGACAAAAGACGAAGGCAGCGAATCAGATTGCCATTGCGGGGACGCTCGCAGGCGCCTGTGAGGCATTTGCCTATGCGCGTGCTGCAGGACTTGATCCTGAGAAGGTGTTTTCCTCCATCTCAGGCGGTGCGGCCGCGAGCTTTCAGATGAGCAACATGATCCGCAAAGCACTGGATGGAGACTTTGCTCCCGGGTTCATGATCAAGCATTTCGTTAAGGATATGAACATCGGTGCTGAGACGAGCCGGGAATACGGCATCGACCTCCCCGTACTCGAGCAGGTCCTCCGTGAGGCGCGCTCCCTGGAGGAGAGCGGCGGCGGTACGGAGGGAACACAGAGTCTGCTGAAATACTATGAATAACGAAACATCTGGCTGATTTAGCATATCGTTTTATTGCTATTTCCTAATGACAGCAAAAAGCCCCGCCAAACGGCGAGGCTTTTTAGTATTCCGCTGCCAAAGCAGCGCTTCCTTAGTAGTTACGAACAAGCTGCTGGAAGAACGACTGCGGATGCTCGCAGACCGGGCACTTTGCCGGTGCCTGCGGGCTCTCGCAGACATAGCCGCAGTTCAGGCACTGCCAGATGATCTTCTCATCGCGGCGGAACACCTTGCCCTCCTCCACATTCGAGAGGAGGATCTTATAGCGCTCGTCATGCTCCTTCTCAATCTTGCCAACTGCGTCGAAGAGACGGGCAATCTTATCGAAGCCCTCTTCGCGCGCCACACGGGCAAACTCGGGGTACATGCTCGTCCACTCGCCATGCTCGCCGGCAGCGGCATCGGCAAGATTTTCCTTTGTGTCGCCGACACCATGCACGAGCTTGAACCAGATCTTAGCATGCGCCTTCTCGTTGCGCGCCGTCTCGTTAAAGATGTCCGAGATCTGCTGATAGCCATCCTTCTGCGCCTGCGAAGCGTAGTAGAGGTACTTCGTATGTGCCTGCGACTCACCCGCAAATGCTGCCCAGAGGTTCTTTTCCGTCTGTGACCCCTTCAGTTCCATCATGTTTCTCCTTCCACAAATACACAATACACATATATTACATCTATCAAAAGTGCCGCTCTGCGCCCTGCTCAGAGGCGCAGCATATTAGGAAATCACTGATTCCTTAGGCACGACTGACCAAAATATCGGCAATCTCATCGATATTCTTCCTGCCGAAGAAAAGCTTCTCTCCCACGATAACGCAGGGAACACTCATGACATTATACTTTTTCTTCAGGTCAGGGAAATAGCGAATGTCATAAATATCGGCACGCACATCCGCACGCTCCGCCGCAATGCGCTGCACAGCAGTGACCACATCGGGGCACATCGTGCAGGAGAGGGACATGAGCACCTTGACATCGGCGGGTGCTGCGATCTGTGCAATCTTCTCGCGCGTATCAGCGCGAAGTTCCTGTCCCGGCCCTGCGACATTGTAGAGCGCGAGGATAAATGAGTTGAACTCATGGCCGCCCGGAACGGCGTGGTAAACGATCCCGCTCGGCGTACCGTCCGCGTACAGGATGGCGATCCCCGGCTCTTCACCGGAGCCTATCGGGATCTCCGTGCAGCTCACCTTGGGCGACAGCTTCGCGAACTCATCCATAAAGCCGCGCAGCTCGGCCGAAAGTGCGCCGCTATCAAAACGACCGACCAAGCGAACCGTGGAGGCAAATTTATCAAAGACAGGCAGCAGCTGCTCGCGCAGCTCCTCGGAGATGAAACCTTCCTCCTCATCACCGACAGCCGACTTCTTCTCGATGGAGGCCTTGCGCTGCTCAAAACGCTTCGGATCCACACCGGAGCGCGGAAACGAGGGCAGTTTCAGGCGGTCATGGACCGCTGCCGCGTGACGCTCCGCCGAGACGGCACTGACAGCACCGTCAGAGACCGCCGTCACCACCTGACGCAGAGACTTGATGCAGACATCGCCGGCGGCAAAGACGCCCTTGATATTCGTCTCCTTGTCCTCGTTCGTGATGATGTAGTTTTGCTCATTGAGATCGATCCGTCCACGAAACAGCTCCGTATTCGGTACGTAGCCGGCAAAGACAAAGACGCCAAAGGTCTCGCCCTCTTCCGCCATGTGATGCTCGACTTCACCTGTCGCATTGTTGCGAAAATCTGCATAGGAGATCATTGCATCGCCGCCGACACGCTCCACCACGGTATTGAAACGCACGCTGATGTTCTCGTAATCCGCGAGCGCATCCACTGTCGTCTGCGGTGCTCGGAATTTATCGCCGCGTACAAGAATCGTGACCGAACGCCCGTAACGGGACAGAAAGATGCTCTCCTCGACGGCGGAAAGACCGCCGCCGATAACGAAGATATCCATCCCCGTGAAGAACTCTGCGTCGCAGGTCGCACAGTAGGCGACGCCGCGCCCACGGAACTCCTCCTCACCGGAAAAGCCAATCCGGCGCGGATTCGCGCCCGTCGCGAGAATCACGCTCAGCGCCTGTACGGCACCGGCGGTCGTCTCTATTTCCTTGATGTCCTGATCCAGCTTCAGTCCCGTGACCTCGGCACTGACGAACTCCGCCCCGAAGCCGCGCGCCTGATGTTCCATCTGCGCTGCAAGCTCGGTGCCGCTCACACGTCCTGTCCCGGGATAGTTGACCACGTCGGCAGTGATGGTGATCTGCCCGCCGATCTTCTCCTTTTCGATGACAAGCACCTTGCACTTCGCGCGCGCCAGATAGATCGCGGCAGACAGTCCTGCGGGACCGCCGCCGACAATCACGGCATCATATATTGTATCCACAAAACCGCCTCTTTTCCGCCTCATAGGAAAAAGCACCTCACGAGCGCTCTCGCGAAGTGCCCCACTCCATACGCTTAGAGTTTGCCAACAAGATCAAAGCTGGGCTTCAGTGTCTTTTCACCCGGCTTCCAACGTGCGGGGCAGACCTCATCGCCATGCTCTGCGACGAACTGCAGTGCCTGCACCTTGCGCAGGAGCTCCTTCGCGTTGCGTCCGACGTTGCCCGCACTTACCTCATAGGAGACGATCTTGCCCTCGGGGTTCACGACAAACGTGCCGCGCTCAGCGCGCCCGTCATCCTCGATGTAGACGTCGAAGTCGCGTGCAAGCTTTGCCGTCGGGTCAGCGAGCATCGGATAGGTGATCTTGCCGACGAGCTCGGAGCTCTCATGCCATGCCTTGTGGACGAAGTGGGAGTCGCAGGAGACACCGAAGATCTCGCAGCCAAGCTTCTGGAACGCTGCATACTCGTCCTGCAGATCCGCAAGCTCCGTCGGGCAGACAAACGTGAAGTCTGCAGGATAGAAGAAGAACACGCTCCACTTACCCTTGAGATCCGCCTTTGTGTACTGCGTGAACTCGCCCTGTGCGCCTGCCTTCTTCTGGAAAGCATCTGCTTTAAAATCGCTGATTTCCTTGTTAATGAGTGACATGAATATCCTCCTTTGTTGATGGAAATGGCCGTCTATCATTTGCACGACCATCGTTGTTCTTTTGATGGTCACATCATAGCACGGAAGATTTTCCATGTCAATAGAAATTTATACTTTTTAATAATTATTTTTGTTTACATGGATATTCTCAAGGTACTTTGCCTTCTCCCCTATTTCTCCCAACTGGAATCCAGTTTCCAGCTCACAGGATGACAGGCCGTACATTTCTTTGCCGACTGCGGATGATGCATTGAATGGCAGTCCGCGCAGTTCTGCGGATTCTCATTGTCCGCCAGATGGACGGGATCATGCGGGTTTTCCTTGCCATAGCGTGCCGTCGCCTGTTTGATCCCCTCAAAGGTGTGGCAGGAGAGACACTGCTCATTCGTATAGCCGTACTTCGGCATGGGGTCCTCATAGTTCCCCGTTACGAAGAGCCAGCCCTCATTCATCTGCTGGAGCAGCGTCGGCTCATGACAGTCGTGACAGGTTACGCCTGCATCTGCATGCTGCTTCGCGAGCAGATTCCCCTGCGCATAACTGTCGTACTCGGGCTGCATATTGTGACAGCTTACGCAGAAGGCAGGGTTCGCACTGACCTGTGAGAGGATGGCGAGTCCGCCGAAGCCGCACGCTGCGAGTACGATCACGAGCACCAATAGAGTACGCGGCTCTTTGAATTTCTGAAACATCTTCATTGTCCCGCCTTTCTCAGAGCTGTGCCGTAACATTGCCGACCAGCCGCCCATAGACGAGTGCAAAGGCATGACTGACGCCTGCCGTCACAACGGGGTAGTCTCCCACAAAGCGGCCGCCCTGCGTATTGCCGACGGCATAGAGTCCGGGGATGCCGTGGTACTCTGCATCCAGTACGTTGCCGTCCTCAGGGTTCACCGTCAGCCCGCCCATGTTGACGAGGAGTGCGCCGCCAAGCATCTTGCCCGCATAGAACGGCGGCTTCTCAAGGGGAAAGAGGCGCTTCGCTGCCTTACCGAAATACCGATCCTGATGCGCATTGGCAAGCTCGTTATAGCGTGCGATCTCCGCCAGTATCGTACGCTGTACGGCAGGGCGGTCCGGCGCGAGTGCCGCCGCGAGTTCCTCGATGCTGCCCGCCTTGATGAGTCCCGGCGTCTTATCCAGATCTTCGCGCGAGGTATAGGACGTCCGTCCGAGCGACCACTGGCAGTCCGGCGGGAGTTTCGGGTTCTCGGCGGCAGAGACGCAGTGGTTTACGCTCCCGTGGGAAACGCCCATCGCGCCCAGCTGCTCCGGCCAGTTGTCATCAAAGATCTGCCATGCGTAGCTGCCGCGCTGACGATAAATGGCGCAGGAGAGCTGCTGGCCGCCAATGTCCTCGTTGACGAACCGCTGTCCGTCGTCGTTGAGCAGGAGATAGGCATCGACACCGAGCGGACCGCCGAGCGTATGGATCATCGGCGCGTGAGGACCGTCCTCGATCTTGCCGCCGACCCATGCCGCCATCCGATGCCCATCGCCCGTATTCGTCGGCGTATCCCATGCGTCGCGATTCGGGAATACGTTCAGATAATCGACTGCCCATGGAACAAAATACGCCATCATTTCCTTGTTGTTGCCGTAGTCCCCTGTCGCCAGAATCACGGCTTTGCGTGCCGTACACTGGACGATCTTCCCATGAATGTCCTCGCCGATCACCGCCATCACGCGTCCGCCATCCTCTTCACGGACGAGCTTCTTGGCACGCGTTGCATAGATGAACTTGCAGCCCTGCGCGAGGCATTTCTCATAGACCAGCGTCAGCAGCGGCTCCTGACTCGGCAGGAGCGTCATGACGGTCGGATAGGTTGGGCTATTCTCCTCGCTGCGATTGTACCCCGACGGGAGCGGATAGTGCATCATCTGCAGGTTGATCTTCGTGCGGTCGAGCTCTGTATCCGTCTCTTTCATCACGTGGACGGCAGGCGCGAGGTCGAGCATCCAGTCAAAGTCCTCGCCGCTGTGCTCCGCCCAGTAGTTCCACATGCGCTGATCAGCACGGTAGCCCATCTGCTTCATATTTTCGAGGATGGCGGCGTTCTTGTCAAAGCTGATGCCCAGCTCCCGCTGATAACGGTTGCCGATCGTGCCGAACTGTCCGCTGCGGCACTGCCATGTACTCGCCCGCTCCATGACAAGAACAGACGCCCCGTGCTCCGATGCTGCGCGCGCCGCCGTCAGGCCTGCAAGTCCTGCGCCGACGATGACAATGTCCGCACTGTACGTATCGCTGATTTTCTCCGCTGGGATCTCCGGTGCTGTTCCAAGCCATGCGGGCGGCGGCGGTGCTCCTTCCGGTGCCTTGGGTGGGATGAGGTGATCGTCGGGATTCGCGGCGCAGCCCGTCAGCAGTGTCGGCGCAGCGACGAGTCCTCCCAATGCAAGTGCGCTCCCTTTGAGAAAGTTTCTGCGGCTCAGTTCCGCGTTCTCTTTCATACGATCTGCTCCCTTCTATGGGAATATTATAAGGCGGCGCAGAAATAAACACAAGTTAGTTTGTCATAGGCAATATCTATTCAAAAGGAGAGAATCTGCCCTCACAGCAGTTCTCCCCTTTGGTCAAAGTCTCATCTTAAAATCATCATAGCCGAATGTACGTACCGTCTCCCATTCTCCCTGCGGAGAGACGGCAATGATATGCGGCAGCGGCATCCCGTTGAACGTATTGTTCTTCACCATCGTATAGATCGCCATATCGCCGAATACGACACGGTCGCCGATGCGCAGCGGTGTGTCAAACGAGTAGGTCCCTATCGTGTCGCCCGCCAGACAGGTTGGACCTGCCAGCGTGTACGTATGCGCCTTCTCCCCCGCTTCGCCCGCGCCGACGACAGGCGGGCGGTAGGGCATCTCGATGACATCCGGCATGTGGCAGGCGGCGGAAGTATTCAGGATCACGTTCCCGCCCGCCTGTACGTCGAGTACCTCAGAGACGAGAAATCCCGCATTCAGCGCAACCGCCTCGCCCGGTTCGAGATAAACCGCCACATGATATTTTTCCTGTACGCGGCGGATCAGCTTCTTGATCAGGGAAATATCATAGCCCACACGCGTGATATGGTGACCTCCGCCGAAGTTCAGCCACTTCATCCCATGGAGGTACTTCCCGAACTTTTCCTCTACGGCATCAAGCGTCTCTTCAAGCGCATCCGCCCCCTGCTCACAGAGTGTATGAAAGTGCAGGCCGTCGAGCCCCGCGAGGAGATCCTCGCGAAAGTCCGCAGTCTTTACGCCGAGGCGTGACCCCGGTGCACACGGATCGTAGATGGCATGATCCTGCGTCGAGCACTCGGGGTTGATGCGCATCCCGCAGGATACACCGTGCAGACGTGCCGCTGTGCCGAACCGTTCCCACTGGGAAAATGAGTTAAAGATGATATGATCGCAGATCGACGCGAGCTGCTCGATCTCCTCATCCTCATAGGCGGGCTTAAAAACGTGGTTTTCTTTGCCCATCTCCTCCTGCGAGAGACGCGCTTCATAGATGCCGCTCGCTGTCGTCCCTGCCAGATAGCGCCCAATCAGCGGATAGTAGTGATACATGGAGAAGCACTTTTGTGCGAGGAGAATCGTTGCTCCCGTATCCTCTGCGACCTCGGCAAGGACTTTGAGGTTCTTCTCCAAGAGCTCCTCATAGACGAGATAGGACGGCGTGGGAACCTCATTCCACTCCGCACGCCATGCATTCGCCGCCATCAGTCCACCAGCACGGGGTCATGGCTCTCCTGCCACGGCAGCCCCCACCGATTCAGCGCATCCATGAACGGATCCGGGTCGAACTCCTCGACATTAAAGACGCCGGGTTTGCGCCACTTTCCTGTCATGACCATCATTGCACCGATCATCGCAGGTACGCCCGTGGTATAGGCGACCGCCTGCGAGCCGACCTCGGCGTAACATTTCTCATGGTCGCAGACATTGTAAAGATAGTAGTTCTTCTCTGCACCGTCCTTCTTCCCACGGAAGATGCAGCCGATGTTCGTCTTGCCCTTCGTCCGCGGCCCAAGGCTCGCGGGATCTGGCAGCACTGCCTTCAGGAACTGGAGCGGGATGATCTTCTTTCCCTCAAAGTCAATCGGCTCGATCGAGGTCATGCCGACATTCTCGAGGCAGCGCAAATGCGTCAGATAACTCTCGCCGAACGTCATAAAGAAGCGGATGCGCTTGATCCCCTTGATGTTCTTCGCGAGAGACTCCAGCTCCTCGTGGTGAAGGAGGTACATATCCTTTTTGCCGACCTCGGCGAAGTCATAGACACGCTTGATCTCCATCGGCTTCGTTTCGACCCACGCGCCGTCCTCCCAATAGCTGCCGTTTGCCGACACCTCTCGAATGTTGATCTCCGGGTTGAAATTCGTTGCAAAGGGATAGCCATGGTCGCCTCCGTTGCAGTCGAGGATGTCGATGTAGTTGATCTCGTCGAATTCATGCTTCATCGCATAGGCGCTGAAGACACCCGTCACACCGGGGTCAAACCCCGAGCCGAGGAGAGCCGTCAGCCCTGCCGCACGGAAGCGGTCAGCATACGCCCACTGCCAGCTGTACTCAAACTTCGCCGTATCCTCTGGCTCGTAGTTCGCCGTATCCACATAGTGAACCCCCGCCGCAAGACACGCATCCATGATGTGCAGATCCTGATACGGGAGTGCCAGGTTCAGCACGACGTCGGGCTGAAAATCCTTGATGAGTGCCGTCAGAGCAGGTACATCGTCTGCATCTGCGGCAGCGGTGCGAATCTTCGTTTTGCCGCCGTCCAGTTTCGCCTTCAGCGCATCACATTTTGACTTCGTACGCGAGGCGATGAGGATCTCCTCAAACACCTCGGGATTCTGACAGCATTTATGCACGGCAACGCTCGCCACGCCGCCCGCACCGATAATCATCGCTTTTCCCATGAAAACGCCTCCTTCATCGATGTTTCTATCATACAACAGGAAAAGGGTCACTGCAAGAGCAGCGACCCTCATTGAAGCTTTACGTTTTAAGGAAGTACGGACCGCTTCACTCTATCCGTACTTCTCAGAGCTTGAACTTCTTCGTCTCATCCGCAAGCTCGTCTGCAAGCCCCGAGAGGCGGCGCGTCGATGCCGCAATCTCCTGCATCGAGGCAGACTGTTCCTCCGTCGCCGCCGATACGTTCTGTGCGCCGTCCGCATTCGCTGTGCTGACCTTCTGGATCTCCTCGATCTGTGCACGTACCGTCTGCGTCTCATCCTCCATCTTTCGGATGCCTGCAGTGATATCCTTCACGCCGTCGCCGAGCTGCTGAATTGACTCTGCAATCGACTGGAACACCTCATCCGCCGTACGGACTGAGTCCAGACCATGCCCGACGTACTCATCTCCGTGCTTTCCTGCATCGATGGCACGTTCCATATCTGCCTGCACGGACTGCATCGTCTCAGAGATCTTCTTCGAGAATTCACCGGACTCTTCGGCGAGCTTTCTGACCTCTTCGGCAACAACGGCAAATCCGCGCCCGTGCTCACCTGCACGAGCCGCCTCAATCGCAGCGTTTAAAGCAAGCAGATTCGTCTGCTCGGCAATGCTGCCGATGACCTCGACGCTGTGGCTGATTTCCTCCGAACTCTTGCCAAGCGCAGAGATTGCGGCATCCACGGTCTCCGAGCCGGTCTTGATCTGCTCCATATACTTGACGACCTCGTCGATGGAGCGACGTCCCTCGCGGACGCGTTCTACCGTATTGTTCGTCACCTCCGCGACTGTTCCGACCTGTTTCGACATCTTTTCCGCATGGCTTGAAATGGACGCCGTGGCATTTGCGACAGAGGAGGAAGCCTCCGACTGACGCTCTACGCCTTCTGCGATCTCGGTGATCGACATGGCAACATGATTGGATGCCTCTGCAGACTGCTGAGAAGCATCGGTAAGGCCCTCTGCTGATGTCGAAAGTTCCGCCGCATTGGACTGAATCCGCTGAATCAGCGTATTGAGTGTATGGCGCATCTTGACCAAGCCGTCCGAGAGCTGCCCCAACTCATCCTGTGAGGTAATTGTCTTTGGCGTTTCGCGCAGATCCCCGCTGTTGATAACCTCGCAGACGTGTACCGCCTTCTGAACGTTTGCTGCGAAACTGTTCGAAATGAAGAAAATAATCACCGAGATGGCGAGGAGGATAACGACCGTCAGTCCCGCGAGCACCATCAGCAGCGTATGGGCATCTGCAAGGATCTCACTGTCGGACGCCTCCGACATAATGACCCAGCGCCGTCCGTCGAGGTGAATCGGCACAAGCGTGCCCGTCATCTCCTCGCCTGACTCGCGCTCATAGTGCGCGAGCGCGGGTTCATCCTTGTCGATCACAGATTTGAAGGCATCCACAAGGCTCGTCGAGATCTTAACACTCGATACTTCCTTGCTGAAATCGAGCTTGCCGACCTGCGCCGGCTCGTTCGGATGAATGATGACAAGCCCCGTCTCATCCATGACAACGAGCTGCCCTGTGTGGTACGTCGCCATCTTCGACAGGGTTTCATCAAAATGTGAGAGCCCAATTGAGCCGCCAACTACACCGGTAACGACTCCGTTTTCTATGACAGGAACAGCAATCACGCTGACAACCTTACCGGTAACATCTGAAATCACCGGCTCAGAGACAATCGTCTTGCCCGACTGCACCACTTGAGGAAGATAGGCACGGCTGGAACGGTCCAAATCATTGCCGTCGGAATCGAAGCCGATCCCGTTGACATCGGTATAGGCGAGATTCGAAAACACTTCTGTATGCTGCTTTACATCCTGCAGTGCTCGAATCTTTGCTTCCCGGTCACCATGAACCATAGCATCGCTCTTTGCCGCGATCTTAAGGTACGCTTCATTCGTATCAAAGAGACGCTGCACCTCAAGCGCTGCCTGCTTGCCGACGCCCTTGCCGATCGTATCCGCATCCGCCACGAGCATATCGCTCGCCATCTTGTAGCTGATGCCGAAGAACACAAAAAATCCGATGAGCATCACAGGCAAGATAGATACTAAAAACTTTGTTCGAATTGATTTGAATTGCATAATGACCCCCCCCCATTCATAACCCCGCTATAGAAATATTACCACGAGCTTTAATCCTTTGCAAACATTTTTCAGAGGCAAAGTGCTCCTATTACGGAAAAAATGGTTTCTTTTCGGCTTACTATGACAGAGTGAGCGAGTTGTGTTATAATGTGCTCGTGTATTTTCCCTTTTAAGAAGCGATACGACGAAACGAAAGGATTAGCTATATGGCTGTTCACGTCATTAACGAGTCGCGGCGCTGCCTTCAGTGCAAAAAGCCGCTGTGCCGCCTACAGGGCTGCCCCGTGCAGACGAATGTTCCTGAGATGATCCGCCTCTTCCTCGACGGGAAGATCAACGAGGCGGGTGCGATGCTCTACGACAACAACCCCATGAGTGTGTTCTGCTCCCTGGTCTGCGATCATGATGCCCAGTGTGAAGGGCACTGCATTCAGGGACGGCGCGGCGCGCCCATTCAGATCTCGAGCATCGAGCACTACATTTCGGATACCTATCTCGATAAGCTTGTCCTCGCACGCAAGTCCTACAACGGACACAATGTCGCTGTCATCGGGGCAGGACCTGCAGGCATTGTTGTCGCGGTCAAGCTGGCACAGGAGGGATACGGTGTCACCATCTTCGAGCGGATGCAGAAAATCGGCGGCATGCTGCGCTACGGCATTCCGGATTTTCGCCTGCCGCCCTCGACGATTGACCGCTATGCCGAGAAGCTCCTGACGCTCGGCATCCACATCCGCCCGAATACAACCATCGGCGGTGCAATCAGCGTGGATGACCTCTTCCGCGACGGCTATGAGGCAATCTTTATGGGCACAGGCGCATGGCGCGCCAAGAGTCTCGGCATTCATGGCGAGACGCTCGGCAACTGCCACTTTGCCGTCAACTATCTCCAAAACCCCGACGTATACCATCTTGGCGACCGCGTCGCTGTCATCGGCTCGGGCAACTCCGCGATGGATGTTGCGCGTACAGCAATCCGCAAGGGGAGCCGCTATGTCACGATCTACGCACGGCGCAACGGCATCTCCGCGAGTGAACGCGAGCTGGAATACGCACTCATGGACGGCTGTGAGATCCAGTATGCAAAGGGCATTCACTCCGTCACCCCCGAGGGTCCCATGATGTACGACCGCGTCTTTGATGAGAACCAGAAGCTTATCAGCGAGGGGGAGCCATATCTCATCCCTGCCGACAGCACAGTGATTGCGGCAAGTCAGGCAGCGAAGGATAAAATTGTACGTTCGACGACCGGCATCAAGCTCAACGAAAAAGGACTGGTCATTGTCGATGAGGACGGCATGACCGGCCGCGACGGTGTATTCTCGGCGGGCGACGTTGTGTTCGGCCCATGGAATGTCGTGCAGGTCGTCAAGGAGGCGAAACATACCGCCGACGCCATGATCCGGTACCTGAAAGCGCGCGAAGCCAACGTGTAACCGCCAAGAACGCCCGTATTTCCCCAAGAAGAAAGGAAGAGTGCCATGAGCATGAACGATCACGAGATCACTGACCTCGTCCGTCAGATGGCAAAGCCCCCCGCGCCCCCCACCTACACCGATGCTGATGTGGAGGAACTGGTGCGGATGCATGCAGGCGGACGCCACAAAATGCGCAGTGAGGCGGAGATCCTCGCACGCTATAATCTCGGCCGCAAGCAGTACAAGCAGCTAAAACACAGCCGCGAGAACAACCGCGAGCAGCAGCAGATGCTCTACGCAGAGCTGAAGGTGCTCGGCTGGATTCTCGGACGTAAGGAGCGCGAGGTCGTCACGGAGATCAATCAATGAAGCTGAGCCATACAAAAGAGGATTTTATCAGAGCGGCAAAAACAGCAAATCTCGTCACCGTCTCCACGGAGCTGACGATGGATCTCGACACGCCCGTCTCCATCTACTATAAGCTGGTCGGCGAAAAAAAAGGCTACATCATGGAGTCCGTCGATACGACACAGCAGCAGTTCGGGCGCTACTCCTTCATCGGCGGCGAGCCATTCGTGCGCGTGCAGGTCTTTGCTGACAAGCTGCTCATCAACGAAAACGGCCTGATGAAGAGCATCTCGGGTGCACCGCATGATACGATGAAGAAATACGCGGCGCACTTTACCCCTGCGGAGGACAAGGAACAGCTGCCGCTCGTCCACGGCGGACTGGCAGGCTACTTTTCATACGAAATGGCTGCGACATTTGACCGCGTACGCGGCGTTCATCTCGGCGGTGAGCATCTGCTCGGACAATTCATGATGTGCCGCTATCTCGTCGTCTACGATGCTCTGCGCAACAGTGCACGTCTGCATTACCTTGCCGACATCAAGGAGGGGGATGATGCGGGCGATCTGTATGACGTGATTGCCGACCGCCTCTCTGCCATGCGCAGCCGTCTTGCCGCCCCCTGTACCCTGCCCACAGCACCGCCGAGCAAACGGTCAGCGCCCATTGACTTTATGTCACGCTATGGGACGGCACCGACGGAGTTTCTGGAGACGGTCAAAGCGGTCAAGGAGCATATCTATGCCGGCGACATCTTTCAGGCAGTGCCCTCCTTCCGCTTCCGTGCCAAGATCACGCGCCCGCCGTTCCTCTTCTATCGACGGCTGCGGCAGGTCAACCCTTCCCCCTATATGTTCTACTACAACTTCGGCGCAGTTAAACTCGTCGGAGCATCCCCTGAGATGCTGATCAAGGTGGCGGGCAGCACTGTCTATACCTACCCCATCGCAGGAACGCGAAAACGCGGTGCAAGCGACGAGGAGGATGCGCGTCTCGCTGCTGATCTGCGTGCAGACGAAAAGGAATGTGCCGAGCACGCCATGCTCGTCGACCTCGCACGCAACGACCTCGGCCGCATCAGCGTCCCGGGCACGGTGCGCGTGCCAAAGCTGATGGCGGTCGAACGGTTCTCCCACGTCTCCCACATGGTGAGCAGTGTCGTCGGTGAAATCGCCCCGCATTACGCACCCATGGACGTCCTGCGTGCCACATTCCCTGCCGGCACGGTCAGTGGTGCGCCGAAGCTGCGCGCCATGGAGATCATCCACGAGCTCGAGCCGCAGGAACGCGGCTTTTACGCAGGAACGGTCGGCTACGTGGACTTCCGGGGCAATATGGATATGTGCATCACCCTGCGCACCATGTGCATTGAACACGACGATACGGCAATCATCCAGGCGGGGGCCGGCATTGTCAAGGATTCCGTGCCCGAAAAGGAATACCTCGAGATCCTGCAGAAGGCAAAGGCTCTCTTCGAGGTGGTAGAGGAGGTCGAGAACAATGCTGCTTTTGCTTGATAACTACGACTCCTTTACCTATAACATCTATCAGCTGTTCAGCGACATCGGCGCGCAGGTCGAGGTCGTCCGCAGCGACAAAATTTCCATCGATGAGATTCGCGCGAAAGACTACCGCGGCGTCATCATATCGCCTGGTCCGGGTATTCCGCAGGACGCGGGCATCTCCGAGGAGGTCATTCGTCAGCTCGGCGGCGAGATCCCGATTCTCGGCATCTGTCTCGGACATCAGGCCATCGGCGAGGTCTTCGGCGGACGCATCGTCCGTGCGGGAGAAATCGTCCACGGCAAGGCATCTCCCATCTGCCACTGCGGCACAGGGCTCTATCAAGGTATTCCTGAACATACGCAAGTCGCCCGCTACCACTCTCTCATTATCGAGCGTGAAAGCCTGCCCGATGTGCTGGAGGTGACGAGTCAGCTGGATAACGGCACCATCATGGGCGTACGCCACAAGACCTTCCCCATCGAGGGCATCCAGTTCCATCCCGAATCCATTCTTACGCCTGATGGGCGTGCGATGATGAAAAACTATCTAAAAGACATCGGTGCAGTATGAGCGAAAAACGATATGACGACATCCTCCTCATCAGCGACCTCGATGGGACACTGATCCCGCGCCATGAAGCAATCGCCCTCGAAAATCGCACGGCGCTCAACGCATTTACAGCAGCAGGGGGTGCCTTTGCCGCTGCGACAGGACGTACCCCCGAGGCAGCACGCCCCTATTTGGACGGCATTATGGTCAACGCCCCGAGCATCTTTTTCAATGGTGCAATGCTGAAAGATCTGACGAAAAATCATGTACTCGAGGTACGCACCTTGGACGGCGACCTCTGGCGCACGTTCGCCGCGCGCATCCTCTACCAGTTTCCGCGTGCCTGCGTCGAAGTCTACACGGAGGGACACTGCCACATCATCAGCCCCGAGGCCAATGATGACCCGCGCCTCACGAATGAGTTCTACAACGTCAACCATACGGAACTCCGTGCCGTGGAAGACGAGGCATGGCTCAAGTTCTTCATCTGCGACGCCCCCATCAATCTCAAATTTGTCGAGCGGCTCGCAAAGGAACTTGGCATCGACAAATGCTCCACATCGTTCTACTCGGAGGCGAACTACCTCGAATTTGTCCCGCCCGGTACGAGTAAAGGCGCGATGGCAGAGGTGCTGCGGACGATGCCGCAGTATGCGGGACGCCGCATCATTGCCTGCGGTGATTACGAAAACGACGTTGAACTTTTACGTATGGCAGACATCGGCATCGCCCCCGAGGACGCAGCCGACGTGGCAAAGGAGGCGGCAGACCGCATCGCACCGCCCTGCCGCACACCGCTTATCCCATGGATTCTGCGCGAGGTACTATAAAAATTAAGAGCAAACGAATGGGACAGATGCAGAAAGAACTCCTGCACCTGTCCCATTCTTTTACTCTTATGTGCTTCGCAGCGTCTTCTCCGTCCAGAAGTACGCGATCGCGACGGGAATACCAGCACCGATCCATGCGAGGGGATTGGCGAGACACGCGCCGAGAAAGCCGAGATGGGCGCAGAGGAAGATCGCCGCACCGGCACGCATGACAAGCTCCATCGCCCCCGCGATCGTCGGGACAACGCTCTGCCCGAGCCCCTGCAGGACGTTGCGGTAGACGAGCAGGACGGCGAGAATAATGTACGTCGAACCGTTGACAGTGAGGAAGGTCTGCCCATAGGCAATGACCTCCTCTGCCCCCTGTGCATCTGCGCCGACAAAGAGTGCGAGCAGATGCGTCCCAAAGACGATAAGCAGAATACCGATGGCGACGGCAAAGGCGGCAGACATCTTGAGACAGGCGTGCACACCCGCACGGATGCGCACATACTGCTGTGCGCCGTAGTTCTGTGCCGTATACGCCGCCATGGCATAGCCAAAGGAGAGCATGGGCATGACGGCGACGGCGTCGATCTTCTGTGTTGCCGCGTATGCCGCCACGGGCAGTGCGCCGAGGTTGTTGAGGGCAACTTGGAGGATGATGGCACCAAGGGCAATCACGGAGGACTGCAGCCCCATCGGAAGCCCCAGCCGCAGATGCGCAGCGAGGAGCGAGACATTGGGCTTCCAATCCTGCCACGCGGGGCAGAGTGCAGGGATGCGCCGCCGTATGTAGCGGAAAAAAACAAGCATGCCGATCGCCTGTGCAGCGACCGTCGCACCCGCCGCGCCTCGGATGCCCAAATCCAGCAACAGAATGGCAATCGGCTCAAAAACGACATTGATGGCAAGGGTAATGCCCAGAATGACTGTCGGTGTCGTACTGTCCCCAAGGGCACGGATAAGACAGTTCTGCAAATAGAGCAAAAGAAATACCATCAGCCCCGCAAAGATAATGGAGAGAAAGTCCACCGCCCCGTCTAGAATCTCAGGCGGGGTCTCCATAAGAATGAGCAGTGTCCGTGTCAGCGGCAGGACGAATGCGGTCAGGAGAAGCGCTGTCAATATGCCGAGCAGGATACACGTCGCCGCACTGCAGCGCACGCCCGCCGCATCGTCCGCGCCGAACCGCTGTCCCGTATAGATGGTGATCCCCGTGCAGAATCCCATAATGAAGCCGAGCGCGAGGAACATGAGACTGCCCGTACAGCCAACGGCGGCAAGTGCATTCACCCCAAGGAATCGCCCGACGATGAGCGTATCGACAAAGGAATAGAGCTGCTGCATCATATTTCCTGCAATCAGAGGCAGCGCAAAGAAAAAGATCAGCCGTGCGGGGTCACCCGCCGTCATATTCTTCGTCATTCGAGATACCTCGTCACAATGGTACGCAGTTTCTCTTGAAAGTACACAGTATTCGTATAGAGCACCCCTGCGTTTGGCGCAAACTTGATGAGATATAGCTGCGGACCACCGCTCACCCAGAAGTCCGTGGGGTACGGGGTCACCGTGATGCCCTGTTTTTCAAAGTTGAGCACGGCGCGCGGCAGGTGGAACGCCGAGGTCACGAGAATCGGGTGCACAAAGCCCTCACGCTGCAGGATCTCCGCTGTATAGCGTGCGTTCTGCCCCGTCGTGAGGCTGCGCGTCTCCACATAGATCATATCATCCGGCACATTGAGTGAGCGCAGGACGCGCCGCGCAATCTCTGCCTCAGAACCCGTATCACTGAACACCTGCCCGCCCGAGAGCAGGATCGGCAGATGTGTGCGCAGATGAAGGCGATACACCGCGAGAAGGCGCGAGGACGGGCTCTGCGCGAGCATCCCCATGCCGTCCACATCCTGCACATCTGCGATTGCTCCGCCGCCGAGCATGATGATGACATCGCCCTGCGGCGCCTCGGGCACGGGATACGTCCGCTCGAGCTCCCCCATCAGGCGATCCGATACAGCACCGATGGAAGCCAGATAGAGCACAAGTGAAAGGGCGGCAAGCAGCCCCGCTGCACGATGTTGATTTCGTTTTTTCCATAAATAGACGGCGATTCCAATCATCGCGAGAATAAAGATCCCCGGCGGCAAAATCCACGCCGCCCCAAATTTTAAAATGTAAATCATAAAAAGGAAAACACGCCTCCACCGCGAATATTTAGAATATAGCACGTTCTTCTGCGTGCTTTATCGTTCATTGTATCAAATTTTATGTGTAATGACAAAGGAGAGATTCACTTATGGCAATCATCGCATCCGAGCACATTGATGCCGAGAAGCGCTTTGGCGGCAACGGTACGATCCACATTCAGAAGCTCCTCACGCCGAAGGAACTGGACGGCAAGTGCGCCATGTTCGCGCGTGTGACGATCCCGCCCCATGCGTCGATGGGCGCACACAAGCACGAGGGCAATACGGAGACGTATCACATTCTCTCGGGGCGTGCCCGCTACAACGATAATGGCAAGGAGATCGAGATTGGTCCCGGCACGACGACGTTCTGCGGCGACGGCGAGATACATGCCATCGCCAACGCCTCCGAAACCGAGGATCTCGTCTTTATGGCGCTGATTATCAATAAATAATTTCCGTAGAAAAGCGACTGCTGTACGTAGTTCCCCTTCGTACAGCAGTCGCTTTTGTATTGTATGGATTCACTCATACCGCAGTGCATCGATCGGGTCAAGGCGGGCAGCTTTGCGGGCAGGATAGATGCCGAAGAAGAGACCGATCCCAACAGCAAAGGAAAAGGAGACGAGGATCGGCAGTATCTCAATGGAGGTCTTGAGTTCACCAAAGCTGCCAATGAGCTTCGAGAGAGAAATGCCGAGCGTAATGCCGATTACGCCGCCGACGATTCCGATGACCATGGACTCAATCATGAACTGCATGAGGACGTTTGACGAGGTAGCGCCAAGTGCCTTGCGGATGCCGATCTCGCGTGTGCGCTCCGTGACGGAGACCATCATGATGTTCATGATGCCGATGCCGCCGACGAGCAGCGAGATGCCCGCGATCGAGCCGAGGAGGAGCGTCAGCATATTCGTGTTTTCGGTAAAGCTCTCCATGAGGCTGGTCATGTTGCGGACGTTGAAGTCATCCTCCGCACCCGTGCGGATGTGATGCCGCTGACGCAGGAGTGTCTCAATGTCCGCCTGTACCTCATCCATTTTATCAGGCGAGGAAACCTGTATGTTGATGGAGTGCACATACGTAATGGCAAGCATGCGCTCCTGCGCCGTCGTCAGGGGGATGTAGATCACATCATCCTGATCCTGTCCGATGGACTGCCCCTTGCTCGCCGTAATGCCGATGACCTTGAACGGCTGATTGTTGATGCGGATATTCTTTCCGACAGGATTCTCCGTGCCAAAGAGATTGGACGCAACCGTCGGACCAATCACGGCGATACGACTGCGTTTCTGCATATCACTCGTCGTGATGAATGTCCCATTCTCCACCTTCAGCGAACGGATCTGCATCAGTTCCGGGGTGACTCCCTCCACCTGCGTATTCCAGTTGAGGTTGCCGTTCACGACCTGATAGGAGCTCGAGACGGTGGGCGATACATAGTCAATGCCTTTGATCTTGCTCCGAATCGCCTTCGCATCGTCGTATTTCAGAGACTTTCGCGTGCCCGCCTTGCCGCGCACACCGCCCTGATTGGACGAGCCCGGCATGACGATGAGCATATTCGACCCGAGACTCGCGAAGGAGTCCGAGACACTCGTGCGCACGCCCATGCCGATAGAGACCATCGCGATGACCGCGCCCACGCCGATGATGATGCCAAGCATCGTGAGGAGGGAGCGCAGCTTGTTGGCGAGCAGTGCATTCACCGCCATGCCGAAGCATTCCTTAAACAACATCCATCACGACCCCCTTCCCCTCATCACGCGTGATCTTCCCATCACGCACGAGAAGCTGCCGGCTCGCGCGCAGGGCGATCTCCGGTTCATGGGTGACGAGGATGATCGTATGTCCCTTTTCGTGCATTCGCTCAAAGATATCCATGATCTCCGTCGTGGACTTCGTATCGAGGTTGCCCGTCGGCTCATCCGCCATGATGATATGCGGATCGTTGACGAGAGCACGGGCTATGGCGACGCGCTGCCGCTGTCCGCCCGAGAGCTCGTTCGGCAGATGCTGTCCGCGATCGCCAAGCCCCACGGCGGCGAGCATCTCCTGTGCGCGCTCCGTCCGCTCGTGCCGTCCCCAGCCCGCATAGACGAGCGGCAGAGCGACATTGTCGAGTGCCGAGATGCGCGGCAGCAGGTTGAAGTTCTGAAAGACGAACCCAATCTTCTTGTTGCGTGTCATGGCAAGTGCATCGTCGTCGAGGCCCGCTACCTCATCGCCATCGAGCCGATACGATCCCTCCGAGGGACGGTCAAGGCAGCCGAGGATGTTCATGAGCGTGGATTTGCCCGAGCCGGAAGGTCCCATGAGCGCAGCGAACTCCCCGCGCCGGATATCGAGGTCGATGCCGTCCAGTGCGGCCAGCATCTCACCGCCGATGCGGTAGACCTTGCGGATGCCGCGCAGGCGAATGGTGCTCGTCTCTTTGCTTTGCATCATGACCTCCGATCACATCGGCGGCGGTCCGCCATGATCCTTCGTACTGCTCGTCGATTTCTTCGCCGTATAGCTGTTGACGATGCGCTCGCCCTCGCTCAGCCCCGACAGGATCTCGACATACTCGTCGCTGTAGATCCCCGTTTCGACATACCGCTGTTCCTGTGTCCCGTCATCGTTCAGCACGAATACATACGGCCCTGCCGCATCTGTCTTGAGCACAGAGAGCGGCACGACGAGAGCGTTATCCTTATCTGCCGTGTCGATGACGACGCGCGCCGTCATCGCCGGGAGGAGCAGATTGTCTGGATCATCCACATCCAGTGTGACATAGTAGTAGATGACGCTCGCACTCGACGTGGCGGAGGAAGAACTCGACGAGCTCGTATCCCAACTGTTTGTCACATCCGTCTGCGAGATCTTGGAGACGCGTGCCGAAAATGTCTTATCCGTAAAGGCATCCACACTGAATGTCGCGCTTTGGCCGATGCGAATGTTGCCGATGTCCGTCTCGTCCACCTTCGCCTTGATCTGCTTCTTTGAGAGGTCTGCAATGCGCATGATGACCGTCGGATTATCCGAGCCCTGCACCGCCATCGTCCCTGCATTCTTCGGTTCGCCGACAACCACGCCCGAGATCGGTGCGGTGATGATCGTCTCATTCGCGTCGGAGTTCGCCTCCTCGAGTGTGGACTGCGCCGTATCGTAGTTATACTCTGCATCCTCAAGATCGGATTTCGACTTTGCGCCGATGCTCTCGAGATAGCTCATACGGTTGTACTTCGCACGCGTATTCGTTACGCGGTACTGTGCCTGATCACGCTTTGCCTCGTAGTCTTTGCCGTCGAGGGTGGCGACGATCTGCCCCGCCGTCACGGTATCGTTCTCTTTGACGAGCACGGAACTGATGCGCGCCGTGATCTTCGAGCTGACCTCAACGGAGTCCACGGGGCGAATCGTTCCTGTCGCCTCGACGGTGGACTTGATGTTCATGCGCTCGGCAACGACGGTCGAGACCGCCTTCGCCGCTTCCTGTGCTGCACTCTGCGTGTAATACCAGTAACTGCCGCCGACAATCAACGCCATTGTCAAAGCACCGATGCCGATGATCGTTCGTTTCCTCATGGCTGTGCTCCCCTCGCTGCCGTATCCGTCCCCTCAGCGTAAGCCGCCTGTGCCGCCGTACGCTCCTCATCCGTCACAGCAGGCAGTCCCTCTGCCGCTTTGTGCTCCTCTGCTGTGAGCTCCTTCCCCATCAGGCTCTCCACCTGCGCACGATAACGCGCATAGTCATATCGTGCACTAAGCGCATTCTGCCGTGCTGTTGTGAGGGCCGTCTGTGCGTCAAGAATATCAAGGAGTATGCCCTCGCCCGCACGATAGCGTTCCGAGGCGATACGGTAATCCTCCTCTGCCTGACGCACGGCATCCCCCGTCGAGGTAAAGCGCTGCTCCGCCTCTCGCATATTGAGATACGCCTGCCGCAGATTCAGATCAATGCTCTCCTCTGTTTTCTTGACATTCAAGAGGGCAATGTCACGCTCCGCCTCCGCCGCGTCGATGGCACCGCGCGTCACGCCACTGTCGAAGATGTTCCAGTTCACACCGACCGAGGCAGACACATCAGAGGACGTATCGCTGTACGGACGAAACTGGCTCGTCAATCCCGTGCCGAGGGTCAGATTCACCGTCGGTTTCTTCCCCGCGCGCGCGATGTCAACCGCCAGCTCGCGCTGCTGCAGCGTCTCACGCTGTGCCACGAGGTCAAGCCGCGTGCGCTGTGCGTAGGAAATGCAGTCCGTCAGTGCCGTGCCAAATGGCTCGTAGGTGACCTCTGTCGTCAACTGCAGTGGCTCGGATCGGTCAATGTTGAGCAGATTGCGTAGGGTCGCGAGGTTCACCTCGTAGTTGCTCTCGGCACGGATGAGCTCCTGCCGTGCATTCGACAGCTCCACCGAGGAACGGATCACGTCGATTTTGGCCTGTGCTCCTGCCTCGTAGAGTGCGCTGACATTCCGCAGATGAGCATCGTACTTGTCCACGCTGTCGCGTTGGACGTCGATCTTCTTCGCTGCCTCTGCCGCGTTCCAGTAGGCGGCAATCACCTCGTATTTCAGCTCCTCACGCGCACGCTCCGTTGTCAGGCGCGCCGCATGTGCACCGATCTCCCCCGCACGAATCCGCGCCTCATTCGCTCCGCCGCTGTAAAGGGGCAGACTTGCCGAGAGGCTGATCCCGTTGCTCGCCTGCTCACTCGCGTCGCTCGCCTTCGACGTACGCAGACTATCGCTCGCTCCGACCGAGATGCTGTTCTTGCCGCGTGCCTGACGCAGTGTGGCATCGGCCGAGCGTTCCCCCTCGCGCGTGATGCGCAGTCCCGTATTCGCCGAAAGTGCCGTGTCGATCGCATCTTCGAGGCTGAGCCGCATCGCATCCGCAGACAGCGGGAATGTCAGTACTGTGCCCACGAGAAGCGCAGCAAGAGCACGCTGGCGCCTGTTCTTCATCATAACCACCTCAACGTATGGAATTCCTTTTCATCCCGATAAGAATGCGCCCATGCTACAGCAAGGGCGCTATATTCAGCTTAGCATACGGTTAGTTTTTTCTTAAGGAATCACAGATAAAATGAACTCTATCGAATTGACGCAGCTTTTTCGCCGAAGTGCGGGCAAAAATACGTCAAGATGATAACGATGAATTTATTTGTGCTTCATTAAAAACTCGGATGCTCCTCCAGATACTTCTTCGCCGCCTCGAACTGGACATCCGTCGTGTCCTGCGGCGAACGCTCGACGACAATATCCGGTGTAATGCCCGTGCCGTCGATGGAGCGCCCATTCGGCGTAATGTACTTGGCAATCGTCAGTTTCAGCCCATCATCGTGGAAGAGCGGCATCACTGCCTGCACTGACCCTTTCCCATAGGAAGTCGTGCCGATGATGGTCGCCGCGCCCGTATCCTGCAATGCCCCCGCCAGAATCTCCGATGCGCTCGCACTGTTCTCATCGATGAGCACAACAATCGGATACTTGCGTGCTTCGAGATGCGAGCGGTAAACCTCCGTATCTCCGTCACGGTTGATGACGGAGACAATCGGCCCTGCCGGTACAATCTGCTCGGCGACGGCAACACAGCTCGTAATCAATCCGCCCGGATTCTCACGCAGATCGATGATGAACGAGGTCATGCCCGCCTCACCGAGACGCGCCATCTCTGCGGCGAACTCATCGCCCGTGTGCTCTGCAAATGAAGCGATGCGGATGTAGCCGATCGTCGTCCCGTCGAGCATCACACCGCGCACGGAGTGTACCTGTATCACATCGCGCGTGATCGTCACATCCTGCTCTGCGCCGTCATGCAGGATGCGCAGTGTCACCTGCGTCCCAACCTCACCGCGGATACGGAGCGCGACCTCCTCGCTCGGCAGCTCGCTCGTCGGCACACCGTCCACAGCGAGGATCTCATCGCCCGCGCGCAGTCCCGCGGCCTCACCGGGCGTTCCGTCAAGCACGGAGATGATCTTTACCGTCCCATCCTTAAAGCCCATCGTCACGCCGATCCCGCCAAACGAGCCCTCCGTCTGCTGACGCAGCGTCCGGAACATCTCGGGCGGCATATAGACCGAATGCGGATCGCCGAGAGAGGCAACCATCCCGTCGATGGCACCATCCACGAGTGTACTGGTGTCGGGCGCGTCCACGTAACGCGACTGGATGAACTTCATCACGCCGAACAGACGGATAACATCATCGCCATAGATGCCCATCGAGCGCAGGAATACCCCCGCCGCAAGCACCGTCAACATACTGCCGCACAGAACCGAGATCATGGCGGTCAGAACAATCTTTTTTTTGCTCATATCCTCTTCAATTCATTGATGAGCGGCGTTACGCCTGCTTACAAATACGACAGCGGATTGACCGGCTCACCGTTTTCACGTACCTCAAAGTGGCAGTGCGGACCCGTCGAGTTGCCCGTAGACCCGCAGTAGGCGATCACGTCGCCCTGCGAAACGCTTTCACCCACACTGACATTCAGTGACTGACAGTGTCCATACAGCGTTGATATGCCGCCGCCGTGATTGATGATGACGGCGTTGCCATAGCCCGAGATCCAGCCAGCATACTCCACTGTTCCCGCCTGTGCCGCACAGATTGCATCGCCGTAGTCGCCGCCGATGTCGATGCCGCTGTGGAAGCGCTGTGCGCCCGTGATCGGATGAACCCGCCAGCCAAAATCCGACGTGATCGGTCCGCCCAGCGGCCAGATCATCGCGCCCGAGCCCTGCACGGGGAGGTTGCGCAGACCGCTGCGCTGCAGCATCCGCGTGATGCGCTCTGACGCCGCGCGTGCCTCGTCCTGCTTGCGCTCGATGGTCGCCTTATCGTACTTCATCTGCTCGATGATTGCACGCTGTTTCTCGACCTTATCCTCCATCGCGAGACGTGCCTCGCGCGCCTCCTTCTCGAGCGGCTCCTGTGCCGCCCGATCCTTCTCCAGCTCCTCCTTGAGCGCACGCATCGCATCGCGGTCGGCAAGCACGGCATGAACGAGATCATAATCCTGCTTGATGACACGCTTCAGAAGATCCATGCGCGTGAGGAAATCGGAGAAGTCCTTTGCCCCGAACAGCACATCGATATAGGAAATCTGCCCGTTGATGTAGATATCGCGGACACGCTTCCCGAGTGCCGCACTCTTGCGGTCATACTCGCGTTCTGTGACAGCGAGCTTCTCCTCGTTCTCCTCAAGGCGTTCAAGCGTCTTGTTCAGCTCCGCACGACGTTCTTTATGCGTCGCGATTGCCGCATTTGCTTCCTCATCCAGAACCCGCTTCTGCTCCGAGAGCGAGTTGATCTTTCCCGCCAGCTCATCGCTCTGGCGTCCCAGATCCTCTGCCTGTGCATCGTAGCTGTCGCGCTCCTCCTCGAGGCTCGCCGCCCACCCCTGCCCCGCCGTAAGGACGGAGACAGCAAGAGAGGCACAGAGGATACGTTTTGTCACTGCATTCATCGCTTACACCTTCAGGAAACGCTTCAGCGACACCCACGCACCTGCCGCGCCGATCGCCATGCCGAGCAGGACGATCACAATCCCCACATACGTCATAAACGGCGACTGCGGAATGAGCGGGAAGAACGCCAGTGTATCGTATACCTTGTTGACGACGCCTGCGTAGAAACTGCGCAGGACAAGAGCGGAAATCACACCGCCGATGAAGCCAAGCACAATGCCCTCCAATACGAACGGCCAGCGGATGAACTCATCCGTCGCACCGACATACTTCATGATGGCGATTTCGCGCCGCCGCGCAAAGACCGTCAGGCGGATCGTATTCGCGATGATAAAGATCGTCGCACCGCCGAGCAGGAGGATCAGGAGAACGCCGAAGAGACGCACCAAACGCGTGATATCAAAGAGATGCTCCACCACATCCTGCCCGTATTTCGCGGACTCGACGCCACCCATGCGCTCAATCTGCTTTGCCGCCGTCTCTACCATATCCGGCTGACGCACAGTCACTTCGTAGGCATTCGGCAGCGGGTTCTTGTCACCGAGCGCATCGAGCAGATACTTCTGCTCTCCCAGCCGCTCGGAGAGACGCTCCTTTGCCTCGTCACGTCCGACGTACTTCACGGACTCGATGCCCTGGAGCGCCTTGATCTTGGCACCGACATCCTGCTCTGCGTCCTCGCTCAGATCGTCCTTTAGATAGACGCTGATCTGCACCTGCGACTCGAGCATCGACGCCGCGCGGTTCATATTGAGGGCAAGGATGAGGAATACGCCTAGGATAAAAAGAGAGACAGCGACCGTACCGACCGCCGCAAACGTCATCCAGTTGTTGCGGCGCAGGGAGCGCAGAACCTCCTGCACATAGTACTCCGCCGTCCTAATTTTCATATCCGTACCCCCCGCGCTGCTCATCGCGCACGATCTTGCCGTCCTCAATGGCGACAACACGGCGCTGCATCGTATCGACAATGTTCTTATCGTGCGTTGCCATGACAATCGTCGTCCCTGCCGCATTGATGCGCTTGAAAATATCCATAATATCCCAACTCGTCTCCGGGTCAAGATTTCCTGTTGGCTCATCGGCAATGAGGATTGCAGGATCGTTGACGATAGCGCGGGCAATCGCCACGCGCTGCTGCTCACCGCCCGAGAGCTGTGAGGGGAAATCGCGGTACTTGTCACGCAGTCCGACGACGTCGAGCACAGCGTTAACGCGCCGCTGAATCATTTGGCGCGGTGCCTCGATAACACGCATAGCGAAGGCCACGTTCTCATAGACCGTCTTATCCGACAGGAGGCGGTAGTCCTGAAAGATGACCCCAAGACCGCGCCGCAGATACGGTACGTCAGTCATATCCATGTGCACTACATCATGTCCGTTGACGAAGAGCTCGCCCTCCGTCGGCAGCTCCTCACGAAGCAGCATCTTGATGAACGTGGATTTCCCCGCACCGCTCACCCCGACGACAAAGACAAACTCCCCCTTGACAATCTCAATGCTCACATGGTCCAGTGCCACAGCACCATTCTCATATACCTTCGAGACATTTTTCATTCGAATCATGCGGTTCGTCTCATTCCTCTCCAATGCCAGCGCATGCATCCCAGCATATACGCTAAAAAAACATTTTTCATTATAGCACAAATTGAAGAAACCACAAAATATTGCGTTGTCTTTTTCTCGCGCACATGATATCCTCTTGCTCATGAGAATTCATTTCATTGATAGGGATACTACACCATGATCCTGAAAAAAATCTTTTTCTCTATTCTCGGATTTCTCAGCTTTGGGCTCGGCATTCTCGGGGCATTTCTCCCCATTCTCCCGACCGTTCCCTTCATCCTGCTCGCTGCGTACTGCTTCGCGCGCAGCTCCCGCCGCCTCGAGAACTGGCTGGCTACGACGCGCATCTACCGCACAACACTGCTTCTCATGCGCCAAGGGCGGCGCGGCATGACGCCGATGGAAAAACTCCGCATCATGCTTCCAGTCACTACACTCATGGGGATCTCCTTTCTTCTCGCCGATCACCTGCACGCACGCATCGCCATCGGCGTTGTATGGACGGCGCACGTTCTCTTCTTCCTCTTTCGCGTGCCGAACAGATAGTATCCTTCATTTATCATGATAACTTTTATCTTTTTCTAATATATACTTGACAAAAAGTCGAAGATTCGATAGCCTATACTTATCATATGATAATTTTTTCAGTGATTGGACGAGGGCAATGATATGAATTTCATCTTTGTATCTCCGCAGTTCCCACACGTCTACTGGAACTTCTGTGACCGCTTGAAGAAAAAGGGGGTAAACGTTCTCGGCATCGGCGATACACCCTACGACCAGCTCACGCGCGAGATGCGCGAGGCACTGACCGAGTACTACTTTGTCCCCGCACTCGACGACTATGACCAGATGCTGCGCGCCGTCGGCTTCTTCACGTTCAAGTACGGACGCATTGACTGGCTCGAGTCCAACAATGAGCACTGGCTCATGAATGACGCCCGTCTGCGCACGGACTTCAACATCCGCACGGGCTGGCAGAGTGCAGACATGGAGCACATCAAGAGCAAGTCCGCCATGAAGGCATACTACCAAAAAGCGGGCATCCCGACGGCACGCCTCGTCCGTGCGACCACCCTTTCTGCCGCCGAGGAGTTTCTCGATACTGTCGGATACCCCGTCATCGTCAAGCCAGATATCGGTGCAGATGCGACGGGCGCTTACCGCATCGACACGCATGACGAGCTGCGGCATTTCTTCGCGTCAAAGCCCGACGTCCCCTATGTCATCGAGGAATTTGTCGCAGGCGATATCTGCTCCTACGACGCCATCGTCGATGCAGATGCGAACCCGATCTTTGAGTCCATGACCGTCTGGCCGCCGACCGTTATGGACATCGTTCTCTATCAACTCGACCTCTCCTACTATACGGTACCCACTGTCCCAGACACGGTAAAGCAGATGGGACGCGCTGCACTGAAGGCGTTCCGCGTACACAGCCGTTTCGTCCACTTTGAATTCTTCCGCCTGACCGAGGCAAAAGCAGGGCTCGGCGCCGTCGGCGACTACGTCGGGCTCGAGGTCAATATGCGCCCGGCGGGCGGCTACACGACGGATATGACGAATTTCGCACACTCCACCGATGTCTATGAAATCTGGGCAGACATGATTACGGCAAACCGCCGCCTCCTCCCCGACTGCGGCGTACACTGCTGCTGTGCCTACGCGGGACGGCGTGATTTCCACCGTTATGTACACACACGAGGAAATCCTCAGCCGCTACGCGGACAGCATCGTCATGTGCGAGCGTCTGCCCGAGGTCATGTGGCCACAGATGGGCAATCAGATGTATATGGCAAAACTCCGCGATCAGGAGGAAACGGATGCGTTCATCCGATTCGTGCAGGAACGCGTGAGAAAATGAACTGCTGCACGTCTCCCTATCGCTTCGCAGCGCCCCTTCCCCCTAAGCAGCAAAAGAATCACAAAAATAGCCTATGGTACGAAGTTTATTGTTTCGTGCAATAGACTTTATTTCTCATTCAATTTCGCACCCAGCCGTACTGCGTGAGATTCGAGGTATAGTGCAGGCGGTCGACAAAATCCTCGTTTGTCGCCCCCGTACGGAAGATCGGTACGCGCTCGAGGGCGAAGACGTTGCTGTTGCGGTCAACGTTGCTGTACTTGACCGTAAAGCCTGCCTTGTACCCTGCCTCCTTCGCGAGCTCTGCGATATGCAGATCGTGGACGCCCGTCGGATAGGCAATGAACTCGACGGGATGTCCCAATTCGCTCTCCGCCTGCCGCTTGGACTCCACAAGCTCCTCACGAATACGATCATCTGACAGCTCCGGCAAAGCCGCGTGCGTCACCGTATGCGACTCAATCGTGACACCGCTCTTTTCCATCTCACGCACCTGATCCCATGTGAGATAGCCCTTGCGCTTGCTCAGGAAACCCGTGACGACAAAGACCGTCGCCTTGAGGTGATACTTTTTCAGAATGGGAAACGCATTGGTATAGTTATCAACGTAGCCATCGTCAAACGTGATGAGCACAGGACGCTCGGGCAGAGACTCCGTGCCTGCCAGATAGTCGTAGAGCTCATCGGGGCTGATCGTGTGATAGCCATGATCGACGAGATACTTCATCTGCCAGTCAAAATCCGATGGCTCAACCGCAAGAGAGAGGAACCGCGAGTTGATCATGTGGTAGTTGAGCACGGTCACCTTCACATCGTCCTCGGGGGGCGGCGGAGGTGAGGGCGCAGGCGTTTCCTTCGGATGTCCAATAATGAGCAGGACGCCGAGAAGAATGGCAAGGACAGCAAGCAGCGACCAGAACTGCCGTCCGCCGATCATCTGTTTTATGTTCACGCCATCCCCCCGTCAGAAAATTATTCTCTTGACATTTTACTTGGATTTTGACGGGAAATCAACACGGGCACAAAAAAAAACTGCCAGACCGGCAGTCTTCATAGTGTCGCTCAGAATCACAATACCGCCGAAATGCGGGAAACGTATCGAGTCAGCATGACTGAGATTTATTTTTTCGCCCAGACCACTGCCATGAGATCCTCATACACGGTCTCGAGCTGCTGCACGAGAATCGGCAGGAGCGTCTGAATCATGCGGCTGTCGAAGGTCTCATCGACAAACGGGATACAGACATCGAGATAGATATTGCCATCTTCGCGGAGATAATATTTGAATATCTTGTACTCCGCGTTGAGCATATTGAGGTGGCTCTTGATGCTGTCGATGTTCTTCTCGTTGATGCCCGTCGCAACCTGCGTGCGGATGATCGTAAAGATGCTGTCGTCGATGAAGATCGCCATCGGCAGAATCTGCCCCTTCGCCTCGATGCGCGAGCGGAAGATCGTCGTGTGGAACTCATCGGAAAGTGCCTGCGACTCAAAGAAATTGATGTCATTCTCCTTGAGGAATGCTTGGAACTTTTCCGCCTTTGTCGCACCCTCTGCGGCAGCAGCTTCCTTCTTCTCAATCAGCTTCTCTGCCTGCTTTTCGAGCTTCGGCTCTTTCTCCGTGCTCTTTTCCATGTAAATATGCCTCCCTTATCCGTTATGAGTAAATACTCCTATGACTATTTTACCATAGTTTTTCATCTATTTGCAAGAAAAAACCGCTGCCACGCGGTTTTTCTTCAAAAGCCGTATGCAGCGGTATCGTTCATGTCAGGCCGTTCTTTTGCGCAGAATGAACGCACGCACGAAGAGTGCCGTAAAGAGTATAGCGAAGCCGATGCCCGCCGGATAGGTAATGTTCGTCGGCAGACCAAACCCCTCCGGTGCCTGCAGGAGGTATGTTGTCGTCACCGCCGACATAAAGATCGCAGGCACGAGTGCAATCACGTATGCATATGAGCCCGGTTTATTGAGGTAGAGGTATGCCGTGCCCGTCCAAAGCATAATCATCGCGAGTGTCTGGTTTGCCCACGAGAAGTAACGCCAGATGATGGAGAAGTCCATCTGCGAAAGAATCAAGCCGATGGCGAGCATCGGCACAGCGATCACGAGACGCTTCGACGCTTTCTTCTGTGGAATATCCATCCAGTCGGCAAGCGTCAGACGTGCCGAGCGGAAGGCCGTATCGCCCGAGGTGATCGGGCAGGCGATAACGCCCAGCATGGCAAGAATGGCCCCGATGCTGACCCCGCCGACACCGATTGCCCCCATGAAGCCGTTGCAGACCTCGTAGACAACGCCGCCGGGGCCGGCCTCCTTGAGTGCCGCGCCAAGTCCCGGTGTACCATCGTAGAACGTCGCGCCTGCCGCCGCCCAGCAGAGCGCGATGATGCCCTCAGCGACCATTGCACCGTAAAACACGGGGCGTCCCATTCGCTCGTCCTTCAGACACCGTGACATAATCGGCGACTGCGTCGCGTGGAATCCCGAAACCGCACCGCAGGCAACGGTGATGAAGAGCAGCGGCCAAATCGGGAGGTGCTGCGGATGCAGGTTCTCCAGCGTCATCTCGGGCATCGTATGTCCGCCGACTCCGAAGAGCATTCCGCCCATGATGCCGAGTGCCATGACGATAAGGCAAATGCCAAAAAGTGGGTAGAACCGAGCGATGATCTTGTCAATCGGGAGCAGGGTTGCCAGCGTATAATAGATGAAGACGACCGCGAGCCAGAAGAGCACCGCCTGCCCCGTCAGCTTGGAAAGCAGCATCGCGGGTCCCGTCATGAATACAACACCGACGAGAACAAGGAGAACAATCGAAAAGATACGCATGATCTGAAGCATGATATGCCCCAGATTCTTACCGACAATCTCCGAAAGGCTCTTGCCGTCCTCACGGAACGAAATCATGCCCGAAAGATAGTCATGCACACCGCCCGCAAAGATCGTACCGAAGACGATCCAGAGGTAGACGCTGGGCCCCCAGAGCGCTCCTGCAAGCGCACCGAAAATTGGACCAAGTCCTGCAATATTGAGGAGCTGGATGAGGAACACCTTCCACGTCGGCAGCGGGATATAGTCCACACCGTCCTCCAAACGAATCGCAGGCGCTACCTCCCCCGTACGCCCGAATGCCCGATCGACGATTGCTCCATAGACGAGGTATCCAACGATAAGCGTTGCGAGCGCGCCAAGAAATGTAACCATTGCTTGTCACTTCTTCCTAAAATAAATACATGATATGCCGGTGTGCACCGGCCCCCCCCCCCCATGTCTGCCCTCCTTCCGTACAATGATAAAGAAGCCCCTTAAAATCAGTCCCAAAGAATTATCGGCTTCTTGGCAATTATCATATCATAACTCTCTTCTCTTGTCTAATCCTTTCGATGTGCTATAATCAAGAATACACTGTGTATGTGTTTCTACTTATAGGGGAGGGGTTTCTATGGGACTTGATATTCTTCTATTCCTTCTGCTGGGGCTCTTCGTGGGCACGTTCGGCACGCTGGTCGGCATCGGCGGCGGACTGATCTGCGTGCCGATCTTCATCTTCTTTCTGTCGGACGGTGGAATCTATCCATACTTTCACACGGCGGCTCAGATCACGGGCACATCGCTCGTCATCGTCTGCGCCAATGCGCTCTCGGGGACATTTGCCTACATCCGTCAAAAACGCGTCTACTTCGCCGCAGCAGTCCCCTTTGCTCTTGCGACACTGCCCGGCGCGTTCCTCGGCTCATACATCGTCGATGACTTCACGGGGCCGATGCTCTACATCTCCTATGGTTCGTTCCTCCTGCTCATGGCTCTTATGATGTACTGGAATGCCATGAATAAGAAGCACGCGGATGTGCACACCCTGCCTGCAGACTTCACCTTCAACCGTTCCCTCGGCGTTGGGGCAAGTGCAGGTGTCGGCTTTATCTCGAGCATCTTCGGTATCGGCGGCGGCGTGATTCACGTCCCCCTCATGGTCTACCTGCTCGGCTTCCCCGTCCACGTCGCAACGGCGACCTCGCATTTCGTCCTCGCCTGCTCCGCGACCTTCGGCGTCATCAGCCATGTCTGGCTCGGTCATGTCATCTGGACGCCCGCCATCTGCATCTCCATCGGTGCCGCCATCGGCGCACAGATCGGAGCCGCCCTCTCGAAAAAGACAAAATCCAAGGTCATCCTCGTTCTGCTTGCTCTCGCCATGTTCGGGCTCGGACTCCGTCTGATCTGGATGAGCGGTATGCTCTGATCTGTCCATCAAAAAAGAATCGCCTCGGCATGAGGCGATTCTTTTTTTCCGCTCTGTCTATTTCGATCAGATCGGCTTGATCCCATACTGTGCAGCCTGTGCGGACTCGACTGCCTGATGTGCTAGGTCAATCGAGAGCCCGAGGGTGCGCATGATCTTGTCGGGGTTGTGGAAGCCCATGCCGTTCTCGGCAGCGACCCAATCCCAATACCACTGTGCTTCGCGGAGCTTCGCACGGGCATCTTCGAGCGATGCGTCGGGCACGCCCGCATCCATCGCAGCCTTGATCGTAAGATGTGCCTTTGCGACCGACTGTCCCGCGATGCGCTGAACCTTAAAGGTATTGTCATGGATGGTCTTGACGCGGGCGACGAGGGTCTCCTCGCTCTCATCATGACACTTCAGACATGCTTCCTTCGTGTACTTCAGCGGACTCGACATCCAGTGCGATGTGTACTTCTTGCCTCCGTCACGCATATAGGGCATGTGGCAGTCCACGCAGGTAACACCGGCGTCGGCATGAACGCTCGTCGCCCACGTCTCGAATTCCGGATGCTGCGCCTTGAGCATCATCGTCTTGGAGTCGGGATGCATCCAGTCACCCTTGAATCCGCCTGCCTGTCCGGTCTGATAGAACTTGTACTCGGACTCGGCATCAAGGCCGTTGTCGTACGGGTGGTTCACACGTCCGTCCTCAGCGGTGAAGTAGTACTCCGTATGGCACTGCGCACAGACATAGGCGCGCATATCATTATGTGATGCGGCATTGACGTCAACACCACGGCGTGCCATTGCCTCGACGAAGCCCTGCTGATAGACGCGCAGCTGCATCGTATCGGGATCGTGGCAGGTGGAGCAGCCAAACCACTCATCGTCGGTGATGGGAGCCGCAACTTCATCAAACGGCTTCGATGCATACGCCCATCCACCTTCTTTGAAGTACACATCATAAACATACGAACCCTTGCACTGTAGACAACTCCCCTTCTGTCCCGGAAGCCTCTTCGTATGCAGGAGATCGTAGCCCGCATACGTATGCCCGCGGTCATCGTCATACTGAAGGGCAAATTTGTAGCCCTTGAAGTTCTCGAGCATCTCGGGCTGGTGCTCCAGATGACTGTTGCCCTCCATGCTGCCGCCGTAGCCCGTGGGCGACGGGGTTTCCTCATTGTTTTTCATGAAGGAATTGTACTGGAGCGGATAGGCATCCTTATACGCCTCTTTGCCGATCTTGGCTTCCGTTCCGCCTTGGATGGCGACCAGCTTTACGCTGTCGTCATTCGGCTGCGCACCGATACGAACGGCAACGAATCCAAAGAACAGGGCACAGACGCCGGCAACACCCGCAATGATTTTCTTTCTGTTACTCAACTCTTATCCCCCCTTCTAAAGGATTGGAACCATGTGGAATCCGGCTGTGACACTTCGTGCAGGTCGCACTTCCGTCCTTGCCCTTATCCACGCATACATTGCCCATTGTCGAGCTGTGACAGCGCAGGCAGTTGCTGTTGACGATATCCCGCCCATGATCCGAGATCTTGATGTGCACGGGGTAGTCGTTCAGCACCTGATGCAGCGTATCGTGCATACCGGTCTGCCCTTTTTCCATATAGTAAATGGCAACATTCTCGTGCGGCAGATGGCACTCCACACAGGCAACGTCCGCATGGGTCGACATGGCATGTGTCGCCGCTTCGTGCTTCATGGCGTGACAGGTTCCGCAGAATTTCGGTGATGCCGACGCCTTGTCCATGACCATACCGCCCGCAACGACGATGATGCCCAGAACAAATGCGCCGATGACGCAGCGGAGTGTGTTCTGCTGCACGAACTCCTTCAAATTCATGTGTCCTTCCTCCCTTCTATGATTTCTTACCGAGCGGATCTTCCGCGTCACCCCCTTTGGCAGGACTTACCGTCTGCCGTGCCGCGACGAGACCGCCGATTGTCACGAGCACACAGGCGAGCCACAGGAGCGATATACCAGGCTTCGTACTGATGGAAGCCGTCACCGGCATCGCCATCTCCTCCGCCAAGGAGGGCAGAATCTCCAACCGTATATCACGCTCATCCGCAGATACACCCGTAAGGCGTATGCGGAATTTGCCATTCATCACATCGACCGGGCGGGATGTCCCTCCCGTATCGGTGGCAAGTATCGTTGGTTCGGCCGTATCCACTGCCTCTCCGTCCGTCAGCTCGATCTGCGCTGTGACGAGAGTCTTTCCGCCGCCCTGCGGTTCAAAGGATACGCCCTCATAGCGGTAGGCATAGTCGTTGATGCCCATAACCGTCCTGCCGCGCCGCAGGATCATCTCATCGTGCTCTGCCGTTGTCGGCGTTGGAGCGATGTAGAGATCCCCCGCAAGACTTCTGGCAATCGCAGGCTCACGTGCCGCATCCTCACCGCTCCCGCGCAGTTTCGTGACTGCTTCGGTGGGCGTTCCGTCCACCTCGTAGCGATAGGACTTTTCCTTGCCGCTGTCGGCAAAGTTCTGTCCGCGATAGACCACTGTGTGTCCATAGACCTCCTGCGGAACATCCGGCGTCAGATCGACGGAGGTCGTCTGACTGCCGCTGCCCGAGAGGATAAAGGCGAGAAGTGCCATGCCTGTACCAACGTGAGCAAGCAGTCCCCCGACACCGATCTGATGCCGACGATAGGTCTCAGCAGCCGCAGCTGCAGCAAAGAGCGCAAAGGATGCGAGAAGGACGGAGGGGATGTCCGTGACGCCGACTGCCCCCGCTGCGACACCGCCGAGCACGGTGAGTGCGAAGATCCAGTAGGGACGCTTCCCCATCTTTCCGCTCCACGACATGAGTGTGCCGAGCCCCATCAATAGGGCAAGCACAATGGCAATCGGCAGGGTCGTCCTCACGTAGTAGCTCGTATCCACCGCCGCACTCTCGCCCATGAGCCCCGAGATCAGCGGCATCGACATACCGAAGAACACGAGAACCGTGATGAATACGAGGAGCAGCATGCCGAGCAGGATGAGGAAGCTGCGGCTGCGATGTTCGCTGTAGATTGCTCCCTGCGGAAGACGATCCATCTGACGCACAAGGACGATGAGTCCAAAGAGCAGGATGATGCCATTCGCAAGGGCGATGTAAAAGCCGATGTCCGACCCTGCAAAGGAGTGTACGGAGAAGTCTCCGAGAATACCGCTGCGGGTCAGGAACGTCCCATAGAGGACGAACGCGTAGGAGAATACCGCAGCGAGATGGACGAGATAGAACGCGCCGCGCCGCGTACGTGCGACGGCAATCAGATGGAGCAGGATACAGGAGAGCAGCCACGGTACGAGCGAGGAGTTCTCCACGGGATCCCAGCCCCAGTAGCCGCCCCAGCCGAGCACCTTGTATGCCCAGTAGCCGCCGATAAAGATGCCTGCGCCGAGAAACGACCACGCGATGAGCGTCCAGCGGCGCATCGGTGCGAGAAAGCCCCCGTCGGCAGGGCTGCGCATCATGCTCTCAAGCGAGTAAACAAAGGGAACAGCGAGGAGTGCATAGCCGATGAAGATGATCGGCGGATGCACGGCCATCCACGGATCCTGCAGCAGCGGGTTCATCCCGTACCCGTCGGGCATAATATGCTCGGCGGGAGCAAAGGGACTCTTGATGAATACGAGAATGACGAGCATCGCCGTCAGGAGATGATAGATGATCCGCCCCGTCGCCGTCAGACGGTTGGTGCAGACCATATACGTACCAACAAGTGTGTGAATGAGGAGCCAGAGGAGGAACGAGCCCTGCTGCCCTGCCCAGAATGCCGAGATCTTGTAGACCAGCGGCAGATCGATGGAGGAGTAGCTCGCCACATACGAGTAGCTGAAATCATTGGACAGGATGATGGCGAAGAGAACGGCGGATGCACCAACGGCAGCAAGCCCTGCGAGGATGGCAGAGATGCGGCTGCCGCGATCACTGTCCTTGGCATCAAAGAACACTGCACTGAGTGCAAAGAGAAGAACAAAACCTAAGAGTACCGTACCGATCATGCGCGAGCCTTTCCTTTTTCTTCCTCATATTTGGACGGGCATTTGATGAGCAGCTTATCCGCTGCAAAGGCATCGCCCGTATATTTCCCAATGGCGACAACGTGATATGCGTCGTCGAACGTATCCGGCTTTGCTCCCTTGTACCGTACGAGCATCGTCTCTCCTGTATCCTCATCGGCGATGGAAAAGACAAAATGTCCATCTTCCATGTGCGGGGCAACCGTGCCGTCGGGGACGCCCTTGACCTGCACATTTCGCTGTGCGGCGCGCGCGTCTGCTACACTGACGTACGGTGTGACCGAGTCGGTAAAGAAGTAGCCGGCATAGCCGATAAATCCCAGAATCAGAATGAGGAAAAAATATTTACGCATTGGGTTCCCCCCGTTTCATCAGCCAAATGTAGATCAGTGTCATATCAATCAATGCAAGCACGAGTGTCCCGAGCATCACTGCATCCATATCGATGCGTCCTGTCTCATTGAGGACGGGGGATGGATGGAGAGAGAAGAACATCCGCGGCAGGATAAAGACCAGAAAAGGAACAGCGATAAAGGAGAAGAGCGCATACACGGCAGAGGAGGAGGCACGGGCGCGTTCGTCCCGCATCGTCATGCGCAGTGTCACGTATGCGGCATAGATCAGCAGGAGGACGAAGATCGTCGTCTGCCGGGGATCCCAGTTCCAGTAGGCGCCCCATGTCAGCTTGGAGAAGACAGCCCCGCTCACCGTCGCCATGAGGGTGAAGATCAGACCGAGGATGGCAGAGCGGGCGCTCTTTGCGTCATAGTGCAGCTCCCTCGTCTTCAGATAACGTGCGCCCCAGTAGGCAGCACCGAAGAATGCGACGACGGCGACCCATGCCGTTGGAATGTGAAAGAATGCGATGCGCACATAGTCCCCCAGCCCTTCCGCGGGCGGAACGATGAAGAACACGGCACCGAGCGATGCGAGTGTCAGCACGGCAATCACTCCGACAAGCATTAAGACTCCTATCTAACTCTCGATCCAGAGAGAATCAAACAGTATCGATGCCCCCACTGTGAGCATCATATCGTAGAGGGCCATACCGCCAAGGAGCGCCGGCTCTCCTCCACCCGCCGAGAGAGAGATCGCAGGCAGGAGAATCGGCAGCATCGACGGAAGCAGGAGCACGGGAACGAGCCCGCCGCGTACGCTTGCCCCTGCGGCGACCGCCGCGAGGAGCGTATCGGCCGCTGCCATGCCCCAAAGTCCCAGAAGCAGTGTCCCGAGAAAAACGGCATTGAGGACGAGCGGTGCATCCATCAAAATGATCACAAGGGGCAATGTAATGACAGCGAGCACGATGAGTGTGACGAGATGTGCTGCCATCTTGCCGAAGAGCACGGCCTGTGCCGGAACGTAGATCCGAAGAAAAAGCAGTGTTCCCGCGGCCTCCTCCTCGGCAAAAAGCCGTTCTCCCTGCAGCGTCGCTGCAAAGAACAGGACAATCCAGAACAGCGCTGCAGCAAGGCGGACATCCATCGTCCCCCACGCGAGCGACATACTCATGAACGCAATAACCGTGAGTGCGAACATCCCCATCGTGACATAACCCGCACGGTGGCGTACGCCGTCACGCAGTTCTTTAGCAGCAACGTGCAGAACTATCGGTAAGATCGATGCACGCATCTGCCGCCTTCCTTTCCTCCGGTTCGTTTGTCGCCCACAGAATGAGCCGCCCACGCTCTGCCGCACGCCGCGCCTCCGCGGTGAGCAGCTCCCGTCCGTGCACGTCGAGGGCAAGCCCCGGCTCATCGAGGAGCCAGACGGGGGCGTCTGCTCCGAGGAGAACGGCAAGACGTACACGCTGACGCATGCCCGTCGAGAGTTCCCCCGCCATGCGCGGCAGCACCTCGGACGGCAGTCCCACACGCTCCAAGAGTTCCCCCAGCAATCCATCCGCTGGGCAGATCCCGCGTGCGGAGAGAAAGAAGGTCAGATTCTCACAAACGGAAAGGCGGGTATACAGCTCCATCTCGGGTGTCGCCATCGCGAGAATGCGGCGATAGTCCGCTCCGCAGATCGACTTGCCGTCCAGCGCCGTCTCAATCTTCCCTTTCGTCGGAAGGATCAGACGGCCTGCGAGACGGAGCAGCGTCGATTTGCCGCTCCCGTTCCCCCCCGCAACGGAGGTAATGACGCCGCCATGAAAGGAACATGTCAGCTGCCGCAGGATTTCATGGGATCCGAAGCTGTGACTGACTTGATTAAAGGAGATTTCAACCATATTCATTCCTTCCATAACTTTGATTTATTGTAACACGTATCTGAATAGAATATGAAATACTTTTTTTGTATAAAATATTTTTATGTGTGTAGACTATTTCAAAAATGAATTCAGTTCATATCGCGTGATTATTGAAGAAAAAGAAGTATCCGAACGCTTCTCGTCACGTTCCGAATACTTCTTCTCATTTTCAACGATATATAATATTTATCACACATGTGTGATCTTCTTTATGCTTCATTACTTTTTCATACGCACTTCTCCAAAGACGGCAGACATTGGCATCCCGTCAAGCTCCGCATCAATGGCGGCGACCTCTCCTGCCGAAAGCAGGATAGCGGCGGCTCCTGCATTCTCCGTCAGCCGCGCACGCTTGCGCGTTCCTGGGATCGGCACAATGTATGGCTTTTTGCAGAGCATCCACGCGAGCGCAATCTGTCCGCTCGTCGCTCCCTTTTCCTCCGCGAGCGTACGCAGGAGAGCGAGAAGCTCTGCATTCTCCGCCATCGCCGCTGCGCTGAACTGGGGCATACGCGCACGCATATCCCCCTCTGCAAAGGCCGACGTCCTGTCATACGCACCGGTCAGCACGCCGTTGGCAAAGGGCGAAAACGCGACAAAGCCGATTCCCAGTTCCTCGAGAACGGGGAAAATCCGCTCATGCGCGCGCGCCATCATGGAGTAACGATTCTGCACGGCAGTCAGCGGACAAACGGCGTGCGCACGGCGAATATCCTCCTCCGAGGCCTCCGAGATCCCCCAGTGGAGAATTTTCCCTTCCTTTATCAGCTCTGCCATCACACCCGCGACCTCCTCAGCAGGAATCTTTGGATCGACGCGGTGCTGATAGAAGAGATCGATGTGATCTGTCCCAAGCCGCTGCAGAGAAGCATCCACCGATGCGCGGATCACCGCAGGGCGTGCGTCGGGGACGATGGGGCTTTTGCCCTCTTTCAGCAGGCTCATATCGAAATGGATCCCGAACTTCGTCGCGAGGACGACCTTATCCCGATACGGCGCAAGGGCTGCGCCGACCAACCGCTCGTTGTCATGCGGATCATCGGGCGTACCGTATACCTCCGCCGTGTCAAAGAGCGTGATGCCCATATCTACAGCAGCGGCGATCAGCTCGCGCATCTCCTTCTTGTCGGCAGGCGTACCATAGCTCTGACTCATCCCCATGCAGCCAAGTCCAACGGATGAGACCGTGAGATTTCCCAGTTTACGATAGTTCAATGTAAATCCTCCCTATATAGATGCCGAAGAAGCATTCTTCCTCCATTATACCATAGGAATCTGCAGATAAAAAAGGATGACGATACCTCGATTGTACCGTCATCCGATGAGAGAAGCGCTGATCCCTCATTGGATCAGCGATTCCTTGGCATTTAGGAAGCACTGATAAATTCGGCACAACCATCTTGACGCATCTTTTTCGCCCGCTTTTCGTTAGCAAATCCTCCACATAGCCCTCGCTATGCGTCCGGTTTGCTGCCTCAATCGGACAAAAAATCTACGCCAATCTGGCAGACCTCATTTTATCAGCGATTCCTTTACTTTTTCAGTGCTGCATTCTTCTCTGCGACGAGCTTGAACAGCTCTGAGCCCGCCGGAATCTCCGTGAAGTACGTGAGTGCTTTCTCGAAGCCGTGCTCCTTGAGATACGTCTGCACCTCGACTGCCTCAGGATCCTCCGCGTAGTCGAAATGGAGGGCGGCGGCGATGACCGTCGCGAGTGCCTCTGGTTTTTTCCCGCGTGCGACGAGCTGATTGGCGGGCGAGACGAGACGATCCTTCGCGCCGAGCTTACGCTTCGGCCCGCGTGCAACGCGCGTCACAGCATCGGAGAGATGCGGATTCTTGAACCGCGACTCTGCCGTACGGATGTATTCTGCATGCGCTTCACGGTCAAAGCCGTATTTCTCGATGAGCAGTTCACTCGTCTCCGCCCAGACGCAGCGGACAAACGCGACGATCTCCTCGTCCTGCATCGCCAAGGCGATGTCCTCGATGCCCTTCAAATACGCCATGTAGGCAATGGAGGCGTGTCCCGTATTGACGGAGAACAACTTGCGCTCGATGTAGGCTTCGAGGTTATCGACCCACGTCAGCCCCTCGATCTGCGGCTCTGCACCGACGACACCCGTGCGGTCGACGTCCCATTCACAGAACGGCTCAACCTTCACGAGCAGCGGGTCCTCGTTGTGCTGAATCGGCACGATGCGGTCAACCGCCGCGTCAGGGAATCCGATGCAGCGCGCAGCTTTCTCCTTGATATCGTCAGCGAGATGCTCATAGACAAAATTCTTCAGCACCGTCGAGCCGCCGACCATATTCTCACACGCGATAATGTTCAGCGGTGCATCCGTCTTTTCAAGTCGCCGCACAATCCCCTTGGCAATGTTCGGTGCAATGAATTTCAGGATATTCGGCCCGATCGCCGTGGTGACAATGTCCGCCGTAACGAGCGCGTCGAGCAGTGCCTCAAGATCTTTGTTGCTGTTGATCGCCTTGACGTGCTCGACATGGATTTTTTTCGGCGTATCGCCGACCACCTCGATGTCGTAAGAGCGGCGCGCATTGATCTCATCCACCAGTGCATCCGACACATCGACGAAGGTGACCTCATAGCCCGAGCGCACGAGCAGTTCCCCGATAAAGCCGCGGCCAATGTTGCCGCCGCCGAAATGGATTGCCTGTTTCATGGTCATGTCCTTTCAATCCGCTTTCGTAAAGACGTGATAGAGTTCATCGGCACTCTTCGTCTTGAAGAGCTGCTCGAGCTGCTCGTCCGTGTAGTCGCCGACCATCGTTGCGATATTGGCAAGGATCGCAAGATGATCGTTGCCGACGCCCGCGATGCCGATCACGAGATATGCCGTCTCATCGCCGAACTTCACACCGTCGGGATACTGACAGACGACGATGCCCGTCTTCTTGATCGTATCCTTGACTGCGTTTTCTCCGTGCGGAATGGCAATTCCCTTGCCGATGTAGGTGGAAAGATCATGCTCGCGGTTGAGCATGCCCTGTACGTAGCCCCCATCAACATAGCCGCTCGCGGCGAGCATTTTGCCAGCCGCCGTAATCGCTTCCTCACGGCTGACCGACGGGAGTCCGATCCTCACGTTTTCCTGACGCAGAACATCTGCGCTCACCGTCTCTGCTGCCTCTTCCTGTGCGCCTGCGTCCGATGCAGAGGTCTCCACTGCCGCCTCTTTCAGGCGAGCCGTAACGATCTCATAGACGTTGTTCTGCGTAAAGTCGCGCACCCAGATATGCTCTGCCTGCGGCGAATCCGCAAGGGCACGCTCTGCGAGTTTTTCATGCGAGATGACCAGCTGTGCTTCCTGCGGGATTGCACCGATGGCGCAGTTCGTCACAGAGATATCCTTATAGCCGTCCTTCTTGAGTTTCTTGCGCAGTGCTGCCGCACCGAGTGCTGAGGAGCCCATGCCCGCATCGCAGGCGTAGACGATGACCTTCAGATCCTTGCCCGCAACCTTCTTCTCTGCGGGCAGCTCCTTGCCGCGATTCTTGCGCTCTGCCATGTCCTCACGCGCCGACTCCAGCGATTCATCTTCGACGTCCTTCGACATCTTGATAAAGACAGAAGCAACCGCGCAGGATACCGCCGTCGCTACGGCAAATGCCGAAAGATTTGCAACAAGTGCCGAGGTGTTCGGGGTCATCGCGATAATCGCGAAGATCGAGCCCGGAGAGGACGGAGCAATCAGACCGCCGCCGAGGAGGCCAAGCGTAAAGACGCCGGACATACCACCTGCGATCGCGGCGATGATGAGGATCGGCTTCATGAGGATGTACGGGAAGTAGATCTCGTGAATACCGCCGAGTACGTGGATAATCATGGCTCCCGGCGAGGACGACTTAGCCATGCCCTTGCCGAACATCCAGTAGGCAAGCAGAATACCAAAGCCGGGCCCGGGGTTCGCCTCGAGCAGGAAGAACATGGACTTGCCGTATTCCTGTGCCTGCTGAATGCCGAGCGGGCTAAGCACGCCATGATTCAGTGCATTGTTGAGGAAGAGCACCTTTGCGGGCTCAATGATAATGGATGCCAGCGGCAGAAGTCCTGCCGCGACAATCGCCTCCACGCCGCTGCGCAGGATGTTGTTTGCGCCGCTGACCACTGGGCCGACCACAGCAAAGGCGATCATTGCGAGGATACCGCCGAAGATGCCGAGCGAGAAGTTGTTGACGAGCATCTCGAATCCGCCTGGGATGCTGTCACGCACGGCATTGTCAAACTTCTTGATCAGATAGCCACCCAGAGGTCCCATAATCATGGCGCCGAGGAACATCGGAATCTCCGAGCCCGCGATGATGCCCGATGTGGCAATCGCTGCCATGACGCCGCCGCGGTGTCCGTAGACTGCTGCACCGCCGCTGTAGCCGATCAGCAGCGGGATGAGCCACTTGCTCATCGGTGCGCCGACCTGTGCCAGATACTCATTCGGCATCCAGCCCGTCGGAATAAAGAGTGCCGTTAGAAAGCCCCATGCGATAAATGCGCCAATGTTCGGCATCACCATGCCGGACAGGAAGCGGCCAAACTTCTGCATGGCCTCCTGTGCCCCTCCGCCTTGCTGACTCATAAAAATCCCCCTTTGTAAAAGCAGAACGATATGGAGCATTTCAGCCCCGTTATTTGTTGAATCACTGAATTTATCAGTGATTCTTTACAAGAGTTGTTCGAGATGTTCCCGAAAATGCTCTTCCAAAACGTATTCGAGCTCGCGGCGTATCCCCGCCGCATCCCCGCGCGCGAGGATGTCGGAAAACGTCGGGCGGTCTGCAATCTGTGCTGCAACATGCCCGAGTATCTGCCGTTCCATCTCCGCCTCTCCCGCCGGCACGAGCATGACCAATGTGGTCTGTACGGCACCCCCTCCGTAAGGGAGCGGATGCGCAAGATGCATAACGCCGAAGCGCGCTCTCTCCTGCCGCGCAAAACACCCGTGGAGAAGAATCATCTGCGGCGCAGCCCACGTCGGAGCGATGTTCTCCCGCCGCAGGAGTTCGTCGGCAAAATCTTTCGCCGCCGCATCCTCTGCGAGGAGAAGATGCGCCGCCGCATTGGCAAGCTGTTCAATGGACGCCGCCGATACATTTTCCTGCAGTTGAAAGTCCGTGAGCAGATCGCAGATCAATCCGCTGCGGCGATGAATCTCTGCCATCACTGCAGGGAACGGCAGTGACGCGGGATCCGCCGGCTCCTCCGCATGATGCACGCTGCAGCCGGCAAGAACGGCATCGATCTGTGCCCGATCCGCTGCCGTCAAAAACACACTGACAACAACGACCGGAACAGGAAGCGTCGGAAGCGGCACCGTGGAGACCACGAAGTCCGCTGAGCGCCGCAGGATCTCCTGCGCAGTAAGGGCAAGCGAGGAGACGACACCGACCACACGAACCCGCTCGTAGGATCGGCGCAGCCGGCTTGCAAGCAGGCGGCTCGTCCCAAGCCCTGTCGGACAGGCGACCAGAACACGCGCGGCGGGGTGATCCCCGCCCGCCTCCGTCAGTGCCGCACCGATGTGAATTGCAATATAGGCAACCTCATCATTGGGTACCGGCATCCCTGCCTCCTCCTCCATCATGGGAATCGCATGCCGTGCGATCTCCATGAGCTCCGGATGTTCTTCCTCCATCTGCGCGAGCAGCGGATTGCGGATATCCATGTGGAGTTTCAGACGATGCAGTGCCGGAGCAAGGTGATTCACGAGCCCCGTGAGCAGCGTACGGCTGCGCATGAGCGGCGCACCGCTCTTTTCAGAGGCGCGCCGCATGATCGACTGCGCGATCTGCACCAGCCGGAAATTATCCACGCGCCCGCCCCCCGAGGGGAGGGTCATGCCGCGCGCACCGAGCAGATGCATGGTGATATAGCCGATCTCCGCTGCGGGGATGGAAATGGAGAATACCTCCCCCATCCGCACCGCAATCGTCTCTGCCACAGAAAATTCTTCGGTATCCTGCAGCTCCTCCAGCGTCCCCGCATCCATCGCAATCGTATCGCCCTGCTGCAGCCGCCGCACGGCGAGCGCGAGGTGGACAACAAGTCCGACGCGTGCACTGTCTGGGATGTGCCGATTCTGCGTCTCCGCCGCAACAGCGTCATCAATGCGGCGGATCTGTGCGGGATCAACGAGACCGAGCAGAGCTCGATCCGCCGCATACGCCGTCCCCTCATCAGCCGCATCGTCTCCGATGAGGGCAAGGAGTTCCTTTTCATCCACATCGTCGTGGATGATGCGAACCAGTGCACGGCGGATATCCCGTTCCGCCCCTTCGACGTAGACGCCGAGTCCGGGACGGCGCACGAGTGTGATCTGCTGTGCGGCGAGCCACGGCTGCAGGCGATCGAGATCGTGACTGACGGTACTGTCGGTCACGTGCAGAAGATGCGCTAGAGTAAAGAGCTTGAGCGGCTCGTCCGCCATGAGGAGACGCGCGATCAGGATGGAACGCCGCTGATCGGGCGTCAGTGTGCTGTGCACATCCGCCAAAGAGAGCTCCGTGCGCAGATGTCCAAGCGCTGCGGCATCCCCACAGAGCATGAATCCCGCCCCCGTGCGCCGAAGGAGCATCACGCCATAGGACTTCAGTGCCGTCTCGATCCCGTGCATCTCGCGCGTCACAGTGCGCGCGCTGACACCGAGCTCTGCGGCGATATGTTCGGCAGTCACATAGCCGTATGCGGCAAGAAGCAGAGACAGTATCGTCCGCATACGTGCCGTCAGTTCCATGTGACCGCCCCCTCTCGCCCCCTGACAGGCCTCATTATAACGAATGGGATTCATCATTGCAATGAAAAGACCTTGCCCTTTGTCATGAAGGGCTATGGACAAATAAAAAGAGCCGATGCACCATGGCACATCAGCTCTCACAAATTCAAGTAAAATCCAGTCCCGGCACAGCATTCAGATAGAGATCGCTGTACTTGCCTGCCGCCGCCTGATAGGCACCGCGGCAGGCAATCATGGCGGCGTTATCCGTGCAGAGGCGCAGCGAAGGATAGAGATAGCGGATGCCCTCCTGCTCTGCCCTCATACGGAGCTGCTGCTCGAGGGCGGCATTTGCCGCAACGCCGCCGGCAAGGACGAGGGTATCCCGCCCCGCCGCATGAATCGCCTCGAATGCCTTGTGAACGAGCACCTCAGTGACGGCGGCCTGAAACGATGCCGCAATATCTGCCGCGCGGAGTTCCCGTCCCTTCATGCGCTGACCGTTGATGTAGTTCAACACGGCGGATTTCAGACCGCTGAAGCTGAACTCATAGTTTCCCTCCTGCGCGAGCGCGCGCGGAAAGTCAATCGCCTGCGGATCCCCCGCACGTGCGAGTCGATCGATCTCAGGGCCGCCCGGATAGGGAAGGCCGAGCACGCGCGCGACCTTATCAAACGCCTCGCCTGCCGCATCATCACGCGTACTGCCCATCAGACGGAACGTCTCATAGTTCGCCACATCGACGAGTGCCGTATGCCCGCCCGAGACGACAAGCGCGATAAAGGGCGGCGTGAGATCGGGGGTCTCGATGAAATTCGCAAAGATATGCCCCTCAAGATGATTCACACCGATGAGCGGCACGTCGAGCGAAAACGCCAACGCCTTTGCCGCCGACACACCAACAAGCAGCGCCCCCACGAGTCCAGGGCCATACGTGACAGCGATCTGATCCATCGCCGCAAGCTCCGCTTTCGCCTCGTCGAGTGCCTGCTGGACGACGGGCAGAATGCTCAGGATATGGTTGCGCGAAGCAATCTCAGGAACAACGCCGCCGTATTTCTGATGAATCGGTATCTGCGTTGAAATTACGCAGGACAGGAGTTCACGTGTCCCACGAAGTACGGCTGCCGATGTCTCATCGCAGCTTGTCTCAATCCCGAGCGTCAGTCTCTCTTGCACATCTTTCATCAGACAGTGTATCCCTTAATTTCGTATTCCACATGAGAATGGCATCTTCGTTGTTGTCCTGATAGTAGCCCTTGCGGATACCGATCTCCACAAATCCCAGCCGCTCATAAAGACGGCGGGCGGGCAGATTCGACGGGCGCACTTCGAGGGTCATACGCTCGACGCCGCGCTCCGCTGCCGCGCGCATCAACGCGCACATGAGCAGACGCCCATAGCCCCTGCCTCGCTGCATCGCTGTCAGCGCGATATTCGTGACCTGTGCTTCCTCAAAGGAGATCCAGCAGCCGGCAAAGCCGATCACTGCCGTGCCCTCAAGCGCAACGATATAGCAGGCAAAGTCATTCGACGCCTCGCGCCAAAAATCCTCGCGTGACCACGGTGTCGGAAAGCTCTCTCGCTCAATGCACGCCACGGCGTCCGCATCCTCCGGAGCAAGCGGACGAAAGGAGATCATGATGCCGCCGCTCCGCCATGCCGCTGCTCCCACAGCACCTCTGCCTCACTGCGGCGCAGATAGAGCGGTACCGCTGTCACGGGGTCGTCCGTCTCCCCCCGCTGCAGCCTGGCAAGTCCTGCCAGCCCCACACACGCCGCACGCGGCATGCGCAGATGCAGGGGAGCAATCCCGACATTGGCAGGAAGCGCAGGGAAATCGTTCCGCCGCGTGGCATCGCCAAGCAGAACGGCGGGCAGCTCCGTTCCCGCGAGTGCGTCGAGTACCTCGGTCAGCGGCAGGATGGAGAGTGGATGCTCCTCAGAAAGGCGCACGCCCTCCCCCTCGGGACGCCACCTGAATTCCTGCACGTAGACGTTGCCTTTCTGCGCATCCATCATCGGGAGGATGCGCAGCCCTACAGACCCCGCATAGTGACAGGCAAGTGCCTCCAGTGTCGGCACGCAGATCATGGGGATGTTCAGGGCGTACGCCATCATCTTTGCCGCCGCAAGACCAATGCGCAGCCCCGTGAAGGACCCCGGCCCGATACTGACGACAATTCCATCGAGTTCCGTTTTCTTGGCACGTGCCATCTGCAGAGCCAGCTCGATATGCGGCATGAGTGTCTCGGAGTGCGTCAATGCGCCCTGCATACTCACCTCAGCGGCGACACGCTCCTCAGAGAGCACCGCTACGCTCGATACCTGCGAGGACGTATCAAGGCTCACGATCAACAATGCGTTTCAACTCCTCCAAGAGCGCCCTGCTCTTTTTTCCCTTGGCGACGAAGGTAAACTGCCGCTCCTCATCGTTCAGCGCTTCAATGCGCACGGAGAGATGATCTGCGGGCATGGCATCGGGGAACTTCTCCGCCCACTCGATCAGCACAATTCCCTCCGTCGCCTCTGCGTACTCATAGAAGCCAATATCCTCCAGCTCCTCCTCCGACGTGATCCGATAGAGATCGAAGTGCACGATCGGGCACGCTGCCTCATAGATGTTCATGAGGTTGAAGGTCGGGCTGGTCACATCGCTCTCCACGCCGAGGGTACGGGCGAGGGCACGCACAAAGAGGGTCTTGCCTACGCCGAGTTCTCCATCGAGGCAGATGACCGTTCCCTCACGGATGATTTTGCCGATTGTCCCCGCTAAATGTGCCGTCTCTTCCGGTGAATGCGTAACACAAGTGAGCATAGTTCGTCCCCTTATGAAAAAATAGCGACTTAGGGAATCGCTGAATGTATCAGTGCCCCATAGTTCTTACTATTATAGCATGACACAGGAAATTGCGCAAAGAAAACGCGGACAGAGATCGTCTCCGTCCGCTATTCCGGCAGGCGCACGGTCATGCAGCCGCCCGCTGTGTCAATGTTCTGCACCACGGTGCGCAGTGCGGGTACAAGGAGTTCGTGCCCATCGGCATTCCGTACCGCATAGACATCGTTGCTGCCCGTCCGCAGAACATCCGTCACCGTACCGAGTTCATTTCCATCCTCATCGCGCACCGTGAGGCCGACGATGTCGAACACATAATACTCGCCCTCATCAAGCGGTGCCGCTTCCGCACGCGGCACCGTCAGCACACGTCCCGTGAGGCGCTGTGCCGTCTCACGCACATCGTATTCCCGAAAATGCATGAGAATATTCCGCCCCTGCGGCTTGACGGCAGTGATATGAAGGAGCTCATCCCCTGCCAGCACCTCCCGCATCTGTGCAAAGCGCTCGGGGAAATCCGTCAGGGGAATAATGCGCAGATCGCCGCGCACGCCGTGCGGTGCGCCGATGCGGCCGATAACGATGCGCTCATCAGGAACGGATCGCGACAATCTTGTCATCCTCCACCAGGATCTCGACGTTCATCAGCTCACGCATATCGTCGCCGACCTTCGCCTCAACCTGACGCTCAAGCGTTCCCTGCACGATCTCCGCTCCCTCAGCAAACTTCTGCAGCTCCTCCTGATGGGCACGCGTCTCCTCGACGTAGTCGACGCGGCGCTGACGCTCCTGACGAATGTTATTGATGTTCTGGATTGCCTGCGGGGTGAGTTCGCCCTGCTCGGCTTCCTGCATCACGCGCTTTTCCTGAATGCCAAGCTGCTGAAGTTCGAGCTCCGCACGGCTGAGTCCTTCCTCCATCTCCTTGAGCATTTTCGCACGCAATTTTTCCGTCAGCTTCGCCTTAACGGTAACGGGTACCTTGATTGAAATAGAATCCACTCTAATCTCTCCTTATGAAAAAACGACGGAATATATGCCGCCGTTTTACAGGAGTGCACCTCATCGGCACTCCGCCCGGCTCAGCCGATCTCGACTGTCGCCCGCTTATTCTCCTTCGTGGCAGCGGCCTTGACAACACTGCGAAGCGCCTTTGCGATCCGCCCCTGTTTGCCGATGACCTTCCCCATGTCATCCTCCGCCACACGAAGTCTTAAAATGATCTCCTGATCATCCTGTGTTTCGTCAACGACGACAGCTTCCGGATGATCTACCAAGGATTTCGCAATAACCTCGACTATCTCTTTCATGCGCGTCGTCTCTCCTCATCGCCGTGTGCGCACGCGACGGGAAGTCCTCTGCGGGAGAGGATATCCCCCCATCGAATCGCGCGTCACGCATCAGTCCTTCTGACGCTTTGCCTCAGCAAACTTCGCCATCGTGCCATTCTTGCTCAGAATGTTCTTGACGGTGTCCGTCGGCTGTGCGCCCTTCTTCATCCAATCAATCGCCTTCTCCTCGTCGATATTGACGAGTGCGGGCTGCTTCGACGGATCGTAGTTTCCAAGGATCTCGATGAATCGCCCGTCGCGCGGTGCACGCGAATCAGCGACTACAATGCGATAGAAGGGATTCTTCTTCGCGCCCATACGGTTCAAACGAATCTTGACTGCCATAATTTCACCACCTTTCGTTGGACTCTGCCGCACTACCTAAAGAACGGCATCTTGGGGAGTCCCATGCCGCCCATGGACGGCATGGCTGGCATCCCGCCCTTCCCCTTCATTTTCTTCATCTTCTTCATCATCTTGCGCATTTCGCCGAACTGCTTGAGCAGTTTGTTGACGTCCTGCACGCGCGTCCCGCTGCCGGCGGCAATGCGCTTGCGCCGACTGCCGTTGATGATCGTGATGTCTGCGCGCTCCTTCGGCGTCATCGCGCGGATGATCGCTTCAAGCCGGCGCATCTCTTTCCCATCGAGGTCAAACTCCTGATCGCCGAGTTTCTTCTTCAGACCGCCCATTCCCGGGATCATGCCGAGGATGTTGCTGAGCGAACCAAGCTTTTTAACCTGCTGCATCTGATCGAGGAAATCATCGAGCGTGAAGTCGTTACGGCGGAGTTTCTCCTCCATCTTCTTCGCGTTCTCGAGATCGAAGTTCTCCTGTGCCTTCTCCACGAGGGAGAGCACGTCGCCCATGCCAAGGATACGCGACGCCATGCGGTCAGGGTGGAAGACCTCGAGCGGCTCGAGCTTTTCGCCCATACCGACGAATTTCAGGGGACAGCCCGTCACCGCCTTGATGGAGAGCGCCGCGCCGCCGCGCGCATCGCCGTCCAGCTTCGTCATGATGACGCCGTCCAGGCCGAGCGAGGCGTCAAACGCCTCGGCGACGTTCACGGCTTCCTGTCCTGTCATGGCATCCACGACGAGGAGGATTTCATGCGGCTTTACTTCCGCCTTGATGTCGCGCAGCTCCTGCATGAGGGTCTCATCAATCTGCAGGCGCCCCGCCGTATCAATGATGACAACGTCGTTGGCGTGAGAGGAAGAATGTGCGATTGCCGCACGCGCAATGGCGACGGCATCCTCCTGTCCCTGCGAAAAGACGGGCACATCGACCTTGCCGCCAATGACCTCAAGCTGCTTGATGGCAGCGGGACGATAGATATCGTCGGCAACGAGCAGCGGACGCTTGCCCTGTTTCTTGAGCATGAGCGCGAGCTTGCCTGCCGAGGTCGTCTTGCCCGAGCCCTGCAATCCGACGAGCATGATGACGGTCGGTGGGTTGGGGCTGATGTTGAGGCGGCTTTCCGTTCCGCCCATCAGCGCGGTGAGTTCCTCATCGACGATCTTGACAACGGCCTGTGCCGCCGTCAGCGTGTCAAGCACCTCCTGCCCGACGGCTCGCTCCTTGACGCGCCTCACGAAGTCCTTGACGACCTTGAAGTTGACGTCCGCTTCCAGCAACGCCATGCGCACCTCGCGCATCGCATCGTTCACGTCGTCTTCGGTCAGCTTGCCGTGCCCGCGCAGCTTCTTAAAGATCCCCTGCAGGCGGTCGGACAGATTCTCAAAGATCATTCTCCCACCTCCTTCGTATCATCCTGTGATGTGTATTGTTCCAGTTCATCCGCGATGCGGCATACATCGGTGCACGCAATCGGTTCTCTGAGTGCACGCAGCTCCGCACAGACGGCAGCGATCGACCGCTCCTGCTCCTGTTGACGAGCAAAGAGCCCCAGCGTCTCCTCCATCTCCGCCAGTGCGCGCTCTGCGCGGCGAATATTGTCATGCGCCGCCTGCCGGGTGATGCCGAGCTCCTCGCCGATCTCCGCGAGCGAGAAATCCTCTGCAATGTGCAAGCGCAGACATTCGCGCTGCTTTCCCGTCAGAAGGCCTCCATAGAAATCGTAGAGCTTTGCTCGATAGTAGAGCTGATCCAATCCGTTCCTCCCCTCCCACCACGCTCTGCGTGGTCTCCCTTCCCCGCAGGCGGAGCAGGCTGTTATGGGAGATACTTGTGCAAGTATAACGGGAAACAAAGAACCTGTCAAGTATTTTTCTTGACAGGTTCTTTTATCTTATCTTTCAGCGGCAAAATTTCTCGAGTGCCTCGGCGTGATCGGTCACGAACTCGACCGTGCCGAGATACTCACCGGCCGCATCGTACATTGCCTGATAGTGTACGCGAATCGGACGCTCGCGGATGTAGCGGTGCACAATCATCTGCGTGCGCTTCTTCGCCTTGAAGTCCGCAATCAGATTGCGCACGACGGGAATGATCTCGGGCGGATGGCAGTTGATCACGTCACGCCCGAGCGCGGACATGGGACGCGTGAAGACCTGCCCCTCGTTGGTAAAGAAGCGGACGACGTCGTCCTTGTCGATGAAGGTGATGTCAACGGGCAGGAGTTTGAAGATCGCCGTCAGCTGCTCCATTGTGAGCGTGCCCGTTGGAAATTGAAGCACTCCCCCAGACGGTGCATCGGCAACGCGCGCCGCCTCCTGATCGAGCCATGCCTGTGCCTCCGGCCACGCGGGAAGGTCAACGCCGAAGGACGATCCCATCGTCACGAGATCGTGGTAGGCGCGGTACCACTCCATCTGCGTAAAATACCGCAGGCTGAGCGGGAACAGGATGCGCTCCTCCTTAAAGGTCATCTCGCGCACGCGCTGTACGAGATCACGAATGCGCGACTCGTAGAGCGGCAGTGTCTCTGCATCCGCCTTGAGTGCCTTGATGATCATGCTGAGCTCGCGCTTCATCTCATCGTCAATGCCCCACATCACCTGCGACGGCCCGGTAACGCCATAGTCATAGAGCACCGGCATCAGCAGCTCTTCCTTTTTTATGTAGTGCATCCGCAGATCGCCGAGGGAAAGCATGTGCGTCAGCATGACATCCATGCGCTTCGCGCCGTCCAGCTCCGCCATAATCGTATCGAGCAGCTGTTCAAGAGCGTGATTCTCCGCGCGCAAAATCGTCAGCGGATGTCCCTCGGGCAGTGCGTCCATATCATTCGGGTCGACCGATGCTGCCTGCGCGTGAATCTCATCATGCGAAAGCGCACCTGCGGGCGGAGCAGACGCCGTCCCATGAAAGAGCGCGGAATGCACGTCACAGAGGCGCTGCACCTCACTGACCGGCATGCCCTCCTTGATGAGGGATTGCTCTGCATCCATGATCTCATGAGCCTCGACGTGGCTGAACTCCTTGACAAAATCCTTGCGGACGGAGTCCAGTTCCTCCCCATCCGACAGGCGCTCGATAAAGCCGCGCAGACGTCCCTGCCGCGACTGTGCGTCGTCACTGAGCACGGTATAGCCGTGCTCCTCGAAGGCAGCAATTACCTTCGCGAGATCAATTCCCTTCACCGCCGCGCCGCGCGGGATCGTCATGATGCGCCCCATCACGTTGAGCGCAACGGGATTGGTGATCTCCTTGAAGCCGACCTCCGCCATGATCTCCCGCACCTCGGGATATTCCTCCACCAGTTCGGCAACGCTCTTCTTCAAATCCAGTGTCTTCTCCATAATGAAAGCCCCTTTATATCAATTATAATTTTCACCTTGATGTGACAATTATAATGCAGGAGGGTGAAGAAATGCTGTAACCGTTGGTACGGAAATTAAATAGGGAGCAACATGAAGGAAAACACTCCTTCATGTTGCTCCCTATTGTGCCCCTTCCACCGCTTCGTGGTCCCCCTTCCCCGCAAGCGGGGCAGGCTTTTGGATTACGGCATATTCGCTTCCCCCGTCGCAACGAGGGAGGCAGTGATCCGATCGTGGCTCTCGCTTACAGCGTCTGAAACGTAAATGCCGTTCCGTCGAAGCCAAGCTCGACCGTGTCACCGCCGCGCACATCGCCTGCGATGATCTTCTTCGAGAGCGCCGTCTCGATCTTATGCGTGAGGAGACGCCGCAGCGGGCGTGCGCCAAAGTCGGGATCAAAGCCTTCCTTCGCAAGTGCCTCCAGTGCATCATCCGTCCACGCGAGTGCGATGTCCACCTGACGCTCAAGGCGTTTGCTGAGCGACTTCAGCATGATCGCCGCAATGCGCTTGACATCCTCCTGTGTGAGTCCTTTAAAGACGATGGTGTCGTCGACGCGGTTCAGGAACTCGGGGCGGAAATACTCCTTGAGCAGTGCCTTCACTGCCGCCGTTGCCTCCGCATAGTCCTTGCTGAGAATCTCATGTGAGCCGAGATTGCTCGTCATGATGATGACGGTGTTCTTGAAGTTCACCACACGCCCCTTGCCGTCCGTCAGGCGTCCATCGTCGAGGATCTGAAGCAGCACGTTGAACACGTCGCGATGCGCCTTCTCGATCTCATCGAGCAGAATAACGCTGTACGGACGACGGCGCACTGCCTCGGTGAGCTGACCGCCCTCGTCGTAGCCGACGTATCCCGGAGGCGCACCGATGAGACGTGAAACACTGTGCTTCTCCATGTACTCGCTCATGTCGATGCGGATCATGCTCCGCTCATCGTCAAAGAGCGACTCCGCAAGGGTCTTGGCGAGCTCTGTCTTGCCGACGCCCGTCGGCCCAAGGAAGATAAACGAGCCGATCGGACGGTTCGGATCCTTGATGCCGGCACGTGCGCGCAGAATCGCCTCGCTGACGGCGGTCACCGCCTCATCCTGTCCGACAACGCGCTCATGGAGCACATCCTCCAGACGGAGCAGCTTCTCGCGCTCGCCCGTCATCATCTTCGTGACGGGGATGCCGGTCCAGCGGCTGACGACGCGGGCAATATCCTCCTCGCCGACCTCCTCCTTGAGCATCTGTTCACCGTCCGCCTTTGCAGCGAGTGCCGCTTCCTCGTCGGCGAGCTTCTTCTCAAGCTCCGGCATCTTGCCGTATTTCAGCTCCGACGCACGGGCGAGATTCTGGGCGCGCTCGGCCGCCTCCATCTCGCCGCGCACCTCGTCCATCTCCTTTTTGATGGCACGTACGCGCAGGATCGCCTGCTTCTCACCTTCCCACTTCTCTTGGAGCTTCTGCTCCTCCGCGTGAAGTCCTTTCTTCTCGGTGACAAGTGCCGCAAGCTTTTCCTTCGAGTCCTCGTCTGTCTCTTTCTTCAGTGCTTCTTCCTCGATGTCGAGCTGGAGGATTTTGCGCCGAATCTCATCGAGCGGTGCGGGCATGGACTCAATCTCCGTGCGCAGCTTTGCCGCTGCCTCATCGACGAGGTCAATCGCCTTGTCGGGCAGGAATCGATCGGAAATATAGCGGTCAGAGAGCGTCGCCGCTGCAACGAGTGCTGCGTCGCGGATGCGCACGCCGTGATGCACCTCATAGCGATCCTTCAGGCCGCGCAGGATGGAGATGGTGTCCTCCACCGTCGGCTCGCCGACCATGACGGGCTGGAAACGCCGCTCAAGTGCTGTATCCTTCTCGATGTACTTGCGGTACTCGTTCAGGGTCGTAGCGCCGATGCAGCGAAGTTCCCCGCGCGCGAGGAGCGGCTTTAGGAGGTTGCCCGCATCCATTGCTCCCTCGGCAGCCCCCGCGCCGACGACCGTGTGCACTTCGTCGATGAAGAGGAGGATCTGTCCCTCAGACTTTGCGATCTCGTTGAGAACGCCTTTGAGGCGTTCCTCGAACTCGCCGCGGAATTTTGCTCCCGCGACGAGCGCCCCCATGTCGAGCGAGTAGAGCGTCTTATTCTTCAGCGACTCGGGGACATCGCCCGCCACGATGCGGCGTGCCAGTCCTTCGACAATCGCCGTCTTACCGACGCCCGGCTCACCGATGAGCACAGGGTTGTTCTTGGTGCGGCGCGAGAGAATCTCGATCGTGCGGCGAATCTCCTCGTCGCGGCCGATCACGGGGTCGAGCTTGTTCGCACGTGCCGCCGCCGTAAGGTCGCGCCCGTATTTCTCAAGCGACTGATAGCCCTCCTCGGGATTGTCGCTCGTCACGTTTTGCTTGCGGTTCTTCTGGATGGCATCCTGTACGCTGCTCTTCGTCAGACCGAACTCGCGCGCAATCGCCTGTACCTCCTCGCTGCCGTCCGTCACGATGGCGAGCAACAGATGCTCCGTCGATACGTAGTCGTCCTTCATGGACTTTGCGAGCTCCTCGGCACGTCCGAGCACGCGCACCATATCCATCCCCATGCCAAGGCGGTTCGAGCCGTGTACGCTCGGGATGGAGGCGAGCTCCTTCTCCAGACGAGCCTTGAGCATCGGCAGATCCACACCGCAGACCTCAAAGATCGTTGCGAGCAGTCCCTCGGGCTCTTTGGCAAGTGCGAGCAGCACATGTGCCGACGTGATTTCCTGATGATAGCGCATCGCCGCAATCTGCTGTGCCGATTGGAGCGCAGCCAGCGTCCGCGCAGTATATTTATCCTGTTCCATAGGTATCCCTCCACTGTTTTCCTGTTTGATGGTTCTATTATAACAGATAAGGTCAAAAAGTCAAATATGATTTTTGTTTTTTTGACTTTTATGCAAAAAAATCTGCCGACGTGCGGCAGAGTCCATTTTTTAGATGTTTAGGGAAGCACTGATAAATTCGGTACGACCATCTTGACGCATCTTTTTCGCCCGCTTTTTGTTAGCAAATCCTCCACATAGCTCTTGCTATGCGTCCGGTTTGCTGCCTCAATCGGACAAAAAATCTACGCCAATCTGGCATACCTCATTTTATCAGCGATTCCCTAGATCATATTCTTCTTATAGCTGTCGTAGAGTCCCTTCAATTCCTCCATCTTCGCGTACATCTCGAGCTGCAGCGCCGATGCCGTTGCATCATCGCCGTCATTCAGTGCCTTGATCAGCAGGGTAAAGAGCGCCTTGTCGTCAATCGTATCCTTTGCGAGGTAGACGCGCAGGTCACGAATTTTGTTCCACATATAGGCATCCTGATCCGTCACGAAATCGCTCTTGATCTCCGTCATACGGCGAACGATATCGCGGTTCTCCGGAATGATGCGGCTGATCAGCTCGATCTTCCAGCGCAGGAGAGCACCGGTACGGAACGAGTCAATGATGCGCGGCGTCAGCGTTCCGCCCGCCGTGATGACCGCGAGCTTCTTCTCGTTGTGCTCAAAGCCGAGCATGTTCTCCCAGACCGTCGCGGGCGGCTTACCAAAGCGTGCATCGCGCTCCTCCGCCGTATAGTGCTCAAAGACATCCTCCTCGCTCCGATAGGCGCGGTCTGTCTCGAGGTAGAGCCCCTGCTCACCCGGCTGCTTGGAGAGCTCGGCGAGCAGTTCCTCTGCCGTGCGCCCCTTCGTGTGCAAAACGCCGTCGAGGATGGCGAGATACGAGGCGGCGAGGACGAAGTACGTATTCGAGTACGGATTCGTCGCACGCAGCTCAAAGCGCGTAGCCAGTGGATTCTTGATATCGCGGATGAGGCTCACGAGCACCGTGCGGTTGCGCGCGGGGATCGCAGGCGTCGCGCCAAAGGACGTAACAATGCAGACCGGCGCCTCAAAGCCCGGCTTCAGGCGGTTGAATGCGTCATTGGTCGCCGATACGAACGGATTGATGACCTCGTAGTTGCGCAGGAGTCCCATGAGTGCGCCATAGCCGACGGCGCTCATATAGTGTGCATTCTGGTCGTCTGCTGCAAAGAGGTTGTGGCGTTTGCCGTCCTTTGTGATGGCCGCGAGGCTCAGATGGGTATGCTCGCCATTTCCCGCCAGACCGATGAGCGGCTTTGCCTTGAAGTTCACCTCAAGCCCGTAGAGACGGAAGATCTCGCGGACAAAGGTACGGATGAAGAGCTCGTTGTCCGCCGCCTGTACCGCATCGTCATATTTCCAGTCGATCTCGATCTGCTCGCAGACATGGGTCATGCGGCCGGTATCGTCGATCTGCGCCTTCACGCCGCCGACCTCTTTATGCCCCATCTCCATGTGGAACCCATATTTTTCGAGTTGGATCAAGCACTCCTCAAGCGCCGAGCGCACGGCACCGTGCGTCCGCTCCCAGTACTGCTCGTTCATCACCTGCGACGCCGACATCTCCTCAATCGAGGCATTGTCGTCGAGCGGCGTTTTGACCCAGAACTCGAGCTCTGTCGCGGAGGTGAATACGATATCCTCAATGTCCGCACCGTTCAGACTCGGCGCCGCAGAGATCTTCGGATTCTCATGGAAGAACTTCAGCAGTTCCTTCTTTACATAGACAAGCGTATCCGTGAGCACCGCGCGGGGATCGACGCGCTTTCCCTCATGCACGACGAAGGACGGGATGCGCAGCGTGCCGATCGGCAGCCCCGTATCCTCATCCGAGCTCTCAGGATTATAGTCCACAAACCAATTGACAGAGGGGTCAACAGGGAGATCCACCTTGGCGTTTTCGATCGTTGCAATCTTCGGCAGAACAACCGAGGAGCCGTCCGTCTGCACGGCCGTACCATTGTAGAAAGCGTCGATATCGTCGAGAAAAATCTGTACCGGAATCTTCTCATCTGTATCATTTCCCGCCATATCAATGCCGACGAGTGAGACGAATCGCACCTCGGGATGTGCTTTCAGTTGGGCGACAATTTCCTCACGCGGCGTATGGGCAGGAATTTTGTAGAGAAGTTCATTCATCATGCATACCATCCTTTTCCTAGAAGATATCGAAGGGGTTCTCCCGTCCACGCGGTAAAACCACGCGCCCATCTTACCATTTTTCAGCGTGGATTGTAAAGCGATTGAGAAATGTATTCACACGATTAATAATTCCCTAATACCGTCTACTGCCGATTCCACGCACACAGCCGACGCTCTGCCAGATCGAGCAGGATGAAGAGCAGCAGTCCGATTGCACTCAGCACGACGATGCCGGCGTACATATCGAGGTAGTTCACGCGCAGCCACGCGTCCATGATGTAGTAGCCGATGCCGTACTGTGTGCCGAATGTCTCCGTAAAGAAGAGGACGGAGATCGCCGTTGCCATCGCCACGCGCACAGCCGTGATGAACTTCGGCAGCGAGGCGGGCACAATGATGTGGCGCACCATCTGTCCGAATGACGCGCCGAGCACGCGCAGCGGGAAATACGTGGCCGGCGGAATCGCGGCAACGGCATCGCGCACCGTGACGATCACCTGAAAGACGATGATGAGAAAGACCAGCAGCAGCTTGCTCGTCTCCCCGACGCCAAAGAGCAGCATGACGACGGGCAGGAGTGCGATCTTCGGGATGGGGTAGGTCAGATAGAGGATCGGGGCAAGGAGATGATTGACGCGCCGAAAATAGCCCATCAGGATGCCAAGCGGATAGCCGACGGCAACGGCGGCAAGCACGCCCACAGCAATCCGCATCAGGCTGTACGCCGCGTGAATGGCAATCGTCCCTGTGAATGTCGCTGTCAATCGGAAAAACACCTGCACGGGCGATGGGATCACAGGCTTTTGAAAGAGCTCCGCCGCGCCCGCCCAAAGGAGAATACAGGCGAGCATCCCGACGGCGATCATCCGCAGTGAGAGTTTCTCCATCATGCCCCCTCCCCAGCGATCTTTTCGCGCAGTGTCTGCCCCATGGCGGAGAACGCCGGAGACCCACGGCGTGCGGTATCACCGACAAACGCGTTGTCGATCACCTCGACGATACGGCCGGGTTTTCCGCACATGACGGCAATGCGGTCGGCCAGCATCAGTGCTTCCTCCACGTAATGCGTCACGAGCAGGGTTGTCACCGCATACTTCCTGCGGAGGGAGAGGAACACCTCCTGCATCGCCTCGCGCGTAATCGCGTCGAGCGCGGAGAATGGCTCATCCATCAGGAGCAGGTCGGGGGCGAGAAAGAATACGCGCGCCAGTCCGACGCGCTGCTGCTGTCCGCCCGACAGCTCATGTGGATAGCGCGTCAGCAAGTCTTTAAGGCCCAGCTCATCGACCAATGCGTCCAGCCGCTCCGCATCTTCATCGCGGCGAATGCCCTTGATCTCTGCCGCAAGCAGGATATTCTCGCGCACGGTTTTCCATGCAAGGAGCCCATAGTTCTGTGGGAGAAATCCGATCCGCAGGGCACGCGGATCAAGGGGTGCACCGCCGCAGGTCACCTGCCCCGATGTCGGATGAAGAAGTCCTGCCCCAACGCGCAGGAGCGTCGACTTGCCGCAGCCCGATGCCCCGATCAGTGCGAGCACCGTGCTGCGCTCCAGCTGTACGGACACATCCGCGAGCGCATGGACCTTATCGTCTCCGCACCCGTAGTCCACAGAGACATCCTTAAAACAGAGCACGCATTTTCCTCCTATGCACGCCGTGCATGACACCTGCATCCACACAGAGGAGCTGCCACTGCGTCATGCCTCGGCATTTCGTTTCTCATAGACACCGCTGAGGATGTCCTCCCACCACGACGTATGGTCACGATACCACGCAACAACCGCCTCAATGCCGTCATCGAACTTCGTCTGCGGCTGCCAGCCGAGTTCCCGTCCGATCTTGGTCGGATCGATGGCATAGCGGCGATCGTGCCCCTTGCGATCCGTGACGTAGGAGATCTGTTCCTCTCCCCTGCCCAGAACGCGCAGGATCGTACGGACGACATCGATATTGGAGCGCTCATTGTGCCCGCCAACGTTATAGACAGAGCCTTCCGCCCCACGGCGCACAATCGCATCAATGGCACTGCAGTGATCGTCCACATGCAGCCAGTCACGGACGTTCTTTCCATCGCCGTAGACAGGGAGCTGTTCCCCCTTCATGGCGCGGATGACCATGAGCGGAATCAATTTTTCGGGGAACTGGAACGCACCGTAGTTATTGGAGCAGCGCGAGATCGTCACGGGAACGCCATAGGTACGCGCATACGCCTGCACGAGCAGATCAGCCGACGCCTTGGAGGAGGAGTAGGGACTGGACGTGTGCAGCGGCGTCTCCTCTGTAAAGAGGAGATCGGGACGATCCAGCGGAAGATCGCCATATACCTCGTCTGTCGATACCTGATGATAGCGTTTGATGCCATATTTGCGGCATGCGTCGAGCAGGATGCTCGTGCCGATGATATTCGTCTGAAGGAAAATCTCGGGCGTCTCAATCGAGCGATCCACATGTGATTCCGCCGCGAAGTTCACGACCACATCGGGCTTCTCGCGCGCAAAGAGTGCATCAACCGCCGCGCGGTCGGCAATGTCGCCGCGCACAAAGGTGAACTGCGAGGACTTCCTTGCCTCGGCAAGAGTCGCAATATTCCCCGCATAGGTCAGAGCGTCATAGCAGACGATCTGATCCTCTGGATGCTCACGCAGTTCATAGTAGACAAAATTGGCGCCGATAAATCCTGCGCCGCCCGTAACGATCATCTTCATGGCTGATTCCTCCGCATCGTTCTATATCCTCTTTTATTTTCGACGCGCCTCACGTTTTCCCTTTTTCTGATTTACAAGAAGCAAACACATGTGCTATGATAGAACTAAGGAGGAATACCGCATGACGAACCGCACCTACATCGCAATCGATCTAAAATCCTTCTATGCCTCGGTGGAATGCATCGAGCGCGGTCTGAATCCGCTGACGACGCATCTCGTCGTCGCAGATGAAAGCCGCACGACGAAAACGATCTGCCTTGCCGTATCCCCTGCGCTCAAAATGCACGGCATCGGCGGACGCCCGCGCCTCTTTGAGGTCGTCCGCGCCGTGCGGGACGCAAACGCCAAGCGGAAATACCGTGCGCCGCAGCACAGGCTCACGGGTGAGACAACGGATGCGACAGAGCTCGCCGCATCTCCGCACCTCGGCATCGCCTACCACATCGCCCCGCCGCGCATGGCACTCTACGTCGCATACAGCGTGCGCGTCTATGAGGTCTATCTGCGGCATATCGCGCCGGCGGACATCCACATCTACTCCATCGACGAGGTGTTCATCGACGCGACGAGCTATCTGGACACCCTGCATATCTCCGCACACGACTTTGCCCTGCGCCTCATCCGCGAGGTACTGCAGGAGACCGGTGTTACCGCGACCGCCGGCATCGGGACGAATCTCTACCTAGCAAAGATCGCCATGGACATCGTCGCCAAGCGCATGAAACCCGATGCGGACGGGGTACGTGTGGCACAGCTGGATGAACTGAGCTATCGGCAGGCGCTCTGGGCGCATCGCCCGCTCACGGACTTCTGGCGCATCGGCAGGGGCTACGCTGCAAAGCTCGAGGCAAACGGCCTCTATACCATGGGCGATATTGCACGCTGTTCCCTCGGCAAGGCGTCTGAGCACTATAACGAGGATCTGCTCTATCGTCTCTTTGGGGTACAGGCAGAGCTACTCATCGACCACGCTTGGGGTATCGAGACGACGCGCATGGAGGACATCAAGCACTATCGCCCCAGGTCGCGCAGCATCCACCACGGACAGGTGCTGCAAATGCCATACGCCACCGACAAGGCGCGTCTCGTCGTGTGGGAGATGACGGATGCGCTCGCGCACGATCTCGCCGTAAAGCACCTCACCTGTGACCGCATTGAGCTGACCATCGGCTACGATGTGGAGTCCCTCACCCGCCCGGAGATCCGTTCTCTCTACCACGGCCGTATTCGGACAGATCGATACGGCCGCAGTGTCCCGTGGCCGTCACATGGGCACTGCACCGTGGAGCGCGGTGCGCCGCCGCGTGCATTGATGAACGCATTGACCCATCTCTACGATACGATTGTGAACCCGCATTTGCTCATCCGACGCATCACGATTTCTGCGCAGCACCTTCGGACGCTTGAGCAGGACAGTACTGATGCGGAGCAGCTGGATCTATTCTCTGCCGACGAGGCCGCAGGCACTGTGTTGACGGCGAAGGAGCGTCGTGCACAGGAAAAGGAAAAGGCACTTCATGCCGCCGTTGTTGCCATCAAGCAGGCCTATGGGAAGAATGCCATCCTGCGCGGGGCAAACTTTATCGACGGGGCAACCATGCGCCAGCGCAACGGACAGATCGGCGGACACAAAGCATAGCGTACGCACGGATAAAAGGAGGCACGACCATGCAGCGAAATATCCATGACTACGATGACATCATCCATCTTGCGCGGCCGATCTCCCGCACCCATCCGCCCATGTCACGGCACGACCGTGCGGGGCAGTTCGCCCCATTTGCGGCGCTCAACACCCTCCATGCCGCCACCGCGCGCGCAGAGCTGCGTCATGCGGCACAGTATGAGGAGTATGAGAAATACGATGAACCGCCTGCGTAAGCAGGCAAATTTGACAATGGGCTGTTGCACGAAGCTGAAAACTTCGTACAACAGCCCATTCTTTGTGCCCCTTCCCCGTGATAACGGGGAAGGCTTTTGGGAATAACAGCATATAGCTTCCCCCGCACTTTGAGGGAGTGGCGAGCATAGCGAGCCGATGGGGGCGTGCAGCCGCTCTTCTTTGCCTTATTGGTACGATCTCATTCGTCTGCCAGCTCCGCGAGTGTCTTCCCGCCGTAGAGCCCCGTCCAATCGTCGGAGAATGCCTGCACCGCATCTGCAACGACCTGCTTGACAAAGATGCCGCGCAGAACATCAGGCGCCACGGTGACGGAATGCGCACCTGCGAGAATTGCACGATCGATCTGGGCGGGCTGCTTGAAGCTCGCCGCAAGAATCTCTGTCTCATAGCCGTAGTGGGCAATAATGCCGGCAATATTCCCGATCACAGACGCTGCATCGACGCCGAGCGCCTCCATGCGGTTATAGTACGGGGCAATGCAGTCCGCGCCAGCCTCCAGAGCCATGAATGCCTGATCCATCCCGTAGACGACCGTCGCCGTCACGTTTGCCCCCTGACGGCGAAGGGCTTTGATGACCTTGACCCCTTCAAAGTCGACGGGAACCTTGATGAATACCTTCTCATCAACATGGCGAAACACCGCCTCTGCGTCGCGCATCATCCCGTCATAGTCCGTCGCCGTCACTTGAATATGCAGGGGGCGAAGCTTTCCGATGATGGAGCGAATCTCACGCATGTGGGCAAAGAACGGGACACTCCCCTCCTTCTTGACGATGCTCGGGTTGCTGGTTACACCGGCGATCGGCAGATATTCCGAAAGCGCACGAATCTCATCGAGATTTGCCGAATCAATCAGATACTTCATGGTATAGGATCTCCCTTCACATGGCAAAGCCCACCGACTTCACAGCGGTGGGCAATATTGTTCCCTTAAGCATCGAGTGCCTTGCGCATCGCAGCGATCAGCTGGATGCCGCCGTCGATATCACCGTCGAGAATGTGCTTGACGACTGCACTGCCGACGATCACACCATCTGCCTGCTTTGCGGCGCGTGCGGCAGCCTCGGGCGTACCGATGCCGAAGCCGATGGCAAGTGGGATATTCGTATAGCGGCGTGCGGCAGAGCAGACCTTCCCGATGATGCTGTAGTCGATCTCCTTGACGCCTGTGACACCATAGTTCGAGACGCAGTAGACGAAGCCCGCCGCATGACGGCACGTCTCCGCCATGCGCGCCTCCGTCGTTCCCGGCGTGATGAACTCCGTCAGTGTAAAGTCATGCACATCGCAGATGCGGCGCATTTCCTCCGACTCTTCGTGCGGAACATCGGGCAGGATCACGCCGTCCATCCCCGCTGCCTTGAAGTCCGTGACAAAACGCTCAAACCCATAGTGGTTCACCATGTTGATGTAGCCCATGCCGACGATGGGGATCTCCGAGTGTCTGCGGATCTCCTTGACGATCTCAAGTGCCTTCTTCATCGTCATGCCGTTCTTCAGTGCCTCGACACTTGCCGCCTGAATCACGGGGCCATCCGCCATGGGATCGGAGAACGGCAGGCCGAGCTCGATGAGATCGGCGCCCGCCTCCTCGGCACGGCGTACGATGTCCACGGTTGCCTCCGCACTGGGGCACCCTGCCGTCACGTAGATGTAAAGCCCTGTCCGCCCGTCGGCGCGGAGCTTTGCGAGTTTTTCATTCATCCGCTTGCTCATGCGATGTCCTCCCCCAGCTCCTTTGCCACCATCTGCACGTCCTTGTCGCCGCGTCCTGAGAGACAGACGACAACGCGCTCGCCCGCCTTGGTCTTGGGCATCAGCGTCTCCAGATACGCCAGTGCATGCGAGCTCTCGAGCGCGGGAATGATCCCCTCGATGCGCGAGAGACGCTGGAATGCGTCGAGTGCCTCTCTGTCCGTCACGGAGACATAGGTGACGATGCCCTCGTCCTTAAAGTAGGAATGCTCCGGACCGACCCCGGGGTAGTCGAGCCCTGCTGAGATGCTGTACGCCTCAATGACCTGCCCGTCCTCATTCTGCAGGAGGTTGCTGTACGCTCCGTGCAGGATGCCCGGCGTACCGCCGCCGCTGAGCGTCTTGGCATTGTCGCCGTCCGCATCGCTGCGCCCGCCGCCCTCGACGCAGAACTTCTTCACGTCGGCATCATTGCGAAAATCATAGATCGTACCGATGGCGTTGCTCCCGCCGCCGATGCAGGCAACGAGATAGTCGGGTTTCGCGTGGAATTTCTCCTCTGCCTGTGCGCGAATCTCCTCACCGATAACCTTCTGGAAGTCGCGCACCATCATCGGATAGGGATGCGGACCAACGGCGGAGCCGATGACATAGTAGGTATCCGTGATGTTCGTCGCCCAGTAACGGATCGCCTCGCTCGTTGCATCCTTCAGCGTTCCTGTACCGCTCGATACGGGGACGACCGTCGCGCCGAGCAGACGCATACGGAACACGTTGAGCTTCTGCCGCTCCACGTCAAGTGCACCCATGAAGATGCGGCATTCCATTCCAAAGAGTGCCGCCACCGTCGCCGTCGCCACACCATGCTGCCCCGCGCCCGTCTCTGCGATAATGCGCTTCTTGCCCATGCGGTGTGCAAGGAGTGCCTGGCCGAGCGCATTGTTGATCTTATGCGCCCCCGTATGAAGAAGATCCTCGCGCTTGAGATAGATGTCCGCCTTGCCGTAGTGCTTCGTCAGCCGCTCGGCAAAATAAAGATTCGTCGGACGCCCTGCATACTCCTTGAGGTAGCTGCGGTACTCCGCCTGAAACGCCGCATCGTCACGGTATTTCAGATATGCCTCTTCCAGCTCATTCAGTGCCGGCATCACAATCTCGGGCACATACTGCCCGCCATAGTCGCCGAATCGTCCCTTCTTGCTCATATATTATTGCTCCTTCGTCTCAACATCAACCAGTTCTCTTGCAAACGCCCCGACATCCGCCGCACGCACCAATCCCTCTCCGACCAGCACGCCTTTGCACCCTGCCGCACGAACGCGTTCCGCATCCGCACGGGCAAAGATGCCGCTCTCGCTGATGAGCGTACGATTCTTGTCTGCGTAGGGCAGGAGGGCGAGCGTCGTCTCCACGCTCGTCTCAAAGGTCACGAGATTGCGGTTGTTGATGCCGATGAATTCTGCCGGCGTTTCCTGTGCAGTTTCCAAATCACGGCGGTCGTGCACCTCTACAAGAGCGTCCATCCCAAGACTCCACGTCAGGTAAAGCAGCTGCTTCAGCTGCTCCGGCGTGAGGATGCGCACAATCAGCAGAACGGCATCCGCGCCCAACGCACGCGCCTCGTAGACCTGATAGGGATCGATGATAAAATCCTTGCGCAGGAGTGGTGTATTCACACGCGCACGCACAGTGGAAAAATCCGCGTTGCTGCCGAGAAAATGCGGATCGGTGTGCACAGAGAGCACGGCCGCGCCTGCCGCCGTATAGATATCGGCGAGTTCCGTGACCGTGTGCGCCGTCGTCAGCCGTCCCTTAGCGGGCGACTGCAGCTTGCACTCGGCGATTAGCCCCCAGCCATGCCATCGGAAGTGCTCCGCCATGCGGAACGTTCCACAGGACAGATCCCGTTTCAGTACATCGAGCGGCACGGCTTCCTTCGCCGCCGCGACAATGCCGCGCTTCTTCGCCACAATTTCAGCAAGTATGTCGCGCATTGTGCACCTCCTTCAAATGATTCATTCTGCGCCTTTCGGCGTATTTGTCTATCTTAGAGGAGAATGCGGCATTTGTCAATGAGAGGGCGCACATGGCCGTGTACCGCTCGCGTTCACGCGGGGCAAATACATCATCGGTGTGCATGTACCGCCGCCATAAACGCTGTGATTTTTGCCTTGGATTTCACGCCGTCCTCCTCCAGCCCTCCCGATACATCAATGCCGAATGGATGAAAGGTCTCGACGGCCTCCCCGACATTCGCCGCCGTGATGCCGCCCGCAATCAGTACGGGCTTCGTGACGCGCGCGATCTCCTGTGCCGCTTCCTGCCAGCGAAATGTCCGCCCCGTACCGCCTGCCGCCCCCTTCACGTAGCTGTCTACGAGAATGATCTCCGCAGGATAGGCGTTCGCCGCCTCCGCATCAAAGTCGTCCCCATAGCGGTACGCCTTGATCACGGGGCGCTCTGCCATGCGTGCCATCTCTGCCGTCTCATGGCCGTGGAGCTGCACATAGTCCAGCCCCACGGCAGCGGCAATCCGATTCACCTCCGCCATCGGCGCATCGACAAAGACGCCTACCTTCTTCACATGCCGCATTTCCCGCGCAATCTCGCGCGCCGTCTCCGGCGTGACATAGCGGCGACTGCCCTGCGCGAAGATGAACCCGATGTAGTCCGCTCCCGCCGCCTCTGCCGCGCGTGCCGCTGCTGCGGTCTGCATGCCGCACATCTTCACCCGCATACCATCATCACCCCTCCGATAAAAAACTGCTGTACGAAGATAGAAAGGCCTTCGTACAGCAGCGTTATTTGTTAGGGAATCACTGATAAAATGAGGTCTGCCAGATTGGCGTAGATTTTTTCGTCTAAGCGAGGTGGAAAACCGGACGCAGGGTGGTGCTCTGTGGAGGATTTTCCGCCGAAGTGCGGACAAAAAAGATGCGTCAAGATGGTTGTACCGAATTTATCAGTGCTTCCCTAGTTCAGCACAATTTTGCTGTAATCTGCCGTCTCCAGCAGATAGTCGTCGATCATCTTGAGGAGCGACAGGCGATTCTCCTTGACGCGCGCGTCCTTGTCCATGACCATGACCGCATCGAAGAATGTGTCGATCGCCCTCCCGAGTGCCTGCTCGGCGGGAAGCGTGTCCTCGCCCTCCGCGCGTGCAGCCGCCGCGGCCTGATAGGCGGAGAGCAGCGCGCCCTCTTCCTCTGCCTGGAACAGCGCGGGATCCACCGTACCGCCCGTCACACTGCGGGCGATGTTCCCGACACGGACAAAGGACTGCACGAGCGCATCGCCCCCCTCCGATGCGAGCAGACGCTCCACATAGGCGGCGCGCACGGGGACATCTGCGACAAGATCCACATCGCCCAGCACCGCCTCCTGCACATCGTAGCGCACACCGCGCTCACTGAGGACGTTCTTCAGGCGCAGACGGATAAAGTCCGCCACATAGACCTGCATCTTATCCCGAAATTCTTCAAGGTCGTAGAGATCACACGCCTCATCGACAAGGTCGGAGAGAAGCATCGTGCTCTCCTGCTCGATCAACATGAGAACGAGCCCGAGCGCCTGACGGCGCAACCCGAAGGGGTCCTGCGAGCCCGTCGGAATCCTGCCTTGGCTGAACGTCCCGACAATATTGTCGATCTTATCTGCTACACTGAGGGCAACGCCGAGCGGCGTCTGCGGCAGCTCGTCCCCCGCAAAACGCGGCATATACTGCTCGTCAATGGCACACGCAACAGCAGGGCTCTCCCCATCGAGCAGGGCGTACTCACGTCCCATGATCCCCTGCAGCTCCGTGAACTCCGTCACCATGCCCGTCACGAGATCGGCCTTCGAGAGCTCGGCGGCACGCCGCGCATCGGCGAGAGCGGTGCCATCCGCATCACCCGCCGCCATCTCCTCGACAATCGCCGTCGTGAGCGCCGTGAGACGCTCCGTCTTTTCGTACATCGATCCGAGCCCCCGCTGGAACACGACCGTCTTGAGCTTTTCCCGATGCTCTGCAAGGGATTTTCTGCGATCCTCATCGAAGAAGAACTGCGCATCGGCAAGACGTGCCCGCAGCACGCGCTCGTTGCCGTGTGCCACGACATCAAGATGTGCCTTCCCACCGTTGCGCACCGTGATAAAAGCGGGCAGTAGGCTGCCGTCCGCCGCCTTGACGGGGAAATAGCGTTGATGGTCGCGCATCGGCGTAATCACCGCCTCGGAGGGGAGCGCCAGATACTTCTCCTCGAACGAGCCGCTGAGCGCCGTCGGATACTCCACGAGATAGAGCACCTCCTCGAGGAGGTCGGGCGTGATCTCCGCCGTGCCGCCGCACGCCTTTGCCGTCTCTGTGATCTGTTCGCAGATCATGGCGCGCCGCCGCTCGGGATCGACGATGATATACGCCTTCTCGCACGCCGCCTCGTAGTCCGCCGCCGACGTGATCACGAAGTCCGCCGGTGCGAGCGTCCGATGCCCGCGCGAGTGATTCCCGCTCGTCACTCCGGCAAGTGTAAAGGGCACGATCTCTGTCCCATAGAGTGCCACGAACCAGCGAATCGGGCGGATGAATCGGAAGTCCAGATCCCCCCACCGCATGCTGTTCGGCAGCGGAATCGCACGCACGAGGTCAGGCAGGAGCGAGGTCAGAAGCTCGGCCGTCGCTGCACCACTCTCATGCACGGAGGCATAGACATAGCCGTCACGCTGAATGAGGGCGGACGGATCGACGCCCTGTCCGCGCGCAAACCCCGCACCCGCCTTCGTCGGGTTTCCGTCCGCATCAAAGGCAATGGCGACGGATGGACCGCGCGTCTCCGTATTGACGTCTTCCTGCCGCTCTGCGAGACCCATCACAATGAGGGCGGCACGGCGCGGCGTACCGAGTGTGCGCACCTTCTCATAGGAAAGGCGGTGCTCCTTCAGCATCGTCTCCGCCAGCTGCGCCAAATCCTCCAGGAGGTGCGGCATCACATGTGCCGGAATCTCCTCCGTTCCAATTTCAAATAACAGATCCCGCTTCATGCCTTCCCCTCCTTTTTCAACAGCGGATACCCCAGTTCCTCACGCTGGGCGAGATACGCCTCCGCGCAGAGACGCGCGAGTTTACGCACGCGCCCGATGAACGCCGTCCGCTGGGAGACACTGATCGCCCCGCGTGCGTCGAGCAGATTGAACGTATGCGAGCACTTCAGCACGTAGTCATGCGCTGGATGCACATAGCCTGCCTCGATGACGCGCATCGCCTCCGCCTCGTACTTGTCAAACAGGTCAAAGAGCAGCTTCTCGTCCGAGAGATCGAACGCATACGAAGACTGCTCAAACTCATTCTGGTGGAACACATCGCCATAGGTCACATCATCCGTCCACGCGATGTCATAGACGTTCTCTACGCCCTGAATATACATGGCAAGACGCTCAAGCCCATAGGTGATCTCCACGGAGACGGGCTTTACATCCTGACCGCCAACCTGCTGGAAGTACGTGAACTGCGTGATCTCCATCCCGTCCAGCCAGACCTCCCAGCCAAGTCCCCACGCGCCCAGCGTCGGCGACTCCCAGTTGTCCTCGACAAAGCGGATGTCATGCTCCTCCGCGTGAATGCCGAGGCGGGCAAGGCTCTCAAGGTAAAGTTCCTGGATATTGTCCGGCGACGGCTTCATGATCACCTGGAACTGATGATGCTGATAGAGACGATTCGGGTTGTCTCCATAGCGTCCGTCCGCCGGGCGGCGCGAGGGCTCCACATAGGCGACATTCCAGGGCTCTGGCCCAAGAACGCGCAGGAACGTCCACGGGCTCATCGTCCCTGCGCCCTTTTCTACATCATAGGGCTGGGCGAGGATACAGCCCTGCCCCGACCAGAACTCCTGCAGTGTGAGGATAACCTCTTGAAATTTCATGCAAACAACCCCTCCAACAAAAAAACCGCGTATACCCTATTAAGAATACGCGGTTTTGAGAAAATAGCAAGACCTATTTAAAACTGTTCCGCAAACTCTGCAAAATAGTCGCCTGTCCTTCATTGATATCCTTATTCCATCGGCCATCATAGGCTCGATCGCCGGACGGAAGCAGGGCACACACAATGATGAGGAGGATAAAGGCAACGACGATACCGCCGATGATCTTACGCTGATAGGTGCTGCGCGCCTTTCGTACGCGCTGAAGCCGTGCCTCGAACTCCTGCTGTTTGCGCTCGCGCATCGACTGCATCGCCGCCTCCGTTTGACTCTTTTTCTTTGCCATACAGCATGCCTCCCTGCATATTAATCAAACAGGCTCTGTTCCTCATAGACCGGCTCTTTCATCTTTTGGTAGCAGAAGAGCGTCGCGAGCGTGTCCGCGAGTGCGCCGTGCGCCACCGTGTTTCCCCAGTCGTAGCGGTAATAGTCCGCACACTCCGTCAGCTTCCACCATCGGTAGCCGCCGCGCCGTGCATCGGGGACTTTGCGGAACGCCGAAAAAGCAAGCATCACATCATGACGGTTCGGGTTCGTAATGCGGATCCCCGACTGCGCCAGAAGGCGAATATCGAACTCGATGTTATAGCCGACAAGGAGTGTGTCCGGCGCATTGAAGAGACGTTCCAGCTCCTCACGATGCGCGAGAATGGGGTCACAGCCCGCGACCATCGCCGGCGATATGCAATTGATGCGCTCGGCATCCGGCCACTCTGCCTTACGCGCCGGCGCATACATACCGTCGACCATCGTCTCACCCGCGCCATTCACAACAGCGAGGGTCAGTACTTCATCATCACTGCGAAAGCCGGTCGTCTCCGTATCAAAGACCAGAACCTTTTCTTGCATCAAAAGCCCTCTTTCTTCTGGTTATTTTATCCCAATTATACACGGCTTTCGTCATGATTATTATACAACAGACGGAATCATCTGTCAAGAAAACGCGTCACAAGACGCCCATCATCACAGGGTTGAGGGCAATTTGCGGTTGCAAAAGAACGGGTTTTACGCTAGAATACTTTTATAATATATAGATTATTTCTATAGCTTAAGTCTATTCACTGTTAATCCATCCTATGATTGAAAGGAGTCTTTTATGAACGCCATCAAACTCCGTGACAATATCTACTGGGTCGGCGCCATTGACTGGTCCATGCGCAGCTTCCACGGCTACGATACGCAGCGCGGCTCATCATACAACGCCTACCTCATCATTGACGATACGATCACGCTGATCGATACGGTCAAGCACGGCTTTGAGGAGGAGATGCTCGCGCGCATGTCCTCCGTGATCGATCCGTCGCAGATCAACTGCGTCATTTCAAACCATGTAGAGCCGGATCACTCCTACGGCGTCTCCCTCATCTCCTCCCTCGCGCCGAGCGCAAAGATTGTCACGAGTGCGCCGAACGGACTCAAGGGGCTGCGTGCCTACTATGGAGAGCTCCCCTATGAAACCGTCAAGGCAGGCGACAGCATCTCGCTCGGCAAGCGCACCCTGCAGTTCATCCCGACCCCCATGCTGCACTGGCCCGACAGCATGGTCACCTACTGCCCCGAGGAGAAGATTCTCTTCTCGAACGACGCGTTCGGACAGCATCTGGCATCGGGCAAGCGCTTCGACGACGAGAATGACCTTGCTATCCTCTGTGAGGAGGCGAAAAAATACTACGCCAACATTCTCTTCCCGTACGGGGCACAGGCAAAGGCGGCACTCAAGGCACTGCACGGGCTCGACATGGAGATGATCGCCACGGGACATGGCATTATCTGGCGTTCCCATATCCCTGAGATCATCGAGCGCTATAAGCAGTGGTCGAGCGGCGAGACAGAGGAGCGCGCCGTCATCGTTTTCGACAGCATGTGGCACTCCACCGAGGCGATGGCGCATACGATTGCTGAGGCGTTCATCGACAAGGGGTACTCCGTCGGCTACTATGACATCAAGAAGAACTCCCATGCGGACATCATGACGGATATCCTCACGAGCCGCTATCTCGCCGTCGGTTCACCGACGCTCAACAACACGATGCTCCCGACCATCGGCGGTTTCCTCTGCTATATGCGGGGACTCGCACCGAAGGGACGCAAGGCTTTCGCCTTTGGCTCCTATGGCTGGGGCGGGCAGAGCATCCAGCAGATTGAGGACGAGCTGAAGGCGGGCGGCTGCGAGATCGCCATGGACAAGGTACGTATCCTCTACGTTCCGTCCGAGGAACAGCTCAAGGCACTCCACGATCAGGTGATTGCACTCTAAGGAAGCACTGATAAATTCGGTACAACCATCTTGACGCATCTTTTTTGCCCGCACTTCGGCGGAAAATCCTCCACAGAGCACCACTCTGCGTCCGGTTTTCCACCTCGTTCGGACGAAAAAATCTACGCCAATCTGGCAGACCTCATTTTATCAGTGTTTCCCTAAAAAACATAGAACCCCCGAAGGCTCAAGATAAAAGCCTTCGGGGGTTTTCTATCCATATCACTCTTCCACAAAGTACTGCATCGATGTCTTCTTCCACTCTTTCTTGGTGTAGAGCATCGCGCGATCCTCGATGCCCGTCGCGGCTGCGAGTTCTTCTGCAATCTTCTCGCACTCCTCACGGCTGAAACCATGGATCATCGTATAGACATTATAGCGCCAATCCGCCGTACGATTGCGGTCATAGCAATGGGAGACGCGCTCGTGCTGCGCCATCCGCCGCGCCACTTCGTCCACGCGCGCGTCGGGGACATTCCAAACACAGAGGCAGTTGGACGTAAAGCCGACCTCGCGGTGACGGAGAACCGCGCCCATCTTCCGGATCTTCTTTTCTGCAATCATACGCTCCACACGCTGCAGAAACTCCTCCTCGCTGATGCCGATTTCCGCCGCGAGTGCCTTGTACGGCTCGGCGACAAGCGGAAACTGCCCCTGCAGGAGGCGGATGATCTTACGGTCGAGAGCATCGACCTCGATTGCTTCGCCCATAGATATGCCTTCCTTCCTGCATCAGTTCAGCTTAAACTGCACGTTGATCTTATATTTCTTATTCGCTTTCAGGTCCATCAGACGCTCCACCCCGGGCAGCGCCTTGATCTCTCCGATGATCTTCTCCTCCGTCGCCTGCGACGGTGTCATGAGCGTAAACCATAGGTTATACCTGCCCTCGCGCTCATAGTTATGCGTCACGCCCGTATAGCGATTGACCGCCTGTGCGACGGACGAAAGCTGCTCCGGTGTCACACACAACGCGATCAGTGTCCCCTGATAGCCAAGGCGTTCCGAGTTGAAAAATGTCCCAATGCGCCGCAAAAATCCGTCCGCCTTCAGGGCGTCCAGCCGCTCAAGCACATGCTCCTCCGTCGTTCCGAGCATCTCGGCGAGACGCGCAAACGGCCGCGAACACACCGGCAGGTTGCCCTGCAGGAGGTTCAGCAGCCGTTTGTCAAATTCTGTCAGTTCTGCCATTGAAGTCTCTCCCATATACCGTGCACCATCTTCATGCACCGGTATCGGATCGTCTTGCTCATGGACAATCGTATCATAGGACACAGGCACAAAAAATGAATGCGATTCACTTCTTTACGTGCCTATTCTAACAGATATTCCTTCATCACGTCAAGGAGTTCCGTACGCCCTTCGTTTTTCGGCACGGAATATGGCAGAATCGAAAGATCAGGAACGTCGAGCGTCCTGCGCATCAGGGACAGCTGTTTTTGCCGTGCCGTGCGCCCAAGCTTATCCGCCTTCGTGGCGATGACCAGCACAGGTATATCATGCGATACGAGCCACTCAAACATCTTTCTGTCGGAGGGCATGGGGGCATGACGAATATCGAGCAGGAGACAGACAAAGTGCAGATTCTCTGCATGGAGAAAGTACTCCTCGATAAACTTTGCCCATGTCTTTCGGCTCTCACGCGCCGCCTTGGCATAACCATAGCCCGGCAGATCGACCAGGTGTACAGGATGCCGCTCTTCCCCACCGTCGATGCGCATGAGCAGCTCATAGAAGTTGATCGTCTGTGTCTTCCCCGGTTTCCCCGAGACATGGGCGAGTTGGCGAATGCGTGTCAGGGAGTTGATGAGAGACGACTTCCCGACATTGGAGCGTCCGATGAAGGCGACCGCGGGACGCTGTTCCTCGGGGTACTGATCGCGCCGTACCGCAGAGGCAAGATAGGCAGCCTTTGTAATGACAACCGGCTCAGACATGCTGCACCTCCTAATTATACAGCGCGACCTTCAGTACCTCGTCCATGTGCGCTACGGGTACAAACTCAAGTGACGCACGCACCGCATCGGGAATATCCTCGATATCGCGTTCGTTTTCCTGCGGCAGGACGATGGTATGCATACCCTCGCGATAGGCAGCGAGCGTCTTCTCCTTCAGCCCGCCGATCGGCAGCACATTTCCGCGCAGCGTGATCTCCCCCGTCATAGCGACATCGGCGCGCACCTTGCGCCCCGTGAGTGCTGAGATCATCGCCGTCGCCATGGTGATGCCCGCCGAGGGGCCGTCCTTCGGAATCGCCCCCTCGGGCAGATGGATGTGTATGTCGTCCGTCTCGTAGAAGTTCTCTGCCAGATGGAGCGCATCCGCACGGCTGCGCACGTAGGAGAGTGCCGCCTGTGCCGATTCCTGCATCACGTCGCCGAGCTGCCCCGTGAGGATGAGTTTGCCCTTCCCGCGCAGGATGTTGACCTCCGTCCGCAGCACGTCGCCGCCGACCTCCGTCCACGCAAGCCCCGTGACGACACCGACGAGGGGCTTCTTCTCCTGCCGCGCCGGATGGTACTTCGGACGTTCCAGAAACTCCGTAAGATTCGCCTTCGTCACGGCGATGGGCGGCGTCTCCCCTTCGACGATGCGCCGTGCTGTCTTGCGGCAGAGCTGACCCACGACGCGCTCCAGCTCGCGCACCCCCGCCTCGCGCGTATAGGAGCGGATGAGCACAGGATAGACGCCTGCACTGATGCGGATGTCCTTTGCCTTCAGCCCGTTCTGTATGCGCTGACGCGGCAGGAGATGCCGCCGTGCGATCTCGACCTTCTCCATCTCCGTATAGCTCGAGAGGTTCAGGATCTCCATGCGGTCACGCAGCGGCGCAGGAATGCGCGCGGGGTGATTTGCCGTGACGATCCAGAACACCTGCGAGAGGTCAAACGGCAGCTCCACGAAGTGATCGCTGAACGTGCAGTTCTGTGCAGGGTCAAGAACCTCAAGAAGCGCAGCGGAAGGATCGCCATGAAAGTCCATGGCTATCTTGTCTACCTCATCGAGGAGAAAAACGGGGTTCTTCGTACCGGCACGGCGAATCCCCTCGATGATGCGGCCCGGCATCGCGCCGACATAGGTGCGGCGATGCCCGCGTATCTCCGCCTCATCACGGATGCCGCCGAGCGAGATACGGATGAACTCCCGCCCCATCGCACGGGCAATCGACGCTCCGAGCGACGTCTTGCCGACACCGGGTGCACCGACGAGGCAGAGGATGGGGGCATTCTGCTCCGGTGCCAGCTGACGCACGGCAAGATAGTCGAGGATGCGCTCCTTGATCTTTTCGAGTCCGTAGTGATCGCGTTCGAGCACAGCGCGCGCAGCATTCATATCGACCGTCTCTTTGGTCGTGTGCATCCACGGCAGTTCGATCAGACAGTCCAGATAGCTGCGGATCACACCGACCTCGGCACTCATCGCAGGGCTGACGTCGAGGCGGTGAATCTCACGCTCGATGGTCTCGCGTACGGCATCGGGGTACGCCCCCTCCGCGAGAGCTGTGCGATAACAATCCACATCAGCGGACTTATCCGCATCGTCGCCGAGCTCCTTATGGATTGCCTTGATCTGCTCACGCAGATAAAAATCGCGCTGAACCTTGTCCATCTGCTTACGTACACGACGGTTGATCTTCTGCTCGATCCCCATGATGTCCAGCTCATAGACGAGCACCTCATAGAGACGATGCAGGCGTGCGCGCACATCAATGGTGGCAAGGATATCCTGCCGCACCTCATGCTTCAGGCTCAAATGGCTCGCGATAATATCCGCCAGACGTCCCATGTCCTCCATGATTGAGATCGACACCAGCGCCTCGGACGGAATCTTATGAGAGAGCTTCACCCACTCCTCGAATTTGCTCGTTACCCCGTGAACGAGTGCCTCCATATCCTTTGTGGAGGGCGTTTCCACACTCTCCTCGTCAATCACATGGACATCCGCCTCCGCATACGTCTCCCCCTCGCGGATCTCCATGATCTCCGCACGCTGCTGTCCGTCCACGAGAATCCGCAGCACGCCCTCGGGCAGGCGCAGAAACTGACGGATCTCCGCAACTGCACCGACATCATAGAGGTCTGCCGCCGTCGGGTCATCCAGTTCCGGATCCTTCTGTGAGACGACGAGAATCCGACTGTCTCCTGCAATCGCAGCCTCGATGGCGGCAACGGAGCGATCGCGTCCCACGTCGATGTTGACCATCATGTGGGGATAGACCACAAGTCCCCGCAGGGGAAGCAGCGGCAGTGTTTGTTTTTCAGACATGGTCGCGTTCCTTCCATCTATAGAAAAAAGGAGCACCGCACGCTGCAGGCTCCTTTCATTGGTATGTCGATATGTGTCAAAGGAAACACAGAGACCTTTAATTGGCGGCTGCCATCTTCTGTGCGCCCGCACCGTCGATGGTGAGGATCGGGTCACTGTGGTTGACAATGACGTCCTTCGTGACCTGACATGCTGTCACGCCATGGATCGACGGCACCTCATACATGACGTTGCGCATGATCCCCTCGACGATGGCACGCAGACCACGCGCGCCCGTCTTATGCGTCAGCGCTTCCTTCGCGATCAGGTGCAGTGCATCCTCCTCAAACGTCAGACGCACACCGTCCAGTTCGAGCAGCTTTTGGAACTGCTTGACAAGAGCGTTCTTCGGCTCTGTCAGAATGCGAACGAGTGCCTCCTCATCGAGGGAGTTCAGCGTGACTACGACAGGCAGGCGCCCGATGAACTCGGGAATCAGCCCATTCTTCATCAAATCCTCGGGAATGATCTTGCTGAGCGACGCCCCCACGGTAACGCGGCGCTTTGAGCGCACCTCGGCACCGAAGCCCATCTGCTTCTTTCCGAGGCGCGATTCGATGATCTCCTCAAGGCCATCAAACGAACCGCCGCAGATAAAGAGAATGTTCGTCGTATCGATCTGCAGGAGTTCCTGCTGCGGATGCTTGCGCCCGCCCTGCGGCGGTACGGAGGCCGTCGTCCCCTCAAGGATCTTGAGCAGTCCCTGCTGAACGCCCTCTCCCGAGACATCTCGCGTGATGGAGGGGTTCTCCGATTTGCGCGCAATCTTATCGATCTCGTCGATGTAGATGATGCCGCGCTGTGCCTTCTCGATGTCGTAGTCTGCCGCCTGAATCAGCTTCAGCAGGATGTTCTCGACATCCTCGCCGACATAGCCGGCCTCCGTGAGAGAGGTCGCATCGGCGATGGCAAACGGCACATTCAGGATGCGTGCCAGCGTCTGCGCCAGCAGAGTCTTGCCGCTGCCCGTCGGACCGATCATGAGGACGTTCGACTTGCGCAGCTCCACATCCTCGTTCTTTCCCTGACCGGCATGAATACGCTTGTAGTGATTGTAGACCGCCACGGAAAGCGATTTTTTCGCCTCATCCTGACCAATGACATATTGGTCGAGAATGCGGCGGATCTCCTTTGGCTTCGGAATATCCTTGAGTCCGACATCAATATCGTCGCCAAGTTCCTCCGCAATGATCTCATTGCAGAGTTCGATGCACTCATCGCAGATATAGACGCCGGGCCCCGCCACGAGCTTCCTTACCTGCTCCTGCGTCTTACCGCAGAACGAGCACTTGAGCTGACCCTTGTCGTCCGCCCCAAATTTCATCGCATGACACCCCCTCAGGCCTTGCTGTCAGCAGATGTATCCTTTGGTCGGAGGACAACCTCATCAATGAGGCCGTATTCTTTTGCCTCCTCCGCCGACATGAAGTTGTCGCGTTCCGTATCAACGTTGATCTTCTCTGTATCCTGCCCCGTGTGATGCGCGAGGATTTCGTTGCCGACCTCACGCAGGCGCAGGATCTCCTTCGCCTGGATCTGGATGTCGGTCGACTGTCCCTGTGCGCCGCCAAGCGGCTGATGAATCATAATACGGGCATGCGGGAGGGCATAGCGTTTTCCCTTTGCACCCGCCGTCAAAAGAATCGAACCCATGCTCGCCGCCTGTCCAACACAGATCGTGGAGACATCCGGCTTGATGTACTGCATGGTATCATAGATGGCAAGTCCTGCCGTCACAACACCGCCGGGGCTGTTGATATAGAGGTGGATATCCTTATCGGGATCCTCTGACTCCAAAAAGAGCATCTGCGCAACAATGACGTTGGCGACGCTGTCGTCAATCGGTCCACCGAGGAAGATGATGCGCTCCTTCAGCAGGCGGGAGTAAATGTCATAGGCACGCTCCCCGCGTCCGGAGGTCTCCACCACCATCGGTACATAGTAACTCATACGTTCCTCCCCGCAGGAGCTTTCTTACTCCGTGATATTGTCCACGATGAACTGCGCCGTCTTCTTGCGCAACACCGTCGCTGCAAGATCGCTAACGCGCCCCTGCTCCTTGATGATCTTCTGAACCTGCTTCGGCGTCGCACCATAGGACAGAGCCATTGCGTAGACTTCCTGATCGAGATCCCTTCCCTCGACCTTGATGTCCTCTGCCTTGGCAACCTCCTCGAGCATGAGATCGGTGCGCACGTTCTTTTCCGCCGTCTCGCGGTACTCGTCGCGGATGCGCGCCATGTCGAGCCCGGCGTACTGAAGGTACTGCTCAAGGCTCATTCCCTGCTGCTCAAGACGCATCGCCATTTCCTGGATCATCGCCGTAATGCGGTTCTCGACCATCACGGGCGGAATCTCCATCGTGCAGTTGTCCGTCGCCATGTCGATTGCCTTTGTGCGGCGCTCATTCTCTGCCTGACGCTCCGCCCCCTCCTGGAGGTTCTTGCGGATGTCCTCGCGCAGCTCTGCGAGCGTCTCGAACTTGCTTGCCTTCTTGGCAAACGCATCGTCCAGCTCAGGCAGCTCGCGCGACTTGATACTGCGCACCGTGCACTTGAAGACAGCCGCCTTTCCCTTGAGATTCTCCGCGTGGTAGTCCTCGGGGAACGTGACGTTCACCTCGCGCTCCTCGCCGACCTTCGCACCGATGAGCTGATCTTCAAAGCCCGGAATGAACGAGCCCGAGCCGATCTGGAGCGGATAGTCTTCGCCCTTGCCGCCCTCGAACGGTGTTCCGTCCACAAAGCCCTCAAAATCAAGCGTAATGAAGTCGTCCTTCTTGACCGCGGCATCGGCAGGGGCGTCGATGAGCGTGCCCTGATGCTGGCGCATCCCCTCGATCTGACGATCGATGTCCTCCTCGGAAACCGAGACGGCAGGCTTCTCGACCTTGAGCCCTTTATATTCGCCGAGTGTGACCTCGGGACGCTGCGTGAACTTTGCCGTAAATACGACATCCTTGCCCTCCTCGAGTGTCACGATGTCGATCTCGGGGCGCGTCACAGGCTCCATGTTCTGCTCGGTCAGCGCTTCATCGAACGCCTTCTGTGCAACGCTCTCGAATGCCTCCTGAAGAATGGCCTCCTTGCCGACAAAATTCTCGACAATCTTGCGCGGTGCCTTTCCCTTGCGGAAGCCCGGGATATTCACGCGTCCCGCAAGACGCTTTGCCGCGCCGTCCGTCGCCTGCTCCAGCTTGTCCTGATCCACTTCAATCGTCAGAGTGACCTCACGGTTCTCCCCATGCTCTGCCGTAACCTTCATTGTATGAAACAACCTCCTGCTTCTTTCCATTGGGGGGCGCGCTGCACCCTCCGATTTGCGGGCATACAAAGAGAGCATTCCCGCCATTTTACTAGTATCCTATCACAAAACAGCCAAAATGACAAGCACAGCTATTTCAGCAACTCTGTCATGCGCGGCAGCGGCTCAGAGAGATCCATGTGCCCCGAGAGAGTTTCCACATCCTCTCCCTCAATGCGGATGCGCACCTTTTTCACCTCAGGGAAATCCGTGAGCGTGTTGACGATTGATCCGACGAGCATCTCTTCCCCCGTCGACCCACCGTTGAAATTCTTCTGCAGCTCCTTGGAGAAATCCACCGTGGCGACACCGTCCTGAACCTTGACACTGCGCAGCTTCACGTGTTTCGGGAAGACATTCGTCTGCCCCTTCTCCGTCGTGCCTGCGAGCAGGGACTTCAGCGCTGCCGTATACTTATCCTCGCTGCCGAGTTTTACCGTACGGCTGTCCGCCACCAAGCCCATACCGTCATTCTTCGGGTAGTAGACATTCACCTTGACCTCTTTGTCCTTCGCCGCTGTGTCGTCTACAGCAGCCGCCTTCGTCTGTGTCTGCTGTGACTCTGCGGCAGGCGGGGCAGACGTCTTTTCATCCGCACAGCCCGCTGTGAGCAGAAGTGCTGCGCAGAGCGGCGCACCCAGCAGACGTGTGACATGTTGCGCGTGTTGGAACATTTCCGATTCTCTCCTCATTCCTCAAAATAGCGTGCAATCGCACGAAAGAGTGCCTGTGCCAGTGTCTCCTGATAGGCAGGATCCGTGAGCAGCTGCTCCTCCTCGGGATTCGAGATAAACCCCAGTTCCGCAAGGGAGGCGGGGATATTCGAATGCTTCAGGACGTAGAACTGCGCATGCTTGACACCACGGTTATAGAGCCCGCCGGCCGCAGCAAGTTCCTCGTTCAGCAGCACAGCGAAGCGTTCATCCGCATCCGTCTTGGGATAGTAGTAGGTCTCCATCCCGTGTGCATCCGGATTACTAAAGGAATTGCAGTGCACGGAGAGGAAGAGCTCCGCCTCCTCATGCGCCGCCACAACATCCACACGTGCCTGCAGTTCGCGGGAAGCCGAACTGCCCGCATACGCGACGTCCACATCGTCCGTCCGCGTCATGACAACCTGCGCACCCGCCTTGGTCAGGAGGTCGCGCGTACGCAGGGCGACGGCAAGGGCGACATCCTTCTCGCATGCGCCCGAGGAGCCGATTGCCCCTGTATCGCTGCCCCCATGCCCGGGATCAATGACCACCGTATGCCCCATGACCGCCTTGCTGAGTGCGTCTCCGGCATCCGCAAAGATATCAATCACGAGCCGCTCGGTGTTCTCCTCACGTCCCGTCCCCGGGACGGTATACATGCGATAGGCATCCGCACTGCGAAGATCATGCCCTGCATAGATTCGCAGTGCCGCACGACGATTCTCGCGTGGGATAACGACAAGCCGCTGCAGCACCGCTCCATCGAGAGCGATCTCATGGGGAAGATGCTCATCCAGCGCAACATCCTCCAGCTCGACCAGCAGCTGATGGTCCGCATGGTATCGCTCCGACAGAGCGTAGTGCAGCCCCGCCTTCTTAACGGTGATCTCTATGCGCTGTGCCGCGCGCCCGTCCACCTCCACCGCATGGCTTTCAATGCCCGTAATGCGATGGAGGCTGCCTGCTGCTTCTCCCGCTCCACCGAGTAGAAGCAGCAGGCAGACAAAAACCGCTGCGGCAAGCAGCGGTCGCATCCACAGATGAACCCTGTTCTCGATCGTCAATGCCAATCTCGCCCCCTATTTAGCCTTTCAGCAGCTCCAGTGCCTCATCCTCAGCGGCATCCGTTGCCGCCGCGTCGCGTTCTATCGCCAGCTTCAGATAGTCGCCCTCTGCCGCATCATTCGGCAGGAACGCACGCGGAAAATTCACCTTGACCATGGAATCTCCGAGGAGAAGCACGGCAAGATCTCCTTCGAACCGATCCAGATACGCAGAAATCATTGTTTCTCTCCTCTCTCCGGCGTGATATGGTAGTCCTTTCCATCACTCGTAAGGGTAATCGTGCCATTCTCCGCCGTCACATAGATGTCCAGATTCATGGCATGGTACTTCTTCATCGTCTCCTTATGCGGATGTCCATAGTCGTTGTTTACACCGCAGGAGATGAGAGCCGCCGCAGGATGGACGGCGCGCAGGAAATCTGCCGAGGAGGAAGTCTTGCTGCCATGATGGCCTGCCTTGAGGACGGTGCTCTGCACCGTTCCCTGCGCCCCCGCAAGGATATCCTGCTCCTCTTTCTTTTCTGCGTCGCCCGTAAACATCATGGAGAAATCGCCAAAGACCAGCCGTCCGACAACGGACTCGTTGTTCGGATCGTGCTTGTAGCCCTTGACGCTGCCCTGCTGGACAAGTGCCGCCGACGGGGCGAGCACCTCAAAGACTGCCCCGCCGCCGAGATCCACGCGATCTCCCGTACAGAGCCCCTTGCGCGCAATCCCCTTCGCCTTCAGCTGTTTCATATAGCCAATGTAGACACGTGACGTTGACGGCATCCCGTTGTCATAGACCATGCCAATCGGATATTTATCAATCAGCATCTCCATCCCGCCGATGTGATCGGCGTGGGGATGGGTCAGGATCACTGCATCGAGTTTTTTGACCCCCGCCTTGTCCAGTTCGGCACGGAGCTTATCCCGCTCGTCCAGATCACCCGTGTCGATGAGGACGTTCTGCTCTGCGGTCTGAATGAGGATGGCGTCCCCCTGCCCAATATCGAGCATCTTGACCGTGAGTGCCTGCTGCTGCACAGGCGCAGTCGAGGATGTCTCATGCGACGCTCCTGCACACCCGCCAAGGAGCGCGGAGAGCAGGAGCAAAAGGCTCACGAGAAATGCCATGTGATGTTTCATCTGCACGTCAGCCTCCTACGAACGAAGTGCCAGATTGATCAGGAAGGCAATCGAGACGAGATACATGATCCAGCTGACCTTTTTATACTGCCCCGCACAGAGCTTCATGACCGTGTAGCTGATAAAGCCGAAGGCAAAGCCATTGGCGATACTCGACGTGAGCGGCATCATGATGATCGTAAGGAAGACGGGCAGAGCATTCGTGAAATCGGAGAAGTCAATCTTTCCGACCTCGGACATGAGCAGCGCTCCGACTAGGATGAGGGCAGGCGCGGTAGCAAATGCCGGCACGAGCCCGATCAGCGGCGTAAAGAGCAGCGCCGCCAGGAAGAGTACGCCCGCCGCAACGGCGGTCAGCCCCGTCCGTCCACCGGTGGCAATACCAGCCGCGCTCTCGATGTAGGAGGTGACCGTCGACGTACCGAACATGGCGGAGACCATCGTCCCGACTGCATCCGTGGTCAGTGCCTTGTCGATGTTCTCGATGTGTCCGTCGGGGCGCACCATCTTTGCCTTTGTCGTCAGACCGATCAATGTGCCCATATTATCGAATAGTTCCACCACGGTGAACGTGAAGATAATCGAAACGAGGCCGTAGTGCCATGCGCCTGCGAGATCGAGTTGCCCGAACGTCTCCCCCATGTGCGGGAGCGAGGTGCTCACGATATCCGTGATTCCCTTCGGTGCCGGCGTCATCCCGAGGATCATGGCGAGGATGGTCGTCACAAAGATGCCGATGAGGATCGAGCCATGCACGTTGCGCGCCGTCAGCGCCGCCGTGAGGAGCAGACCGAAGAGAGAGAGTAGTGTCGTCGGCGCGGTGACGTGACCAAGGGAGACATAGGTCGCAGAGTTCTCGACGATCAGCCCCGTCCCCTTCAGCCCGATGAACGCAATAAAGAGTCCGATGCCCACGCTGATGGCGTATTTCAGGTCACGCGGGACAGCATTGATGATCGCCTGTCGGAGTCCGCTAACCGTCAAAATCAGGAAGAGTACGCCCGAGAAGAACACGGCACCGAGCGCTACAGTCCAGTGCAGTCCGAGAACGCCGCAGACATAGTAGGCAAAGAACGCATTCAGCCCCATGCCCGGTGCGAGCGCGACGGGATAGTTCGCAAAAATGCCCATGGCGAGCGACGCGAGTGCCGCGATCCAGATCGTCGAGGCAATCGCCGCCTCCTTCTGGATACCGGCGTCCGCAAGTATATTTGGATTGACAAAGAGAATATACGCCATGGCAATGAACGTCGTCATGCCCGCGAGTAATTCCGTGCGCACGGTCGAGCCCTTTTCCCGCACTTTAAAAAATCGTTCGACAAAGGACGGCGGCGTGCTCTGCATCTCCATAGAAGCATCTCCTTAAATTAAAAAAACCCGACGCAGACCGGGTAATAAAAAATGGCGGAGTGGGAGAGATTCGAACTCTCGCAGCGGTTACCCACTCTAACGATTTAGCAAACCGTCCTCTTCAGCCTCTTGAGTACCACTCCATATTCACTTCACGCTTTCTCTGCGACAAAAGCTATATTAACAGATGGATTCATGCTTGTCAAGACAAAAATAAGGGAAGCACTGATAAAATGAGGCCTGCCAGATTGGCGTAGATTTTTTGTCCGATTGAGGCAGCAAACCGGACGCATAGCGAGGGCTATGTGGAGGATTTGCTAACGAAAAGCGGGCGAAAAAGATGCGTCAAGATGGTTGTGCCGAATTTATCAGTGCTTCCTAAGGACGGCCATACAAAACCGCAGGATTCCGTAGGCAGTCCATTATCATTTTATGCTTTGATGTCGAGATTGCTTCCGACATGCTGTGGCGCACGCGGGCTGATTGCATAGGCCGCCTTTGCCTGCTCCATGCGCTGGCTCGTTGCCTGGGCGCCATACTGCTGTGCTTCACGAAGGGACTTCTGGAAGCGGCTCGTGCCCAGCATCGCAGGATCCATATTCTGCGCCGCCTGCTGCGTGGCGCGTGAGGTAACCTGCTCCGCCGTGCGGATAACCGTCCGCTGCGTCTGCTGGAACTCACTCGTCCCTGCCTTCGTGCCCGAACCGAACTTCGAGTCGCCTATAACCGCCTTGACCTCGTCCATCTTGGCCTGCGTCGCCTGGGCACCCATCTGCTGTGCCGAGCGGTTCGACTTCTGGAATGCACTCGTGCCCAGCATTGCAGGATCCATGTTCTGCGCAGCCTGATGTGTGGCGCGCGACGCGCTCTGCTCGCCCGTGCGGATGACGGTCCGCTGCGTTTGCTGGAACTCACTCGTCCCTGCCTTCGTGCTCGAACCGAACTTCGAGTCGCCTATAACCGCCTTAACCTCGTCCATCTTGGCCTGTGTCGCCCGACCACCAAGTTGATGGATTTCACGGTTTGACTGTTGGAAAAGACTTGAACCGAAGCCCCCTCCTATGGCTGATAGTGCCATATTGGATCCCTCCATTTCCTCTCTGCATCCCATATTCCCTTGGGATATTACGTCCCCATTATAAGCGACGGATACGCATTATGCAACAAGAAAAGAGCGGTACGATACCGATCTTTGGCCAACTGCCCTGTATTTCCGGTTACGTTGCTGAGGCTGTGATACGGCCGACGCGCACCACTTCAGAGATCTGCACCTTATGCGACTGTCCATTGACATCGGCGATAATGCTCGGTGCACCGTCTGTGATGCTGACCCCGATGACCTTGCCTTCAAAGTTCTGCTTCGTTACAGCACCATCTTTTCCCTTCGTCTCTGTAATCCACTGGATTGGCTGTCCAATCATCGAACTGAGCTGTCCGATCAATACCGAAGAATCGATATTGTCAACAATCTTGCTGACCTTCTCCAGCCCCTTGGAGACATTCGTCATCTGCTCGAGCGCGGAGAACTGTGCCAGCTGCGAGAGATACTCCGCATTGTCCTGCGGATTAAGCGGATCCTGATAGCGCATCTGCGTTACGAGCAGCTGCAGGAACGCATCCTTGCCAAGAGCGCTGTTGTCCTTCTTTCCGGCCTTTGCCTGGTTCTGGGCCGCCTCATAGTCGGAGACCTTCTGGATGACGCCGCCGACATTGATGGTATTCAGTGGGTTTGTACTTGCCACTTTTTTTCCTCCTCACATGGTCAGACGCGATAGTCCACACCGTCTGCCGTTACGCCGCCAACGCTTTCCTGTATCGATGCGGGGGTAACGCCATCATCGACGATTTCCCCGTCGAGATAGTCGTCGGCATCACCGCGTGCGTAGACCTGTGTCTCACTGTGCCCTGCCTGATGCTGCTGCCATGCTTCCTGCCCTTGTCCCTGGGGCATCTGCCCATCGGCAAGTCCCGTATAGACGCCGACGCGATCCACCTTGATCCCCTGCGTGTTCAGCTCCTGCCGCAGCTGGACGAGCGAGTTCTCGATCACGCTGCGCACGTGGGCGTTGTCGCTGTGGAAGGACGCCTGTACCGCACCGTCCGAGCCGACGGCAACACGCAGTGTCAGCTCGCCGAGATGCTCCGGCTTCAGGCGAATGATCATCTGCGTGTCGTTCAGGGTACGCAGAAGCCGTGCCTGCTCGACAATCTGACGCGGAATCTCGTAGTCGGTCTGCGGGCGCTGCGGCACTTCTGCGGCGGGTGCTGCCTGCTCCGTCTGGACGGGAGGCGTCTCCGTCTGCACAGAGGCCAGCTGAACGGGCGTCTCCGCCGTGCGCACTGTCGTCTCAAAGGAGACGTTCTCATGCGTCGGTGCTGGCTGGGGGATGCCGCTCTGCATCGGCTGCTGGTTCTGCTCCGCGTTTTCTCCGCTCATGTCACGCTGCATTGCATCGTGGCGCATCGTACGCTGTGCGAGAACATCGAGCGGGCTCGGTGCAGGCTGCGTTTCCTCGGTAAGATGCTCACCGACCAGCGCCGCCGCACTCTTCTCCCGCGGCAGAGTCTGTTGCTCCTGCATCGCGGAAACGGCCGCTGCCTGTACCGCGGGCTGCTGCACAACCGTCGGCTGCTCCGCAGGTGCTGCGGGAACGGGGTCCTCCTGCACGACGAGCTGCGATACAGGGGTCTCATCCGTCACCGCGACCGGTACCGTCGCTGCATCCTCCGCAGACGGCAATGCTGCTGCCTGAAGTGCCGCACGCAGCTGTGCGGGCATCGCCGCATCGAGCGCTGCGAGACGCGCCGCCGCAGCGGCAGGTGCATCCGTCTGTGCCAGCATGACAGCGGTATTCGCCGTCTCCTGCGTCAGCGGTTCACCGGCTAGGGCGCAGAGAAGCGCGTTTCCCTTCTCATCGGTCTGCGGCATCTGCTGCAGCAGATGCTCGACCGCCGTCTGCAGCTTCGTATCACGCAGCTGCTCAGCGGTCAGCCCATAGCGTTCGAGAATATCCGCCAGAGCCGGCGGCAGCTCCCCCTCCGCCGGGGTGCTCTCCACGGGAACCTGCTCCACATCTGCCGGCAGGAGTGCTGTGAGCACGGTTGCCGCCGCTGCGGAGGCTATGGCTGTGTCCTCGGCGGACACGTCCTTCAAGGCGTCGCTTTGCCCTTTTGCCGCAGGCATGGACGCTGTTTTTTTCACATCCTGTGCGTTCTGCGCCATCCCGTCCGTCCCCGTCGCCGCAGGCTTATCCTGTACGGCAGACAGCGAGGAATCACCGGTCTGGATCTTGGTCGCATCTGCACTCATACCCTTTTTCTGCAGTGCGCCCATCGTATCGCTAAACGTATTCTTCCCTGAGGTTGTCTGCGTACGACTGCCCGCCGCTGCGCTGCGCGCTCCCTGCACGCCCGCTGCCGTCGATGCGCCGTCCGTGGTCGATACCGCCATAAGATTTCCGGCATTCATCTACACATCACCTCTTCAATCTCTTTATCGTGGAAATCTTATCTTTTCTTAAATATTTTTTGGCATCGCACACTTTAAGGCATCGCCAATCGTCTCTGCACCGAAGAGTTCCATCCCTGCGAACTTGCCTTTTAGCTGACGGTAGTTCTTCATGGGGATCACGGCGGCGTGAAAACCAAGCCGCTGCGCCTCGATGATTCTCTGCTCCGCCTGTGAGACGGCGCGCACCTCCCCTGAAAGCCCCACCTCGCCGCAGACGACCATCTGCGGGCGCGGCAGACGTCCTGCAAAGCTCGATGCCATGGCAACACAGAGGGCAAGATCCGCCGCCGGCTCATCGAGACGGATACCGCCCGCGACTTTCACATAGACGTCCGCGGCGCCGATCGACAGACGTACGCGCTTTTCGAGGACGGCGAGCAGCAGCTGGATCCGCTTGACATCCACGGAGTCCGCCGTACGACGCGGCGGCTGATAGGGTGTCGGGGCGACCAGCGCCTGCACCTCGACGAGCAGAGGACGCGTCCCCTCCACCGTCGGCACAATGACCGAGCCGCTCTCGGGGGCGCGCTCGGAGAGAAACAGCTTCGACGCATCGGGGACATCGACCAGTCCGACATCCCGCATTTCAAAGAGCCCCAGCTCGTTCGTGCTGCCAAAGCGATTTTTTACGGCGCGCAGTACGCGATACTCCGCATTTCGCTCTCCCTCAAAATAGAGCACCGTATCGACGATATGCTCGAGGACACGCGGGCCCGCCAGGCTTCCCTCCTTCGTTACATGGCCGATGACAAAGACGGCAATCCCCGCCGTCTTTGCGACGCGCATCAGCTCCATGGCGCACTCGCGCACCTGCGAGACGCTGCCGGGCGCACTCTCGATGTCGGGACGGTACATCGTCTGGATGGAGTCGATGATAAAGAGCGCGGGCTTAACATTTTCTACGTGTGCGCAGATTGCATCAAGATTCGTCTCGCTGACGACGAGCAGCTCATCGGCAACGGCCTGCAGACGATCGGCACGCATGCGGATCTGCCGTGCGCTTTCCTCGCCCGTCACGTAGAGGACACGGCGTCCTGCCCGCGCTATATCCGCCGATGCGCGCAGGGTAAGGCTCGATTTCCCGACGCCGGGATCACCGACGACGAGCACCATCGCTCCCGGTATCACACCGCCGCCGAGAACGCGGTCGAGCTCCCCCGAGCCCGTCGAAAAGCGCGGCAGATCCTCTGCGCGGATCTCCGCAATCGGCTGCGGCGGCTCACCTGACGAGGCGGTACCGCGCCGCTCCTCCGCCGGCGGAGCAACGACCTCCTCCACCATCGTATTCCATGCGCCGCAGCCCGGACATTTTCCCATCCATCGCGTATTGTCGTAGCCGCAGTTCTGACAAACGTACATCGTCTTTTTCTTCTTTGCCATAAGATCTCCATCGAAAGAACACGAAAAAGGGACTGTTCCCCCCATCGCTCGCTATGCTCGCCACTTTCCCCGCAAGCGGGGGGAAGCTACATGGCGTTATCCCAGCCTTCCCCGTTATCACGGGGAAGGGGAACCGCGCAAGCGGTGGAAGGGGCACAAAGACGGGGCTGTTGCACGAAGTCCCTCGCTTCGTGCAACAGCCCCCATTCACCGCAGTAAAATCATTCGCCGCACTGACCGTGCGAGCCAGAACAGCGACCATGCGAAGTTGACGAGAAAGTCCCCCAACATCCCATCCGCGAGTGCGGCGCAAGTACGTTGCGTCCCTCACGTTTCATGGCATGGTTCCTTCTTATTATTCTTCTTCGTCCGTCGATTGTGCGTCTTGTCCTTCTTCACGAAGTCCAATCCATCACCGAGCTTTCGCACGGAGATGACATCCCCCGCCGCAAAGTCACGGGCGAGCAAACGCTCTGCCAGTGCATCTTCGAGGTTCTTCTGGATGGCGCGCCGCAGCGGACGCGCGCCGAACTTGACATCCGTCCCCTTTGTGATGAGTACGCGCTTCGCCGACGGGCTGACCTCCATGTTGATCTCCTGCTCCGCAAGACGCAGCTTCACATCGCGTAGGAGAATGTCCACAATCTTCGTCAGTTCCGGCTCACCGAGCGCATTGAATACAATCATATCGTCCACGCGGTTGAGGAACTCGGGGCGGAAGATCTGTCGCACCTCATCGAGGACGCGCTTTTTCGCCTGCTCCTCGTCAGATCCTGCCGTCCCGCCGACGGCAAAGCCGATGGTGCCGCGGGTCGAGCGCAGATGATCTGCCCCCGCATTCGAGGTCATGATGATGATGGTATTGCGGAAATCCGTAACGCGCCCCTGTCCGTCCGTCAGGCGGCCGTCCTCCAGTACCTGCAGCAGCATGTGGAAGACATCGGGGTGAGCTTTCTCCACCTCATCGAAGAGAATGATGGAAAAAGGCTTGCGCCGCACGGCGTCGGTCAGCTGGCCGCCCTCCTCGTAGCCGACATAGCCCGGAGGCGCGCCGACCAGACGTGCCGTCGTATGCTTTTCCATGTATTCAGACATATCGAAGCGGATGATCGCATCCTCGGTGCCGAACACCGACTCAGCGAGTGCCCGCGCCAGTTCCGTCTTGCCGACGCCCGTCGCCCCGAGGAAGAGGAACGAGCCGATCGGACGACGCGGATCCTTGACACCGGCACGCGCGCGGCGGACAGCACGCGCCACGGCATGCACCGCTTCGTCCTGCCCGATAACGCGGCGGCCGATCTGCGACTCAAGTGCCAACAGGCGGTCGGATTCCTTGACCGCGATGCGCTGCACGGGAATGCCCGTCCACTGAGCCACCACAGCCGCAATATCGTCCTCCGTCACGCGGATCTCCATGCGTGCATCCTCGCCCTTGCGGGATGCATCGAGCTTCGCGCGCAGATCCTTCTCGCGGTCGCGCAGGTGCGCTGCCGCCTCATAGTCCTGCTTGCTGACAGCGGCATCCTTCTCCTTGACCACCCCTGCGATCTCACGGCGCAGGCCGACCAGACGATCCGTCCCGCCCGCACTCTTCATGCGCACATGGGAGGATGCCTCATCCATCAGATCAATCGCCTTGTCCGGCAGGAAGCGATCCGTCAGGTACCGCTTCGAGAGTCGCACGGCCGCCGTAATCGCCGTATCCTCGATGCGCGCATGATGAAACTCCTCATAGCGACTGCGCAGACCGAAGAGAATCTGCTCCGCATCCGCAGCATCCGGCTCATCGACCGTCACCGACTGAAACCGCCGTGCGAGCGCGCTGTCTTTCGCAAAGTACTTCTTGTACTCGCTGAGCGTCGTTGCCCCGATAATCTGCATCTGACCGCGCGCAAGAGCGGGCTTCAGGATGTTTGCCGCATCGAGTGCGCCCTCGGCACCGCCCGCACGGATGAGCGTGTGAATCTCATCGATGAAGAGAATGATGTTCTTCGCCTTGATGACATCATCCACCACATTTTTCAGACGCTCCTCAAACTCACCGCGGTACTTCGTACCCGCGACGAGTGCCGTCATCGACAGCGTCACAATGTGCTTGTCCTCAAGCAGAAAGGGCACCTCTCCGGCGGCAATGCGCCGTGCCAGTCCCTCGGCGATGGCCGTCTTGCCGACCCCCGCCTCACCGAGCAGGAGCGGATTGTTTTTCGTCCGCCGTGCCAGAACCTGAATCACGCGATCAATCTCCGCCGTACGGCCAATCACGGGGTCAAGACTTCCTGCCCCGGCCGCTGCGGTCAGATCCGTGCCAAACTTTTTCAGTGAGGCGGGCAGCCCCTTGCGCGTGTCCTTGCCGCTCTTGCGGCGCGCGAATTTCTCTTTGACCTCATCCTCCGTGTCGTCCATCTTGGCACTCACCTCGCTCTGCAGAGCCTCGATATCGACGTCGAGATCCTCCAGTGTACGGACAGCCGTCCCCTCACCTTCGGAGAGCAGACTGAGCAAAATATGCTCTGTTGTCACGAAGGAGCGCGCTTCACGCGCCGTATCAATCGCCCCCTGCATGACGCGCTGTGCGCGCCGCGTGTAGTAGGGCGTCTCCTCTGGGGTCAGGACGTCTTGAAAACCGTCCCCCTCCCGAATCACCTGCTCTGCGCTGTCGTAGTCCACGCCGAATTTATCCAGCGTCTCGGCGGCAATCGTATCGCGCATGTGCAGAATACCGAGCAGCAGCTGGCCGGTACCGATATACCCCTTGCCGCGCCGCTGTGCAATATACTGCGAAAACTCCACGGCCTTAATCGCCGTCTGCGTAAAAAATTGACGGTAGTTCAAGCTGTTCCCCTCCTTACCCCTGTGTTCTGTATCGATCTAAAATCGCGCGCACACGCGCTGCGCGCATGCCAGCGATCTCCCCCGCGGACTGTTCCGCCCCGCCTGCCATATACCGAAGATAGGCATCGCGCGCCGCAACCATGATCTCACCGTAGCAGTCCCCCGACACCCCGGTGATGATCCCACGGTCTATACCATAACGCACACGCGAGAGCAGGTCAAGTGTTTCCTCCTCTGTCAGTGACCTTGCATACGAAAGAATTCCGAATGCACGCCAAACGCCATCCTCAACACTGTCCTTTCCGACGTAGGAAAGTGCCTTGCGTGCACGCCGCTCATGTGCGGTGATCTCTCCCACGGCAGCGCGCAGGTTCTCGATGATCTCTGCCTCTGCATAACCGAGGGTGAGCTGATTGGAAATTTTATAGAGATGCGCGCCCTCGCCGCCCCCATAAAGCGGCTGAACGGCGAGGCCAAGCTGCGGAAACGAATGACTGATGTTCTCGATGTTGCGCGTATAGACTAGCCCCGGCAGATGGACGACGACCGAGGCGCGCAGTCCCGTGCCGAGATTTGTCGGCTGTGCCGTCAGATAGCCCATGCGCTCGTCGAAGGCAAGATCCAGCTTCGCCTCAATAAAGTCGTCCACCTTCGCCGCCGTGCGAAATGCCTGCGCAACGGACAGACCGGGCGTCATCACCTGTATCTTGAGATGATCGTCTTCATTGATGAGAATGCTGATTCCCAGATCGGCACTGATGTAGGCTGCGCGCTGCGGCTGCCCCGCAGCGAACTTCTCACTGATGAGCCGCTTTTCGATCAGCACCGCCCGTTCTGCATCCGTCAGCGCGTCGACAGCGATGCGCTCAAACGGCTGCCCGAACACTGTGCTGATATTGGCCAGTGCCTCATCCAGGATGCGCCGTATCTCCGCCAGCTGATCCTCATCGGCACGTCCCGGAAACGGCAGGCGCAGAAGATTGCGGGCAAGGCGTACGCGGCTCGAGAGCACGACATCGGCATCCTGTCCCCCCGCAGCAAACCACGGAAGCTGCTCCGCACGCAGGAGATCCTCAAGCGCCATGACTGCTCTCCTCCATCCGCTGCTCCAGCGAGCGAATCCGGTCGCGCAGCTCTGCCGCCTTTTCATACTCCTCATGGGCGACGGCTTCCTTTAGGCGCGTGCGGAGCTGCTCCGCCTCACGGCGCAGCATGATCCCGCTGCCTGAGCGGCGCGGAATCTTTCCACGGTGAATACTCGCTCCATGGATGCGCCGCAGGAGCGGCGCGAGCTCATGATGAAATGTCTCATAGCAGACCGAGCAGCCGATCTGCCCCGTCTTCGAGAGATCGTCAAAATGCATCCCGCAGTTCGGACAGGTAATGCGCGGTGCATCCTCCTCCTCTGCGTTCTCCTCCTGATTGCTGCCAAACAGTCCCTTCAGGAAGTCATCCGCCGAAACATTCTCCTGCTGCGCGCGAAGGATCGACGCACCGTAGCGCGTGGCGCAGCTCATACATATATTCTTTTCACTCTTGCCGCCCGGCCCGATCTGCACGATGTGCACAATCGCCTCATTGCGGCCGCATTCCTCACAGATCATCAATGTGTCCTTCCCAATGGTCTCCGCCGTCTTCTATCTATGTTATCGAACGGCTACGTAAATTTCTCCAGTGTCAAAAACATCGTCTTTAACATTTGGACGCGCTCCTTCGCATCGAGTGACTCCGCATGAAAGAGCCCTGTTACCATCTGCAGCATCAATGCTGCTTCACGCGTCTCAATCATCCCATGCTGCATGAGATAGCGCAGCATGGCCTGTACGGACTCGCAGTCCGTATTCTCGTCGATCTTCGACATCATATCCCGGTAAACCAGATCATGGAGCGGCACCTGCACAATGCGGATGAACCCGCCTAGGCCACGCCGTGACTCCACCACGAAGCCCTTATCCTGCGTAAACCGCGTTGAGAGCACATAGCTGATCTGGGACGGTGCACACGAAATCTCATCGGCAATATCCGTCCTGCGCAGTTCGACCTTCCCGTCCTGACGGGCGGCCAGCTGGCGCAGGATATAGGATTCTATCATATCGGCAATGTTGCTCATCATACCACCTTCTTTGTGTTCTTTGCATATTTGATATTATTATATTTGACTTTTTGATTTTTGTCAAATATATCTCAAGGAATCGCTGATAAAACAGTCCCTTGGATTGGTGCGGATTTTTTGTCCTGTCAAGGAGACAAACCGGACGCATAGCAGAGGCTATGTGGAGGATTCTAGGGCACAGACAGGGCGAAAAAGATGTACTAAGACGGCGTTGCTGAATTTATCAGTGCTTCCTTAAAAACACGAATGCCGCAGGGCGTCAGCGTTGACGCCCTGCGGCATTCAAATTTCTCTCTCGATCAGTTTTTACAGGTGGAACTTCTGCACCTCGTTCTGGAGTTCCTGTGCAAGCGTCGCAAGCGTATTGCTTGCATCTGCCATCTCGTGCATCGCAGCAGCCTGCTCCTCCGCAGCTGCCGAGATGGTCTGCGTATCATCCGCTGCCTTGCGCGAGATGTCTTCGACGCGCTTCAGCGATTCGATCATGTCATCCCTTGCCTTGCTGACAACACCAACTTCGTCCGAAGCAAGGCGAATGTTCCTGCCAAGTTCCGTAAAATTCTCCGCCACAGTACGGAACGCCTCACCCGAGGACGCAACGACAGAGGCCCCCTCATCGACGTTCTCATTCCCCTGACGGATGGCGGCAACAGCATCTGCCGTATCGTTCTGAATGAGGTGGATGAGGTCGGCGATGTTCTTTGCCGACTCGCCCGCCTGCTCTGCGAGCCTGCGGACTTCCTCCGCGACGACAGCAAAGCCGCGTCCTGCCTCACCAGCGCGTGCCGCCTCGATGGCAGCGTTGAGCGCGAGGAGATTCGTCTGCTCGGAGATCCCCGATATGGTGTCAACGATCGATCCGATCTCATCGGAGCGCCTGCCAAGGGCCTCAACAAGTCCTGCTGCTGCGCTGACCTGCTCGGCAAGCTGATTCATTTTATCCGACATTTCATCGGCATTAGCAGCGAGGTGATCGATCATATCTGTCTGTTTCGCTGCTCCCTCTGCAAGCGAGGTGGTGTTCTGTGCGACATGCGTAATGGATTCGAGGGTCTCCTGTGTGCTCGCCGTCAGCTGCTCCGACGACGCCGCAACAGTCTCTGCCGACCGGGAGACATTCGACATGACCTCACGCAGACGATTTTTCATCGCGTTTGCACTGTGTGCAAGTATACCGATCTCGTCTTCGCGGGATTCGTCCAGATCAGCAACGCGAAGATCGCCCTTTGCAATCCTTCCCAGGCTCTCGGTGAGTGCCTCAATAGGCTTCAGTGATCTGCCGATTGCCACATAGGAGAGCACACTCAGAATGAGAATGACGAGGATAGAGGCGACGACCGTAACCATGAGGAACTGATGGCGCACATCATTCATGACATACGAGCCGATACCGACGAATAGCATGCCAATCGCCTGATTGCTCGCATTTCGCAAAGGTACGTACGCCCCCAGATAGTCGATGCCGTCAATCGCTGCCATACCGCTGTGTTCCTTATTCCCTTTAATGACAATATCGGCCACCTCTGCGCTCGCCTTTGTGCCGACATTGCGTTCTCCGTTTGCCTTCTTGAGGTTCGTCGAGACACTGACATCCTCTGCAAAGAAGGTGACGTGGCCCTGACAGATCTCGCCGAGTTTGTCGGCAACCACCTGACTGTCGCCGAAACGGTGATCGCCCTTATAGAGCTTTCCGTCCTGCAGCGACCAATCCCCCGGGTAGCGGACATCCATGTTTTCAAAGATCAGCTTGACATTTAATACTGCCTGTGTCTGCAGGGCAGAGTTAAAGCCGCTGTTGGCACTCTCCCATCCGATCAGTGCCATGCAGACACAGATCAGCACCACACACAGATCAGCACCACACACAGATCAAAAAACAAGACAGATTTGGTTCTAAGTCCCATTTCTTACACTTCCCCCTTAATGGAATGATGCAGCATTCTCCGGCCAAAGCACCGAAGCCGTCGATTTCCATATCAGCTCCCATGGCCGACATAGTAAGTTAAGTATAGTATATCCATATTTCATACTGCTATAAAGATGTTTATTTTTATTCTTATGGAATTACAGATCGAAACTCCGTCTCTGGATTGACGCAATTTTTGTGATTGAAACGAAAGGGATGCGATTCGTCAACTTTATTGAAGCAATCGTAAAGGAATAGGAGAAAAGAGGTCGTCACGAGCTGAATCCCCCCACATATTTCACAACACAAAAAATCTGCACGAGCGGATGTCGTGCAGTCGGAGATAGCTCAATACCGCCGTAAAAACTCACGGCCAAAGACGGTAACGGTGTAGTAAAAACCGATGAGAAATGGAAGATACTCGGCGATGAGCCGCCAGCAAACGGCAACGATGCCAACCGTCCCCGCAGGGACGACGGAGGAAAAGAGGAGGACGAATCCGCCCTCAGCGATGCCCGAGCCGCCCGGCGTTGGACTAAAGTAGAGGAGCATATTGAGAAAGATCATGCGCCCCATGACGGTGTACCAATCGGCATCCGTGACGCCGAGCCCCAGTAAGAGACATGGCACAACGGCGTAGATACAAAGGAGGTTCAGCCCGGACTCGACGAATACCACGAGCATCTGACGCGGCGCGTCGAGCAGAAGGGAGATGGCGCTCTTCGTGTCGCGGTAGAAGGCAAAGAGCTTGCGTCGCCGATGGTCGCGCAGGCGGCGCGCGATCCGCACGACGAGATAGTCCAGATAGCCGCGCCGTGCGCTGACGACGATGAGAATGATGCCGACAAACGCGGTGAGGGTAATCGCCATGAGAACATCGTTCGATATCCCCGGGACAATGCCCTCATCGTGCAGGAAGATCAGCGGCATGCAGAGGGCCAAAAAGAAGATCGAGAGCAGCGTGCGCACGATGACGAGCACGGCCGCCTTCCCCGTAGGCACACCCGCATGGCGCAGGAACATGACCTGTGCTACGGCGCCGCCCGTTGCACCAGGGGTCAGAAGGGCGAGAAAATAGTTGCCGAAGATCACCTGCACCGCCTGATAGAGTGTAATCCGTTCATTTGAGATGCGGACGAGATGCATCAGGCGGCTGCCGTCAAAGAACATTCCAAATGCGATAGCGCAGAGCGCGAGGGCGAGCGACCACGGCTGAAATTGATTCAGATTCTGCAGCGTATTGATGTCCACCGTCGTGTAGATGACGGCGGTCGAGATGCCGACGACGAGAATGAAAAGGAGGAGGAAGCGTCGTATGAATTTGCGCATAATCTGCCTCTCCTCCCCTTTTCTCTAATTCAACCATTCTTCATGTGCCGCAAAGGCATTGTGGCTGTGGATGGACTCCTCATTCTCACAGGCGAGCGAGAAGTACGCAAGCCCCGGCAGGTGCCGGAGAGCAAGGACTGTATCACGCAGGATATCCTCGACAAATTTCGGATGCTCGTACGCTTCCTCTGTGACGTATTTCTCATCGGCGCGCTTCAGCAGCGGATAGATGGGCGCAGAGCCCTGCTGCTCGAGAAGCTTCGCCAGATCCTCGATGTAGATGCACGGCACGCTCTCGTGGAAGCGAAGCCGCACGCATGCCCGCGAGCGCTGATTGTGTGCCCCATAGGAAGAGATCTCCTTGCTGCACGGACAGAGCGAGGTGAACGGCATGGACAGTCCCAGCTCAAACTCCATCGGCAGCCCGCGCCGCTTGCGTCCCGTAAAGGACGCATCGACATCGAGGAGGGAGGTGCGTCCGCTGACGGGCGCTCTCTTTTCGAGGAAGTAGGTAAATGCGAGCCGCACCTCTGCCGCCTCGGCGTGGAGACGATCAAGTGCCTCCGTGAGCATCGCATCCATCTCCTCCTCGGCGAGAGGCTTCTCGCTCCACGGAAGCAGAATCTCGAGGAAACGGCTCATGTGCGTTCCCTTGAACTCCATCGGCAGGGAGACGGTGAAGGTAATCGTTGCCAGCACCTGCTGATAGCCGCCCGCCTGTTTTTTGATGAGAAAGGGAAGGCGTACGTCCTTGACCCCGACGCGCTGAATGGCGATGCCGCGCCCGTCCTCCCTGCTCTGTACGTCCTGCATCAGTTCTTCCCCTCAGCATACGGGATGGGATCATGCAGACCTGCCTCAGCAAAGCCGCGCAGCCGCAGAAGGCAGCTGTCACAGACGCCGCACGCCACAGAGCCGCCCTGATAGCAGCTCGTCGTCAGGGCGTAGGGCGCGTCGAGCGCATCGCCGCGGCGGATGATCTCCCCTTTGGAGAGATGCTGGAGCGGCGTCTCGATGACGATGCGCCGTCCATTCTCTGCCGATGCCGCCGTCGCCGCATCGGCCGCGCGCTGAAACGCCGCAATAAATGCGGGGCGGCAGTCGGGATAGCCCGAGTAGTCCACAGAGTTCACGCCGATGTAGACGTGCGTTGCGCCGACGCGCTCCGCATAGCCGACGGCGTAGCTGAGGAAGATGAGGTTGCGAGCGGGCACGTACGTGACGGGTATGTCCGTCCGCTCCGCGTCGCCCTGAGGGACATCAATGGCACTGTCGGTCAGCGCCGAGCCGCCGATGGCGTCCATATTCGTTTCGATGATGAGATGCTCTGCCGCATGGTAGTGAGCGGCAATGCTCTTTGCCGCATCCAGCTCACGACTGTGGCGCTGATGATAGTTAAAGCTGATCGGATAGAGCTCCTGTCCCGCCGCATGGGCGATCGCCATGCAGGTACAGCTGTCCAGTCCGCCCGAGAGCAGGATGACCGCGCGTTCTCCCATACTGTCCCCCCTCTCTCAATCAGCCGCGCAGCGACGCGATGGCGGCAGATACATCGGCCGCACCGTAGATATACGATCCGGCGACGAGCACATTCGCTCCCGCAGAGCGGACGGACTCCGCCGTCTCTGCATTGATTCCGCCATCGACCTCAATGTCGACATCCAGCTCATTCCCCTCAATCGTATGGTAGAGGGCATGTATCTTCCCGAGCGTGTTCTCGATAAACTTTTGCCCGCCAAAGCCGGGGTTCACCGTCATGAGGAGCACCATGTCGACATCGTCGATCAGCTCCTCGAGCGTGTAGATGGAGGTGCCGGGATTCAGTGCGATGCCCGCACGGCAGCCCGCCGCCTTGATCTGCTGGATGACGCGGTGCGCGTGACGCGTTGCCTCGACATGAAAGGTGATGATGTCCGCCCCCGCGCGCGCAAAGCTCTCGATGTGCGTCTCGGGGTGCTCAACCATCAAATGCACGTCAAAGACCGCCTTGGACACCTTGCGCAGGCTCTCAACCACACATGCACCCATCGTGATATTCGGCACAAACGTCCCATCCATCACGTCAATGTGGATGTACTCTGCTCCCGCTTCCTCGACGCGGCGCACCTCTGCCCCGAGATTCGCAAAATCCGCCGAGAGGATGGACGGCGCAACAATCGTCGGACGCTCAACGTGGATATGTGCCTCTTCCTCCATGATCTCTTCTTCGTATTCGTGTTCATGTGCCATGGATCTGTCTCCTATTTTCTAGCCGACCGAATTTCTTTGAGAAGTGCAATGTAGGCATCGTACCGCTCACACGCGAGCCGCCCCTCCTCTGCCGCCGCCTTGACGGCACAGTCCGGCTCATGACTGTGGCTGCACGGCGTAAAGCGGCATCCCAGAAAATGCAGGAACTCAGGAAAGCAGCCCGCGAGGTCGTCCGCTGCGACGCCCGTCAGTTCCTGCTGGGTAAAGCCCGGCGTATCGACAACATAGCCGTCCGCAAAGGGAAGGAGTTCGGCGCGGCGCGTCGTATGCCGCCCGCGTCCGATTTTCTCACTGACTGCCCCCACCGCCAGACCGAGGGACGAATCCATCGCATTGAGCAGGGAGGATTTTCCTGCGCCCGATGGCCCCGCAAAGACGGTGATCTCACCGCTCAGTCTTTCCCGCAGTGCCGCAATGCCCGTCCCCTCCGCCGCCGAAACGGGAAGGACAGAATACCCCGCCGCCTCGTACGGCGCGCAGAGGCGCGCTGCTGCCTCCCCGTCGATCAGGTCAATCTTGTTGATGCAGAGCACGATGTTCCGTATGCCGCTGTGTTCGGCGAGCACGAGAAAGCGGCTGACGACAAGCGGGTGCGGGTCAGGTGACGCCGCCGCCACAGTGATGACGATCTGCGTGAGGTTCGCCACGCGCGGACGCGCGAGGAGGGACGTACGCGGCTCTGTCCCCTCGATCACGCCTTCACCGTCTGCGCCGCACGCTACGTGCACAACATCGCCGGGAAGCAGTGCATCCCGCCCGCGCATACTCTTTCCGCGCAGCTTGCATAGCATCTCCGCACCATCCACAGAGACGTGGACAACGCTGTTGTAGACCTTCAGAATCCGTCCGTACTGATGCACAGCCACCTCCCTACTCTGTCTTTTCCGTCTGGATACGTCGTCCCGCAGAGCCTTTATCGCTCTTCTTCGGTTCGCTGTTTTTCCCGCTGCTCTTCGTCTCAGCGCCCTTGCCGCTCGAAACGGTCAGGCGCACAGCTGTGCCGGCCTCCGCCTCCGTCCCCGCCGCAGGCGACTGACGGATGACCGTTCCTTCCGCCTGCGTGCTCGTTTCCTCCGCCGTGCTGCCGACCTTCAGGCCGCTGCCCTCCAGCATCGCGCGTGCGCGATCGAGCGGGACGCCCTGCACATCGGGAACAGCGACCTTCTTGACCTTCTGTCCCTTGCTGACGGTGATATCGACACTCTGCCCCTTGCTGATACGCGACCCGCTGCGCGGATCCTGCGAAATGACCGTACCGCTGTCCTCATCCGAGTACGTCTCGTATGCCGAACCGAGACGCAGGCCCATCTTTTCGAGCTTGCTGATCGCGTCTTCTTTTTTCAGTCCGCGCAGGTTCGGCATCTCAATCTCCTCGCCGCCCTTGCTGACGTAGATGGTGACCGTACGCTCTTCCTTGACCGTCACGCCCGCCTCGGGGGTCTGTGAAACGACGATGCCGACAGGCACAGACGCATCATAGGTCTCCGCCACGGTGACACGCAGATGCTGATCCTCGAGAATCTGACGCGCGAGTGTCAGCTGTTTTCCCGTCACATCGGGCACAGTGACCTCGACCGAGCTCCAGAACTTGCCAAAGCTGAGGAAAAATCCGGTGAAAAAGCCCAAGAGAAGCACGAGGACAATGCCGAACTTAAACTTCTTTTTCTGATAGAACGGACGCTCATTCGTCGGTACGGGTTCCGCATCATCCTCCATCGGCACGGCAGCGTGAATTTCCTGTGCCTCCTGCGGGCTGAGGACGCGCGTCGCATCCGGATCAAAGGCGGGGACGGCGGTCGTCTGATCGCCGCGCAGCAGCTGCTCCGTATGGGCGATATCCGCCGCAAGGGTGCTGCTGTCCGGCCGCTGTGCGGGATCCTTCGCCATCATGCGTGCCACGAGGGCCTCAACGACGGGAGGAATGCCGGGCACGAGGCGGCGAAGCGGCTGCGGCTCCTCTTCGAGATGCTTGCGCGCAATGCTCACCGCCGTATTGCCGTCAAAGGGAATATGCCCCGAGAGCATCTCATAGAGGACAACGCCGAGGGAGTACACGTCGGACTTCGGCGTGATGATCGTGCCTCGCGCCTGCTCCGGGGAGAAGTAGTGCACCGAGCCCATGATGTTGTCGTTGTATGTCATGGTGGACTCGGTGACCGCGCGCGCGATGCCGAAATCCGCCACCTTGACATTTCCGTCGGGCATGACGAGGATGTTGTGCGGCTTGATGTCGCAGTGCACGAGATTGTTCGCGTGCGCCTGTGCCAGTGCACCGGCAATCTGTTTTGCTATGTGGAGTGCCTGTGCCACAGGCAGCGCTCCCTCTTCCTTGATGCGTTCCTTCAGTGTACGCCCCGGCACATACTCCATGACGATGTAGTGACGCCCTTCAGCGACACCGACATCGTAGACATTGACGATGTTGGGATGCGTAATGCGCGCCGCAGCCTTTGCCTCACGCTGGAAGCGACCGATAAACTCCGTGTCGTGCTCATACTGCTGATGCAGAATCTTTACGGCAACCGTGCGTTCCAGGAGCTGATCTTTCGCCCGATAGACATCTGCCATGCCGCCGCTGCCTACGAGCATCTCCAGTGCGTAGCGTCCATCCAAGACACGCTCGACCATGTTTGTTCCTCCTATCGCCTCTGCCTGTAGGGGGAGGCTCGATGTATGAGGGTGTCAGCCCTCGAAATACGTACGTATGATCTGACGGGCGATACCCGCCGCGGCTCTGCCGCCGAATCCGCCCTCCTCCACGAGGACGGAGAGGACGATCTTGCGTCCGCCGCGCTCTGCCGAGCCGATAAACCATGCGTGATCCGTACCGGTGGCGTTCTCCGCTGTACCGGTCTTGCCCGTCACGCGCACGCCCGCGACATCTGCCGCCGTGCCTGTCCCGGAGGCGACAACCCCCGCCATGTCCCCGTCGATGATGCCCGCACGCTCGGGGGTCGTCGCCGTCCGCCATACCTTCGGGCTGGATGTCTCCAGTGCGATTCCGCCCGTCGTCAGGACGGCATCCACGAGGTAGGGCTGCATGATACGCCCGCCGTTTGCGAACGCATCGGCAACGAGTGCCATCTGCAGCGGCGTGACGAGCAACTGCCCCTGCCCGAAGCCGAGCTGAGCGATCTCCCCATCACTCAGCCCTCGCAGGGAGGGAACGTGTGCCGCCGCCATGGAAACCTCCGGCGCGCGCAGCTCTGCCCCGATCCCGAAGCGGTCAAAGGCATCGCTGAGCCCCTTGTCCCCCATGCGCATAGCTAGGGTCGCAAAGGTGATGTTGCACGATTCGCGCAGGGCATCCGCCAGACGCAGACGCCCGTGTACCTCGCCGTGCGGCTCATGCAGGACATAGTCCCTGCCGATCGCGAGCTCACCCGTGCAGTCGAAGATTTCGTCCGTCGTCGTGACGCCCGTGGCGAGCGCTGCATCGGCGACCAATGTCTTGAAGGTCGAGCCGGGCGGGTAGAGCCCTTGCGCGGCACGATTCACGAGCGGGCTGTCCGCACGCGACGAGAGCGTATCCCATGAGCGCTCGGTCACGGACGGGTCAAAGGACGGCGTACTCACCATCGCTAGGAGGGCGCCCGTCTCCGCATCCATTACGACGACGGCACCACGGTGCTCGCCGAGGGCACGGTACGCGGTCTGTGAGAGCTCCGCATCGACGGTGAGGCGGACATCATAGCCCGCATCGGCGCGGAGCAGGGTGCGTAGCGGCCCCATGCCCGCGACATCGTTCGTCACACCGCTGAGCGGCGTTCCCTCCGTCTGTTCGATGCCCGTCGCCCCATGGCGATCCGTGCGGTAGCCTGTCACAGGGGCGAGCACAGCGCCATAGGGATAGGAGCGGTTTCCTGCAGCATCGCTCTCCGCGAGAACGCGCCCCGTATGATCGAGGATGCGCCCGCGCCGTATATCCTCCTCCATGAGAGCAGAGCGCATATTGAGCGGATGCGCAGCGAGCGACGCGCCGTCCCACACAGAAATCTTGACCAGATAGAGAATCTGGACGGCGATGAGGACGAGGAGGCAGGCTGCCGCCGCTGCGATATGGCGGCGCATTTTTCCATCCGTCATGATGCCGCCTCCTTGCGTGGGGCAGAGAGCGCAGTCAGAATCCCGAGAAAAACAAAACTCGCCGCCATCGAGCTGCCCCCGTAGCTGACAAATGGCAGGGTAATGCCCGTCAGGGGCAGGAGCTTCGTGACGCCCGCCACGATGATGAACGCCTGCAGCAGGAGCGCGACCGCAGCCCCCGCAGCGAGGAGCGTCTCCTCCATCCGCGTCTGCCGCAGCGCGATCTGAATGCCGCGCCAAAAGAGCAGCGCATACGCCATGAGGACAAAAACGGCACCGATCAGCCCAAATTCCTCGGCAATCGCCGAAAAGATAAAATCGGTGTGCACCTCGGGGATGAGCCCGGGATGACCTTCGGAGAGCCCTGTCCCCCAGATGCCGCCGCTGCCGATGGCAAAGAGGGATTGGACGATCTGATACGACATCCCGTTGGGATCTGCCCACGGGTGCATCCAGATATCAAAGCGCACGCGCACGTGCCCAAAGAGCATATAGCTGAGTGCCGCCGCAGCCAGAATGAACACGCCGGCGAGGAACACATACGACTTGCGCCCCGTCCCCATATAGGTCATGACCACCGCCATGCCGAAGAAGAAGAGCGCCGCGCCAAGGTCATGTGCAATAACAAACATCAGCACCGAGAGCCCCCAGAGTGCCACGAGCGGCGCGATAAAGCGCACGGGCGGCAGATGAAGAAAGGCAACGCGGCGCGCCGGCAAGGTCAGCACGGCATGATGATCGGCAAGATACGCCGCGAGGAAGAATACGAGAAGAATTTTCCCAAACTCCGAGGGCTGCACAGAGAATGCTCCAAATGCCAGCCAGTTCTTATTGCCGCCAATGGAGACGCCAAAGAGCAGCGGCAGGAGCAGAACGATGGTCGTTGCTGCACCGAGCACATAGGGGTAGGCGAGCATCCGACGCAGCCGTACCCAAAAGAGGAGCACCAGCATCCACGCGGCGGTGCCGACACATGCCCAGCGCAGCTGGGCGGCAAAGAGATCGGGCTTCAGCCGCGCCACCTCGATGAGCCCCACAGCGAGTAGTGTATAGGCAAGGGCAAGCGGTACCGTGTCCAGATGACGCCGCGCCGCCAAGATGTACCCCGCCGCACCGCAGAGCACGAGGACGCCGAGATCGGGCAGATAGGGCAGATCTCGCTGCCAGTCAAAATGCCACCCCGGCTGTCCCGCCCCATGCTTCAGCAGGAGAACACCGAGCCCGCAGAGGAGAATGCCCAGCGGGGCGAGTCTCGTCTTGAGCATCATGACGGATCACAGGCGATGACAATCGCCGTCACATTGTCCGTTCCGCCCGCATCGAGGGCACGCTCCACCATCTGCCGCGCTGCATCGTCGGGATTCCCGCCGAGCAGCGCACACAGATCCGCATCCTCCACCATATTGGTCAGACCGTCCGTGGCGAGGAGGAAGCGGTCTCCTGCCATGACGGGGAACGTATCTCCATCCACGTGCAGGCGCTCCTCGACCCCGACGGCACGCAGCAGATAGTTCTTGCGCGGATGATGCTGCGCCTCCGCCTCGCTCAGTTCCCCACGGGCAACCAATTCCTCCACGTAGGAGTGGTCGCGCGAAATCCTGCGCAGCGCCCCGGCGCGCAGGAGATAGAGACGGCTGTCACCGACGTGCGCATAGCACGCCGTCTGCGCCTCCTCGTCGATATGGAGCACCGTCGCCGTCGAGCCCATCCCCTCATAGGCGGAGTTCTTGGCGGCAGCATCCAGCACCTGCTGATTGGCGCGCAGGACGGCACTCTTGAGCGCTGCCGTGTCAATGGGCTCTCCGGCATTTGCCATATCATGCACAGCGGCGACGACGATGCGGCTTGCCACCTCGCCTGCCGCGTGTCCGCCGAGCCCATCCGCCACGACGTAGACAGCGGGCGAAAACACGCCGCAGCTGTCCTCGTTCGATGTGCGCACGCGTCCGATGTCCGATGCGCTTGAAACCTCGATCATGTATTTACCTCTCAAACCGCAGCGACACAGCACCGATGCGCAGGACATCACCCGCACGCAGATAGGCGCGCCCGCTGAGCTGACCGTCGTTCAGATACGTGTGATTCCGACTGCCGAGATCCTCTGCAATATACGCGTTCTCGCGCTGATAAATCAGGACATGATGATGCGAGACGAAACTGTCGTCAAGAACGATGTCATTGTCCGGACTGCGCCCGATGGACAGCTCATGCCCCACGGGATAACGCCGCCCCTCCAGCCCCTCGCCGGCAAGCACGACAAGTGCCGCCGCCCCGGCGGTCTGCGCCGGCGTGTGCGGTGCTCGTATATCGGCACGCAGCGCCGTGGACATCTGCCGCCCAAGATGCAGGACGGCATAGGCGAGCCAGAGCAGCGCGCCGTATTCTAGGACAACGCGCAGTGCTTTCAGAACCAGTGCCGGCATCAGCGCACCTCATAGCGGAGCGCCGTCGTCCCGAGGCGGATCTCATCTCCATTCCTCAGGCACTGCATCTCTCTCCGCTCTCCGTTGATAAATGTACCGTTGCGGCTCTGCGCATCGTAGAGAACATGCCGATGCCGCTCGTAGGAAACCCACGCATGCACGCGGGAAATATTGCTGTCCGTCAGGATGAACTCATTGCGCGGCATCCGCCCCATATAGATCTTGCGCTCGCCGAGCGGCATCACAACGCCCTCATCCGCCCCGCTGAGTACCGTGAGCTCTGCGAGCTCATGCTCGGGCGGCAGATCGAGACAACGTCCATCGCGCAGGGATGGCCGCTCAAGCACGATGGTCTGCGCGAGCGTGTCATGTGGAACGGGGTCACTCGACTCCGTTACGTGATCCCGCTGCATCCGCCCCACCAGACGGTATGAGCCCGCGCGCAGGGACGCGTCAACGTCAAACGAAATGCTGAGCCGCCCTTCCATATAGAGATCCTCACGGATGATACAGCGCTTGAGTGCCGTTCCCAGCTCATCCACCACACGGTGGGAGCAGAGCCGCTGATAGTCCTCCGTCCCGAGAGAGATGATATACGCATTGGCAAGAGAGGCGCTGTTCTGACGCTTCGCCTCTTTTTCCAGCCCCTTGATCAGTTCCACGGGTTCCAGATGACTGCTGAACTTGCGGTTAAAAAAACCTTCAATGTGATCCCCCAGAAACGATTCCACGCGATCCATCATCGTGCATCGCTCTCCTTTGGTCGCAAAGCACAGGAAAATCCACATGCTTCATAAGAATATAAAACAACTTCTATATCATAGCATAAATCTTGAAAAAATTATAGTCCTGCGTCCATCAGCCTGCTGCGGAGCTGCCCACATGCCGCCTGAATGTCCGTCCCCATCTCACGGCGCACGGTTGCGGTGATGTGCCGCTCCTCCAAAACATGCTGAAAGCGGCGCACGGTCCCCTTCGACGGGCGAAGAAGGTTTCGCTCGACGACAGGGTTGATTGGGATGAGATTGACGCTTGCCAGCTGTCCGCGCAGGAGGCGTGCGAGCTGCTCTGCCTCGCGCACGCCGTCATTCACATCACGGATGAGGATGTACTCGTAGGTCACACGCCGCTTCGTCCGCGCCGCGTAGAGCTCTGCCGCCCGCAGCACCTCCGCCATGGGGTACATGCGGTTGACAGGCATCAGCGAGGAACGCAGTTCCTCCGTCGGCGCGTGAAGCGAAATGGAGAGCGAGATTGGAAGCCCCTCCTCCGCAAGGCGCAAAATTCCCGGAACAATCCCCGAGGTCGAGAGCGTCATCCCGCGATAGCTGAGCCCGATGGTCTCCTCCGCATGCAAAAGGCGCAGCGCGCCGATTACGTTATCGTAGTTCTCCATCGGCTCGCCCGAGCCCATGACAACAATGGTATCGACGCGCGCGCCCTCCTGCCGCAGGTAATCCGCCATGCCAATCACCTGCGCGGCGATCTCCCCCACGGTCAAATTACGCGCCAGACCGTGCAGCGTCGACGCGCAGAATGCACAGCCCATGCGGCAGCCCGCCTGCGTCGAGACACAGACACTGTTGCCATAGGGATGGCGCATAAGCACCGTCTCCGCCGTCTGCCCATCGGCAAACGCATAGAGCAGCTTGATCGTCGCGCCGTCTGCCGACGTCAGGCGCGCACCGACCTGCGGCCGCTCGATTGAAAAGCGTTCCGCCAGCTGCGCGCGCAGCAGCTTCGGCAGATTGTCCATGACATCAAAAGAGACCGCGCCGCGCTGATACATCCAGCGGATGATCTGATCGGCACGGAAGCGGGGAATCCCCTCCTCGCGGAGGGCATCGGCAAGCTCTGTCTTCGTCCATCCAAAAATATTCATCGGCGTCTCATACGGGCGATAAAGAAGCCGTCCGGCCCGCCCGTCTCCGGCATGATCTGTACCATGCGATCTGCTGTTTTTTGCTCCGGCAAAAATGCCCCCGTCTCCTCGAGGACGAAGTCCTCATGCCCGCGCAGAAACGCCTCTACCACGGCGGCATTCTCGCTGCGCTCCATCGTGCAGGTACTGTAGACGAGGACACCGCCCTGCTTCACTGTCCGCGCCGCACTCGCCAAAATCGCGAGCTGTAGCGGCGGCAGGGTCTTCGCGTCCGACGGGCTTTTGCACCAGCGTGCATCGGGTTTGCGACGCAGGACGCCGAGCCCTGAGCACGGCGCATCCACGAGAACACGGTCAGCACACACACCATAGTGCGCACCAATCTCACGCGCATCGAGGAGCTGCGTCTCGATGATGGAGATGCCGAGCCGCTCCGCGTTGCGCATGATGCGCCCCAGCTTTTCCTCATAGATATCAAACGCTAAAATGCGCCCGCGATTTTCCATCCGCTGGGCGATATGCGTTGTCTTGCCGCCCGGGGCGGCACAGGCATCGATCACCGTCATGCCGGGCTCTGCGCCAAGGATATACGCCACGAGCATCGAGCTCTCGTCCTGCACCTGCGCCAGCCCCTCGCGCAGGGGTGCGAGCGCATCGAGCGCCCCGTGCGTGCGCAGGAGAATGCCCTCGGGAACGCGCAGCGACGCATCGGCGCGAACGCCTGCCGCCGTCAGTCGCTCCATGAGGGCAGTGCGGCTCGTGCGCAGGGTATTCGTCCGCAGCGTGAGCGGTGCACTCTCATTGTCGCAGCGGCACAGCGTCTCCGTACGTTCACTGCCATAGTCGCGCAGCCACCGCTTCACCATCCACACGGGATGCTGCATCCGGAGGGCAAGCGAGCGCGCATCGCGACCCTTCGGCAGAGCCGCGCGCTGCGGCTTGCGCAGCGCTGTCCGCAGGACGCCGTTGACAAAGGACGCCGCGCCCTTTCCGCCGTGTTTTTTTGCGAGCTCCACCGCTGTGTGACAAACGGCGGACGACGGAATTTTATCCATAAAGAAGATCTGGTAAAAGCCAAGGCGCAGAAGCTCGCGTATGGGCGGCTGCGCCTTTTTGAGATCGGCGACATAGCGGCGAATCATATAATCGAGCGTCTCGCCCGCCTTGACCGTGCCATAGACCAGCTCTGTCAGAAAACGGCGGTCGCGCTCCGTCATCTGTGCGATGCGCAGTTCCTCTGCCAGCGCCACATTAGCATAGGCCCCCTCACTGTGAATACGCAGGAGCACCTGCATGGCTTGCTCGCGTATGCGGTCGATTTTATTCGCATCGTACGGCTTTGGCATCTATACGTCCTTTTTCTTCGATTCGATGATTTCTTCCAGTTGACGGCGCACCTCCGCCATATCCACGCTCGTATTGTAGCAGGGACCGTTCGGGCGGATGTTGAGCACCCCGACGGCGGGAAGCGGAAAGACATCCTGGATGCCGCTCATCAGATCACGCTCACACGCAATCGCAAGCACCGCCTTCGGCCGCGTGTTGTAGACGACCTGCCGCGCCAGTGTCCCGCCTGTCGCGACAAAGAAATGGAACCCCATCTCCTCAGAGAGCGTGACGAGATCGCCAATGTTACAGCCGCCGCAGCGCTTGCAGTTGTTCGGGTCGCGCGTCACCTTGTGCGGGCAGCTCGCGAGCTGCAGGCAGTGCGGTGTTACGACGAGCAGGCGGTTGGCGGGCACGCGGATGTGCATGCGGTGAAAGAGCAGATTGCTGACCGCGATAAACGAGCCCTCCAGCCGACGACGCTTGACGCCAAAGAGCGCTCCAAGGCGTACGGCAGCAGGAAAGAGCAGATTGATCAGCTCATAAGTCTGTCGCTTCATCCACGGGAGGTACGGCAGCCCCGCGACGGCAAGCACCATGTTGAAGATGCCGAAAAAGGACAGGAGTACCGCGCCCGTCAGCAGAGCACCGATCGCCCACGGCAGAAGCGGCTGAATGCGCTCGAGCCCCGGCACGCCGATGTACCAAAGGCCAAAGAGAAGTACGGCAGCAAGCAATGTCACGAGCAGGAGCATCCCGATGAAGAGACGCTTCTTTGGCCGTGAGGGCAGGCGAATCGTCTTCTTCTCCCCCGCCTTGTCGCCGTTGACCGTCAATGTCTCCGTACTCATGATGTAAAACGTGCTCCTGTGGTCAGTGCAAAGCCGTTCAAAAAGTCGGATGCCGCCATCATCCGTTTCCCGGGTGCCTGAATTTCCGTCACCTGCACGATCTCATCGCCCGCTGCGACGCGCAGGCCTGCCCGCCGATCTGCCGTGAGAATGGTGCCATGCGGCGCATCGGTCCGCTCCCCTGTGAGGGACAGCATACCGATCTTATACAATGCGTCACCCAGATGTGTCTCCGCATAGGGCACAGGGTTCAGCCCGCGCACGAGAGCATCGAGCTCCCGTGCCGTGCGTGACCAGTCGATCTGCGCCGTCTCACGCGTAATGCGTGCAGCATAGGTGCTCTCCCCCGTCTGCGGCGTGCGGATAAGCGTCCCTGCCGCAAGCTGTTCCAGCGTCTCCACGAGGACTGCCGCCCCTGTCTCCATCAGGGCATCGTGAAGGGTTCCATACGTCGTATCCGCATGGATGGGAACCTCGCGCTGCAGAAGCATATCCCCCGTGTCGAGTCCTGCGTCCATCTGCATGGTCGTAATCCCCGTCACGGCAGCACCGTCCATCACCGCGTGCTGAATCGGTGCAGCACCGCGGTACAGCGGCAGCAGGGATGCGTGCACATTGATGCAGCCATGCACGGGGATATCCAGAATCTCCTGCGTCAGGATCTGCCCAAATGCCGCCACCACCGCCACGTCGGGACGGAGGACGCGCAGCTCTGCGGCAAAGGCCGCATCGCGTGCGCGCGCAGGCTGAAGAACGGGAATATCACGCGCGAGTGCCCACGCCTTAACCGGAGAGGGGCTGAGTTTCTTCCCGCGCCCGCGCGGGCGATCCGGCTGCGTGACGACAGCGGCGATATCCGTGAGATCGCGCCGCTCTGCCATCGCCGCAAGAATTCCCACGGAAAAATCCGGCGTCCCCATAAAGACGGTACGCATCGGCGTCATGCCTCTTCCTCCTCCTTGCGCAGGCGCACGGCAATATCGATGAAGAGCCGCCCCTCAAGATGATCGCACTCATGCTGAATACAGCGTGCCAAGAGTCCCTCTGCCGTCAATGTGCGGCGACGGCTGCGGCGGTCGGTATACTCCACCGTCACGCGCTCCGCGCGCTCCACATCGCCGTAGACCTTTGGCACAGAGAGACACCCCTCCGATTCCGTCACGCTGCCCTCGCGCATGGTGATGACAGGATTGACGAGCTCCAAGAGTCCGTGCTCATCCTGCACATCGATGACAACGATGCGCAGAGACTTCCCCACCTGCGGCGCAGCAAGGCCCACGCCGTCAGCGGCGTACATCGTTTCCGCCATATCGTCGAGCAGCTGCCGATGCCGCTTTGTAAGCCGTTCAATCGGCTCCGCCGTCTGTTTCAGGACGGGATCGCCCGCCTTCTTGATGTCAAGTATCGCCATAGTATTCCTCATGTCAGGCGCAGATGATAGATCCGCACCGCATTCTCATAAAATACCGCATCCCAATGCTCCTCGGGAATGAGGAGCTTCGTGAATGCAACATAGTCGCCGAAGTTCGCCAGCGGCCAATCTGTGCCGAACATCAGCCGATCGTACGCGTTCAGATACGCGAGCCAGCCGCGCAGCTGCTCGATGTAGAAATGCTTCCGCGCACAGAAGCGGTCAAAATCCGCAATCTTTCCCTCGAGCATCCCCGAGAGATCGGCGGTAACATTCGGGTTTTTCTCCATCACTGCAATGGCATCGATGAAATACGGCTCACCCAGATGGCACATGACGAAATTCACCTGACGGAACTTCGTCGCCGCCTCATCCATGACATTCGGATGCGCATACTTCAGCAGTGCCTTCTCCGTCGCTGTCAGTCCCGTATGTACGGCGACGGGCTTTCCATACCGTGCCGCGAGTTCGTAGACGGGGGCAAGCATATCGTCATAGAGATAGAAATAATTGTAGCCGGGATAGAGCTTGATGCCGACGCAGCGCTCACTGCGAAGATGCTGCTCGAGTGCAGGAAGGAGCCTATCAATGCGCGCGGCACTCATCTCCGTCTGCCCGCCGTCGCCCACGATCCCGACGCAGTAGTGAAAGAGATCGGGATAGTTCGGCGCGAGCTCCTCCACAGGGAGATTGCCCATGATAACACCGTGGACAATCCCCGCCGCACGGCAGTCGCGCCGCAGAGCCGTCTCCGTGTTCTCGTGCCCCGCCGCGCGTGCGACGGTATCAAAATACTCCCCTCTGCCATAGTGCAGATGGGCGTCAATAATCTTCATCGTCTGTTGTTCTTCCTCAGAGGAATCACTGATACGTTCAGCGATCCCTTAATTCCTGTGATCGTTTTGTTTTAGTTTACCATATCCGTCAATAGTTTTTTCGAGGGGAATCATACGCCAAGGGTTTTATCCGTGCTCTCCCCTAAAGCATATCCATCATCCGATGGGTCTGCGGGATCACACGCACATGCGCAAGGCGCCGCAGAGCGTTCCCCTGCCATGCGAGCAGCTGCTCAGGCGAGGGCTTCGTCCATCCGCCGTAGGGCGTCACGGGCTGCAGAATCAGCATCGTCTCCGGGGCGATATCCGCCACGAGGCGAATGGCGGTATCGACTTCGCCGTCAGGGCTCTCCGCCGCGACGACAATCTTGACCCACGTATCCTTCGCCTTTGCGATCTCCAGAAAGCGCACATGCGCATCCCAGACGGGATGTGTCGTCGCAGAGGGCAGCTTGATGTCCATGCTGATGCCCGCCACGCAGTCAATGCACTTCTTCAGCTCCTCATGGAGCGTTCCGTTCGTCTCCAAATAAATCGGCAGATGCACATGCGGCGCCAGTGCGCGGATGAACGCTGCGTGCAGCAGCGGCTCTCCGCCTGTAATGCTCAGTGCCTGATGCGGTATCCCCGCCGCCGCGATCTCCACCAGCTCCGCCGCACGCTGCGGCGAGATGGGATTCGGGTAAGGGACAAGATGATACGTCCCCGCCCCCTCCTCCACGACACAGTCGGGGTGCATCCCAACCGCGCTGTCCGTATCGCAGTAACTGCAGTGAAGATTGCAGCCCTCAAGGCGCATGAAAACTTGCCGGCAGCCGACGTATTTCCCCTCGCCCTGAACCGTCGAGAAAATCTCGATGATGTTCTCATCCATGTCAGTCCCTCTCGTACGTAACAGATGATTTTGGCGTCTCCCAGACGGTCAATGCAGCGAGATGCGCCGCCGTCGCCGTAACCTCAGGACGCACAGCAAGACGCTCAAAAATGATTCGCGCCAGATTCTCCGCCGTTGGATTCACCTCACCGTCAAACGGCGGAAGCTCATTGATATAACGGTGGTCAAATGCATCCAACACCGCCATCAATGCTGCTTTCGCGGTCTTGAAATCGATCAACATGCCGAGATCGTCGAGCTCTGTCCCGCGAAAGGCTGCCTCAACGACCCAGTTGTGTCCATGCAGACGGTCACATTTCCCGGGATATCTGACAACACGGTGTGCTGCTTCAAATGCGCCCTCAACGCGCAGTGTATACATTCTATTCTCCTTCGTTTGTCAAAAGGGGCTGTTGTACGAAGCAAAACCTCGTACAACGCCCCTTCTTTGTGCCCCTTCCACCGCTTGCGCGGTCCCCCTTCCCCGTGATAACGGGGAAGGCTTTAGGAAATAATGGCATAACAGCTTCCCCCGCTGCTGACCTGTCGAAAAAGCAAGCCCCAAGGGGCGCAGCTTATTCGGAAACAGGTCGCATGGGAAAACGTCCCAAGAACACAAGCGTCAGCGATGTGTGATTGGTTGACGTTGACCGCTAGCGGGGGAAGTGGCGAGCGCAGCGAGCCGATAGGGGGACGTGCGAACCCCTTCTCGATGCCATTATTTCACATCGCTCATCACTTCATCCATGCTCATGGCACGTGTATGCTTCGTATGGCTCCACTCATGCTCATTGCGGTGAATGAATCCAAGGAAAATGATCGGAATCCACGAGTAGATGAACACGGGATAAAGGAGCAGATAGAACCATGCCTTCAGCTTGGCACGCACCTTGATAAGGATAATCATGGGCAGGAGATACTGTCCGATCATGATCGCTGTCATCAGCTGTGACGGCAGAAATTTATAAATGCTTGTGTAGAAGGGTGGAAACGCCAGCTGTACATAACTGATGATGATGAAGAACGTCGAGATCATGAGAAAATGCGGCTGCAGGAGATAGATGCAGCCATCCCAGATGCGTATGTCGCGGCGTTTCCATCCCTCGCGGATCATGGTCGGGATGAAGCGGTGCGCCACGTCAAACTGTCCCTGTGCCCAGCGTCTGCGCTGGTTCCACGCCTGCTTGAACGTGAGCGGCTTCTCATCGTAGACCACGGCGTCATGCGCCCACGTCGTCTTGATGCCCTCGGCAAGCAGCTTCATCGTGAACTCCATGTCCTCGGTAAGGCAGGTCGCGCGCCAGCCGTGCCGCTTCAGCACGTCCGTCGTAATGCACATGCCCGTACCGCCGAGGCACGCCGAGAGACCGATGTTCGTCTTTGCGAGATGCGAGATATGGTCGATGACCCAGAACGCGATGGCAAATGTCCCCGCCACCCATGTGTCGTATGGATTCTTCGCATCCAGATAGCCCTGAATGACCTTGTCGCCCTTGAGGAGGCGGTTGTTCATCTCCTTGAGGAAATTCGGGTGCACGAGGTTGTCCGCGTCGAAGATGGCGACGGCATCGTACTCCTTGTCCATCGCAAAGAGCTGCTCAAACATCCACTCAAGGGCAAACCCCTTGCTCTTCTTCGTTGGATGCGTGCGCGTGCAGACAATGGCGCCCGCCTTCTCCGCGATCTCCCCCGTATTGTCCGTACAGTTGTCCGCAATGACATAGATGTCGTACAGTTCCTTGGGATAGTCGAGCCGCTGCAGATTTTCGATGAGCTGCCCGATGACCGCCGCCTCATTGTGCGCGGCGACGACGACAGCAAACGTCTTCTCCGGTGTCAGGATTTTTTTCTCCCCATGCCGCCACAGACAGCAGAAACCGATGAAGAAAAAATACAGCGTGAAGAGCAGAAGGAGGATCTGCATTGGCACCATAATGATGTCAAAGACATGTGCCGGCAGATAAGGCGAGAGTGCATGAAAGATCTCTGTCATATCAGCTTTCCCTCGTCCGCATCGTCAGCGCAGTCACATGGTTGACGATGCCAAAGAGCGCATACGCCGCAAAAATCGCCGTAAAGACAGCGGGCAGAACAGCCGTCCGTCCGACATAGAGGATGCCGGCGAACACGATGAGTGCGACGAGCTTCGATACAAAGTAAATCCGTTCTCCGTCCCCCTTAAAGTCCGGATAATGGACGTGACTGACCATCAGATAGCCCGTCACGGCGACCGCGGCGGGATAAAGGAGCCCATAGCCGGCAGGGTTGATGCCGAGCGAGAGAAAGAGCCACGCCGACATGGCGACGAGATTCCCGCCCGCCGGAATGGCGAGCCCCATAAAGTAGCCATGCACCACATTGGCGTTCACATTGAAGCGCGTAAGACGCCACATCCCGCAGAGTGCAAAACAGATCGCCGCCGCTGCACCGACGAGCCCGTAGGAGAAGAGAGCCAGTTTCCACGCGAGCAGCGCGGGGGCGATGCCGAATGAGCCGAGGTCGCAGAGGGAGTCCATCTCCTTGCCGAACTCACTGGAGACGCCGAGCGCACGCGCCACGCGTCCGTCCATGCCGTCCGCGACCAGCGCGAGCAGAATGAAGATCGCCGCCCAGTCAAGATGGCCTTCTGCCGTTGACAGGATGGAACACATACCAAAGAACAGATTCATCGCCGTACACAGATTCGGCAGAAATCGTCTGTAATTCATTCGCCTTCAAGCCTCCCCAGGACAGTCCTGCCGCCCTGCACTTTTTCGCCCTCCCGCACGAGGATCTGCGCCCGCTCAGGCATCACGATCTCAAGGCAGGAGCCGAAGCGGATCATGCCGTAGATGTCTCCTTGCTTCATGCGGTCGTCGAGCGTCACCCACGAGACGATGCGCCGCGCGAGGATGCCCGCGATCTGCTTTACCGTGATGCGCAGATCACCACGGTCAATGCCGATCAGATGGTGTTCATTTTCAAAGCCGACCTCGTCCTTGTAGGCGGGACGAAAACGACCGCAGTAGTATTTCTGCAGCTTGATTTCCCCATTGATCGGACTGCGGTTGACGTGCACGTTAAAGACCGACATGAAGATGACGATCTTGTTGCACGGCTCTCCAACGAAATCATCCACGCCCACAGAGGAGATCTCCGTCACCGTGCCGTCGGCAGGCGACAGAATATGATGTTCGTTTGCGGCGATCGTACGTGTCGGGCTGCGGAAGAAATAGGCAAAATAGCACGCCAGCACGACGAACGGAAGCGCGGCATACGGATGCGCAAAGTATCCAAAAATAACCGCCAAAACGAGTGCGGCGCCAATAAACTTATAGCCTTCACTGACAATGACCACGCAGACGCGCCTCCTTTTTCTCTCACATTATAATGGAAAGCCTATTCTTTGTCCACAGATACGGCTCTTATTTTCGCGATGCGTGCACTTTCAGGACGAATTTCGGCAGCGCCAGCAACCGACCTGCACGTTTCGGCTGCATCAGCCCGCGGAAGAGCCATTCCAGTTTTGCCTTCTGCATCCAGTGCGGTGCGCGCTTCATCACGCCCGCCATGACGTCGAGCGTCCCGCCGACGCCGATGGCGACGGGAACATCAAGCTCTGCGAGATGCGCGGCGATCCACTTCTCCTGCTTCGGCACACCGAGCGCGACGAGCAGGAGGTCAGGGCGTGCTGCGCGAATCTCCGCAATGATCGCCGCATTGTCCGCAGGGGAAAAGAACCCGTTGCGCACCCCCACGATCTCGATGCCGGGATAAAGCTGCTCCGCCTTTGCCTTTGCCTTCTCCGCAACGCCGGGCGCAGAGCCGAAGAAGTAGACGCTGTGCCCCTCGGCAGGGGCACAGCGCAGCAACTCCTGCGCCAGATCGTAGCCCGCGACGCGCTCGGGCATCGCGTGCCCGAGGTGACGTGCCGCCCAGACCGTCCCTGCCCCATCGGGCACAACGAGTGCCGACGCATTCAGGATACGGCGCAGCTCCTCATCATGCGTCGCACGCATCAGCATCTCGGCATTCGCCGTCGCAACCATAACGCCCGCACGCGTGTCCATGGCACGGCGCACGACATCGACAGCCTCCGCCATCGTGACGGCATCGACATCGACCCCCAGGATATTCACCCGCTCTGCCAAGCGCAATTCCTCCTTCTGTCTCGCGAAAAGAGAGCGTCCGCATGGGACGCCCTCGAAATGCTTCGTCGTACCGTTTTACCGTGCAGCTTCGTCTGCCTTCTTCTTCGGCGCAGCCGTGCGGATATAGAGCTCACGCAGCTGCTTCTCATCGACGGTGGCGGGTGCTTCGCTCATCACATCCGATGCGCTCTGTGTCTTCGGGAACGCAATCACGTCACGGATGGAGCGGCGCTTTGCCATCAGCATCACGAGACGATCGAGGCCGAAGGCGAGTCCGCCGTGCGGCGGCGTGCCGTACTCGAAGGCATTCATCATAAAGCCGAAGCGTGCGCGTGCCTCCTCCGGCGTGAAGCCAAGTGCCTCAAAGACTTGTTCCTGCAGATCACTGCTGTAGATACGCAGACTGCCGCCGCCGATCTCGACGCCGTTCAGCACCATGTCATAGGCATTTGCCTTGACGCGGCCGGGGTCGGACTTCAGGAACGGCACGTCCTCATCACGCGGCGCGGTGAACGGATGGTGCATCGCCTTGTAGCGCTTCTCCTCCGCACTGTACTCGAACATTGGGAAGTCCACAACCCAGAGGAAACGCAGCGCATCGGGATCGATCAATCCACGGCGACGGCCCATCTCAAGGCGCAGCTCGCCGAGTGCCTGTGCCACAACGAGCGGCTGGTCGGCGACGACGAGGAGCAGATCCCCCGTCTTTGCCCCGACGGCATTCTTGATCGTCTCAAAGGTCTCATCGGAGTAGAACTTCTTGAAGGGCGACTTTACCCCCTCCTCCGTGTACTGAATCCACGCTAGTCCCTTTGCACCGTAGCCCTGCACATAGGAGACGAGGCCGTCCAGCTCACGGCGCGGAATATTCGCATAGCCCTCGACGTTGATGACCTTCACGCGGCCGCCTGCCTCCATGACGGCGTTGAATACCTTGAAGTCCGAGCCGCCGACATAGTCCGTAATGTCCTGCAGCTCCATGCCGAAGCGCAGATCGGGCTTGTCCGAGCCGAAGCGATCCATTGCCTCATCCCACGACATGCGCTGGAAGGGCGTCTCGATCTTCGCGCCGATGCTCTTTTCAAACAGCTCTTTGACCATCCCCTCCATGAGCGTGAGGATGCTGTCCTGATCCATAAAGGACATCTCGATATCGAGCTGCGTGAACTCAGGCTGACGATCGGCGCGCAGATCCTCATCGCGGAAGCAGCGCACGATCTGGAAGTACTTCTCAAAGCCCGAGACCATGAGCAGCTGCTTGAAGATCTGCGGGGACTGCGGCAGCGCATAGAACTCGCCCGGATTGAGACGGCTCGGCACGAGGAAGTCGCGTGCCCCCTCGGGCGTGCTCTTGCAAAGCATCGGCGTCTCGATCTCAAGGAACCCGTTACGGTCAAAGAAATCGCGCATGATCTTCGTCACGCGATGACGCAGGATCATATTCGCCTGCATTTCGGGGCGGCGCAGATCGAGGTAGCGATAGCGCAAACGAATCATCTCGTCCACATCGACGCCATCCTGAATATAGAACGGCGGCGTCTTTGCCTTGTTGAGAATCCGCAGCTCGCTGACGACGATCTCGATCGCCCCTGTCGCCATGTTCGGATTGACCGTCTCCGCACTGCGTGCGCGCACCGTGCCGCGCACGCAGAGAACGAACTCCGAGCGCAGCGTCTCCGCCTCGTGGAACGTCCCCTCTGCCATTGCCGCCTCATCGAAGACGATCTGCACAAATCCCGAGCGGTCACGCATATCGACAAAGATCAGCCCGCCGTGGTCACGGCGGCGCGATACCCAGCCGCACAGCGTTACTTCTTCACCCACCTGCTCCTTGCGCAGTATGCCGCAGCCATGTGTCCGTTTCATTCCCTGCATCGTTTCCATCTCAGACCTTCACCTCAGAAATCATCTTTTCTACCAAATCGTCAAGCGCACAGGTCTCCTGCGCACTCTCCGCCATATCGCGCACGACCGCCGTATGCGCTGCCAGCTCATCCTCACCGAGGATGACGGCATAGCGCGCACCGGATCGATTCGCCTGCTTCATCTGCGCCTTCATGCTGCGCCCCGCGTAGTCCATGAGGGCACGCACACCGCCGTGACGCAGCTCATGCAGCAGGGGGAATGCCGCCTTTGCCGCCGCATCACCGCGCGCGATGAGGAATACATCCGCGGCAGGCGGCTGCACCGGCAGGAGATTCTGCTGCTCCAGTGCGAGCAGGACGCGCTCCAATCCGGCCGCAAAACCGACGGCGGGGGTGGGATTCCCTCCGAGCTCCTCGACCAGTCCGTCATAGCGTCCGCCCCCCGCCACGGCACTCTGTGCACCGAGCGGCGGATAGGCAATCTCGAACGCCGTCCGCGTGTAGTAGTCGAGTCCCCGCACAAGGCGCGGGTCGAGCTCATAGGAAACGCCTGCCGCCGTCAAATGCTGCTGCACCTGCTCAAAATGCTCGGTGCACGCAGGGCACAGGCAGTCTGTAATTGCGGGAGCCCCCGTCATAAACGGCTGCTCCGCATCCCGCTTGCAGTCGAGGATCCGCAGCGGGCTGCGTGTATAGCGATCCTTGCAGTCATCACAGAGCGTGGGCAGATACTCCTTAAAGTACGCCTGCAGACGCTCCCGATAGACAGGGCGGCAGGCGGGACAGCCGACGGAGTTCAGCTTCAGCGTCAGCCCCGTCAAACCAAGTACCGTCAGAAAATCATACGCGAGGAGGATGACCTCGGCATCCAGCGCGGGGCTCTCCTCGCCGAGTGCCTCCACGCCGAACTGATGAAACTCACGCATCCGCCCTGCCTGCGGGCGGTCATAGCGAAACATCGATCCGATGTAGAAGAGCTTCTGCAGACCGCCATCCGCATAGAGTTTGTTTTGCAGATAGGCGCGTACGGCAGACGCCGTGTTCTCGGGACGCAGCGTCAGACTGCGGTCGCCGCGGTCGGAGAAGGTATACATCTCCTTGTCCACGACATCCGTGCCGTCGCCGATCCCACGCTGAAAGAGCTCCGTGTGCTCGAACATCGGCGTGCGGATTTCACCGTAGCCATAGCGGGCACAGAGATCGCGGATCACATGCTCGACATGTGTCCACGCACCGACCGCGTCAGGCAGTATATCCTTCGTGCCGCGCGGCGCATTCGTCAGCATCAGTGCTGTTCCTCCTCGTATTCCGCGCGCAGGAGCGCACGGCGCTTTTCAATATAGACGTCAATGTCGCGCAGATAGGTCACAAGATCCTTTGCATGAAAAGCAGAGTGCAGGCGTCCGCTGCGCACGCCGATCACCTTTGTCGCGGCAGCGCCGCCGATGCCGATGATCGTCTGCCGCTCCTCCATGATGCGGATGTTGTAGATGCTCTCCGCACCGGGGCGGGCATAGCCGACGTTCTCCAGATCGCCGCTCATATAACCCTGCCGATAGAGATAGTAGGGATGGTAGCCCGCCGCACGGACGGCAGCCGTCGCCGCCGCACTCATGCGCATCGTCTCCGCATCAGACGGCAGAGCGACATGCTCCGTCTCCATCATAAGGCGCAGCCGCGAGCCGCGCTTCAGTGCAAGTGCGTGGAGGGTGATGTCGTCCGGGCGGAGGGCTGTCACCGCCGCCATCGTCGCACGGACATCCTCTGCCGTTTCGCCCGGCAGACCGAGGATCACGTCCATATTGATGTGCACGTCCATCGACGCACGGATGTCCTGCACCATGCGCACAATATCGGACGGCGTATGATGCCGTCCGATGCGCTCGAGCGTCCGCTCCTGCATCGACTGCGGATTGACACTGACGCGCGTCACCCGATATGCCTTCATCGCTGTGATCTTCGCCGCGCTCATGCTGTCGGGACGTCCTGCCTCCACTGTGAACTCACGGACAGAAGATCTATAGAAAGCATTATATACCATTTTGAGCATTTCGGCAAAAAAAACATCGGGCAGGCTCGTCGGCGTCCCTCCCCCGATGTAGATGCACCCGACGGTCAGCCCCAATGTGCGCACATCCTCTGCAGCAGCGGCAAGATCGCGCGCGAGCACATCCATAAATGCACGCAGCGTATTCTCCCCCGGCAGGAGATGCGAGGGAAAGGAACAGTAGAGGCAGCGCGAGAGACAGAACGGAATGCCGACGTAGATGCCCACCGTCCGCGCGTCCTCATGCGCGAGAAACGGAAGCTGACGCACGGCAACCTCCGTCATGAGACGTGCCTTCTCCGCACTGCAGAAATAATCCTCCTGCAATCGCTGCACGGCAGCGTCGGGCGTCATGCCGCCCCGCAGCCAGCGGTGCACGATCTTCGTTGGGCGCACCCCATGCAGGATGCCCCACGGGGCAGGCGGCAGGGCAAAGCGGACACGGAAAAACTCGTAGAGATTCCGCTTGATCGTGCGGTGCACCGCTGCACGCGGCAGTTCATCCGTGCGCCCCCCAGAGGAGAACGAAAGGCACTCACAGCGCCCATCCAGCGCATAGAGCCAGACCTCCGTCATAACAGAAGGCGGCTCACTGCCCGACGGCCGGTTCACCACCGACAGCTGGGCGTAATCCGCCTCTCCTGCTGTTCCGACGATCTCCACCTTGAAGAGGTTCAGTACCTCATGCACAACCTTGACGATGACCTCGCTGGGATGATTGATGGTGAGCGATCGTATTTTCACGCTTTTTTCTGCTTCTCCCGGCACTTCTTGCAGATGCCGAAGAACTTCGCCTGATGATTCTCCACCAAGAAGCCCGTCTTTTCGAGAATATCCTGTTCCAGATGATCGAGCATATCCTCCTCGAACTCCGAGATCTCCTTGCACTCCGTGCAGATGAGATGATGATGGAAGTGCTGGTTCGGGTCGATCGGATTCAGCTCGTAGGAATACGACCCCTTGTTGCGCTTGTCGAACTCCTTGCCGAACTCGATCTTCTGCAGAATGCCGAGCGAGACCAGAATCTCCAGACTGCGATAGACCGTCGCGAGTCCGATCTCCGACTCCGTCCCGCGCAGAATGTCATAAATCTTCTCCGCGCTCAGATGCTCGCTCGGATGATCCAAAATGACCTGCAGCACAATCTGCCGCTGCGGCGTCATCTTGCGCTGTGTCGCCTGCAGACGCTTCTTCAGATCTTCCATGGTATATGTCTCTGCCATATCTCTTCCCCCTCGATCCACCAAGTGGGTCACAATGTATTATCACAATCAATGAGAATAGTATATCACAGTGCGCAAGTTTTTACCATAGTTTATGAAGATAAGGTTTTATGATAAACGTTGCAGACAAGACTATGGCCGCAGACAAGACGATGAAGATCTGCCCTCACTCCGCGATGCGGCGCAGCGTCTCCATGAGGAATTTTGCCTCGGGAACGATCGCCGCGATTTCGATGCGCTCCTCGGGCGTATGGATGCCGTGTGCCGTCACGCCGACAGACACCATGTCGAGCGCAGGATTTTTCGATGCATGCCAGCTCGTCTCAAGCCCCGCATGGATGCTCTCGATCTTCATCGGTGTACCGCCGTTCTGCGCCGCATAGACCTCCGCCATGATCGTCCGCAGTTTGCTCTTGGGGTTCTCACGCCATGCAGGAGATGCCGTTCCAACAACGAGGGAAAAGCCCGTCAGTGCCGCCAGCGTCTCTGTCTCGCAGACGATCTCGTCCAGTCGCTCATTGACCGAGGAGCGCGGGAAGAACGCGACGTGCACCTCGTTCTCATCCATGCGGACAACGCCGAGGTTTGCCGAGGTCTCCACCCCGCCCGTCTGCGTATGTGTCATGGCATGAACCCCCGTGCGAAGGAGGACGAGGAGGTCGATGAGGGCGCGCTGTTCCTCCTCGCCGATGACGCGCCCCGCCTCATGTGCAGGATGCAGCGTAAATTTCATCGCGGGATCGGCCTCACCATAGATGGCATGAAAGCGTTTTTCCTCCGCCGCCAGCAGACGGGCAATGCTGCGCTCATCCATCGCCGTGCGAACGATTGCCTCTGCCGTCGGCGGAATCGCGTTGCGCGCCGTCCCGCCCGTGAGGGAAACGAGTTCCACGTCCCCCTCCTGTGCCAGCGCATGAAGTGCCAGCGCCAGCGTGCGGATCGCATTGCCGCGCCCATCGCCGATGCGCTCGCCCGAGTGACCGCCGCGCAGCCCCTCAGCCGTAATGCGATAGGCGGGCAGATCGGATTCTTTTCGCGTCAGCGCACGCGTATAGTCGAGATTGACACTGCCCGCACTTCCGACCGTCATGATGTGATAGTCCTCCGAGTCGCAGTTGATCAGGTACTGTGCATTCTTCAGATGATCTGCCGAAAGATGCCGTGCCCCCGTCATGCCCTGTTCCTCATCCACCGTGATGATGGCGCGCAGCGGACCATGAGCCTCCGTGCACTGCATCGCCGTCACGATCTCCGCCACGCCGATGCCGTCGTCTCCGCCGAGACTTGTCCCATCTGCCGTGAGATACTCCGCCGTCCGCTGCATCTTGATCGGATCGGTCAGCGGGTCATAGGAAACACCCGGCTCAGCCACGCAGACCATGTCCATGTGTCCCTGCAGGATCGTGCGCGGCGCATTCTCCTTTCCCTTCGTCGCAGGAAGCTCCGCGATAATATTGAAGTGCTCATCCTGCGTCACCGTGCAGCCAATCTCCTCAAAGTGTTTTTTCAGATAGTCACTGACCGCCTTCTCGTGCCCCGAAGGACGCGGGATATGCGTCAGTGCCTCGAACTCCGAAATGACCTTTTCCAGCAGCTTTGCATCATCCATCATAAATTCCTCCCATCAAAATTCCTTCCCATTATAACACAGAATGCAAAAAATGGGGCTGCTGCATGAAGTGACAAACTTCGTGCAATAGCCCCTATGCCATATTCGTCTCTTTTACTTCTTCGCCTGCTCTACCGCCTTTGTGACCGCTTCCTTGAACTGGTCATAGCTGACAGTCGCTCCTGAGACAGCATCCACCTTTGCGAGATCCTTCGTCGCGGTGAGCTGCTCGCCGTAGGACACAATCGCCTTGTAGGCGTTCTGTGCCTTCTTCTGCGCGCCCGGCTCCTTCCCCTCGCCGTAGTGCTCGTCCTTCTGCTTGCCCTCTTTGTCAATGCTCGTGTGAACAACCTTCTCGATCTCACCGTTCTTGATCGTCAGTTCCACGTGCGAATGTCCGAGCTTTTCGTTCTCGCTGCTGTCTGCCGCATAGGTGCCGTCCTTGACGCCCGTCATATCGAGCGCGGCGGTTTTCTGCGGCTCCTCCTTCGGTGCCTGTTTCTCCTCACCGCAGCCCGCTGCAAGGACAGAGACCCCCAGCAGAAGTGCAATCCCGAGGCTAAGTTGTTTCTTCATCGTTATTCCTTCCTTTCCCGCATGTGTCCATGCTCAATGATGACACAGCGCTCCGCCTCTTCACCGACTTCGGCAGAGTGTGTGACCGTCAGAATCGTGTGGCCCTCATCGTGCAGCTCATGGAAGATCTTCATGACAAGGTTCTGGTTCTTCTCATCAAGGTTGCCTGTCGGCTCATCCGCAAGGATGAGGACAGGATAGTTGATGAGTGCACGCGCAATGCAGACGCGCTGCTGTTCGCCGCCCGAAAGCTGACTGGGAAGATGGCTCGCACGGTCAGCGAGTCCGACGCGCTCAAGTGCTGCCATGGCTTCATCACGGTCGGGCATGCTGTGGTAATACTGCGCGACCATGATGTTCTCGACTGCCGTCAGATAGGGAATCATGTGGAACTGCTGGAACACGATGCCGATCTTGTCGCGGCGGAAGCGTGTCAGCTCCTCGCGTGTGGCGTTCGTCAGCACGTCGCCGTCGAGAATGACCTCGCCGCTCGTCGGACTGTCCATACAGCCGATAATGTTCATCAGCGTTGACTTGCCCGAGCCGGAGGGACCCATAACCGCAAGCCATTCGCCTTTTTCAACGTTCAGATTGACGTCATCCAGGGCGAGCACCTTCTCGTTGTACGCCTTGGAGACGTGCTTCAGTTCAAGCAAACTCATTGCTTCGTTCTCCTCTCATTCGCCGCGCAGGATGATCGCGGGGTCAACATTGGTCGCAATACGTACAGGCAGCAGCGACGCAAGACCTGTAACAAAGATGGACATGACGAGTGCGACAACGACAATCATCGGCGAGAACTCAATGCCGCGTCCAAAAACGTTCATACTGACGCTCTGGGCAAAGAGATACCCAAAGCCCGACCCAAGAATGCCGCCAAGCGCACCGAGGAGGCAGCCCTCGCCGAAGAACTCTGCAACAATGTGGCGGTTATCCGCACCGAGAGCCTTCTTGAGCCCGATCTCACGGCGGCGCTCCGTCACAATCGCCATCATCGTGGTTGAGACGCAGATCAGCGTCAATACAAGGACGACAATGGTCACGATGAGGACGAGTGCCTGCAGTTTTCCAAGCACGGTACCCTCCGACTTCGCGATCTGCTTGACGAGCTGCGGCTCAACATTCGGTACCTGCTCATGAATTTTCGTCTCCGCGCGTGCCAGCTCATCCTGGCCCGCCACAACAGAGACCTGCGCGAGGCTCAGTTCCCCGGCACGCCCCTTGATACGCTGCAGATCGGGCAGGCTGACGAAGACGAAATTCTCCTCGTTGCCGCCCGTGCGGACAATGCCGGAGACACGATAATCGCTGACAATCGACCCTTCACCGCCTGAGACACTGATTGTATCCCCCGGATTCACGCGCAGTTTCGATGCGAACTCCGCACCAAGCAGGATCTCCTTCTCCCCCGGCGTCGGCCACGCACCGCGCACCTGCCAGTAGGGGCTGACCTCCTGCAGGACATCAAAGTCCGTGCCGCCCGCCATGACGGTCTGATGATTGATGAGCAGGGTGTCGTAGAGGAACGGTGTAATGCCGACTACCTCGTAGTCCGAGAGTGCCTTACTGACCGCACTGACATCTTCCTCGTGAATCACGCCTGCATCCTTCCCCGGCAGAATGAGAAGGTTTGCCCCATAAGCACGGAATGCACGTCCCATCTGCTCCGGGACTTCCTTGTAGACGGTAATCATCCCCGAGATAATCGTCGCACCGACGGCGACGGCGAGGAGAGCGATCGCCATGCGTGCGCGGCGGCGCAGCAGAGAGTTGGCGACCATGATAAAAAACATTTTATAGCGACTCATCATTTATCACCTGCCATACAGAACCTCTGCCGGCTGCAGCGACAGCAGCATGCGAATCGCAGGCACGCTCCCGATGATCAGCACGAGCGACATCAAAACGGCAATAATCGGAATGACATACGGATTGACCGCAATGCCGGAACCGAAAACGTTCTCCCCAATGAGCTGGGCGAACCCAATTCCAACGACATAGCCAAGGATGCCGCCGAGAATGCCCGCGATAAAGATCTCCGCGAGGACGGAGAGAACGACGGCGAGATTGGTCGCGCCGAGCGCCTTCAAAAGGCCGATCTCACGGCTGCGCTCCATGATGTTTGCGCTGATGAGGTTGCTGACACCAAGGCTCGAGGAGAGCAGGGACAGCACCGTGATCAGCAGCATGAGGAGCTGCGTCTTGTCAAGGATCTTCCCCTCGGACTCCGCGATCTGACGCACGGGGTGCGCCGCCGCGTTGTGCATGACCTCCTCGATCTGATAGGCAATCGATCCGACGTAGCTCGTGCAGTACCAGATATCATACTCCGCCTGCGAGAGCGACTTGGGATTCTCCGCCGCCCTGCGGGCAAGATCATTCTCCGGTGTCGTCATGGCACTGACCTCCACCTGGTCGATCTTGCCCTGTGCACCTGCGAGTTCCTGTGCGAGTGCGAGAGAACCGACCAGCTGGTTCTCCTCGTCACCGCCGCCCGAGACCGTGCCCGTGACGTGCAGTGTCCCCTGCGTGCCGTCCGGCTTCTGATAGGTGAGTGTGCTGCCGGCTGAGACGCCAAGTTTCTGTGCGAGCTTCGTGCCGACGAGCACCTCATCCGTGTGCGTATCGTCTGCCCAGTCGCCGTCCACCTGCCACCACGACTTCATGAACTTCACGCCTGTCGTGTAGACCTCATCCGTCGGCAGTTTGAGCGTATGCTCGAACCACGTACCAAAGAACGGCACACTCTCACCATCTCCGAGCGTCACCTGCGTCGTCAGTGACGGCGCAAAGGCGACGATGTTGTTCGTCCAGAAAATCGTCTTGATATTGCCGAGATCCGCCTCATCCAGATACTCGCGGTGTCCGCTCTTCGTCGTCTCTACGCCGTAGAGATCCTTCAGAACCATCGAGTTGCGCGGCGTCACCGTGATGTTCGCACCGAATGCCTTGAGTTCCTGATTCACCTTTTCGCCGATGTCAAACATGACGTTCAGCATGGCAGTCGCAAGCGAGACACCGAGGGCGACCGTCAACGCAATGAGGATGAACCTCCCGCGCTGGCGGATGAGCGCCCCTTTTACCATTTGCCAAAACATGGCTTACCTCCTCTCATGCCATCCTGTCCGTCAGCGGAAATGAATCCGCGCTGCCTCAAGCGTGTCAGCAGAAATCTGCACCGCACCATTCTGCACGTGGTACTCCACGGGGATCGGATTGCAGCCGCCCGGCAGACCAATTGTTGCCTTGTTCATGACGACATCACAGAGTCGGCAGACGATCTGCCCATCACGCTCAAAATAGCCCGTTGCACCGCAGATATCGCAGGCATCGAGACCGACACCAAATGCGGAGCCGCCCTTCTGCACAATGATAACGCGCACCGTTGTTCCGTCTGAGGCGTGGAATGCATAACGATGGAGGTGGCCGTCGGAGACCTGCTCGAGCGGGATCTGCACGAGCCCGTTCTCCGCCTTGACGTCAACCGCCGGCACAAGCTGTTCTTTTTTATTCGCATACCATCCGCCGACACTCGATACGAAAATCGTCAGAATGAGGATTGCAAGGAGTCCACTGCCCCACCGCTTGCGACGGATCGCGCTCGAGACGATCTGACGGTACTGCGCAGGATTTGCCCACACAGGACGCTCGGGGCGCGGCTGAAGAAACAGTGTAAAAGGGACGAGCACAGAAACAAAGTAGATCGCATAGATGACCTTGTTCTGATTGTCAATAAACCATGCCATATACGGAATAAGGCTCTCTGCACCGAACAGCTGCCGTGCCATCAGCACCGTCAGGACAAAGATCACCTGCTGAATGGCAGTCGCTGCGATCTGCACAGAAAAAACAAAGACAAGGCGCCCATGATTGAGTGCCGCCGCCGCTTTATACGCCAGATAGCCCGAGAGGAATCCGAGGAAAATCCCTCCGAAAAATCCGAGCATCTTGACGAGAAATGTCAAAGTCAGATACTTTCCCATCGCTACCTGCACGGTTGCGACAGGTATCAGCCACAGCTCAAGACCGTGATAGAGGAAAAGCCCAAGCGTCAGTGCGCCCGTTCCGAAACGGAACAGGCGCTCCTCACGCGGCGTCCACTCGCGGTGAAGACTGCGCAGCAGAATCGTACAAAGAATCACTGCGCCAACAAGATCAACGGCAATTGCCATACTCTCAAAGATTTCACGATTGACCGCCGACTTCGTACCGACACGCACCGCTGTCATAAAGAGCGAGAGGAAGAAACCCCATTTCAAAACGCGCGTAAAAGTGCGGCGAATGCTCTGGTCGGGCAATGGCAAGATGATTGCAAGCAAAATGCCGAGCGGCACGGCGAGCTTGATGCTCTCCTCCAATGCCGGTACCAGCTGTTGAAGAAATGCCTGTAACATGAGATATACCCTTTCCTATGAGAAAAGCCGCCGTCCCCCCCGGGGCGGCAGCCATTCTGTGATTAGGAGGGCAGAAGGACATGCTGAGATCCCCACTGCCCATACGCAGCTGTAATTACCACTTACGCGGAACGTAGTTGAATACCCAGTGCAGCTTGACCGGTTCCGTCCAGAAATGACCCCGGACACCCGTCTCCTTGTCCGTGTGGAGGAGGTAGTTCTGACGTGCAGGGCTGTCGATCGAGAAGTCGCAGTCGTACGTGCCTGCGCCAAGCATCTTGACATTTGCGCCATAGTGCGGGCCATCATCTGCGCTCATCGGCATGAACACACCCTCGATGCTCTCGCCCGTCTCACGCTTCGTGAACTTGTAGTGCACCGTCAGATTCGGGATCCACTCGCCGACGCCGAAGCCGCACTCATTGCCCTCGGTTGCATGGATATCCGTCTCGATGTGGATATCTGCCTGGTCTGCCGGAAGGCTCATACCGGCAGGCTCCATCGTCACCGGCTGGAAGTAGACGAGCGCCGCCTTGAAGTGGTTCGTCGTATCCTCGATCTCATCGCCGATCGGGAACTCCTCGAACGCAGCTTCGCTGACGTGCGCGTTGATCGCGAACGTAGAGAACGCGACTGCACCGACGGCGAGAGCCTTTTTGAGCATACTGAGACTAGATTTCTTCATGGGAAAATCCTCCTTTGAAAGATGAACCTGACTCACGCTTCTGCCGCAGCAGAGCGTTTTTTATATGATACCATTGCGATTGCCGCGAGAACCAAGAGGATCTGCGGGACAATGGTTTCATAGGTGGGATAAAGGCCGAGCAGATCGATGCTCGGAATGGGGATGGCCTCAATGATCGTGGTGGAGATGGTATCTGACTCCTGCAGCTCCTTCAGACCGCCGCCAAGGAAGGTAACCGCGAGCACAAACATGAATGCACTCGTAACCTTGAAGAACGGTCCGATGGGGATGCGCAGCGCACCACGCTGGATGAGGAAGAAGATAACCGCGAGTGCCGCACACGCGGCAACGAAGCCCGCCCAGATCATGTCGGTATCGCCGACGGCGTTGTTAAAGAGCGCCTGATAGAAGAGGATGACCTCCGCGCCCTCGCGATAGACCGCAAGGAATGCGGCAAAGCCGAGCGCACGCGACTTGCCCGTCGAGAGTGTGATCTTGACTTGGCTGTCGATGTAGTTCTTCCATGCCTTTGCATTGGATTTGCCGCCCATCCACGCCGACGTTCCGAGAAGGACCAGGACGGCGAAAAGCGCCGTGAAGCCCTCGATCATCTCGCGGCTCGCGCCCGTCGTCGTCGTACTGTCGAGCACCTCGGCAAAGAGATAGGCACTGATAAAGCTGCAGACAATGCCTGCGATCGCCCAGTTGTAGACGGTCGAGAGCTCCTTCTCATGACCGGCGCGACCGAGATAGGCGATGATGCCGACGAGGACGAGAATCGCCTCAACACCCTCGCGCAGAAGGATGAGGAACGCCTGGAGGAACATCCCCCAGCCGCCCGACTGAGCACCTGCCGTCTCGAGCTGCGTCACCTCGGTCTGAACCATATCGAGGAGCTTTGCACCCTCGGCCTCGACCTCTGACTGCGGAGCGCCCGAACGGATGACTTTTTTCAGCGTGTAGAACTGATACTCCGTGAGGTTCGCGCTCTTGGAGGAGATGCTGCTGCGCACAGCGCTCTCCAGACCGTCTTTCTCGTAGATGCCGTAGTAGATATTGTTGACGGCATCCTTTGCACCTTCTGCATCCCCCGACTGATAGATGGCATAGACACCGTCCATCTCCGTCGCGATATGGTCGTGAATCTGCTGCCATGTCTGCGCGGCGTTCGTCGACGCCGCCGGCAGGAGCAGAAAGAGTGCCGTAATGAATGCAAACAGCTTTCTCATTGGATTGTCTGCGTTCCCCTTTCCTTAAAATGTTACTTGCGATGTTTGGGTTCCATGTTGAAGTGTACCTGACACATCACATTGCAAGGCATCGGTCGACCGTCAACATCCAGTGCGGGTGTGAATTTCCACTGTTCCATCACAACGCGACACGCCATGCGGTCAACGTTCCCATCCCCCGAACTGTGTGTAACTCTCGTGCTGACGACATGGCCTTGCTCATCAACGTGAGCCATCAGCACCACGTATCCTTCATAAGAGATACTTTTATCTTGGACATGCTCAAAATGGAGTACTCTAGGCGGCTGTCCTATAGTGATGCGTTCCAGCTGCTTCGGTTCCTGTTCCTCCGCACAGGAGACGGATGCTGCCGACACAGCCAGAAAGAACACTGCAAGAATTGCCCCCACCCATATCTTCATTGTCAACCTCTCTGCTTGCGTCATTTAATATTACGTGTCGGTTTCATGTTGAAATACACAGGGCACTGCATATTCGATTCCATCGGCTGCCCATTCATGTCCTTGGCCGGTTCGAACTTCCACTGCTTCTCAACAATACGCCGCGCCAGACGGTCATAGACGAGATTCCCCGAGCTGATCTGAATCTTTGTCCACACGACACGTCCGTCCGTGCCGATATGGGCTGACACGGCAATACGCCCCGTGAACGGAATCACACCGTAGGCAGGCTGCTCGGCATGGATGATCTTGCCGGGCTGCCCGATCTGCTTTCCGTCGCCGGATTTCAGGACATGTTCTTCCTCGGGCTTATTCGCCGAATCCTCGGCTTCCTTCAGCAGTGCCGTCGTCGCCTCCTCGGGAATCTCCGCCTCAACGACGGCGGGCTCTTCCTCTGCCTCCACAGGCTCAGGCGGTGGTGGCGGCGGCGGAGGCGGTTCCTCCGGCTGCTGTTCCTCCTCGGGCGGCCCATCGTCGTCAGCGAGCTCCACCCACTCCATCGGTTCGTCCGGCGGCGGCTGCTCGATGTGCTTAAAGACATGGGGAATCAGCACCATCAGAAAGAGCCATGCGACGATGTGGAAGAAGAATGCGACGAGAAAGGCAAGCCGCCAATGTGTCTGATAGCGCATCAGACGCCCCCCGTCTCCGTCGCGATGGACACGTGACGTGTCCCCGCTTCCTTCAGTGCATCAAAGACACTGACGACAAACTGATAGTCCGCCTTCTTGTCGCCGCGCACGACGAACACCGTATCCGGATCGCTGTCCAGCTGTTCCTTGACCCGTGACGTCAGCTCACGGGTCGGCTCATCATCACGGTCAAAGAGCACCTTGCCGTCCTCCGTCACCGTAATGGAGACAATGTGCGGGCGTGTGTCCTGCTGTGCGCTTGCCGCCTGCGGCAGGCTGACCTGTACCGTGCTTGCATTCACCATGTACATGGTGCTCAGCATGAAGAACACCAACAGAAACAGCATAATGTCGATCATCGGGACGATCATGACGAGCGGCTCGCGCATATCATGAAAATTACGACGCATGAACCTTCCCTCCGTCCGCCGCCGCGAACCCTGCCAAGACGGTATTCATTGTCTTTTCGAGGAGTGTCAGCATCACATCAAGACGCTGTGCAAAGTAGGTATGCACGACGAGCGAGAAGATCGCGACGAAAAGCCCTGTCGCCGTTGCGACCAGCGCCTCACCGATGCCGCCCGTGATCGCCATGGGCTGACCGGCCTGCAGGTTGAATATGCTGAACGACTGGATCATGCCTGAGATCGTCCCCAGAAGCCCGAGGAGCGGTGCGAGAGTAACGATCATCGAGAGATAGTTGAGACGTGCACGCAGGAGCATCGCAGCCTCGCCATAGACTCCCTCAAGCGTCATAGGGACATCCTCCCCTGCCTGGCGGGCATCCAGTGCGCTCTTCACAAAATAGGCAACCATGTTGTCCTTGCCCTCAACGGCGGGAGCGACCTCGTCGATCTTGTGCTTGCGGAGCGACTCCGCAACCGTCGTCTCGAGTTCCTTTGCCCCCTGCGCCGCACGCCGATAGAGCAGAAAACGGTCAACCGCAATCGCCGCCACCGTCAGCGAGCACAGGAGCAGCAGGTACATAACCGGACCGCCCTTTTCAAATAGTTCTGCGCTGGTCACAAAAACACCATCCTTGTCTTCTCAAGCCGTGGGAAAATCCCATCTTTATTATCACATGGAGAATGAAACCCATCCCATATTTGAATCGATTCTCAGTATATCTCCATGGAAAGTGATTGTCAATATTCTTTCCAATAAATGTGATCTAAATGAATTTTATTCACTTATTGATTTGTATGATTTTGCAAGTTCTTCAAATCGTGGCAGTGATTTCTCGATCACTTCCGAACGGACACAGTACGCCGCTCGAAAATAGCCGGGACAGCCGAAGTCTCGTCCCGGCACAAGCAGGAGATCATACTCCTGTGCGCGGCGGCAGAACGCCGCATCGTCCGGCTCAAGTGCCTGTGGAAAGAGATAGAATGCTCCCTGCGGACGCACGCAGGAAAAACCGAGTGCCGTCAGCCCGTCATAGAGGAGTGCGGCGTTGCGCTCATAAATACTGAGATCGGCAGCCTGCCCGACACAGCGTGCGACGACGAGCTGCCAGAGCGAGGGAGCATTGACGTGTGTGAGGACACGCGCCGCCCCCGCAATTGCGCCGTAGATACGCGCGAAGTCCGCCGCGCTGTCCGGTACGACGATATAGCCGATGCGCTCACCTGGCAGGGAGAAGGACTTGCTATAGGAATAGCAGACGATCGTATTGTCGTATAAGAGGGGAATGCAGGGGACGGAAGCACCGTCATAGACGATCTCACGATACGGCTCATCTGCGATGATGAAGATCGGATGCCCGCACTCCTGCTCCTTCGCGCGGAGGAGATCGGCGAGGCGGCGGATCGTCGTCTCACTGTACACCGCACCGCTCGGATTATTCGGCGAGTTGATGATGACAGCCTTCGTGCGGATGCCCAGTACCCGCTCAAGTGCCGCGAAGTCGATCTGAAAATCATCCGTCTTGGCTGGCACAACGACGAGCTTGCCCCCGCATGCCTCGACAAAGACGCAATACTCCGGGAAAAAGGGTGCGATGGTAATGAACTCGTCCCCCGGCTCGGTGAGTGCCTTGAACGTGATCGTCACCGATGCTGCTGCGCCCGCCGTCATAAAGAGATTCTTCCCTGTGACGTCCATGCCGAAGCGGCGTTTCAGATCGGCGGCAAGCGCCTCACGCACCGCAGGTTTGCCCGGTGCAATCGTATAGCCATGCACTGCGGTCGGGTCGCCATGCATGAGGATGTCGACCGCCGCATCCCGAATAAAGTCCGGCGCAGGTACATTCGGATTGCCGAGGCTGAAATCAAAGACATTTTCCGCACCGACCTCTGCCGCGCGCTTCTGTCCAAACTCAAAAATCGTGCGAATCGTGGACTTTTTCGTCCCGAGCACATACATTTCCTCTGAGACCATCGTACTCCTCCCCCATGTGAGTGAAAACAGATGCTATTCTATCATATTGTAAGAAAAAATACTACATTGAGTTGCACTCTCACAAAGCTTTCATGGAAACAAAAAAGCTGCCGTACCATGGTCTCCCCACGCTGCGGCAGCCTCGGTATGTGAATGTTACGCATTTCTCAGGAATACGTCATATCCCTTTTTCATCTCATAGATGTCCGCCTTGCTCGTAACTTCCCACGGTGCATGCATGCTCATCACTGCAACCCCGTTGTCGATCACGTTCATCCCATAGCGCGCCATAATGTAGGCAATCGTCCCGCCGCCGCCGAGATCGACGCGTCCAAGCTCTGCGAGCTGATAGCGGACGCCGTTTTCATCCATCATGCGGCGCAGTTCGCCCAGATACTCTGCACTCGCATCACTGGAGCCGGACTTGCCGCGTGATCCCGTGAACTTGTTGAATACCATTCCTCGTCCAAGATAGGCAACGTTCTTCTTCTCAAACGCATCCGCATAGAGCGCGTCATAGGCGCTCGAAACATCCGAGGAGAGCATCCGCGAGTGTGCGAGCGTGCGGCGCAGCGCGAGCTCCGTATACTGCCCGCAGGCGGAGAGCACCTCGGCGACCATGTTTTCAAAGAAGCGCGACTGCATTCCCGTTGCGCCGACGCTGCCGATCTCCTCCTTGTCAACGAGGAGGCAGCACGCCGTACGCCGCACATCTGCCGTCTCAACCATGGAGCGGAGTGCCGTATAGGAGCAGACGCGGTCATCCTGTCCGTAGCCGAGCACCATGCTGCGGTCAAAGCCAAGCTCACGCGCACGGCCTGCCGGAACGAGGGTCAGCTCTGCCGACTGGAAATCCTCCTCATCAATGCCGTACGTCTTCCGGATGAGCGCCAGCACGCCATCCTTGACGGACTCCTTTTCCTCCTTTGCGAGAGGGATTCCGCCGATCAACACATCGAGTTTCTCGCCCTCGATCACCTTTGCCGCTTTTTTCTCCAGCTGCTCCTGCGAGAGATGGACGAGCAGATCCGTCACGCAGAACACGGGGTCGTCCGCCTTCTCCCCGAGCGTGATCGTGACCGTTGTGCCGTCCTTCTTGACGACAACACCGTGCAGGGCAAGCGGTATTGTCACCCACTGATACTTCTTGATGCCGCCGTAGTAATGCGTATCAAAATACGCCAGCCCGCCGTCCTCATAGAGCGGATTCTGCTTCACATCGAGGCGGCACGTGTCGATGTGTGCACCGAGGATATTCATGCCGTGTTCCATCGGCTCTGTGCCGATATGAAAGAGTACAATTGCCTTTTTCATGTTGACGGCGTAGACCTTGTCCCCCGCGCGGAGCTGCGTCCCCTCAGCGATAATGTCCGCCAGATCGCGGTAGCCCGCCGCCTCAGCAGCACGTACCGCCTCCTGCACACTCTCACGCTCCGTCTTGCAGTCCGAGAGAAAATCAATATAGCCGCGTGCGAGCGCATCCACCTCTGCGCGTTCCTCTGCCGAATACATCGTCCAAACGGACTTTTTCTTATCGTCACTCATAATGGTTCCTTTCTACCTATACTCCCCATGCCCCATGGAGAATCTCTGCAAACTCTGTCCGCGACGCCGCGCGGTTGAATCGCTCACGCAGCTCCGCGCTGCCCTTCAGACCGCGCGTATACCATGCCGCATGTTTGCGCATCTCGCGGATTCCGATGTACTCGCCCTTGTACCCGACTAAGAGATCGAGATGGCGCAGAATCACCGCCGCACGCTCCGCCAGCGTCGGCGGCGGCATCTCCTCCCCCGTATGCAGCCAGTGAATCAGCTGCGGAAAAATCCATGGATTTCCCTGCGCACCGCGCCCGATCATCACTGCATCTGCCCCCGTGATCTCAAGTGCACGTTTGAGATCGGCAGGACGGCGGACATCCCCGCTCACGATGACGGGAATCCCGACCGCACGCTTCACCGCGGCAATCGCTGCATAGTCCGCGCTGCCGCTGTAAAACTGCTCGCGCGTCCGCCCATGCACGGCGACCGCGTCCACGCCGACCGCCTCCGCCATGCGTGCGATTTCCACTGCGTTGCGCGAGGCATCGTCCCAGCCGAGCCGTATCTTCACCGTGAACGGCAGACGCGTCGCACGGCGGATCGCCGTCAAAATCTCCTCCGCCCGCTTTGGGTCACGCATCAGTGCTGATCCTTCGCCGTTCCTGACGACCTTCGGTGCGGGACATCCCATATTGAAATCGAGGATATCCGCCGTTCCAAGCTCCTCGATATACGCCGCCGCCTCGGCTGCCATCCTCGCCGACTTGGCAAAGATCTGCATCGCAATCGGACGCTCATCCGGCTCCGTACGCAGCATATTCATCGTGTGCTCATTGCGGTAGTGAATGCCCTGACTGCTGACCATCTCCGCGAAGGCGAGCGGGCAGCCCATTCCATGCGCAATCACGCGGTAGGAAGTATCCGTGACCCCCGCCATCGGCGCGAGAAAAATCGGATCGTCAAAGGCAAATGCGCCGAGTTTCATCGGGTTCACGGCAGATTCCTCTCATAGAGGACGCGCAGACCCGTCAGCGTCAGAAAGTGATCGACCTTGTCGATGGTCTGGGACTCCTTTGCTACCATACGAGCAAACCCGCCCGTGGCAACGACCTTCATCTCCATCGCGAGCTCCGCCTTGATGCGGCGCACGATTGCATCAATCTGTCCCACGTAGCCGTAGATGATGCCCGCCTGCATGCCCTGAATCGTACTGCGGCAGACCACTGTCTTGGGCGGTACGAGCTCGATGCGCGGGAGCTGCGCTGCCCGCTGAAAAAGCGCCTCGGCACTTGAGCCAAGTCCCGGTGCAATCACGCCGCCGAGAAAATCTCCGTTCTCTGCCACAATGTCAAATGTCGTCGCCGTTCCAATGTCGATCACGATCAGCGGGCCGCCGTACTGCTCATGTGCACCGATGACATTCACAATACGGTCTGCACCGATGGACCGCGGATTCTCGTAGTTCAGCCGAATCCCCGTCCGTATCCCGGGACCGACGATGAGCGGGCGGATGTGGAAATATCGCTCACACATCTTGCGCAGTGGGACGACCAGCGGCGGTACAACCGACGAGATAATGACGGCCTGAATATCCGACAGAGAGAGCCCCTGATAGTGAAAGAGCTCATTGATCAGGATGCCATACTCATCTCCTGTCTTCTGACGATCTGTCGAAATGCGCCAATGCCGCAGGAGCTTCGCCCCGTCATAGGCCCCCATCACGATATTGCTGTTTCCGATGTCCAGTACAAGCAGCAAATTCCTTCCTCCATACAAACGTCTCTGCCATTCTGTCACGTAAACGCTTTGCGCACGTATACGTACTCATTTCTTCGGACGAATCGAAACGTCTCCTGCGAGCACGCGCCGCCGCCCCATCTTTGTATCGACAAAGAGCGCTCCGTCTGCGTCAATATCCGCCGCAACGCCCTCGAACTCCTCGCCTGCCGGGCCTATAACGCGTACCGTCTGCCCGAGCGTCACGGCATACTTGCGCCACGCTGCAAGCACAGGAGCAAAGCCTTCCCGCTGTACCTCCTGATAGAGCACATCCACCGCACGCAGGAGCTCCTGCAAAAATGCTACGCGCGGCAGCGGCGTCCCCTTCATCTGCATCAGCGATGTCGCCGTGTCCCGCAGTTCCTCGGGAAAATCCTCACGTGCAATATTCACGTTGATGCCGATTCCGATCACGACATAGTCCACGCGATCCATCTCTGCACTCATCTCCGTGAGAATACCGACCAGTTTACGCCCCTCATGAATGATATCATTCGGCCACTTGATTGCTGCACGCAGACCGAAATGCTCCATCGCGCGCGCAACGGCAACCGCCACCATCAGTGTACACTTTGGTGCATCCTGCGGCAGAAACGTCGGGCGCAGGAGAATACTCACCCAAATTCCTTTGCCCGGCGGTGAGAAAAAATGCCGCTCCATACGCCCGCGTCCCGTCCCCTGGCTGTCGGCAACAACGACCGTGCCGTCCTCTGCGCCCTCATGTGCCAGCTGTTTCAGGACAAGATTCGTCGAATCCACAGCATCATAGCAGATGATCTTTTTCCCAACGAGTGCCGTTCCCAGATCCTTTGTGATCTCCGCCTCAATCAGCCGATCCGGAGCAGCCCGCAGGATGTATCCGCTGCGCGGTGCACTTGCAATGTCATAGCCCGCCTCACGCAGTGCCGCAATCTTCTTCCACACTGCTGCGCGCGTCACACCGAGCCGTGCCGCAATCTTCTCCCCCGAAACACAGCCCCCTGCCTCACGCAGCAGTTCCAATACATCGCTCCGCATCGCCGCACCTCCAAACAAAAAGTGATCTGCCCCATTATACAGCAGATCACTTTTCCACGCTACAAAAACATTGAACGATACATCCGATCTCTAAACACGCTTCGCCCGAACAAGCCACTGATAGGCATCGAGGTCCTCCGCATCCACAGAGATCGTTTGGAGTGACAGAAGTTCCTCGCGCAGCCGTTTCCCTATGTCAGGAGATGGAACGGTTACGTATCTCATGTCCTGGATATCAAATTGGGCTTCCTGAAAGAGCTTGATTATCTCTTTTTTCGTAAAAAACCGGAAGTGCGTCCGATCCAAAATTCCCATATCTTCGTAGGTCCAGCGGCCGGAAAGAAGACCATAAAACGTGCTGATATGGGCCACATTGGGAATACTCGCGATAACTTCTCCGCCGGGAGCGAGCAGTTCCCGCATATTCTCGATTGCTTTCCATGGATTCTGTAAGTGCTCAATGACATCGCCCATGACGATATAGTCGAAACGTTCGGCAACTTGTGATGGATCAAGACGCTCTACATCCATCGACAGAATCGTTGCGTACGGCGCCGCAATTTCTGCCGCCTTTTCGTTCAGTTCCACACCATAAAGTCGTGCTGATGGATTTTGTGCACCAATTTCCCGCAGGGTTGCCCCACAGGCACAGCCGATCTCTAGGACACGCAAACCAGCTTTTGAGAAGTCCATCAAAGACATAAGATCTCTGCGCGGGGAAAATGAATAGTCCAGTGAAACGCCCCATTTTTCATGGAAGAAATCGCATTCCCGTCGATAGCTGTCCGACGTCGTATCAGGATTTTCTCCATCACGATGCACATAGGTGCTCGGCAAGGTCGCTCCCCCATAGCCTGCCCGTGTCATACGGACCGTAAAGTCATAGGACGCGAGTGCGGGAAGAGAGTACCGATCATTGAGATGTCCTGCCGCCGATACGGCATCTCTCCGTGCCATCAGCGCACATCTCCGCAAAGATTTCTGGACGAGGCGGACTCCCCTGCGCACGAATCTCCTCCACCACATGCACATAGTCATCCCACGAGAGATAGTCGTTCGGCGGGATCAGCTGCGCCCTCCGATATGCCACAGGGGCAACGCCGGTCACTGCCCCAACGTTTGGGTCCGCAATGAGCACATCCAACATATCCTCCACCGTATGCGGCGCGAGCATCACATCTGCATGAAGGAAGAGAAGAACCTCCCCCTCTGAGGCTCGAATCCCCTCATTCACCGCATGTGCATAGCCATGATGCTCCTCACTGCGAAGTATACGAACATGGTCCATCGCATCAGACGTAAAAATCTGCTCATCTGCCGACGAACCATCATCGACAATGATCACTTCATACGGAATACGCACCGTATTTCGTACAGAAAAGAGGCAGCGTTCCAGCTTTTCCCGCATGTTGTAAACCGGAATGATAATGCTTAATTTTACCACCCGATTACCTCACAATCTCCGCTATGCCCACAGCTTCCACGGTGCATCGCCCTGACTCCAAAGATCGTTCAATCGGACTTTATCTCGCTGCGTATCCATGCACTGCCAAAAACCGTCATGCTTATAGGCAAATAAGCCGCCATCCCGTGCAATACTCTCAAGTGGCGTCGTCTCAAAGATGCACTGATCGTCATCACGTAGATAGTCAAACACCGATGGCTCAACAACCATAAAACCGCCGTTAATCCAGCCTCCATCCTCCTTCGCCTTTTCAACAAAACGATTGATCTCGTTTGATCCATAATCGATATCGAGGACACCGAACCTCCCCCCGGCTGAATCGCTGTCATGGTCACAATGGCATTTTTGTGATTCTGATGGGCATCAAGCAATGATTGAAGATTTACATTGCTCACCCCGTCGCCATAGGTCAGCATAAAGGCCTCATTGTCAATATACTTCTGAATCCGCTTGATACGCGCACCTGTCTGTGCATCCAGCCCCGTATTGACAAGCGTTACCTTCCACGGCTCTGATACATTGTTGTGCACGGTCATGCGATTTCCCTGTGTAAAATCAAAGGTGACGTCCGACGTATGCAAATAGTAGTCAGCAAAGTATTCCTTAATCATATAGCCCTTATAGCCGAGACAAATAACGAACTCATGAAAGCCATAGTAGGAGTAAATCTTCATAATATGCCAGAGGATCGGCTGCCCGCCGATCTCGATCATGGGCTTTGGGCGAAATACAGACTCCTCAGTAATACGGGTGCCATAGCCGCCTGCTAAGATTACAACCTTCATATAAAATCTTCCTCCTATTCACAAAAGCTCTTAGAGCTCCATTTATACCGACCAAAGAATATTTTCCAAACTAGATTTTACACCGAAGTGCGCGTGAAAAAGATGCGTTAAGATGGCAGTGCTGAATTTATCAATGCTTCCCTAAGATTACCGAATACATAAGGCGACCATATCACCTGACAGAAGATAATGCAGATCATCGGATGCACTAAGAATCTCGTTCGTGGTCTGCTCGAAGAGAGAAATATCTCCGAAATAATGTGACTGGACACCGTACCCGACCCACACGCTCTTATTAGAAAATTCTTTTTTCAGCGCATGAACAAGACGAGGAACAGGAAAAACACGCTCTCCATTCAACGGCAAAATGCTATCATATATTAAATGAGGAACATCATTCGGAAGATTCTCCATCACATGCTCGAAACTATTGTAATTCAGTAAGGATACATAGAGAACCCCCTTGGCGTTCAATAAGCCATACGTTTCCTTAAAAAAAAGAGATAATATCCGAAATCGGCACGACATTAAGAAACGCACCTAAAATGACCATATCATACGTCCCGTTTACTCGATCCGGCAAGTGATCGAGTGACGTCAACCGTATGACAGAATCCGCCATGTACGCTGCTTCCATCATATATTGCTCACGCGTAACAATGGCGTCAATAATAACAGGTGTTTGGAGACGTCGAAAATGATTGCGAACCGTCAGAAGCCCCTCCCCAAACATCGGTTCAATAAACAAAACGCGTGACGGAGTTTCTCCGGTGGAAAAATCTTTAATTATCTGCTCTAAAAACACGAGATGTCCACGTGATGTCCATGGATCAATGCCCCACTTATGCTGGAATACAGGGCGCATTTCTATAATGGTCTTATAATTCCCATGAGTCGTGCGGACTTCATTCAGTGTTACGCCCCCGAAATGATGGACAAAGGTATCCTTGGCGAGAATTTGGCGGAAACCTGACCGGCGTAGTGTTGCAGAAAAATCATCGTCCTCAAAATCACAGAGGACATAGCGATAGTCTGCACGAATCTCGGGCACATCAAAAAGATTCGGCACAACGCGAATACTCCACTTTATTGTAGGCAGGGACGATGATCGACACGCGGTATTTGAAGTCCGTCCGGCGCGGCCTCTTCCGCGCCGCCTCAAATGCCGCAATCGTCTGCGCCAGATAGGCATCCTGTACTTCCGGATGCTGCAGGACAAGGTATTCCAGATCCAACTGATAGCTCAGATCCAAAAAGAGTGGCCGCAGTTCGTAGAAAAAATACTTCCACGCATCTCGTGCGTCTTCCGCAGTCAACGCTTTCTGTCCACTCCACGCAGCATTCAGCGCATAGCGACGGTACTTTTCCATGAGCGTTCCCTTCTCCTGGGATAGACGCTCCGCAACACCGTTCATCGCCACAGCAAAATCCGTCAACACCTGACGCGTCGGTTCTTCCATGCTGCCGTCTGTGGAAAGCATACTGCCGATGTAGTCCACAGCTTCCCGCGCTGTGTCCATGATCTCCTCATACCACTGCATACAAACCTCTCTCTGACTCCCTGCTGAACCCTTTTTCCTATATTATAACTATCGGAAAAATCATACATAAGCTAAAGAAAAAGGCACTGCCGCTCATCTTTCCTCGCGGCAATGCCTTTCCATCATTTATCCCACTGGGTTACGTTGAACTTCGGTTCCGGCGCAGCGACAGGTGCGGGACGCTTTTCAGCGGCGCGCTCTGCCTCCTCACTGGTCTGTGTAGAGTCGTCGATCACAACATCGACGGGAATCGGTGCGGGTTTCCCCGTATCATCCGTATCGTCGTTCTGCTTGTCCTTTTCGCTGATCGCGCCCTTCGTCATCAGTTCCTCAAGCTCTGCCGCACTCAGCGTCTCGCGCTCGAGAAGTTCCTTTGCGATCAGATCGAGTTTGTCGCGATTCTCCACGATGATCGTACGGCAAGCCTCATACGCTTCCTCGATGTAGCGGCGCACCTCACGGTCGATCTCACCCGCAATCTCTTCGGAGTAGTTGCGCTCGCGATTGAGATCGCGCCCGAGGAAGACCTGATGGTTCTCCTCGCCATAGGCAATCGGACCGATCGCATCACTCATGCCGTATTCCATGATCATGCTGCGGATGATACGCGTCGCCTGCTGGATGTCGCTGGATGCGCCCGTGCTGATCTCGCCGAGCACGACCTCCTCGGCCACGCGTCCGCCGAGTGCGACCTTGATGCGGTCGATGAGCTCGGAGCGCGTCCGATAGGAACGATCCTCTTTTGGCAGGGAGAGCATATAGCCGCCCGCACGTCCGCGCGGGATAATCGTTACCTTGTGCACGGGATCGGCGTGCTCGAGCAGAAGTCCTACGAGCGTATGTCCGCCCTCATGATATGCCGTGAGGCGCTTTTCCTCATCCGTCATGACATGAGACTTGCGCTCCGGACCTGCGAGGACACGCTCGATCGCCTCCTCCATCTCCGCCATCGTGATCTTCTTCTTGTCACGGCGCGCGGCAAGGAGTGCTGCCTCGTTGACGAGGTTGCTCAGATCCGCTCCCGTAAAGCCGGGCGTGCGCCGCGCGAGGACGTCCAGATCAACGTCGTCGGCGACCGGCTTGCCCTTTGTATGTACTTTCAGGATGGCCTCACGCCCGCGCACGTCGGGCTTATCCACCACGATCTGACGATCGAAGCGGCCGGGACGCAAGAGCGCAGGGTCAAGCACATCGGGGCGGTTGGTCGCCGCGATGATGATGATCCCCTCATTTGAGGCAAAGCCATCCATCTCGACAAGGAGCTGATTGAGCGTCTGTTCACGCTCATCGTGTCCACCGCCCAGCCCCGCGCCGCGCTGACGCCCAACGGCATCAATCTCGTCGATAAAGACGATGCACGGAGCCGCCTTTTTTGCCTGCTCAAAGAGGTCACGCACACGGGATGCGCCGACGCCGACGAACATCTCGACGAAGTCGGAGCCGCTGATCGTGAAGAACTGAACGCCCGCCTCACCGGCGACCGCCTTGGCGAGAAGCGTCTTGCCCGTGCCCGGAGGTCCGAAGAGCAGTACGCCCTTGGGGATGCGTGCGCCGAGTTCGTTGAACTTGTCGGGTGTCTTGAGGAACTCGACGACTTCCTCAAGCTCTTGTTTCGCTTCGTCCGCCCCTGCCACATCGGCAAAGGTCACCTTTTTCTTATCGCTCACCATGAGGCGCACGCGCGACTTGCCGAAGTTCATCATGCGCCCGCCGCCCATCTGGGACTGCTGCATGATGAAGAACCAGAAGCCAATCAGAAGTGCAATTGGGATCAGCGAGGTGAGGAGCGTCTGCCACCACGGTGGCTCGGGCGGGTTTTCCGCCGAGATCGTCACGCCCTTTTCCGAGAGGCGCGTATAGAGGTCGCGGTCGTTGCTCGGGGCATCCGGCGCAATCGTCGTGAACTCCGTCCCATCCTTCAGCGTACCGCGGATGTTGTTCTGGACAATGACGACCTTGTCCACGTCCCCAGCCGTTACTTTTTCGGTAAAATCACTGTATCCCAGCGCCGTTGCCTGTGCCGACTGATGGCTGCCCGACATGTAGTCGGCGACCGTCCAGACGACGAAGAACATGAGCGCATAGAACGCGAGATTTCGCAGAATTGAATGATTCAAAAGGCGCCTCCTCACTCATAAACGGAACGCCGCAGCACCCCGATGTAGGGCAGATTCCGATATTTCTCCGCATAGTCCAGCCCATAGCCCACGAGGAACTCATCGGGAACCTCATGTCCGAGATAGTCGATCTCGACCGGCGTCACACGGCGCGAAGGCTTGGAGAGGAACGCACAGAGGCGGATGCTCTTCGGATGACGCCCCTGCAGCAGCGTTTTCAGATAGTGCATGGTCGTCCCCGAGTCGATGATGTCCTCCACGATGATGACATGTTGGTTCTCGATGGAAAAATCAAGATCTTTCAAAATCTTAACCTGTCCGCTGGAGACGGCCGCGTCGCCATAGCTGGAGACAATCATAAAATCGAAGTTGACCGGGCGATCAATGGCGCGCACTAGGTCCGTAAAGAAGACGGCAGCTCCCTTCAAAATACCAACGCAGTATACCTTCTCCTGTGCATCGCGGTAGTCCTGTGTAATCTGTGCGCCGAGCTCCTGCACGCGCGCGCGTATCTCCTCTGCCGAGAACGATATGTGCTCAATATCATCGCTCATCATGATGCTGTACTCTCCTTTTCCCATGCAATGGCAAAAACAACACAATGTTCCGTCACCGGTGCCAAGATGCTGCGCCTTCCCCCGACCATCCAAAAAATCTCACTGCTGCCGGCAACGGCAAGCAGCGGAATGCTGTCCCGCGCTTCACGCGGGATCTTATCGTCGATCATAATATCCTTGATTTTTTTGCGTCCGATGGAGAGCCGCATATAGTCTCCGGGACGCCGTGTACGCAGGACAAGCGGCGGCAGCCCTGCCGCATCAGCATAGACAGCCTTCCCGTCCACTGCCTTCTGCCAATCCTCATCCGTCACGTCATCCATCCGACGCATGGAAAATAATCTTCCTTGGAAATTTATTATATCATATTCGTGGGTCAAAGGAAGGAAAATTTCTTCTTCCTTTCCCTGCTGTGTTGTCCGTGTTTCTTCGCGCTGAAGTCTGAGTACACCATAGCGCAGACGCGCACGCCATCCGTGCGGCAGCTCGCACTGCGCCGTTCCCACGCGTGTGAGGAGGCGGCGCATCCGTTCCTCATGCTCGTAGGAAAGATCCTGCTGGCCGTCCGTCACGCGTTCCCAGAAGAGACGCAGGACGCGTCGTACCATGGCCGTATGCAGCGTATTCAGCACGCCGACGGAGAGGCCACCGCCGGAGGATGCGCGCTCCAGTTCTGCCGCAGCATACTGCGTGAGGAAATCATCCTCCTCACCCGCGAGATCACTGAGGCGCACGAGTGCATCACGGATATTTCGATTACCGTAGGTGCAGAGGGTCGGCAAAAGCGTGTGGCGAATCCGATTGCGCTGCGCATCCTGCTGATCATTCGTCAGGTCATGGCACGGGTGAAGCTCATGCGCCCGAATATATCCCTCAATCTCCGCGCGTACCGTATGGAGCAGCGGACGCAGGTGGACGCCGTCCCACTCACGCATGGCGGCAAGCCCCGCGGGTCCCGTACCGCGCAGAATACGCATGAGCACTGTCTCCGCCAAATCATCCGCATGATGGGCAAGCGCTATCGCATCGCAGTGCTCCTGCTCCTGCAGCCGATGGAGAAAATCATAGCGACAGATACGCGCCGCCGTCTCAAGCGAAAGTTTATGCATCTGCGCATAACGCGGTACGTCACCTACCTCTATGACGCAGGGAATATCGCGCGCCGCACAGTATGCCGCCACGGCATCTGCGTCCGCGCGTGACGCTGCTCCGCGAATGCCGTGCTCGTAGTGTGCGCAGATGATCTGCGGGCCGCCCTCCGCATGTAAATCTCTGAGAATGTCCAGCAGAACCAGAGAATCCGTCCCGCCCGAGCAGGCGGCGAGCACGCGGCGATCGGGCGCAAAAAATCCATGCGTCCGAAGAATGTCTGCCACCTGTCGTTTCAACATGATCTCCCGATAAAGGAAGCACTGACCCATGCGTCCATCGCGTGGTGCACGCGTCGTACTGCCCGCTCAGAATTATCTCCGCGCAGACCATCATACACCGGTTCGATGAAAATCACGTGATCAGTGCTTTCCACAAAAAAGGCACTCCACATGGAGTGTCCTCTTTCTCCTCATATCCTATCGCAGCATACGTGCTCAGCCACGGCGTGAGCCGCGTCCGCCACGCTTGGAATCCGTCTTGCGGCGCAGATCGGTCAATCGTTCATCGCTGTCCTTGAGGAAGCGCGACAACTTGTCCTCAAAGGACGGCGAGCCGATCTGACGTGATGCCGCCGTACGGCGCACATCGCGCGGTGGACGCGGCGGACGTGCCGGCGCAGCAGCGGACTGCGCAGCGGACGATTTATCCTGCAGAGCCTTGATCGACAGACCGATCTTCCCACGATCATCCACGGTCAGTACCTTGACCTTGACCTTGTCATGCTCTTTTAGAAAATCATGCACATCGCTCACGTAGACGTCGGCAACCTCCGAGATGTGGATCAGCCCCGTCTTCCCTTCCGGGAGTTCGACAAAAGCACCAAAATTCGTGATACCCGTGACAACACCCTCTACTACGCTGCCGACTTCAATGGCCAAAACAAATCTTCCCTTCAACGATAAACCATCGGGGTCTCCCCCACTGTCAGACATAATTATTATACAGGGCGGACGCCCGTTCTGTCAAGAAAATACGCAGCCCAGTCAGTTGCCGTTTCCACGCTTTCCCGGTGCATAGGGAAGTTCCCCTTCCCCCGTCATGCCGAGCTCCTCACGCGCCAATTTCTCAATGTACGGCAATTCCCCAAGATGCGTTTTCTCCGCCTGCAAACGGTCATTCTCCTCCTGTGCAGCCGTCAGCCGCTCGGATGCCGCACGCTGCTCCGCACGCACGTGAAAGAGATAGATTCCCTGTGATACGATCATCGTACCAAAGTAACCAAGGATCAGAAGAACCGTCACAACAAACCAGCGCGGCCGCCGTGCATTCTTTCTCCGTGCCATCCGTCTCCCTCACTTTCGCTGAAGCATCTCTGTCAGAATCTCCGCCACGCGCTGTGCCGCCTCCTCGCGGGCACAGTCGCGTGCCGCCCTGCGCATGGCAGGCAGACGATGCGTAAGTATGTCCTCCACCGCCGGTGCCATGCGCTCGCCCGAGTGCAGCCATACGGCCGCTCCACATCGCGTCGCATAGACGGCGTTCTCCGTCTCCGGCCCCGGAATCGGGTCATGCAGGAGGAGCGGCAGCCCTGCAGCGAATGCCTCGCTGATTGTGAGCGCACCGGGCTTCGTGATGAGCAGATCTGCCGTGCGCATCAATACCGGCACATCGTGGGTATAGCCGCGCACGGAGATCACATGATGTGAATGTGCCGCGCGCGCACGCGCACGCTCCTCCAGTGCAGCATTATGTCCCGCCACGACGAGAACGGAGAGGCGCAGCTGTACTTGCTCCAAAGCCGCAAGGGTCGCCTCCATATCGCCAAGCCCCAGACCGCCGCCCATGAGAAGAACAGTCGGCCGATCTCCAGAGAGTCCTGCCTGTACCTGTGCCTCGCGGCGTGCCAAGCGGCTCGCCATGAGCGTAATCGGTATGCCCGTCGCATGGATGCACTTCCGATCAAAGCCACACGCCGCCATCTCATCCGCCATCGTCTCTGTCGCAACGAAATAGGCATCCACGTTACGCACAAACCAGATCGCGTGGAGAGCGTAGTCCGTGAGAAGTGCCGCCAGCGCAAAGGAGCCGCCATGCTGCTCGCGCCAGAGTGCTGCCGCCCCCTCGGGAAAGGGGTGGGTGGCGACCACAAGGTCGGGCTGATACGTCCGAATGATCCGTCCCATCGTACGCACCATCACCCAAGCAAAGGCAGCACGCACCGCACCCCCGCCCGCCTTCTTTCCCGCAATGTGGAAGAAGACATCGTAGAGATTCGGCACAAAGCGCAGCATCGTCAGATAAATACGTTTCATGAGATAGTGGATGATGGACACCTCTCGCGACATGAAGTCCACAACATCGATCCGCTGCTCCGCTGCTCCCGGCTGCGCCTTCAGTGCCACACGAATGGCCTCTGCCGCCCGCGTATGCCCTGCACCGATGGAGGCGGTCAAAATGAGAATGCGGGCATGTCCCATCAGCTACCTCCTCATACAATCTTATTTTAACATAATTTTTGACAATGGCAAAATTTTTTTGACGGACGATATGGATTCCTAGGGAATCGCTGATAAAATGAAGTCCGTCGGATTGGTGCAGATTTTTTGTCCTGTCAAGGAGACAAACCGGACGCATAGCAGAGGCTATGTGGAGGATTTGTCGACACAGACAGGGCGAAAAAGATGTACTAAGACGACGGTGCTGAATTTATCAGTGCTTCCCTAGGCCGTCAGCCCGCCATCCACCATATAGATGCTGCCCGTTACCCATGCTGCCGCAGGAGAGGCGAGAAAGACGACAGCGGCAGCGGCCTCATCGGCCGTGCCAATGCGCCCGAGCGGATAGAGCGACGCCATCTCCCGCAGCTGATCCTCTCGTGGCAGATGCTCTGCGAGCTGGCGCTCCGTCATCGGCGTGAGAATATCGGCAGGTGCAACGGCATTCACGCGCACGCCGTCGCAGGCTGTCTCGCGGGCAAGCGAGCGCGTCAGCGCGACAACCGCGCCCTTCGTCGCCGCATACGCTGCACAAAAATAATTCCCATGCAGCCCTGCATCAGAGGCGATATTCACGATATTTCCATGCGTCTGCCGCAAATAGGGCAGAGCCGCCTGTGACAGATGGATCGTCCCCTTGATGTTCGTATCAAGCAGAGCGTCGAGCTCCTCCGCCGAAAGCGCATCCAGCGCGCCCTCGTGGTAGATGCCTGCGGCATTGATGAGAACGTCTAGCGCACCACAGCAGCGGATTGCCTCCGCAACAACGCGGCCACAGTCGGACAGAGACCGTACATCGCCGGCACAAAACAGCGCACGCCCTGTGGCAGAGAGCTGCTCCTCTGCGCCCTTGCCCCGCATCTGGTCACGCCCCATGAGCACAACGCGCGCACCGGCCGCCAGAAACATTGCCGCCGCCGCGTATCCGATGCCCGAGGTACCGCCTGAGATCAGCACGGATTTTCCCGCGAATGCATCCGGTGCAAAGATCGTTTTGCTCATATCCGCCCCACAACGCAGAAAAACCGGACTCCCGTCGGAAGTCCGGTCACACTGCAAAATCAGTTCACAGCATCCTTCAGAGCCTTGCCGGCCTTGAACACAGGATTACGCGAAGCCGCGATCTCGATTTCCTTGCCCGTCTGGGGGTTACGCCCCTTGCGTGCCGCACGATCCTTCACCTCGAACGTGCCGAATCCGATCAGCTGAATCTTGTCACCCTCGGAAAGTGCGCCCTTGATCGTCTCAAAAAGAGCATTGACTGCCTTCTCTGCGTCCTTCTTCGTGAGACTTGCCTGCTCTGCTACGTTTGCGACCAATTCCTGCTTGTTCAAAGTAGCATCCTCCTTTAAGATATTTTCCATTTTCCTCGCGACCGCTTAGTGTCGCACTGACATGAGAGAATTTAACAGAATTACCCCGAAAAATCAAGGGGAAATATTAAAAAAAGATGATTTTTCCCAAAAACTCCCGTTTTTTTTACGGATTTTCCCAAAAAGTCGGCATATAAGGGACAAAAATGGAGGTCAGATGATCCACATCCTCCTGCCGATCGAGTGCATAAAGCGGAATGCGCCGCACGTCCTGTTCGGGCAGACTGAGGTGGTGCAGATAGAGCACCTCCTGTGCATCGTCGCAGTGCTCCATCAGGAGCAGTTTGACATCGGAAGCAATCGCACGCGAATAAATTTGTGTAATGATGCGGTCCTGCGTCGGCACGGCACGGATCTGCGCCTCATTCAGCGCGTCGAGAATGGAGAGCCCGTTCACGGGATCGATGCCCACCGCCGCAAAAAGCGGATCCAAAAAACTCATCCCGGACAGGATGTCGAGCGGTATCCCCTCGCGCTCTGCCGCAGGGCGCAGGAGCTGTACCGTGCGCTCTGCGACGTGCGGGCTTCCGGGAACGAGATAGAGTACAGAGCCCGTGCGGACACGCGTACAGAGATCCGTGACAATCGCGGCATAGAGCGCATCAAAGTCCCCCATCTCCTCGTAGAGGGGATCGTATGTCTCATAGGAAATCTGCACATCATCCAGTGCCGATACACTCGGGTGGATGCGCGTGCGCAGCACGATCTGCTCCGCCCTCTCGATCTGCGTCCATGTCTCGCGCGTAATCAGCCCCGCGTCACCGGGGCCGAGCCCTGCAACGGTCAATCGATAGTCATTCATGCCGCTCTCCTGTGATCAACTGCACAATCTCCAGCACCGTATCCAATACATTCCTGCATTCATGTGCCGCGAGGCGGATGCGATAGCCGCTCCCCTCGGGCAGGGGCCCGACGCGCCGCCCAAAGGCGCGGTCGAGGCGCATGAGTGCCGGGAGCGGCAGCTTTTCATCCGCCGGCAGGGCGATATCGAGCGCATTTTCCTTCAGCGCAATGCTCCGTGCATGAAAGGTCCGCGCCGCATTTTTGATGCGCGCGATATCGAGCAGAGCAAGGACGGGCGCTGTCGGCTCGCCGAACCGGTCGATCAGCTCGTCGAGCAGTGCATCGAGATCCTCATCCGTCTGCACCGCCGCGATCTTCTGATAGACCTCGATCTTGTGCATGGCGTCCTCGATGTAGCCGCCATCCAGATACGCCTCCACGGGGAGGTCGATGACGGTCTGTACGGGCGGCGGCGCAGGTTTCTCGCCCTTTTTGCGTGCCACGGCCTCCTCGAGCAGCTTCACATACATCTCAAAGCCGACGCCTGCGATATGCCCATGCTGCTGCGCACCGAGAAGGCTCCCCGCGCCGCGGATCTCGAGATCACGCATCGCGATCTTAAAGCCCGAGCCAAGGCGTGCAAACTCCTTCATCGCCTGTAGGCGCTTCTCCGCCGTCTCGCTGAGCACCTTGTCGCGCCGATACGTGAAGTAGGCAAACGCCATCTTCGCCGAGCGGCCGACGCGTCCGCGCATCTGATAGAGCTGCGAGAGGCCGAAGCGGTCAGCATCGTAGATGATGATCGTATTCGCGTTGGCGACATCGATGCCGTTCTCGATGATGCTCGTTGCAAGCAGGATGTCATAATGTCCCTCGTAAAAGTCCATCATGACCTGCTCCAGAATATCCTCGCTCATCTGTCCGTGCGCGGAGGCAATACGTGCCTGCGGTACAATCTGCAGCAGGTGCTCGCGCATCCGGTCGATGCTCTCCACGCGGTTGTAGATAAAGTAGATCTGCCCGCCGCGCGACAGCTCACGCTCGATCGCGCCGCGCATCATGGCATCACTGCTCTCCACGACGTAGGACTGCACAGGGAGGCGCTCGGCGGGCGGCGTCTCGATGACACTCATATCACGCGCACCCGCGAGCGACATGTGCAGCGTGCGCGGAATCGGCGTCGCGGAGAGCGTCAGTACATCGACGCCCGTCGCGAACTCCTTGATCTTTTCCTTCTGCGTCACGCCGAAACGCTGCTCCTCATCCACGATGAGCAGGCCCAGCTTCTGAAATCGCACGCGCTTCCGATTAAGAATCGCATGCGTTCCGATGAGGATGTCCACTTGACCACGCGCCACATCGCGCAGCGTCGCCGCCTGTTCCCGCAGCGTGCGGAAGCGGCAGACAACGTCCACCTTCGGAGCGAAGTCGGCAAAACGCGCCGCAAAGGTCTGATAGTGCTGCTGTGCGAGAACTGTTGTCGGCACGAGCACGGCGACCTGATAGCCGTCCATCGCCGCCTTGTACGCCGCGCGAATCGCAACCTCCGTCTTGCCGAAGCCCACATCGCCGCAGAGCAGGCGGTCCATCGGCTTTTCGCTCTCCATATCGTGCTTGATCTCTGCAATGGCGCGCAGTTGATCGTCCGTCTCCTGATACGGAAACGCCTCCTCGAACTCACGCTGTCCCGCATCATCCGGCGAAAAGGCATGACCCTTCGCCATGCGCCGCGCAGCGTAGAGCTCAATCAGATGGTCGGCGATATCCTCGACCGATTTCTGCGCCTTGGCTTGTGCGCGTGCCCAGTCTGCCGTCCCCATGCGGTGCAGGCGCGGTGCAGCGCCTTCTGCACCGATATACTTTTGCAGGAGACTGACCTGATCGGTCGGGACGAAGAGCTTGTCGTCCCCGCCGTACTGGATGTGCAGATAGTCGCGGTGAACACCGGCGACCTCGATGGTCTCCACACCCAGATACTTCCCGATTCCGTGGGAGATGTGCACCACATAGTCGCCGGGCGCAATCTCGCGAAAGTGGCGGATGCGCTCTCCCGCCGACGCTGTACGGCGCAGCCGTGCCTTATGACGACCGAAGATATCCTGCTCCGTCAGGACAGCAGTGCGAGACGCGCTCAGCTCAAAGCCCGCACGCAGGGTGCCGGGCGAAATGGTGACGGCATGTTCGGCCGGTGCATCTGCGCCGCGTGAAATGACCGTCGGGAGCTTCCAGAGCGTGAGCATCTCGCGCATTCGCGCGGCCTGCTCCGCCCCGCCCGCTAGGATGAGGACGCGCATCCCCTCTCCCAGATAGCGATGCAGCTCGCTCTCGAGGAGCGAAAACTGCCGCTGAAACGCCGTCATGGGCACCATCTGTACGCCGATGAGCGTCTGCGGCGTACACGTCGGGACAGCGCGATTCATGAGTGAGATGAACACCTCATGCCCCTCCGTACCGGCGGCGGTCATCTCTGCCCACGAGAAACACCGCGCTGCACGCACGGCATCCTCCCGTACGCCATCCTCCAGCGCCGCCATCAGGCGTGACGGCTCGTCAAAGACACTTGTTCCGGCTGCGCCGAGATAGCTCAAAAAACAGGCCTCCCCATTGTCGTCTGCGGCACGCAGAGGCATGATGGAGGCCGTTCCGATATTTTTGATGGAGCGCTTGGTCAGAGGATCGTACTCTCGCATGGAGTCGATCTCCGTATCGAAGAACTCCACACGGATGGGCGAGAGCGCATTGATGGGAAACACATCCACAATGCCGCCGCGCACGCTGAACTGTCCGACGTTCTCCACCTCCGGCACATGTTCATAGCCGAGCGCCGACAGCCGCTCCATCAGGGTCTCACGCGGGAGGTCTTGTCCTAGGCGCAGCGACAGTGCGGCACGGGAGAATTCCGTCGTGCTGAGCCCCTTCTGCGCCGCCGCACCGATGTCCGCCAACACGATGATCGGCTCATGACGCAGGAGACGCGCCATGATGTTCATGCGCTGTGCCGAGCGCTCCAGCCCCTTCGCTGCACCGGGTGCAGCAAAGTCAATGCGGTCCAGCTCGGGCAGCTCATAGACATCCGCCTCGGGCAGGAGTGCCGTGAGATCCTCCTGCCACGCGCGCAGCGCATCCCGTCCCGCCGTCACAATGGCGAGCGGGCGCGGTGCTGCATCATAGGCGGCGGCGACGGCGGCGTGCTTCAATGCCCCTGCGGCACCGTGCAGCATGGTCTGTGCTGCCGGCTGCGCAAATACCTCCGTCAGCTGACGGAGGGCGGGATCATCCCGCAGAAGCGAAAAAAATGTATTCATTTGGATGCGGCAAGAGCCGCGCGGATAAAGCCTGCAAAGAGTGGGTGCGGATGATTCGGCCGCGACTTCAGCTCCGGATGAAACTGCGAAGCGACGAACCACGGATGATCCTCGATCTCCACGATCTCCACGAGCTGATTATCGGGACTTGTTCCCGCGATGCGCAGCCCTTTCTCCGTCAGCTGTGTACGATAGGCATTATTAAACTCAAAGCGGTGACGATGACGCTCACTGATCTCGCTCTCGCCATATTCTTCACGGGAATGCGAATCCTCCGCCAACACGCAGGGATAGGCACCGAGGCGCATCGTACCGCCCTTCTCCTCCACGCCCTGCTGCTCCTCCATAAGAGCGATGACCGGGTGCGGCGTCTCTGGAACAAACTCTGTACTGTGTGCCCCCGGCAGTCCTGCCACATGGCGTGCAAACTCGATTACAGCGCATTGCATACCGAGACACAATCCAAGAAATGGGATGTCGTTCTCACGCGCATACTGAATCGCACGGATCTTGCCCTCAACGCCGCGATCACCGAACCCACCGGGAACCAGGATGCCCTTACAGCCGACAAAGAGCTCATCGAGATCCGCATTCGGGTCCTCCAGCTCCTCTGCATTGATCCATGCGATCTTGACCTGTGCGTCATTCTCAATGCCGCCGTGATTAAGTGCCTCCGTCACGGACATATAGGCGTCGGGCAGAGCTACGTACTTGCCGACAACGGCGACCTTCACCTTTTTGGCTGGGTGATTGATCTTAAAGACCATCTTCCCCCATGCTTCCATGTTGGAGGGGTCAAAATCCATCGCCATCTTTTCGAGGACAATGCGGTCAAGCCCTTCCTGCTGCATCATCAGAGGAACCTCGTAGATCGTCGCTGCCGTACGATTCTCGATCACCGCATCAGCATCCACATCACAGAAAAGCGCAATCTTCTCCTTCATCTCGCGCGGGATCGGCTGCTCTGTCCGGCAGACGAGGATGTCGGGCTGAATTCCGATGGCGCGCAGCTCCTTGACACTGTGCTGCGTTGGCTTCGTCTTGAGCTCTCCTGCCGCCGTGATATATGGGAGCAGTGTCACATGAATGTAGAGGGCATCATTTTTTCCAACTTCCTTCTTGACCTGGCGGATTGCCTCAAGAAACGGAAGGCTCTCGATATCACCGACCGTCCCGCCGATCTCTGTGATAACGACATCCGCGTTATCTGCCTTTGCCACATCATAGACGCGCTGTTTGATCTCATTTGTAATATGCGGAATCACCTGCACCGTCGAGCCAAGATAGTCTCCGTGCCGTTCCTTGTTGAGCACAGAGGCATACACCTTCCCTGTTGTAATGTTCGATCGTTTCGTCAGGTTGATATCGATAAAGCGCTCATAGTGGCCAAGATCCAGATCTGTCTCCGCACCGTCGTCCGTGACAAACACCTCGCCGTGCTGATAGGGACTCATCGTTCCTGGGTCGATGTTGATGTAGGGGTCGAACTTCTGGATGGTCACCTTAATGCCGCGGTTCTTGAGCAGGCGTCCGAGAGACGCCGCCGTAATGCCCTTGCCGAGAGATGAAACAACGCCGCCCGTAACAAATATATACTTTGCCATATCGTTCCTCCGCCGAGTCCAGTCAGTTTTGAATACTCTCAAGCTTTTTTTTGCGTGTCGTCTCCTTTGCGGCAGCTGTCTTGGATGAGCCGGAGGATGACCGTGACGAGGAGCGCTTCACCTCGGGCGGCACCCACTCCGTCAGTCCCCACTTGCTCTCCCCTTCATAGTGGAAACGGCTGTCCATATTGATCAGCGTATAAATCTCTGAAATTGCCATCGCCAACGACTGCACCGGACGGTGCGTCGCCTCAATCACCGCCGTGATGAGATCCTTGTAGTGCATCGGCTCTTTCTTCTCTGTCAGGATATGGTAGGCCGTATCGACCTCCGACATATGTTCAAAATCCATGGATAAACTCCTTTCACACCAGAGTCATATTACATCTTCTCCGGAGCTGAGACGCCCAGGATACCGAGACTGTGACGAATCACGTGCCCTGTCGCAAGCACAAGAGAAAGTCGCGCGGCTGCAAGAACGGGCTCCTGCCCGACAATACGGCATTTATTGTAAAACGAATGGAATGCTGCAGCAAGCTCATGGCTGTACCGTGCAATACGCTGCGGGGCAAGTTCCGATGCTGCGCGCTCAATCTCCTCTGGATATGCCCCCAGCTTCTTGATGAGGGCTATCTCCGTCTCATCTGTCAGGGCATCCAGTTCCTCTCCTTCGGCAGGGTCAATTCTCATCTCGGCCGCTTGACGGAAAATGCTCGAGATGCGCGCATGTGCGTACTGGATGTAGTACACAGGGTTCTCATTGGACTTCTTTTTCGCGAGGTCAAGATCAAAATCGAGCTGACTGTCGAGAGAGCGCATCAGGAAGAAATATCGCGCCGCATCAACGCCGACCTCCTCCATCAGCTCCCGCAGGGTAACCGTCTCGCCCGTACGCTTGCTCAGCTTGACGACCTCGCCGTCCCGATAGAGGCTCACCATCTGGAGAAGCAGCACCGTCAGCTGCTTTGAATCGTGCCCAAGCGCTTCCATCGCTGCCTTCACACGGGCAACATAGCCATGATGATCTGCCCCCCAGATATTGACGAGCCGGCCGAAGCCGCGTGCATACTTATTATCATGATAGGCAATGTCTGCTGCGAGATACGTCGGAACACCGTTATCGCGGAAAATCACGCGATCCTTGTCGTCCCCGTAATCCGTTGAGCGCAGCCACACTGCACCATCCTTCTCGTAGGCGGTGCCGCGTTCCAGCAGCACATCAACAACGCGTTGCACCGCCTCTGGATGAAGCGTGCGCTCACTGAACCAGCGATCGAATGTCACCCTAAAATCCGCCAGATCTTCTCTCAGAACCGCGAGCTTCTCTTTATAGGCAATGTCCTTGAACTTCTCCAACCGCTCCTCTTCGGACAGAGCGAGATAGCGCTCCCCGTCACGGTCGATGATGCGCTGTGCTGTATCGATGATGTCCGCACCGTGGTAGCCGTTCTCTGGAAATACAATCTTCTGTCCGAGTCGTTCAAGATAGCGCGCATTCACCGATATGGCAAGCAGATCCATTTGCTTCCCCGCATCGTTGACATAATATTCACTCTGGACCTCATAGCCTGCCGTACGCAGCAGCTTCACCAGTGCCGAGCCAACCGCCGCACCGCGCCCGTGTCCGACGTGCAGCGGTCCCGTCGGATTCGCGCTGACGTACTCCACCTGAATCGGCGCCGCATCCTTCGGCGCCAGTGTACCGTAGGTCTCCCCCGCACGCAGAATCCCACGCAGGGTATCTGCCATCACATCTTTTTTGAGATAGAAATTGAGGAAGCCCGGTCCTGCCATCTCCGCATGATCGAGCCATGCGCCCGTAAGATGGGCACAAAGCGTCTCCGCGATCTTCTTCGGCGGCTGACGAAAGACGCGCGCCGACTGCATCGCAAAGTTCGTGGCAAAATCGCCCAGCGCCTTATCCGGCGGCTCCTCCAGAAGAATGGGGGGAAGTGCGCCGCCCTCCGGCAGCTCTCCCGCCGCCGTGGCGGCCTCCACGGCACGAAGCAGTGCCTGCTCAATCTGCTGTTTGATCTCCACCTTGATTTGATCTCCTTTGCATTGGCTCAATTCGTATTTCCATCGTGTTGTCGCTCTGACGCATCCCGTCCACATAGAGCGTATAGAAAATATACGCTTCCTCCACCCCGTCCGGAAAGCTGCGCACGCGCAGGCGCCGCGTCAACGTGGACAGCGAGAACCGCCCGTACGGGGTGCGGTAGTCGCCGCGCCGTTCCTGCCCCGGGACGAAGTTCTGCGTACAGCGCACGACGCCACGCCGCTGCAGACGCACATCGTCCGCACCGATGCGCAGAATCGTCGGGACAATCGCGCCCTCAATCAGCTCTGCATCGTCATAGCTCACATAGCGGCTCTCTCCACGCAAAAAACGCCGTCCTATCACGGACAGCGTAATGCGGCTCTCCTCGCCTGCAGCATCCACCTGTCTTCCCTTGAGAAAGACACGCACCTGCTCCGCACCCTTCATCGAAACCTCCTCCGATAAAAAGTGTTCTGTGCAGCGAGAGCACGACATCGATCATGCTCTCGACGCGTTATTCTTGAAATCACCGATAAAGCAGCCCCTCGGATGAGCGCAGATTGCCCGTCATCGCATCGACAAAAAAGATGCGCTGAGATGGCCGCACTGTATTGATCGGAGATTCCTTTATACCTGGTCAACGGCAATATCCAATTCCACAAGTTTGCCGCTCAGATCCATTGCGACGACGAGGTACTGGCCATCGCAGACCTTCACCTCGAAGTCCGCCCCCACCGTCAGCGACGGCGTGGAGATATCGACATCCAGTTCCAAGGCCGTGATGTTCGTCGCCGTGTGAGCCGTCAGCATATTGCTCAGCTCTGAGATCGCGCTCTGCGCCATCTCGTCGAACGTCTCGACCGGCATCCCCATCATCATCTGCGACGCGATAAACTTGGCCGTCTCCTCACTCATATTGTAGACGACATTCCCGCGAATCTGCTTGGTAAAGCCCACCAGCATCGAAACACCGAGACTCTTGACACGCGACTTCGCTGCATAGAGCTTCGTCCGTGTCGGCTCGGGGAATCCCAGCATCGGCATCACCGTCGTAAAGGCGTCCACAAAAGGATTGATCAGTTTTGCATCCATCGATTACTCTCCTTCTGCAAAGCCCACATTGATCCGGACGGTTCCAATCGGCAGCTTCATGCTGATACAGAACGTCGTCATGCGGGGACTTACAATATGCACCTGTGCGCCCGAGATCGTCCCCGGGGGCGTCAGGCGCAGTTCCTTCCCATCTAGGACATTGTTGATCTTTGAAACAGCTCGCCCTGCGATAATGTTCGCGGCTTCCTCTACGGCATCTGCTGCCTCGTTCTCCGTGAGCTCCTCTACGGTTGAATATCCAAGCATGTGCATGGCGAAGAGCTGTACCACAGACTCCTCTGCGTAGAGGATCACGCGTCCTGTCGTATAGCCCGTGATACCGATGATCACTGCCGCACCGCTCACATCGAGTGTGCGCGACTCATAGGGTGCAATCTCCGGCTCTCCCTCCATATTGAGGAGCCCCGACACACCCTGCTGGAGGGCACGTGCAAACGGCTTTGCATAGAGTTCCCGAAACTCTGTCTCCTGCGTGGCGGATACCTGCCCGATCAGGTACAGCGTATCCAGCAGATCTGCCTGCGAAACCGGCTTTTGAAGGAACGCACGCACGCCGACAGCCTTCCCTTGTGTGATGAGCTTCAGATCCTTCATCGCACTGATCATCAGAATCCGTGCATCCGCATCCAGCGCGAGGATACGTCTGCTGCACTCAAGGCCGTTTGTGTCCGGCAGGTTCATATCCATCGTCACGAAGTCCGGCCGCAGCTCTTCGTAGAGTTTCAGCGCCTCCACGGCATCTGCCGCCATCCCGCAGACCTCGAAATCCGTTTCCCTTAGATGTTCAGCAATCATCACGCGGCTGATCTTGGAGTCGTCCACGATCAGTACCCGCAGCTTTCCCATTCCTACTCCCCCTCTGCCACGAACACATTATTCTAATTCTATTATACACAAAAAAGGGCTGTTCGTCACATATTTTTTGGGAGAACTTCGATCCAATAGCCGTCGGGATCCTCTACGAAGTAAATGCCCATTTCGGCATTCTCATAGCAGATGACCCCCATCTCCGTATGCAGCGCATGCGCTGCCGCATAGTCGTCCGTATGGAGCGCGAGATGGAACTCCTTTTCCCCGAGATTGTACGGTTCAGTTCGCGCGTCCAGATAGGTCAGCTCCAGCTCAAAGTCCGTCGTGCCGTCCGTCAGATAGACGAGGGTAAAGCCCTCCGCCTCTAGGCGCCGCTTCTCACGGAAGCCAAATGCCTTCTCATAGAACGCCATGCTGCGTGCCAGATCGAGCACATTGAAATTCACATGCGTAAAATTAAATGCCATAATGTCCTCCCCATTAAGGAATCGCTGATAAATTTCGTACTTTGTGTATATCGGAAAATGCCGTCCTCCTCATAAGCGCATCACCGACAGTTCCCTACTGTCGTGATGCGCGGTCAAAGAGCTCCGTCACGGCCGCAGGCGGCTCTGTATCGAGCCGGCTCACCACATAGATGGCAGCGAGTGCCAGCAGAAATCCCGGCACGATCTCATAGAGTCCAAAGAACGCAAACTGCTTCCAGACGAGCACCGTTACGCCGCCCGTCACAATCCCTGCGAGCACGCCGCGCTCCGTCGTCCGCCGCCAAAAGAGGCACATGAGGAGTGCGGGGCCGAAGGCGGCACCAAAGCCTGCCCACGCATACGCCACCATATCGAGGATAAAGTTGTCGGGGCTGAGCCCGAGATAGATCGCCGCCGCTGCAATCACGAGAACGGACAGACGGCTCACCCAGACCAGCTCGCCCTGCTGCGCTTTGGGGCGGAAGCTGCGCCGATAGATATCCTGCGCAAACGCCGAGGCGGCTACGAGGAGCTGCGCCGACGCCGTGCTCATGATCGCTGCCAGCACCGCCGCGAGGATCAGCCCCGCGACGACCGGCGGGAAAAGCTCACCCGCCATCGTGAGGAACACCGTCTCCGTTGCTGTTCCCGCCAGCGGTGTCTTAAGATACACCGCCCCCACCATGCCGACGAGAATCGCCGCCGAGAGGGAGATCACCACCCACGACATGGCGATGCGCGTCGCCTGGGGCAGCTCCTCTGCATGGCGGATCGCCATAAAGCGCACGAGAATATGCGGCTGTCCGAAATAACCGAGCCCCCAGCCCATGAGGGAAATGAACTCGATGAACCCGAGTGTACTGCCGTCGGGCTTGGTCAGCGGCGCGAAAAATTCTGCATGCTGTGCATGGATCAGATCCGCCGTCGCCGAAAAGCCGCCCAGCATCAATGCCGCCCCCACAGGAACCACGAGAATGGCAAAGAACATCATCACGCCTTGGATAAAATCCGTTCGAGACACGGCGAGAAAACCACCGACGAGCGTGTAGAACACCACGACCACGGCACCAAAGAGCAACGCCGTCAGATACGGCAGCTGGAAAATTGTCTCAAAGAGGCGCCCCGCCGCCACGAATCCCGATGACGTATAGAGGATAAAAAAGATGAGAATGAAGATTGCAGGTACGATCCGCAGTGCGCCCGACGTGGCAAAAAAACGATTTTCAAAGAAATCCGGCAGCGTCAGTGAGTTGTGTGCCAGCTCTGTATAGACGCGCAGGCGCGCCGCGATGAACTGCCAGTTCGCCCATGTGCCGAGCGCCAGACCGAGTGCAATCCAGCCGGCATTGAGCCCCGCCGTATAGGCAAAGCCGGGCAGCCCCATCAGCATCCACCCCGACATATCCGACGCCTCGGCACTCATCGAGGTCACCCATGCGCCGAGCTTTCGATTCCCGAGGAAGTAATCGCTCATATTGCGCGTCCGTCGATAGTAGTAGACGCCAATGCCCATCATTAGGAGCATATAAACAAGAAAAATAACACTGATCTCAATCCGCTCTGCCAACAAAAAATCTCCTAACGCTATAATATCTAGGGAAGTACTGATAAAATGAAGTCCGTCGGATTGGTGCAGATTTTTTGTCCTGTCAAGGAGACAAACCGGACGCATAGCCAAAGCTATGTGGAGGATTTGTCGACACAGACAGGGCGAAAAAGATGTACTAAGACGGCGGTGCTGAGTTTATCAGTACTTCCCTAGTACATTATACGGGATTCTCGGCGGAAAAGCAAAAATATTTGCAAGGAATCGCCGATAAAATGTGGCCTGCCGAATTGGCGCAGATTTTTTCCACAAAGATAAAAACCCCGCTTACGCGGGGCTATGTCGTCAGTGCTTCCTTTACGTTACTCCTGCAGCTCAAACATACTCTTATCCACGCCGCAGAGCGGGCAGACAAAATCGTCGGGCAGATCGTCAAATGCCACGCCCGGAGCGAGATCGTAGTCCGGATCTCCCTTTGCCTCGTCATACACCCAGCCGCAAACCGAGCAAACCCATGTCTTCATAACAAATTCCTCCTATAATCATACACAGTTTCAGTAGATGATACTGGTTCTTTATTTTATTAACCAATAACTATTATTATAATATAGCATTTTTCTCTTTTTGTCCATACCCCTGAGCAAAATTTTATCCATTTTTTCCGTAGCGATATTCCGTGGGCTTCATGCCCATGTGCTTCTGAAAGACCTTGCTGAAATAGCGCGTATCCTGATAGCCGCAGGCGGCGGCGACCGCATAGATCTTGGCATCGCTCTCGCGCAGCATGTGTCCTGCATGACGCAGGCGGCATTCCGTCAGGTAGGAGCTGAAGGAGGTTCCGCACCGCGCAAAAAGTTTGTGGAGATAGCTGACGCTCAGCTCCAGCTCTCCTGCAACCTCGCGGACGGTGATCGGTTCTGCCATGTGTGCCTCTATGTGCCGTACAGCATGCAGGAGATAGCCGCGCACGGGCTCTTCCGCGGGAAGCGCTAAATTCCCGTACACTGGATCATCATCATCACAGTGTACGCCATGACGACGGCTCATGATATGCCCAGCGGCGAGTTTGATCGCGGCCGCAAGCTCCTCATCATCCAGCGGCTTGAGGAGGTAGGCACATACACCAAGGGCAATCGCCTGCTGTGCATACTCAAACTCCCCGAATCCCGACAGGATAATGTACTCGGCATCGATCTCCTCGCGCAGACTGGCGATGACATCGAGCCCCGTCATCCCCGGCATCTTGATGTCCACGATCAGCACATCGGGATGGTGTTCCCGCGCCATGAGGATGCCCTCCATCCCGCCAGAGGCCGCACCGATTACCTCTGCACCAAAATCCTGCCACGGGGTCAGCTGTACGATGCCCTGCCGCTGCAGCGGCTCATCATCAATCACAAGCACTTTAATCATCGCGCGGAGCCTCCTCCATGTACTTCAACATCAACCGCACCTCTGTGCCCTTCCCCTCCGCACTGGAGAGGTCAATCCCGCAGTTCGCATCACCGTTCAGCATAGCGCGCATGTGGACGTTATAGAGGCCAAAGTGATTATCATCCTGCCGCGCGAGCACTTCCTGCTGGCGCGCTTCGGACATCCCCTGCCCGTCGTCCTTCACGCGGAGAAGAATATGATCGCCGTCGCGCCTGCCGATGATGAGGATGCGCCCGCCGTTCTCCACACTCTCAAGTCCATGTTGAATCGCGTTCTCGACCAGCGGCTGGAGGATGAGCTTCGGCACATAGCATCCCATGATGCGGCTGTCTACATCCAGCGTCACCTTCAGACGTCCCTCGAAGCGCCGTTGTTGGATTTTCAGATAGGTGCGCAGGAAGGATAGTTCCTCTGCCACCGTCACGAATTCCTTCATGCTCACCGAAGCACGCAGGATCTTGCCGAGCTGGACGGCGATATCTGCCGCGCCCTCCGCGTCGCCGAGCTTTGCACTCCACTTGATGAGATTCAGCGTATTGTAGATGAAATGCGGGCGCGTCATTTCGGTCAATGACTTGACCTCCGCGATGCGCAGGCGCCGCTCTCGCGCACGGTTCTCCGCTAGGAGCGTCCGTATGTGTGCAATCAGGCCATTGAACGTCCGTGCGAGTTCTCCGATCTCGTCGCGGCGATGCGCCTCCAGCTGCGTCGAAAAATCATCCGAGCTCCGTGCGCGGCGCATTGCCTGTGTCAGAATGTGGAGCGGATGCCAGAGACGGCGGCTGAGCCGCCACGCGAGGTATGCCGTCACCGCAAGCGCGGCAGCGTCTACGGCAAGGATGAGACGTATCAGCTCCTCCACCGGTGTCCCATCCGTCCGCTGCCGGAGATGCACGGCAATCCCCGTCACGGCAGAGCTGTTCACGAAGTCACGAAAAACGGACGCTGACGTTTCATCCTCCGCCGCCGAAGCAAAGAGGGCGGAGAACCCTTCGCCGCGATGATCGAGCAAATCCATCATCACGTAGCGGTAGCGATCCGTCAGGATGATCTGCCCCTCGTTGCCGTCCTGCACCCGCTGAATGAGCGGAACGAGAGCCTCGCGGCGAATATCGACAACCACGGCACCGAGCAGCTTGCCATTTTGACGAATGGCATGCGCCATCGAAAAAACAGTATTCTGCTGGTCAGGAGCCGTGCGGTCAGCCGCAATCAACGCCCAGCCATCTTGCTGTACCGCCTGACCGATCACGCCCCAGTGGAGATTCGTCGGGAGACGATGGTCACGCGGCACATCGTCCGTGGCAATCGCACGCCGCCCATCCGCCGGAAGCAGATAGACGGCCGCCTCCCCCGTACGCCCGGAGAGGACACCATAGAGATCGGCATAGAGATGCGTCGTATCCGTCGGCTCCCCGTGCATATACGCCATGACATCATCCCGCATGAAAAACGGCATCATCAGCCGCTGATAAGCAAGTGCGAGATTGTCGATCTCACGGGAGATGCGCTGCACCTCAGCGTACCCGGCCTTCTCCTGTGTACTCTCATAGGCACGATCCGCAGCGTAGAGGATAATCGTCGAGACGATCAGGAGAGGAAGGACGCCGCCTAAGAGAAGGTATGCGAACAGTCGCTTCTGATAACTGATCGTATACCACTCCATTTCTGTATCCTCCGCCTTTCCCATACATCAAAAACAAGATCTCGCCGCGTCAGAACAACCATAAGAATGTATAAAAATACATTATGTTCCTCAATCTTCAGACTATATAGAAAGAATAAGGATAAATCGTTTTTCTGTCAAGTGAAATTATCATTTTGTAGGGATTTTCATTCTATGTTGTGAAAACAGAAAAAGGAAAACCGCCACACGAAGTGACGGTCTTGGAAGGGGAAAATATGGGAATGGGGGGATGGGGGGAAATGGGGATTTATTTGATAACCGCAGCACGCCATTCGCTCAAAAACTCATCTCTGAACGCGGCGGCATGCCGGGCATCAAACCGTGTGGAATGAATCTCCGCGAGCGTTGGGAGATTCGGCGGTGCCGTGACATCGGCACGCGTGGAGCGTCGTTCATATACGCCGAGACGTTCATGAACACGACGGCTCATAACAAAATCAAGGAATTTTTTTGCATTCTCTATGTGCGGAGCATTTTTGATGATCGCAACCCCGGTGGCGGACACGCGTGTCCCTTCCCGTGGATAGACGACCTCGATGTGTGCCCCCGCCGACCGAGACCGCAGAACTGGCTGCTCCGCTGTCGCCGTGACCGCATACGCACCACTCACAACGGCCTTGACCTGCTCTGCCGAGGCAGAGACCATGTGCCCATCCAGCTGATCTTCCATGCGAGAGATCAGGGCGTTATCACCGCCGAGTACATCCATCATCGTCATGAGGACATCGTATGAGACCAAGGATTTGGTCGGGTCAGCAAGCGCAATGCGCCCGCGAAAACGTGATTTGAAAAGATCGCTCCATCCGGTCGGCGCATCCTCGGCATCAATGAGATCCGTGTTGTAAGCCAGCACATAGGGATCCTCTGTGATAAGGTAATATGCCTTGTCACCGCCAACATAGTCACTGCGCAGGGCACCTTCCTCCGGGCAGTCGTAGGATGCCAGATAGGACGTGAGGGATAGGTAGACATCTTCCACACCGCCCCACAGGACATCGCCGCGCGGATTCTCCTGTTCCGTACGAATGCGTGTCATGAGGGCATCGGATGTACCGTCCACCAACTGGACGCGGATTCCGGTCTCCTCCTGAAACTCCTTGGCAATGGGGTCTGTCCAATCCTCTGCACCGCAGTTATAGACCACGACCAGATTCTCATCGTCCGTAGGAGCCTGACGAGCAGACCCACATCCGACGAGAACAGAGCTAACGCCGAGGAGAAGTGCCGCACACAATATCTGCATACGTTGAAAGATGAGCATCGTGCGACACCTCCTAAATGAGATGTCATCAATTTCAAATCCTTTTGATAATTCTACAATAATCAGAACTGCAATTCAATCGTACAGTTCATCATTTTGGTGTGATAATCCTATTCTGTTATTGTTTCCCACGTAGTTCCTGCTGTGCATCGAAGAAATGACGCACTGCCTCGGCAGAAGTGCGATTCATGCCGGGAGCAGCAGCGAGTTCCTCCACAGACGCCTCCTTGATTTTTTCCAGCGATCCGAAGTGGGTGCGCAGGCTCTGCCGTCGTTTGGGACCGATGCCGACGATATGGTCGAGTACGGAGACGAGGTTGCGCTTGCCGCGCAGTTTTCGATGAAACGTGATGGCAAAACGGTGTGCCTCGTCGCGAATGCGCTGGATGAGATAGAGGGCCTGACTGCGGCGCGGCAGTTCAACCGGCTCTGAATTTCCCTCCGTAAAGACGAGCTCAAACTGTTTCGCGAGGCCGACGACGGGGACATCCTTATGCCCTGCCGCGTGGCGGATGATCTCAAGGGCGGAGGAGAGCTGTCCCTTGCCGCCGTCGATGATGATGAGATCGGGCAGCTCTTCCTCGGGCAAACCCACATAGCGGCGCGTCGTCACCTCGCGCATAGAGAGGAAATCGTCGGGCTTGCCCTCCGTGCTGCGGATCTTAAAGCGGCGATAGTCCGATTTCTTCGGTGCGCCGTCCTCAAAGACGACCATTGACGCAACGGTCTCCTGCCCCTGATTGTGCGAGATATCAAAGCACTCCATGCGACGCGGCGGATGCTTCAGCCCGAGGTATCGCCCGAGTTCCTCCACGGCGCCAAGCGTCTGCTCATCCAAGAGACTGCGCCGCGTCTCCTCGTCTGCGAGGAACTTCGCGGCGTTGCCCGTCGCCATCTGCACAATATCGTGCTTCGTGCCGCGCTGCGGCGTGAGGAGTGCGACCTTGCCGCCCCCCTTGCGTGCGGCAAGCCACGCCTCGATGGTCGCCTGCGCCGCTGCGTCAATCGCACACGGCAGCAGCACCTCACGCGGGACAAAGGTCGCCTGATTGTAGTACTGCTCCAAGAAGGCGCGCAGGATATCCGCATCACGCTCCTCCTCGCTGCCGCGCAGGAGAAAGTGTTCTCGGCCGATCATCTTGCCGCCGCGGATGAAGAAGATCTGCACGCAGACGCCCGCCGCCGAGCGCGCCATGCCAATCGCATCCTGATCGCCTGCCCCCGTTACGATGTTCTGCCGCTCTGCTGCCGTACGCACGGCACTGAGCTGATCGCGGAGGCGCGCCGCTGTCTCAAAGTGATATGCCTCCGCTGCCGCGTGCATCCGCTGCTCCAGCTCACGCTCTACATCATCCGTCCGTCCTTCAAGAAAGAGCAGGGCGGCGCGGATCATCGCACGGTAGTCCTCCTCCCCCACCTTGCCGACGCATGGGGCAAGGCATCGCTTGATGTGGTACTCAAGGCAAGGACGCTCGGGCATCGTGCGGCACGTACGCAGAGGAAAAAGACGCCGCAGGAGCTTCAAGCTGTCCCGCAGCGCCGTCACATTCGTATAGGGGCCGAAGTAGCGCGCGCCGTCACGCAGCACACGCCGCGTGATAAAGACGCGCGGAAATTCCTCCTGCACCGTCACCTTGACATAGGGGTAACTCTTATCGTCCTTCAGCCGTATATTATAACGCGGCCGATGTTTCTTGATCAGGTTCGCCTCAAGGATCAGCGACTCCACTTCGTTCGCCGTCATGATCGTCTCAAAGTCAGCGATATGCGAGACCATTGCGCGCACCTTTGGCGTGTGGTTTCGGCTGCTCTGAAAATACTGCCGGACGCGGTTCTTGAGGACAATTGCCTTGCCCACGTAGATGATCTTCCCGTGGTCGTCCTTCATGATATAGACGCCCGGGCTGTCCGGCAGCAGCTTCAGTTTTTCTGCAACAATATCGGTCACATCAGTGCCCTGCCTTCATACGGTTGATCGCGGAGAAGAGGGCCAAAATTGACGAGGTGATAATATCCGTATCCAACCCCGCTCCCCAGTATACGCTGCCATCCCCGCCCGTAATGCTGATATAGGAGATTGCACGGGAACTCTGCCCCAGCTCCAAGGCATGCTCGCTGTAGGTCAGATTCGAGTAGGAGAGATCGAGGTTTTCCTGCAACGCATTCGACACGGCATCCAGACGGCCGTTGCCGTGTGCCTCATAGGTACGATCCTCGCCGTCCACCCGCAGATGCACGTCGCCGCGCCGCGTGCCGTCCGGCTGCTTGTTCAGGCAGAAATCTGACAGCTCGTAGGGAAATACAACATTGACATAAGTGTCCATGAACACCTTGTAGATCTCGTCCGGCTGCAGTTCCTTGTGGCCAGCGTCGGAGACAGCCTTGACGCGGTAGCTGAGATCTTCGCGCATCTTCTTCGGCATGTCGATGCCATACTGCTGCTCCATAATGTAGCCGACGCCGCCGCGCCCCGACTGACTGTTGATGCGGATGACATCACCGTCATAGGTGCGCCCAATATCCTTCGGGTCGATGTAGAGATACGGCAGGCACCAATGCTCCGGCTTCTTTTCCGCCCAGTAATGCATGCCCTTCGCGATGGCATCCTGATGCGAGCCGGAGAATGCGGCAAAGACGAGCGAACCGGAGTATGGCTGCCGCGGATTGACCTGCATCCGCGTCACCTTCTCATAGACCTCGACGAGATGCGGCAGATTGGAGAAATCGAGCTGCGGATCCACGCCGAGGGCGAACATATTCATCGCCACCGTGATGATGTCCACGTTGCCCGTGCGCTCCCCGTTGCCGAAGAGCGTCCCCTCGACGCGATCCGCCCCCGCCAAGAGGCCCATCTCCGTATCCGAGACGCCGCAGCCGCGGTCGTTGTGCGGATGGAGTGAGAGCACAACCGCATCGCGGTACTTCAGATGATCGTTCATATAGGCAATCTGCATCCCGTAGACATGTGGCATCGACATCTGCACCGTCGAGGGCAGATTGATGATCGCCTTGCGGTCAGGCGTCGGCTGCCACACGTCGAGCACGGCGTTGCAGACCTCGAGGGCATACTCCGGCTCTGTGCCCGTAAAGCTCTCGGGCGAGTACTCAAAGCGATACGTCGCGCCCGCCTCCTCCGTCAGTTCCTTGAGGAGCTTTGCACCGTCCACGGCGATCTTCAGGACCTCCTCCTTGGAGCGCGCAAAAACCTGCTCGCGCTGAGCCGCCGAGGTGGGATTGTAGACGTGCACGATGGCGTTCTTCACCCCACGCAGTGCATCGAACGTCTTGCGGATGATGTGTTCACGCGCCTGCGTCAGAACCTGTACCGTCACATCATCGGGGATGAGGTTGTCCTCCACCAAACGGCGCAGGAACTCATACTCCGTATCCGAGGCCGCAGGGAAGCCGACCTCGATCTCCTTGAACCCGACGCGCACGAGGAGATCAAAAAAAGCGAGTTTCTCATCGAGGCTCATCGGAACGATGAGTGCCTGATTGCCGTCGCGCAGATCGACCGAGCACCAGATTGGTGCATGATCGGGTGCATCCTTTTTCAGCCAGTCCATGCGGATCTCCGGCGGCATAAAGTAGCCCTTCGTATATTTCTGATAATTCATCATGATGATTCCCCCGCATCCATGTATTTTCTCAGCGCAGCCGCGCGTTGAATTTCTCGATCAGCTTCTCGGGTTTATAGGACTCCTTCGCCTTGCGCAGCCCCTCGATGCCCATATCCTCCTCGCGGTTGATGTAGGTGAGATGGCTCCATGCGTGCTCCACGAATCCCTGATTGATCGCGGGATATGCGCCGCGCACCTCGGGATCCGCCTTCTCCACATGGATGACGGCCGTATCCGTGTTGAGCTGCTCGCCGAAGGTAAAGGCGACGATACGCCCTCCCAAGCGGACGGCACCGCCCTGCAGACCAAAGTAGTCAAAGTCGTTCAGCACCTCGAGGATTGCCGTGCGCTCGTACTCAATGAACGGGTCGATCGTCCCGTCCCGCGGATGTGCTGCTTGTACCAGCTATTGAGCTCCATCTTGCACTGCGTGACGACATCCTCTGTGATGGGCAGATACTCTGCCTCGGGGTGCTCCTTGCGGAACGCATTCAGATGGTTCTTCTTCGAGTGCAGCTTGCGCCCCGCAAGGCTGATGAGCTTCTCCGAGAGATACACATAGTCGTAGTTGTCGCGGTCGGCGACCACGTCAAAGTCTGCAAAATCGCAGCTACGCAGATAGTCTGCATAACCGCGCTCCATATCGTAAAGGTGCAGCGGCTGCTCCACTTCCTCAAAGTAGGCGATCAGCTTCTTCGTCGCTTCGGGATAGCGCGATGGATCGCAGAAGGGCTGCAGCAGCGAAAGGATCCCCTTCCACTCGCTCGCCACATAGAGCACATCATCCTCTTCGGCAATATGCACGAAGAACGGCGCGCGCCACATATAGAGATTCGTAAAATTAAAATGCGAGTTCTCGTAATAGTTTGCATGAAAATATCGATCCAGCAATGGCTTGTCTTCTTTTTTCAATGGTCGAAAATCGATCATCCTAAACCTCCCCATGAAGAAAGCACTGATAAACTCAGCGATTCCCAAAGTATCGTGTTTTCATTATAACAAAGGCGTCAAGTCCCATGAAAGCCGTCTGCGGCAGTCACACCCTGCTGAGGATCAGCTCCCCCATCCCGTGCAGCATATATTGTCCAAGATGCGCAGGGATAAAGACACTCTCCCCCTTGACGGCGGAGAGCTCCCCGCCCGCCCACGTCAGCGTCAGCGTCCCTGCGAGAATCGTCAGACAGTGAAAGGAGTCTGCCCCCGCCGTGCTCTCGCACATGCCGTCAATACGCAGATGATAGGCGGTAAAATACGGGCATGCGGCGAGCAGGCGCACCTCCGCGCCACGAAATTCATCCGCCGTAGGAAGCTGCTCTGCACGCAGCGAAACGGGCACGAGCGACGTCACATCGAGAGCCTTTTCGACATGCAGGTCGCGCGGCTTTCCATCGGTGCCGATGCGCCCATAGTCGTAGACACGATACGTCGCGTTGGAGCTCTGCTGAATCTCACAGATGAGCAGCCCCTTGCCGATGGCATGGAGTGTCCCCGCAGGAATGAAGAACGCATCCCCCTTCTGTACCGGTACATGACGCACGACCTCAAGGAGTGTGTTGTCCGCAATACGCCTGCGAAATTCATCTTTTGCGATCGCATGCACAAAACCGTAGAGAATCTCTGCGCCCGGGGCGGCATCGACGACGTACCAGAGCTCCGTCTTGCCGTACTCCCCCTCCACGCGCAGGGCATAGTCATCGCTCGGATGCACCTGCACAGAGAGATTGTCGTGTGCATCGATCAGCTTGATGAGGAGAGGGAAATACGGAAACTGCGCGGCTCGTGTGCCGAGTGCCTCTGCCCCCGCGCGTGTCAGCCACGCCTCGAGCGTCTCCCCTGCCGCCGTGCCGCTGGCAATAACGCTCTTTCCGTCACGGTGACAGGCGAGCTCCCAGCTCTCTGCCACCTTCGACAGCTCCGTGCGCTTGCCGTATTCGTCCCGCAGACGTGTCCCGCCCCAGAGATAGTCCTTCAGCGGCGCGGTCAGCTTCATCGGCTCATTCATCGGCAATTCCTCCTTTATAATATCTTACCGAATCCCTCTGAAATCTTTAAGGAAGCAAAGAAAAGATTTCGCTGTCCATCGATTCCCTGATTTTCCCCGTGACTCCCTACTCCTTCAAAAGTCCCGATTGTCCCCCATTCGCCTCTATGGTATCATAGGAAAGCTAAAGGAGTGATTTCCATGTCTCAAACCAAGATTGACACCAATGAACGTCCGCCGCTTCGGCGAACCATCCCACTTTCCCTGCAGCACCTCTTCGCCATGTTCGGCTCAACGGTGCTTGTTCCGATTCTCTTTCATGTCAATCCTGCGACCGTGCTGCTCTTCAACGGCATCGGCACACTCTTCTACCTCATATTGTGCAAGGGGAAAATCCCTGCCTATCTCGGCTCGAGCTTTGCCTTCCTCTCTCCCGTCTTCATCGTCCTGTCCGAGTACAGCTATGAGGCGGCACTCGGCGGCTTCATCATCGTCGGCATCGTCTTCTGTCTGGTCAGCCTCATTGTTCATACCATTGGAACGAGCTGGATCGACGTGATCTTTCCACCCGCATCAATGGGCGCAATCGTCGCCGTCATTGGACTGGAGCTGATGCCGACGGCGGCGGGGATGGCAGGTCTGACAGCGGAGAAGGTCGACCCGACCGTCGTTTTTGTCTCCATCGCAACGCTCGCCATCACGATCTTTGCCTCCATGGCATTCCGCGGGTTCCTCTCCATCATCCCGATTCTCATCGGCGTCATCGCAGGCTATCTCATTGCCTGTGCCGTCGGCATTGTCGATCTCTCGAACGTCGCCGCCGCGCCGTGGCTTGCCCTCCCGACCATCTACACGCCGACCTTCGAGCTGAACGCCGTCCTCATCATACTACCTGCTGCCATCGTCGTCATCGTCGAGCACATCGGGCACCTCATCGTGACGGGCAACATCGTCGGACGCAACCTCGCCAAAGATCCGGGGCTTGACCGCTCCCTCCTCGGCAACGGCATCTCGACCATCTTCTCGGGCTTCTTCGGTTCCACGCCGAACACCACCTACGGCGAGAACATCGGCGTCCTCGCCATCACCAAGGTCTACTCGACGTGGGTCATCGGCGGCGCAGCGATCTTCGCCATCCTGCTTTCCTGCCTCGGCAAACTTGCCGCACTCATCCAGAGCATCCCGACACCGGTCATGGGCGGCGTCTCCATGCTGCTCTTCGGTGTGATTGCCGCCTCGGGCATCCGCATCCTCGTCGAGGCAAAGGTGGACTACAACAATCCGATGAACCTCCTCCTGACCTCCATCGTCATGGGTGTCGGCGTATCGACCGCCAGCATCACCATCGGCACAGTGACTCTGCGAGGAATGTCGCTTGCCACCGTGATCGCCATCATCCTCTCCATCTCCTTCCGCATCATCCTCGCCCTGCGGCGCAAGGATGCCACCGCGCAGAAATGACAGAGCTCCGCGTCGATCTCCCCAGAGGAGAAACATGTCCCGCCAAGGCCTACCTCATGCGTATGCACGGCATCTCGGGCAGCCTGTGGAAACGCATCAAACACCATGGTGCGTTCACATGGAACGGCAGCCCTGCGATCGCTGCACGCACGATGGTGAAGGACGGCGACCACATCACATACGATCTGCCTGTCGTCAGCACCGTCGTTCCCGAAGCGCTGCCGCTTCCGATTCTCTATGAGGACGACGATCTGCTCGTCCTCGACAAACCCGCAGGACAGCTCGTCCATCCGACGACAAAGGAAACGCGCGGCACCATCGCGAACGCCGTGCGCGGATACTATGCCGCCTGCGGCGTCCATCTCGACGTTCACCCCTGCCACCGCCTCGACCGCAATACGAGCGGGCTGCTCCTCATCGCAAAGCATCCCGAGGTGCAGTACCAGATCATGCGCCAGAACGCGCTGCGGCGCGAGTACCTCGCCCTGATCGAAGGCACGATCATGCCCCCTGCGGGCTGTATTGATGCACCGATCGCGCGTGCCCTGCCGAGCATCATCCTCCGCTGCGTAGCAGAGGACGGCAAGCCCGCACGTACCCATTACGAAACGCAGCGAACGAACGGCAACTACAGTCTCCTGCGCCTGTGGCTTGACACGGGGCGCACGCATCAGATCCGCGTTCACCTCGCCCATTGCGGACATCCGCTTCTCGGCGACGATCTCTATGGCGGAACGACGGAGCCAATCGCACGGCACGCGCTCCACTCGGCGCATCTCACCCTCGTGCATCCGCGCACGAAGAAAATGCTTGCGCTCTCCGCCCTACTCCCTGCAGATATGGCGCGGATTACAGCGAAGATTGACAATAATACAGCATAAAGAATGGGCTGCTGCACCGAGGGATGGTTACCTCGTGCAGCAGCCCACTTTATGCCCAATGCAGTTCCTTACTTATTCGCGCCGAACCACTTCTGATAGATCTTATCGTACTCGCCGTTATCATGCAGCTTCTTAAGTGCTGCATTGATCTTCTGCTGAAGCTCGGTGTTGTCCTTCGCCATAGCGATGCCATAGTCCTCAGCAGAGAGTCGGTCTGCGAGTGTCTTCACACCGGTTGCCTGTGACTGATTGATGTAGTAGTCATTGACCGGTCGGTCGTTGATCACGGCATCTACGCCGCCTGCTTTCAGCTCCATGAAGCAGTCCGCCGGCGTATTCAGTTCGCTGACGGTGACGCCCTCCATCTCCTTTGCCATCTTGGCACCCGTCGTGCCGATCTGAGCGGCGACCTTATGCCCCTTCAGATCGCTGAACGACTTGATGTTCTCCTCATCGCTGCGCACAACCATCGTCAGGCCGGACTGATAGTAGGGATCAGAGAACGCGACCTTCTCCTTGCGCTCGTCGTTGATCGTCATACCGCTGATAATCACGTCGATGTTCTTCGCCTGCAGGGCAGGAATCAGACCGTCGAAGCCGATGTTCTGGATCTCTGCCTCGCTGCCCATCTCCTTGGCAACGGCACGGATGAGATCCATATCAAAGCCCTGATAGTCCTTCTGTCCCTCATCCTGGAACTCAAACGGGGCAAAGTCAATCGATGCGCCGACGCGGAGCTTGCTTGCCTGCTTCGCCTGATCGCCGCCTGCGCCACATCCGAGCAGGGAAAGGCTCACGAGTGCACCCGTCAGCACGAGTGCCAATTTCTTCAGCTTCATGGGAAACCTCCTCAAAAGATAAAGGACACACAGATAAATCCAGCCGCATTATTTCCAATCCGATGGGCTGTTTTATCCGTGATTCCAAAAAACAAAGGGGGACGCCGCACCGTCTGTGCTGCTATCCCCCCATGAAATCTAAATCGTTTTAGAAACGTGCTGCGCGCTTTGCATTGAAGCAGTCGCGGCAGTAAACCGGACGATCCGTCTTCGGCTCGAACGGGACTTCCGTGTCCTTGCCGCACTCGGCGCAGACCACATGGAACATCTGACGCTCGCCATGATTCTGATCGTCACGGCTGCGGCGGCGCTTGTCGCGGCAGTCACGGCAGCGCGCCGGCTCGTTCTCAAAGCCTTTCTCTGCGTAGAACTCCTGCTCACCTGCGGTAAACACGAAGTCCTTGCCGCACTCTTTGCATACGAGGGTTTTGTCTTCAAAAGCCATTCTTCCACAATCTCCCTTGAAAAATAATTTTGACTCTCCATTCGCCGCACTCGGAAAGCGTTCACTGAGATTATGGTTCGGGCAAACACTGCATATATAAACAGTGCTTCACTCGTTCATTGAACGACGATCAGGACTTGAGGAACGGATTTCAACGCTCTGTATTATACAGGCATTTTTCATGAAGTGCAAGCATTTTTTATTGTCGTTCAGATGGTAGGGCTGTCATGCCTTCATCTCCCTGTTACGTTCCATCATTAAAGCGGTACCCTGCCCCCCAGACCGTCTGCAGCCACTGCGGATGGGCAGGATCGCGTTCCATCTTTTCGCGCAGCCGATTGATATGGACGGAGACGGTCGCCGTACTGCCCATGGCATCCAGCTCCCAGACGCGGTCATACAGTGTCTCCTTGCTGAAGACGACCTGCGGATGCTGCGCGAGAAAGAGCAGAAGATCAAACTCGCGTGCCGCAAGAATCACCTCGTTTCCCCCAAGAAATACGCGCCGCGTCTGCGGCTGAATCTCAAGCGCGCCAAAACGCAGGACAGCCGCATCTCCTGCACTGCCTTTGAGGCGCTCATAACGCGCAAGATGTGCCTTGACGCGTGCCGCCAGCTCACTCGGACTGAACGGTTTGATGATATAATCATCCGCCCCCAGTCCGAGTGCGCGTATTTTATCGACATCCTCAAGACGCGCCGAGACCATGAGGATGGGGATATCGTATGCTTTCCGAACATCGCGGCAGATGGCAAATCCATCCGCCCCCGGCAGCATCACATCCAGCAAAAGCAGATCATAGTCCCCCGTCATGGCGAGGCGCTTCCCCGCATCGCCGTCCGCAGAAATATCGACGCTGAAGCCATCCGCTTCGAGATAGTCACGCTCCAGCTCGGCAATAGCAGCGTCATCCTCGACCAGCAGTATCTTCTTCATGCGTGTCCTCCTTTTTCTGAATTGGCAGCAGCAGGACGATGCGCAGTCCTCCCATGGGGGATTCCTCTGCCCGCACACTGCCGCCGAACGTCGTCATCATCCGGCGTACGATCGCCAGTCCCAGCCCGCTGCCGTCAGCGACATGGGTACGCGCCGCATCCGTGCGGTAAAAGAGGTCAAACAGCCGCTCCCGTTCCTCCTCGCGCACGCCAACGCCGTCGTCGTCACAGCGGATGGCGAGAAAATCTCCCTCATGAGAAAGCGACATACAGACGCGTGCTCGTTCCCCGCGGCGGTACTTCCCGCTGTTTTCCCATAGATTTTCGAGAACGCGGGCGAATGCACTGCGGTCAATGCGAATGTATGTCTGCTCCCTGTCTTCTTCCATCGACAGCTCAATGCCCCGCTCGCGAAAGTCCGCCGCATGTGCATCAATGAACGCATTGATCCATGTCTGCGCCTCAACGACCTCCCATGTAAGCGGCACCTCTCCTGTCCCTGTGCGCAAAAAAGAGCGCAGCTGTGTGGTCAGCCCCTCCATCGTCATCGCCGCACGGGCGATGCGCTCAGCATAGGCGCGCTGCTTCTCCGGCGTCGCAGCGATCCCGTCGATCAGGCCGCTCGCATATCCCTTGACGGCGGTCAGCGGCGTTGCGATGTCATGGAGTACACCGATGAGGAATTCCCTCCGCCGTGCCTCCTCCTGTTCCTCCCGCAGGCGTGCGCGCCGCAGATCGCTGCGCATGGCATCAAAAGCGCGGCAGGTCGCTCCCACCTCATCACTGCCCATCGGAGGCAGGGCATGGTCGAAATCACCATGCTGCATCGCGCCGGCGGCATCACGTATCGCCGCAAGCGGTGCAAGAATCTGCGCCGAAAGGAGGCGGGCAAGATAACGCCCGAGCAGGAAAATCCCTACCGAGGTGATGACGATGAAGAAAATAAACACCGCGTTGATCACCGTCTCCCGCATCGGCGGCGAAATGCGCATCTCATCGTGATGCCGCATCATAGGAACAGCGCCTGCCCCCATGAAAACAATGCCGCTGCGATCGCCCTCATAGCGAAAAAACAGCCCCGCATCGTTCCATGTCAGTGCGGAGCCGTGCGCCCCGCATTCGCGCATCACCGCATACCGAATATCATCGTCATCTGCCTCATCGGTCAGATAGAGGAGCCCATCCTGCACGATAGAGACGCGGACGCCCGCCGACTCCAGCAGATGAACATCACGTTCAACGTGACTCCATTTGAACTGCTTTCTCTCTGCGGCAGCACGCAGTGAACTCAGTGCAAGGGGAACAGAGAGATTTGTCCCCTTCTCCGGCCAGAGCAGTTCAAGTGCCTGCTGCTGCAGCGTTCCTGCATGGCGCAGTCCGCCAAGAAGCGCTGCACCGATGGCGACGAGGACGCAGATCGGTATGACGACCATCAGTGCATTGGTCAGCAGGAGCTTTGTTTTCAGCGACAAATCACGCAGGTGCATATCGACACCTCACTTTCATGATGCCATTATAATGGATTCAGCAGAAAAAATCCGCGCTGTCCGTCGATTTTTGAAAAAGTTTTACGCGTGTTTACACTTTGTTTAACTTTCTCCGATAGGATATACCTGTCAGCAAAAATGTGACGAACAAAAGGAGGATTTCATCATGGAAGCACAGAAAATCAAAGAACAGGTCAAGGGCGTATTCAGTCCCGCACATCTGAAGAAGGCAGCAGCTCTCGCCGTTCTCGTCGGCGTCGCCACCGCCGGTACAGCCTACTTCCACTATCAGCAGGCCGAGGCACAATCCCTCATGAAGCGGCAGGCTCGCTCGGAAATGATCGCTGCTCAGGCAGCACAGCGAAACATTGTTCTGCTCGATGAGGACAAAGTGCGGTCGATTGCCGCCGAATCCATCGGAAAATCCGAGGCAGAGCTGACCTTCCATCCGCTCGAACTGAAAATGAGAGATCACGACGGTGATCGTGACCACGACCGCAAAGGGCACAAGAAGGGGAAGCACGGAAATCGAGACCACAGAGGACAATATGCACAGTCCGCACCTGCTGCAGCGGCGCAGGACGCAGCGGCACCTGCCGTACCTGCGGATCCTGCCGCACAGGCAGACTTCCGCCCATTCTACAAGGTGAAATGCACGGCAAACAACATCACCTACAAGCTCCGCATCGACGCCGTGACCGGCGCACTCCTCGCGAGTGACGCTGATACAGACGACCATATTTTCTAAACAATAGAGGAATCGCATAAACGGGAGAGTCATGCACAGACCAATCGTCTCGCATAGCTCTCCCGTTTTCATATCCGCTAAAATAAATTCTCCTGCCGTTCGAGCCAGCTTTCCTGCCGCGCCTCATGGATACGGTCACCCTCCTCCGCATGGCCGATGAGAAAGGGGGATGCGAGATCGTGAGCGAGACGGCTACGGCGCACACGCGCAGGATGCGTATTGGCGTAACAGTAGCGGCAGAGATGCGGGCAGCTGTCGTATGCACCGATGTCCGCACCGAGATAGCAGCGGCACTCCCTGCGCTGCGGCTGATAGTGCGGGAAGTGAATGCGCCGCCCAAGTGCCCGCTCATAGATGTGCGGGGTCATGCAGCCGCCCGTATTCGCCCCGTATAGAGCGAGTGCATCACCTCCGCCGCACGGATAGACGGTCATACCGCACTGCCGTGCCGTCTCAATGATAAATGCACCGAGCTCCATGCGCTCTGCGTGCGTGACATCACGTCCCTCGGGAAAGTTGCGGCGCGTCTTGGCATAGCGCGTGAGAAAGCTGATGACGGCCACTTCCGTCTGCCCCGCCAGCTGCTCTGCCATCGCGGCAAACATTGTTCTGTGCCACGCCAGCGTATGATGTGCGTCAAGGATGATCGGATCGTAGCGCCACCCGACGGAGCGCGTTCCGAGAGCAGCCGAGAGCTGATGAAAGGAACGCACAACTTCCTCCCATGGCGGAACATGGGGCTCAACATCCCTGCCATAGGGCGTGATGGTGACGTACCAGAACTGCCCGAACGGTGCGAGGAGATCCATATAGGGGAGCATCGGTGCGGGATTCTTCGTACAGAAGCCGATGAGGTCAACCACGCGCGGATCAAGGCGATAGCGCGTCACCTGCTGTGTGTCATAGGGATTACGGACACAGACCTCGCCCGCACGCAGCCGATTCGCCAGCCACGGCGCATAGAACGCCGGAATATCCGTACGCATGCCCGTGTTGAGTATCATCGTTCATCCCCCCCCCTTTTTCACAGAATAACACGAATGGAAGGAAAAGGAAAATCCCCGGCTGCAGAAGCAGGTGGGGACAGTATTCTACATACTCTTAAAGATACCGAATATAGACGTAGATGTTCGAGACGATGATCGTGAACACCATGACCGGGAACGCGACCTTCATGAAGCCAAGGAAGGAGATCGGACGGCCGCGCTGTGCCGACATCGACGCGACAACGACGTTCGCACTCGCACCGATCAGCGTTCCGTTGCCGCCGAGACACGCGCCGAGAGCAAGCGACCACCACATCGGATCGAGGTTGCTGAGTCCCATCTGCCCCATATCCTGAATCAGCGGAATCAGTGTGGCGACGAACGGGATGTTGTCGATAAAGGCAGAGGCAAAGGCACTCATCCACAGAATGAGAATGGCGGTTGCCTCGACATTGCCGCCCGTCGCCTTGATCGCCTCAGCCGCAAGCATACGGATGACGCCTGTCTCTACGAGTGCACCGACAAGGATGAAGAGTCCGCCGAAGAAGAAGATCGCAGGCCACTCAATCTTTGAGAGCACCTTGACGATCGCGCCCTCATCGCGCGTCGCCGTGAGAAGGAGGAGGAGACCTGCGCCCGAGAGTGCGACCGTCGCGGACTCAAGGCCGAGACTGCCGTGCAGGACAAAGAGCGTAATCGTGAGGAAGATAACGGCAAGGCACTTGCGCAGAAGAGCATGATCGGTGATCTGTGCGCCCGCAGGGAGACGCATGATCTTATCCTGCAGCTCCGGCTGAGTATGCAGGCCCTTATGGTAGAGGCCAATAAGAATGAATTGTACCAAGATAAAGATAATTATCGAAATCAATGTAAGGTTCTCAACGAACGCCATGAAGTCAAGCCCGACCGCGCTGCCGATCATAATGTTCGGCGGGTCGCCGATGAGCGTTGCCGTTCCGCCGATGTTCGATGCCAAAATCTGCGAAATGAGATACGGCATGACGTCGACCTTGAGCTGTGACGTGATGCTGAACGTGATTGGTACGGTAAGCAGAACCGTCGTAACGTTGTCCAGAAGAGCCGAGCAGACCATCGTAATGGTCGAGAGAACGACGAGGAGCGCAATGGGCTGCGCCTTGACCTTCTGCGCCGCCCAGATGGCGAGGAAGTTGAATAGTCCCGTCTCACTCGTAATATTGACGATGATCATCATGCCCATGAGCAGTCCGAGCGTATTGAAATCGATATGGTGAACTGCGACCTCCTGATCGATGATCCCGAAGAGTATCATGAGCATGGCGCCAAAAAGTCCCACGATGGTGCGGTGCACCTTCTCGGAGATGATGAGCGCGTATGCGACGACAAATATGACAATCGCCACAATCGTTGCTGTTTCCATCATTACACATCCTTACTTCTCGTTATGAGAAATCCATCACGTCGCCGTGATAATCACCTGTCGGCCGCTGCGGCGGATCTTCAGCTTGACCTTCGTCTCACCCTCCTGCGCGAGTACCAGCTTCAGCTCCAGCAGAGCCTTGCCGAGTTCTTCTGCCTGCGCGGCGCTGAGTCCCGCACGCGCGAGATCGGCGGGCGGTTCCTTTGCCGCTGCCGCCTGGGCGCGTTCCTCTGCCTGCCGCTCCTGACGCAGCATGGTCTCGGCGAGAGTCTCCTCTGCCTCGTGCCCCTGCATCATATCCTTGTCGGACAAACCTTTTGGTATCTTTGCCACAGCAAACCTCCTCCTGCCGTCCGTGGCACATAACACATCGAGAAAAAGAATGCGCTACTTGATTTTGCTCCACGTATCCTTCAGCCCGACGATGCGGTTGAACACTATATGATCCGGCGTAGTGTCCGGGTCAACAACAAAGTAACCGACGCGCAGGAACTGATAGCGCGTCCCTGCCGCTGTGAGACGGACGCTCGGCTCCACCTTCGCGTCTGTCAGCACCTCGAGTGAGTGCGGGTTGAGCGCCGCAATGAAGTCTGCCGGCTCCTCCTCGCCCTCCTCTGCCGTACGCAGTAGGCTGTCATAGAGACGCACCTCCGCTGTGAGCGCATGCTCTGCCGCGACCCACTGGATCGTCCCCTTCACCTTGCGGTTCGCCGCCGTACCGCCGCTCCGCGTCTCTGGATCATAGGTACAGCGCAGCTCCGTGATCTCGCCCGCCGCATCCTTTACGACTTCCTCACAGCGGATAATATAGGCTTGCTTGAGGCGCACCTCGCCGCCCGGCTTTAGGCGGAAGAATTTCTTCGGCGCATCCTCCATAAAGTCTTCGCGGTCGATGTAGAGTTCGCGCCCAAAGGGCACATATCGCCGTCCTCCGTGCGTCGGGCTGTTCTCGGCGAGCAGATACTCCGTCTCGCCCTCAAGATAGTTCGTGATGACAAGTTTCAAGGGACGCAGCACCGCCATAATGCGCGGCGCGTTGCGGTTCAGCTCATCGCGTACACAGTGCTCGAGCATGGCGCTGTCCACCGTGCTGTTGCTCTTGGCGACGCCGATCTCCTCGCAAAAGGCACGGATGGCTGCGGGCGGATAGCCGCGCCGCCGCATCCCCGAGATGGTCGGCATACGCGGATCGTCCCACCCGCGCACATGCCCCTCCTCAACGAGCTGGCGCAGCTTGCGCTTGCTCGTGATCGCGCCCGAGAGATTCAGACGTGCGAACTCAATCTGACGCGGCCGCTCCCCCGCAGGGAAACCCAGTGACGTGAGCAGCCAGTCGTAGAACGGGCGATGCTCCTCGAACTCCAGCGTGCAGAGCGAGTGCGTAATGCCCTCAATCGCATCCGAGAGCGGATGGGCAAAGTCATACATCGGATAGATACACCACGCATCGCCCGTCCGATGATGCGGCACATGGGCAATACGGTAGATCACGGGGTCGCGCATGACGAGATTCGGCGACGCCATGTCGATCTTGGAGCGCAAAACGCGTGCTCCGTCCGGAAACTCACCCGCACGCATACGCGTGAAGAGATCCAGATTCTCCTCGATCGAGCGCCCGCGGCACGAACTTTCCTTGCCCGGCTCGGTCAGCGTACCGCGATAGGCCCGGATCTCCTCCGCCGTGAGATCATCCACATAGGCAAGCCCCTTCTTAATCAGCTCGACTGCATATTCATACAGCCGCTCGAAATAGTCCGAGGCATAGAACCGCCGATCGCCCCACGAGAAGCCGAGCCAGCGGATGTCCTCCTGAATGGAGTCCACATACTCGACGTCCTCCTTCGTCGGGTTCGTATCGTCAAAGCGCAGATTGCAGAGACCATTGTAGTCCTCAGCAACACCGAAGTTAAGGCAGATGGACTTTGCGTGTCCGATGTGCAGATAGCCGTTCGGCTCGGGCGGAAACCGCGTGTGAATTCCTGCCGTATGCCGGCCTTCGCGCAGATCTTCGTCGATGATATTTCGGATAAAATTCGATGTCTTTACGTCCGCCATGTTCCTATCCCTCTGTCCGTATAATTCCAATCAATCGTTCTGTGCGCAGCGTCGTTCGATATAGGCGCGCAGACGTGCGACCCCCTCGGCAATCCCCGCCTGCGCAGGAAGGCTCGCAATAAAAGTGTCCACATAGCCACGTTCTACAATGCGGCGCAGCGTCCACATAAAGTTGATATCGTAAATCCACATGAGACGTACGATCTTGCGGTCTCCATTCGTACGCAGACGGTAGTAGTCCGCCTGTCGTCCTGCGGCAAAGTCCGCCACGAAATCGGGGCTGACCTCCTGCGCTGCGTCCGACGGGACGAAGTTCGGTGCCTTCTCCGCGCCCTCCGGCGTGAGGAACGGGAGGAGAACGCGATAGATGTCAAGCTTGTCCGCATCACGGATCACCTTGGCAAAAAACAGCTTGCGCTCATCTCTGGTCGGAGCAATTTCCTTTTTGTTGTGATATTTGATCGCAAAACGCACTGCCTCTGCATCCACATCGCTAAGCGGCGCGAGGATATTCTCCTCTGCGAGTACCTTCAGTCCGAGTTCCGCATGATCCTCCGACGCAGCATCGTTGAACGTCCGATAGCGGGCATACTGCCGAAACCGTCCAACATCGTGAAAGAGTCCGATAATCTCAGCAATAGCCATATCGTGCGCATGGCATCCAAGATGCTTGGCAAGTGCGCGGGCATGTGCCGTCACATAGCCGGTATGAATCTCCTTGAGCTGAATGCCGCGCATGACCTCGGGGTCATTCGTTCGGAAGGAACGCATATAGGCATTCATCCATGTGTGCATTTCATGCAGGAGTTTTTCCATCTGCGTTCCTCCTTTCACGTACATCGCCCCGATCATCCCTCCTCGGGCGGAACATAGCTCTCGTCAAAGTCCGTCGCGACCAGCGTCGCCTGTACCTTGTCTGCCATGCTCTCCTGCACGACCAGTCCTGCAATGATATTCACGGCAGGATGTGCATGCCCATGGATATAGCGTACGGCCTCATCCACATCACGCAGACTCATCGCGGGACCTCCCGTAAGATTGAGGACGACGCCGCGTGCGCCCGCCGTACTGCGGTCGAGCAGCGGACTCTCCATCGCCTTTCGCACCGCCTTCTGCGGCGTCTCATCGGTACCGATGGCGAGCAGTGTTTCGCTCGATGCACTCTGGCGAAAGATCGTCGTCACATCGGCAAAATCAACATTGATGACCCCCGTGGTCAAAATCAGCTCTGCCACGCAGCCAACGGTCTGCCGCAGCACCTCATCGGCAAGGGCGAAAGCATCGACAAACGACATCTTGCGGTCGGGGGCAATCTTCAGAAGGTTGTCGTTGCGCATCGTGATGAAGGCATCCGTCATGCCCTGCATCCGTGCGATCCCCGCCTGCGCCGTCTGCATCTTGCGCGACATCTCGAAGTGAAAGGGCGTCGTCACCACGCCGATGGAGAGGATCCCCATATCGTGTGCGATCTCCGCCACAACAGGTGCCGCCCCTGTCCCGAGGCCACCACCCATCGTTGCCGTGATGATGACGAGATCCGTCCCCTCAAGCATCTGACGAATCGCCTTTTCCTCGCTGCGCGCTGCCTCCTCACCGACCTCGACTCTGCCGCCCGTGCCGCGCCCCTGCGTCAGTTTTTCGCCGATGGGCAACACGGTGATCCCCTGTTTTTCGAGTGCATGCAGCTGACGAAGATCCGAGTTGAGCCCAACGAGTGTCATATCGAGATTGTAGTTCTCACGCACACTGCGCAGGATATTTCCACCGCCGCCGCCAACGCCGACCACCTTGATGGCAATTTTCGCCTGAATAATCCCCTCCGTCGGCATATCGCGCCTCCTTATTCTCTACACGCTTTCGATGCCGTCTGTGCCATGACCGCGCCCGCGAGCAACAGCGCGCAGCCCAGCACCTGCACTGCGCTCATCGTCTCCCCTAGGACTGCCCAGCCTGCCATGGCGGCAAATACGGCCTCCATCGCCATGAGAATCGCCGCCTGTGTCGGCTCGACATGCGCCTGCCCCAAAATCTGACACGTATAGGCGACACCGCAGGAGAGAATGCCCGCATAGCCGATCGGGAGTGCGGCGGCCGAGAGTGCCGCCCACGTGCAGGTCTCAAAGCATACGGCGAGGAGGGTGCTGCCGAGCGTACAGATCAGCATCTCCATGAGGCAGAGCTCGATGGCGTCCACCATGCGGGCAAAGAGGTCAATGAGCAGAATCTGAGCCATCCAGAAGAATGCACAGATAAAAACAAGCACATCGCCTTGGTTCAGCGTCGTTTCCCCGTAGGCGGAAAGAAAGTACACCCCTAGAAAAGCAAGCAATGCCCCGCCCCACTGCAGCCGTCCGATACGGCGTCCGAGAAGGACGGCGGCAAGCGGCACGAGTACGATGTAGAGCGTCGTGATAAACGCCGTCTTACCCGCTGTTGTCGAGAGCAGCGCCACCTGCTGCAGCGTCACGCCAACGAACATCGCCAGCCCGACGGGAATCCCGGCGCGAAAGCCCGAATGGAACGTGCCCGCGCGCCGCTGCGCCTTACGCTGTCCGCGATAGAGCAGCCAGAGCGCCGTCATGAACAGTGTCCCGAGGGCAAAGCGCGCTGCTGCATAGGTATAGGGACCAAGCCCCTCCATCCCGAGAATCTGTGCGACGAACGTCGTCCCCCAGAAGAACGCTGCCGTCAGCAGCATCAAACTCCCGCGCAGACGCACCTCAGAGCACCTTCGACAGGAAGCTGCGCGTACGCTCCTCCTGCGGATGCTCGAACACCTCGCGCGGCGGCCCTGACTCAATGATGCGGCCCTCGTCCACGAAGAGCAGACGATCGCCGACCTCCCGGGCGAAGCCCATCTCATGTGTCACAATGACCATCGTCATCCCCTCATTGGCGAGGGCACGCATGACATCAAGCACCTCGCCGACCATCTCGGGATCGAGTGCCGACGTCGGCTCATCGAAGAGCATCACCTTCGGATGCATCGCGAGGGCACGTGCAATGGCAACACGCTGCTGCTGTCCACCCGAGAGATTGTCGGGATAGGCATCCGCCTTCTCCGCCAGCCCCACACGGGCAAGCAGCTCACACGCCGTTTTCTCAGCATCGGCGCGTGCGATATGCTTCACCTTCATCGGGGCGAGCATGATGTTATCGAGCACCGTCATGTGCGGGAACAGATTGAACCGCTGGAACACCATGCCGACCTCTTCGCGTACTTTATTGATATTTGCCTCGCCCGAAAGTGTGATGCCGTCGATGGTGACCTCACCCGCCGTCGGCTCCTCAAGATGATTCATGCAGCGTAAAAGCGTGCTCTTGCCTGACCCCGAGGGGCCGATGATGACAACGACCTCCTTCTCCGCAATGGAGAGATCAATCCCCTTCAGCACCTCATCCGCGCCGAACGACTTGCACAGTTCTTTAATCTCAATCATGGACGCGGCACCTCCGTTCCAGATACGCGACAAAGCGCGAGATCGTCAGCGTCATCACGAGGTAGATCACGGCGACGCTCATCCAGATTTCAAACGACCCGTAAGTCTTCGCGATGATGAGCTGACCGCGCCGCGTCAACTCCTCAAAGCCGATGACGGAGACAAGGGACGAATCCTTCAGCATCGCAATAAACTCGTTGCCGAGCGGCGGAATGACGCGCTTGAACGCCTGCGGCACAATGATGTAGCGCATGGTCTGCAGCCACGTCATACCAAGCGAGCGCCCAGCCTCCATCTGCCCCTCATCGACCGACTGTATCCCCGCACGAAAAATCTCCGCCACGTACGCGCCGGAGTTGATGCCGCAGGCGGAGATCGCTGCGATGAACGGATCGATGCGCTGCCCCGTGATCACAGGAAGGGCAAAGTAAAAGAGGAAAATCTGCACGAGCAGCGGCGTGCCGCGGAAGAACTCCACATAGACCTCCGCCAGCATCCGCAGCGGGCGCAGATGCGAGATGCGCGCCACGCCCACGATCAGACCGATCACAAAACCGATCGCTGTCGAGAGCACCGTGATCTGAATCGTCACTCCAGCACCGACAAGCAGGAGCGGGAACGAATTAACCACGAGATTCATATCGAAATTCATAAACTCATCCATTCCATAGCGTAGGGTGGCTGCATAAATAGCCGTCTTAAGAAAGTACTGATCAATTCAGCGCCATCATCTTGATGCATCTTTTTGCTTGCACTTCGGCGGGAAATTCTCCACAGAACACCATTCTGCCTCCGGTTTTCCACCTCGTTCGAACGAAAAATCTATGCTAATCTGACGAACTTCTTTTTTTCAGTGATTCCTTAATATTATATTTCAATCCCCCTGTGCTGTCAATAAATTCACGCTCTTTACAGCTGTTGTATTACGTTAATTCACATTCCCAAATCTCACGGCACATTTCTCTGTTTTTGTCCCATTCATTGTAAGGTTCACTCTTCGTTCGATGAAATCCAAATTTATCATAAAGATGGCGTGCAGGCTTTAAGAGATCGAGTGTCCCCAGAAAGAGCTGGCGGTAGCCTTTTCTGCGGCAAAAAGAAATCGCCTCCGCCAGCAGACGATTTCCAAGCCCATGTCCCTGCACATCCATATCTACGCCGAGCCAGCGCAGCTGCGCCCGATTCGCCCCCTTTTTGATGACTGCGATATCACCGACCATCTTCCCATCCAGTTCGGCAATCCACATCTGACTGCCCTCCACGTCATCGTAGAGCTCCGCCATCCCGCGCAGCATCTCCTGTTCATAAAATCCGTTAAAGCCATACTGACGCTTATAGAGCTCGTATTGAAAATAACAGACCTTGCTTGGATCTCCCGGCTGATAGGTACGAAGTATGATGTCACTTGGCATCTTCTCATCCCCTTTTTATTTGAATAGATAAACTAAATTTTCCCCATAAGCACACGAAAGATGCTGCTTATGGGGGACTGCGGTCGTTTACAAGTCAATATTGACCCATGGATATATGGTTACAGCTTCTTGGACAATGCCTCGATGTTGTCCGACATTGCCTTTGCCTCCTCAACCGAGGCACTGATCTCCTTCATGTTCGCCGCCTGATTCTCAATCAGTCCGTTGATGGACTTAATGCGCTCGGCGATATGACTTGCCGCCTTCTCCATGGATTCGAGTGCCTCGAAGATCTTGCTTGCGGCATCGCGGCTGCTGTCGGCAAGTTTTCTGACCTCCTCCGCCACAACGGAGAAGCCGCGCCCTGCCTCGCCTGCGCGTGCCGCCTCGATAGAGGCATTCAGTGAGAGAAGGTTCGTCTGTTTTGAGATCGTCATAACGAGCTCGGACATCTTGAGCGTGTTCTCCGTCTGTCCGCGCGTATCCTCTGCAGCCTTCGTGATCTCCTCCTGTACGTTTGAGATCTCCATCGTGCGCTCCATCGTCTGACTCACGCTCTCCGTGATCGTATCAATCGACGCATATAGGCTGCTGAGCATCGTCTCAAGCTCGCCGTAGAACTTTTCCTTCTTCTGTGCGGTCTGATCCAGCACCTCCGATTTCCGCTTTTCCTCGTCGATATCGACAAAGACACCGATGATCTCCTCCGGATGCCCGCTCTTGTCGCGTACAACATTGCCGGACGCATGGTACCAACGATAGCTGCCGTCATGAACCTTGAGACGATAGTCTGCATTGTACTGCGTATGACCCGTGAGATCCCGAATGCAGGCGTTGAAGGAGGAAAACGTTCCCTCCACATCGTCCGGGTGCAGACGCGAACTCCACGACTCGATTGTGTTTGGGAAGTCCGACGCGTCACGGAAGCCGATCATACGGCGGAACTCATCCGACCAGATGGCATAGGCAATGCTGAAATCCGGATTGATCTTCATGTACCACATACCGGATTTGATTACCTCGTTGACCGTACGCAGACGAAAGCGCTGATACTCAAGCTCCTCGTTCACACAGTCGATCAGTGCATTCAGCTCTGCGGCATATGGTTCGCTGTCATGCAGCTTTGAGAACAGCTCATTCTTCTCATGCCCTGCAATAATCCCCTGAATCTTCCCTGCAAAATTCTGTGTATCACCGGCAGCGGCACTATTCTTGTCCAACATTGCATTCCCTCCAAAAACATTTCTCAACCTTAGATTTATTGTACCATATCATCCTATATATGCAAGCAAAAAGGCTTCGGCCTGATGCACCGCCCTAAGTTAAAATGGCCGCCGATAAAATGACATTCGCCAGATCGGTGTCGTTTTTTCGTCTGAACGTGTGGTACTCCGAATGCAGCGTGGTGCTCTGTGGAGGATTTTCCGTCAAAGTACGAGCAGCAAAAACTACGTCACGGGGGTAGCATCGAATGTATCAGAACCTCCTTTACTCCACAGCCGTCAAAAACTCCTGTCGCGACAGTCGGAATTCATCGCCATAAAGAATCCATGCAGTCTCTTGTATGCCAAATACAATATCTTGAGAAATATTGTAGACATATCGTGCCCACGGATGTCCAATGTGCTTTTCCCGTATGCCCGTCATCTGCGCCAGCGAAGGGTCTTCTAAGTACTGCTTGCCAAACCCTTCTTCCCGCGACCCCGCGTTTTCATGGCTGGGGAAGAAGAGGTAGTCAGGATTCGCAGCAATGAGCTGCTCTTTTGTCATCTCCTGTCCCATATGATTCCCTGCGGCAGCCTTTGCATTGATGGACTCCGTATAACGACAGAGTTCATCAAAGGTAGACCCCGCGCCGCCATAATTTGGCATAATGGAAATAAGCGCAATACGCTTGTGTTTCTTCTCCTCCGGCACTAAGGCAATTTTCTCTTGGAGCTCAGCAAGTTTGTCTTCCATTTTCTTAATGAGCTTCTCCCCGCGCTCCGATTCTCCAACAGCCGCAGCAAGCAAGCGTATATTTTCATGGATATCGTCGATGGTGGCTGCTGACCTAAAGACAACAACAGGTATATTCAGGTCTCGTATTGCATCGACATTCTCTTTCGGCAGCCATTCCGGAACAGCAACGAGATCCGGCCGCAAAGCAGCGATTTCCTCCACTGATGGGTTGCGAGAAATAACGTTTGAGATTTTTTCACGTACCCATGGAATATTCGTATCCTCTGTATTGGCAAGAGTCTCATTGATGGCAGCCATGCGCTTCGACTCCACAAGGCCAAGCATCATCTCATCACTGCTCGCGCCAATCGTCAGGATCCGTTGGGGCTTATGCAAAATAGACACAACCGTCCCATCCGCATCAGTAACATTGTAGGTGTTCTGAGCCTGCCTGTCCGAAATACCACAGCCCGTCAAAGAGAATAACAGCATGAATATGCACGGCAGCATCACTGCACGCAGCCATCTGCTCATAGTTCCACAACCCCTTTTATCCCTCTCATGAAACTTGCCTCATTATTTTGTAAACTCCCCTCTCTACAGCGCAGAAAGGGGAGTTACTGTGTTATAAAGTTATGAAATACCTCGGCGGCGCACCACACGGGAACGCTGCCAGAGGGAAACGTTAGAAGCTCTGCTCCACGCCGATCATGAAGTTGCGTCCGGGTGCCGTCCACCACTGTCCGGGAGCGCCCCACTTTACATTCGAATGCTCGGCATAGAACTGGTTGAAAATGTTGTTCGCCTTGAGATATACCTTTGTTGCGTCGGCAATCTGATAGTTCATCGCAAGATCGACGACCCAGTAATTATCCGTCGGGAAAGCACCGCGTACCGGTCCCGGGCGTCCAACGATCCCGCGGGCAAGCAGCGACGCATCGAATGCACGGTTGCGGTAGTCGACACCGATGTTCCACTGATCCTCGGGCAGATAACCGTCTGCATTCACGCCTCTCTGCTCCGTCTTGCCGACATGCGTCCGTGTATAACCGAGGCGCGCGCGCAGATGCGAGTCAACGCGCTTCGCGAGCTGCAGCGACCAGCCATGGGCATCCTCATCGCCGACATTGATGTTCACGTATGTCACAGGATGGTAACCGATACGATCCTTCGAGTGGCGCTTGAAGTAGCTCGCCGTGAGGCTGAGACCTCTGCCAAAGTCACGGGCAATACCGATCTCCTTCGTGTTGCCGGACTCGGGCTTGAGGTTTGGATTGCCGTATGTCGGCGCATAAAGTTCATTCGGCGTCGGCGTGATGAAGTACGCACTGTAAGAAGCATAGGCGTGCGTCATCGGATCAATGTCATAGCCGAGGCTGACACTCGGGCTGTTGTGACTGCCAAAGGACGAGTTGCTGTCATGACGAATACCCGCTGTGAGTTTCAGCGTCGGAAGGATGCTCCACTGATCCTGCAAATAGAAGGAGCGGTTGATGAGCGTACGATCATCGATGCTCACAATGCCGCCGTTCTTGATCGTCGTATCATCCTTTATGAATTCGAAGCCAGCCGTCAGCAGATGGTTGCCGAGCTTCTTGTCGAATTGGTCGCTGAATCTCCATGTCGAATCACTAAAATCATAACTGGATCCCGCAGGAGTCCACATGCCATGGGTGAAAGTATCATAATCATATTTGCTGCGCGAGATACTCATTTGGTTCTTGGTCGTGTCATTGATTTTCACATTCCAAATCAAATCGCCATCCAAATAATCATAGTTCCCGCGATTGACATTGAGCCCCTGCTGCTTTTCATAGAGTGCCTGATAGCGATCCGAGTCCTTGTATGAGCGCAGATTGAAGGCAAGATAGGATGCCTTGCTCAGATCCTTGCCGAGGTGAAGATTGACCGAGTCCGCATCCAGATGAGACGGCACCGTATTGCCGTGCGCATCCGAAAAGTCTCCGCTCTTATCCTTCTGGTACTTGATGCGCCAGTCCCATCCGTGCTCACCGCCCGCATTCGCGATGCTGTACTGCTGACGTCCATAACTGCCGTAGCCGATGCCGAGCGTCGTCTTCATCCCCGATGCCTTCTTCGTGATGATGTTGATAACGCCGCCCTTCGCATCCGATCCATAGAGCGTTGACGCCGAGCCGTGCAGCACCTCGATGCGGTCGATGCCGCTAAGATCCTTCATCGCAGATGCCAAAGAGGCCGAAAAGCCCCCCGCATAGTTCTGGCGGACACCATCGATCAGAAAGACCACATGTTCCGACCCGTTGATGTAGAATTTGCTGCTGTTGTTATATCCCGCCGGTGCATACGCATTGACCGTAACGCCTGGCACATCGCGCAGCGCCTGCGTGAGGTCGGTGTAGTGGCGGCGCTCGATATCCTTGCCTGTAATCACCGTGATATTTGCATCCGTCTTGAGTTCCTTGTTCGGGGTTCTTGTCGCCGTGACGACCGTCTCCCCCAGAGCATGTTCATCTGCCGTATCACTCACATCGGCTGCGAATGCATGACCGCCCAGGGACAGCACGCTTACACTGAGGGCTGCTGTCAGAGCTGCTCCTAGCTTCTTCCTTGACCCCAATCTCTTCATCTCGTAATCTCCTCCTAAAACATTACACATTACTGCAGGGCAATACACCATCTATTCATCTGCTGCGAAGGGATGCACTTCGTCAGTCAGAGAAAAGTATATTCCGGAAGCACTGATAAATTCGGCACAAGCATCTTGACGCATCTTTTTGATGCATGGCATGAATCATGGAAATAAAAATCCCCTTCCTGCGATACAGAAAGGGGATAGACTCACGAAAAAATATGATTTGGGCGCACAATATACGCTCACGATAGAATCCCTTCCCCGTCACTCGCAGGTACAAGCAGTGATTCATAACTAGGCAGTTCTCCTGGCTCCAGGTCATCGTTCACCTGCTCCTTCCCAGAGGACATTCCTCCAGTGGCAAATCGGGGCGGCAGATCATCTCTGCACGCCCTGCAGGCTCGCTCGCTGATACAGTGGCGGGACCGCTTCGGCATCGGTCTGCATGGCATACTGCCATAGAGCCTTCACCGAATTCTCTATTAAGTCTTTGACACCTAATTCGATAATATTCAGTTTTCCAGCAATTCGACATATCGTACTATAATACGAATTTATTGTCCTGTCAAGCGCAAATATACTAACAACTCCAAACACCAATATAGAGCACTACGAATACATGACAAAGCAGTGCTCGATAAAAGGGAAAAGACACACCATGCAGTGAACCTGAATCTATCGGTCGTGCGCTGCGGCGCGCTGCTGTATGCGCAGCTTACTCGCCAGATCATCACGGGAACGATGCTGGAACTCGTGAACGAGATACATTGGCTGGACAGTCTCGACGATACGGCGTGCCGCATCGGTATGAAACGGCTGATGCTGATCGACATGCATGACGTAGTCCATCGCCGCCTGCCAGTCGAGCGATGTCTTCCATCCTACATGCCGACGCATCATCTCCCGCGTATATGCCCCTGAGAGGGATTGGTGCAGGTGAATGCCATAGACGCGCTTACCCAATGCTCCAAGCTCGTGGTAGACCTTTTGCACATATGCCGCACCCTCCGCCTCGCTCTGCAGATCCAAGTTCGTGTTCATCAGATGCCCCGTGTCGAGCATAAAGCCCGTGTCGGGATAGCTGACGCGCTCCAAGAGCTCAGCGGCGAGCTGCGGTTTTTGAAAGGTCAGTCCCGGCCACCAGAGATTTTCAAAAAGGAGTTTGCAGCCCCTCGGTATCTCGCCGGCAATCGCATTGACAAGCTCGATGGCCGCGCGAACGACGTCCTCATCCGTGACAGAAAACATGCGCGTATACATCTCCGATGTGCAGTTATGTGCAACGTGGAAGACGAGATACTGCGGCTGACACTCTGCCGCCCGCCGCAGATTCTCCCGCCAGCCCTCCACCCAGTCGGCAACATCCAACGAGCCGTAGTAGCCTCGGATATTGTCCTCACTGCCGAACTCCGCCATGAGTGCAAAATGGTCCCCACGCCAAAAGTCAACCCACGTCGGCCAAAACAGGAGATGTACCCCCTTGATGTACGCGGGTGGAAACAGCGTGCGATCCCATGGCGCACAGAGCATGAACTCGATGCCGTCAAGCCCCGGTTCCTGCAGGATGGCAGGAAGGGCACCAGCATCGCCGTGAAGGATATGCTCCACATCGCAGTCCGCATTAGAGAGATTGGTTAAGGTAAGCATGGTCAGAACTTGTAACTGTAGCTCAGGAGGCAGTTGATCGGTGCAACATAATATTTTGTCCCTGAGTGCCCCACTGTATCATCACGGTTGAGCACGTTGTCAATGCGCAGATTGATCTCGCTGTGCTCATCGGGTGCATAGGCTGTGTTCCATGTCGTGAGCAGATACGGTTTAGAACGAAATGCGGGCTTGCTGTTTGGCGTCTGTACACGATCAGCAAGATAAGAAGCAGTGAGCGCAGATGTCAATTTTCCTTTGTGGTAGTTCACGCCTCCTGTCAGCTGAACTTTTCCAAATGTACGCACCCATCCAAGGTTATTCTCAGTATTCTTTGTCATCGGATTCTGCCACGTTACACCCCAGTTGTAGGAGAAGCCATTTGCTCCCCGAATCTCATTGGAGAGCTCCACCCCAACGTTCCGCATCTCCTCATTCGTATAGTAGCGCACTGGATTTGACAGATCGTCAACGTGTGGCATGATATTATCCTTAACACGTATATGGAATATTGCAGCTTTCCATGTATGTCTATCATGATTCTGCTTCCAACCAATTTCATAATTGATGCCTTTCTGTGGGCGCAGATTCGGTGAAGGCAGCTGTGAAGCATTATCGTTATACATTTGTGCAAAGGTTGGCATGACGAAGGATTGGCTGATATTCAGGTATAGGCTGTTCTCACGATCGAGCTTGTGCAGCCACTGCCCAGATGCGCTGAGGTTGCTGTAGTTCTGACTGCGTGCAGCCCCCGTTGTCCACGTTCCACGCAATCCGAAAATACCAGTATTTCTCTTATCGAAGCGCTGCTCCCACTGTCCAAAGATCCCCCAGTTATTACGAGAATAACGTTCATTTCGAGTGCTGGCAGAGGTGGGAAGCGCCGCATACATTTCGTGCACAAGGTCAAAGCCCAATATCGCGGTGGATTTTGGACTCATCTTCCAAGTGCGCTGTACATCCATACCGTATGAACTGTTCTTTTCACGCGTATGGTACCAACTATTCCTTCTCTGCCATGAATTTGTGATATATGTAGGTCCCTCATATGCCAAATTCCCCGTATTATAGAACAAACTCCCCTTCCAATCGGCATCCTGATAATTCAATTGCGTAATATACTGTTTTGTTTCATATTTACGGGCTTGAATTACATCCCCCACACGCAAGCCTGAAGTGCCTCCCCGTGCCTGAGATACCTCACTCGTATATTTTCCCTCCGTTTCATAGTAACCAAAAAGGAAATTCAGTCTGGGGTTCACTTGATAAGAAAGCCCTACATTCTGTCTAATGATATCTCTGACATCCAGACGCGTCTCTCCTCTAAAACGAGCCGTCGATGCACTTGCATAGTTAAGGCCATCTCTGCTGCCCCATTTATCGTAGTTATAGTAGAAGCTAACGCGCTCATCCCCGACGCTGACACCGTAGCTGCGCTGTCCATAGTTGCCGAAGCCCACATGAACCTCGTTTGTACCCTTTTTCTTTGTGATGATATTGACAACACCGCTGACTGCCTCACTGCCGTAGAGGACAGACCCACTCCCTTTGACAATTTCAATACGTTCGATGCTGCTTGCAGGGATTTGGTCGAGGTTATACTTTCCGCGCCATGCAATCGGATTCCCGTTCATAAGAACGAGCGCGCCTCCCTTAATCCCACGCAGATTTACTTCATTCGTCATTGCCCCCATCGCTGCACCATTGGGGCCAAAGGACTTATAGGCGAAGCCGTCGACTTTCGCAAGCACATCCGACGCGTTTGCTGCCCCGCTGTCCTTGATTTCCTGCGCCGTGATAATCGTTGTCGCAGCAGGTACATCGAGATCCCGCTTCTTCGTCCGCGTCGCTGTCACCACGGTCTCACCGAGGGCATGTGTCGCGACCTCCTCACCAGCGGGCACATCGGCATCCGCCGTCTCCGCCGCATAGACCTGTCCCGTCGTTGCAGAAAGTGCAATCGCCGCTGCCAAAAGTCGTTTGTTCCACATTTGCATTACCATTCTCCTTCTTTAAGGAAACACTGATAAGCCACATCCATAAGATTGTGACTATATTTATGATCACTGCCCAAATCCATGGGCGAAGTGATTTCATGATTGTTGTATCTGTCTCCCGCTGTGCTGTTGCGCTGCCTGCACGCCGCTCCTACCATGGCGCGGTAGGGCATCAGAACTTGTAGCTGTAGCTCAGGAGGTAGTTGATCGGTGCCGTATAGTACTCCGACCCAGCATGGGACGTGCTGTCATGTCGATCCAGTACGTTGTCGATGCGCAGACGGATCTCACTGTTCTCATCGGGTGCATAGACCGTATTCCATGTGGTGAGCAGGTACGGCTTCGTCTCATAGGCAGCCTCTTTGGACGGCAGCTGGACGCGCTCTGCCAGATAGGACGCAGAGAGATCGGACGTCCACTTCCCACGCTGATAGGAGATACCGCCCGTGAGCTGAACTCGCCCGAAGCTTCGTTCCCAGCCGCGATTCTTCATGGTGTTCTTCACCTGAGGGTTCTGCAGTGTCACGCCCCAGCGATAGGAAAGCCCATTCTTGGCTTGGATGCGATCTGAGAGTTCAACCCCCGTATTGCGGAAGTCCTCATTGGTATACTGATACTGCCCCGACCTAAGTGCGCGTGCAGAGATATTGTCCGTGACGTCCATGTGAAACAGTGCCGCCTTCCACGCATGACCGCCGTGCGTCTTCTTCCAGCCGATCTCATAGTTGATCCCCTTCTGCGGCCGCAGATCGGGCGCTGCCTTCTGCCGGCCGTTATCCGTATACATCTGGGAGAACGTCGGCATGACAAAAGACTGCGTGATGTTCAGATAGGCACTGCTCTTCGCGTCGAGCTTATGCAGCCACTGTGCTGAGGCGCTGAGATTGCTGTAGTTCTGGCCGCGTGCCGCCCCTGTCGTCCACGTCTCGCGCAGACCGATGATCCCCGTATTGCGTGCATCAAAACGCTGCTCCCACTGACCGAACAGTCCCCAGTTATTGCGTGCGTACCGCTTGTCCTCCCTGTTGGCAGATGTCGGCAGCTTCGCATAGATCTCATGTACGAGATCCATGCCGACGACCGCCGTGGCTCTCGGATGAATCTCCCACGTACGCTGCGCATCGACCCCGTAAGACGTATTCTTTTCACGCGTATGATAGAGTTGATTTGGTGTGGCACTGGAAAATGCCTCAGGGAAATGAACGACACCGGCATAATCCAGCGTCCCCGTGTTGAAGAACAGATTCGCCTTCCATACATGGTCGTGATAGTTCAGCTGCGTGATGTACTGCTTCGTCTCGTACTTGCGCCGATTCATCGGATCACCCACATGGATGTGATAGGTGTTATGCGCCGGATCAACAGCGGTAAAGGTACGCGCATACATCCCCTCTGTCTCGTAATAGCCGAGCTGGAAATCCAAGCGCGGATTGATGCGGTAGGTCAGTCCCGTATTGCGCTTGATGACGTTGCTGATGTCCGTCCGCGATGCCCCATGAAAGTGCGTGACGGCATAGTCTGTATTGGTGACGCCGCTCTGCCGTCCCCACTTATCGTAGTTATAGTAGAAACCGAATTTCTCATCGCCGACGCTCACGCCATAGCTGCGCTGCCCATAGTTGCCGACGCCGACATGCACCTCGTTGGGCATTGTTTTTTTCGTGATGATGTTGACGACACCGCTCACTGCATCACTGCCGTAGAGAACGGATCCGCTGCCCTTGACGACCTCGACGCGCTCGATCGTGCTCGCAGGGATCTGATCCAGATTGTACTTGCCGCGCCATGCAATCGGATTGCCGTTCATGAGAACGAGCGCACCGCCCTTCAGGCCGCGGATGTTCAGCTCGTTTGTCATGCTGGCCATCGCCGCACCGTTCGGTCCAAAGGAGGTATACGTAAACCCATCCGCCTTTGCCAGCACATCCGATGCCGTTGCCGCGCCGCTCCGTGCAATCTCCTCTGCCGTAATGGTGGCCGTCGCAGCCGGCACATCGACATCACGCTTCGTCGTCCGCGTCGCCGTGACAATGGTCTCGCCGAGCGTGTGATCGTCTGTCGCCGCTGCGGGCTCTTCCGCATAGACCTGCCCTGTCAGTGCGGAGAGCAGGACTGCCGTCGTCAGTATTTTCTTTTTCCACCGTCTCATGATAATATCTCCCCCAAAAAGATAGCAATTCTCATATTCCAGTCCTTATTCCAAACGGAAGTAAAATGTCCACGGAAAAACCCCCTTGCGTCCATTGTCCCCCGGGTTGAACTGAAAGCGATAGCCCGCCGCGATCGCCGCGCGATCCATCGCACTGTAGCCGGAGGAGGAGACGAGCTTGACAGACTCGACCGAGCCGTCTGCGGCAACGAGAATCTTGACCGTCACCGAGCCCTCGACATCATCCTCGATGAGTTCTTGCGGGTACTCAGGTGTTGCCTCTGCCCGCAGGCTCGCCGCAACGCGCTCTGCCGGCGGAGCGGGAGGTGCGGCGGGAGCTGCATCTCCGCCGCCCGATGTGCCGGACGTTCCGCCCTTCGTCCCTGTCCCCGCTGTGTCACCGCCGCCGCTGCTGCCCGTCGTCCCCGTCTGTGTGCCGTCTGACGGTTTTGACGGCGCGGCGGCAGACGTTTGGGGATTGCTCGTCTGCTCCGGTGTCTCCTGCGGCGTTTCGGGCGGCAATGTCTTATCGACGATCACGACGTCGCTCACCGCACTCACTGCCGGAGCCGGTGCTGCATCACCTGCGGCAGCCGCAGCGGGCGATCCCGCATCGTAGAGTGTGACCTCCACGGGCGTATCCCCCGTCTGCGGCACGGCGATCGAGAACAGACCCAATGCCCCCGCCGCCAAGAGGAGGATCACATGCAGAGCCAGTGACAGGCTGAGCGCGGTGTATGTCCCCCGTTTTTCCTCCATTACCGTATCCATTTCACCCCTCCAGTTTCACACGACGCCGCAGCAGATACAGGAAGTACGGCGTACCGATAAATGCCGTCATGATGCCGACGCGTATCTCCATCCCGTGAAGAAGGATCCGCCCGATGGAGTCGCAGAGCACGAGAAATACCGCACCCGCAAGAAGGCTCGCAGGAAGCAGGCGCCGATGATCGGGTCCGACGAGCAAGCGCATCATGTGCGGGACAACCAGTCCGACGAATCCGATGTTGCCGCTGATGCAGACCCCCGTCGCCGTGGTGAGTGCCGCAAGCACGAGGAACAGCAGGCGGAACGGCGTCACAGACATCCCCGCCGTGCGCGCCTCCACCTCGCCGAAGGCGAGGAGATTCAGATGGCGCGCGAGGAGCAGCATCACCGACGCGCCGACTCCAATTGGCCCAATCCCCAAGAGAACATGATCCCAGCGGCGATAGTCGAGCCCGCCGATCGTCCAGAAGAGGTACTGCTGCATCTTCTGTTCGTTGAGAACCGTGAGGATGGCCGCCGTACACGCGGCGAGGAACATCCCCACCACAACGCCCGAGAGGAGCAGTGTCATGACCGGGATTCGTCCGTGGCGCATGGAGAGTGATACGGTCAGCCCCACGGCGAGCATCGCTCCGACAAAGGCAAAGGCAGGGAGCAGGAGCACGCTCGATGCACCGACACCGAGACCGATGGCGAGCACGGCACCGACCGATGCCCCGCTCGACACGCCGATGATGCCGGGATCGGCGAGTGGATTGCTGAAAATCCCCTGGAGCACCGCCCCCGATATGCCCAGCCCGGCGCCGACCATCAGGCCGACGAGCGTGCGCGGCAGACGGATGTGCAGAAGAACGGCCTCCTGTTCCGGTGTGAGAACGATATGCGGAAGGATGGGCAGTCCCACGGCATGAGCGAAGTACGCGACGATGTACTCCGCACTGATGTCATACTGTCCCGAGCACAGAGACAGAACGACAACCGCAGCGAGTGCTCCAACGAGCCCCGCGAAAAAAACACGCTGTTTCATTGTGCCGTCTCCCCCTCTGCCGAAGTCCCAAGGATCACGCGGAGGAGTGCCTCTTTCTCCGCGCGGTTTTCATCTGCCTCCGTATAGACCTCCATGTGATGCGTCAGCGGATTTTCGGCGACCCGTACAGGCGCACCGTACGCATGGGTCAAGAGCGCGTCCGTCAGTACGTCCTGCGGCCGCCCGTCCGCGAGCAGCCCGCCGCCCCCGATGAGAAGGAGGCGCGAGCAGAACCGCGCCGCGAGGCTCAGCTCATGTGCAACGAGAAGCACGGTCTTGCCCGCTGCGCAAAGCTCACGGCAAAAGCGGAAGATTTCCTCCTGATAGATCACATCCAGCCCCGTTGCCGGCTCGTCGAGAAAGAGCACGGGGGTCTGCTGTGCGAGCACCTTTGCGAGCAAGACGCGCTGGCGCTGTCCGCCCGACATGGCGTGGAGGGGCTTGTCAGCAAGTTCCGAGACCCCCGTATAGGCCATACACGCTGCCGCAATGGCGCGATCCGATTCCGTTTCCTGCTGCCACCACGAAAGGTAGGGATAGCGCCCCGCCAACACGACATCCAGCGCCGTGTAGTCAAAGGCAATCTCTCCGCCCTGGCGGAGGTATGCCGCACGCTGCGCAAAGTCACGCGGCGAGAGCAGCTGTATCGGCAGGCCCATCAGCGTCACCTGCCCCGCGAGTGGCGGCAGGATGCCGCGCAGTGTCTTGAGCAGCGTGCTCTTTCCTGCGCCGTTCGGTCCGATCAGGCCGATGATCTCCCCCGCCCCCACGGAGAAGGATACATCCTCGAGGATCACCTTGCCATGATAGCCGGCATAGAGTTTTTCAACGCGAATGATTTCCTCCAACATCGTCCCCCCTCGTACTCAGTCCACGGCCGAAAGATGCTCATCCGCAGGCTGCCGAAACGCGTCGCCATAGACGCGGTAGGCAATCTCCTGCACGCCGAAGACAAAATCCTGCGAGCAGTTGTAGATATACCCCTCGAACGGTTCGGCAAACGCCTGGTTCCGAATCGCCTTCATCGTCTGCAGGGAGGGATCCCCCAGATACTCCCTGCGGAACTTGTCCACATCATAGTTCCCGTGATCGTTGTACGTTGGCAGGAAGAGGATGTCGGGATTGATCGCGACAAGCTGCTCTTTCGTCATCACCTGTCCATCACGTATGCCGAATGCAGCGCGCCCGTTCGTAACGCCTGCGAGAGAACAGGCCTCGTCAAAGCTGCTGCCGATGCCGCCGTAGGCACTCATGAGTGAGATGAGGACGACGCTCTTGCGCTGCTCCGGAGGAATCTGCTGCACCTTTGCCTCAATCTCCGCCAGTTTTTCATCCATCATGGACTGCAGCCGTACGCCGCGCTCCTCTTCGCCCGCCGCTGCCGCAAGCAGCGCGATCGTCTCACGGATTTCTGTGAGATTCTTTGCCCCTTTGCAGACAACCACCTTCACCCCCGCCTCGCGCAGAGACGGCACGATGGAGAGATCCCCCCAGTCCGGTACAACGACGAGATCGGGCTGCAGTGCCATGATCTCCTCCACGGTCGGATTTCCGATGCGGTGCGGGATCGCTTTTACGAGCGCTGTCACATTGGAGCTCACAGGATCGTCAAGGAGTCCATTCACCGCCGCCATGCGCTCCGGCTCGACCAGCCCCAGCATCACCTCATCCGTGCTCATCGACAATGTGATGATGCGTTTGGGCGGCGCGGGAAACGCTGTAACCGTCCCCTCCGTATCTGTCACCTGATATGCGACAGGCTCTGACGAACGGGATCCCGACGGACTGCACGCCGCGAGCAGAAGACTCAGCACGCAGAGGAGGAATGCCATGTATTTTCTCGACAATATAGTCTCCTTCCCTTCAGACGCAAATATGAATTATAGCATAATTTTCTATCGTTTTGGTTGTTCTTTGTTTTATTTTTATCGAATCATTTGCTTGCGCCGCAAAATATTTCCATTCCACAGCAGTTCCTCGATATGACGTGCGCCGCGCAGTCCCATGAATGGGCTTTCCGACAAGCACAGCGCATCCTGCACGGGATAGGCAACGGGAAGATACTGCGTCCCCAGCGGATCAATATGGGCAGATTCGTTGCTGCTCCCGAGCAGCAGCCCGCCCTCCATCTCAGCAAGGAGTTCCCGTATCCGCACAGCATCCGTCTCGCCCAGTATCTCATCCGCGAGAGGCAGGGCCTCCCGTGCCCCTGCCGCATCTGCCGCAACCGCGAGATGGCAGGCATCTGCCCACTCCGTCCGAAGTGCCTGAGCAAGCCCCCATGCAACGGAACGCGGAGCACGGATCAGCACCGTGTCATAGCAGAGCTCCCCCCAGAGGCTCTTGCATTCGTTGATGCGCAGAAAGTCCTCGCGCATCACGCGCGCAATCTCAGCCTCTGCCGCGTCTCCATGTAGGGGCGGCAGCACACGGGCGATCTCCTGCAGCCAGTGCTGCGTCCCTGCACGCCCATACGGCGGCAGCATTGCGAGATAGGGGGTGCCGCAGAGTTCATTGAGCAGGCGGGCGATCCCCAGTCCGAGCTCATCGTGCACGACGATATTCAGTGCCGCACGCGACAGTGTGCCCATTCCCGCAGCGGACAGATCGCTGCCGAGGACGGCATTCACATGATAGCCCGCCATCTCAAGCAGGCGCATGAGTTCACACACATCGTTGCCGCCATTACAGTAGGTACTCGTCATGCCGATCAAATTGACCGTATGCGCCTGTGTCTCCTGTCGTCCTGCCAGAAGCAGCGGCAGTGCGGTGCACGCTGCCTTGTCCCAGCCATCGGCAAAGCTGCCGGTAAGCCCGCTCGTATCGAGGGCGACGATCGGGCAATTGATCCCCGCGCCGCGCGCAATCGCCTCAACATCGTCGCCGATGAGCCCTGCCGCACAGCTGCTGACAATCGCAAGCAGTGCGGGCGGCTGCTCCACATAGGGAGCAAGGGCCTCGTGCAGATACTCCTCCGCACCGAAGACAATCGCATCATTGTCAAGCTGCGTACAGAGCATACGATGGGAGATCGTCGCCTGACTGTGCTCAATGTGACGCATGGCAAAGAAATGACACCAGAGGGGACCGTTGACGACGATCACCGCATCCTTGATCCCAGCAAAAAATGCCGCTGCCCCTGCCAGCGCACAGGTATCCGTGCACATACAGACATCGTCGAAGGATTTTTCACGATCATCCATAGATCAGCCCTCCCCTGCTCTCGTGCCGATGCAGAATCCGCCGCATATCGTCCAGCAGACGACGCTCCATCGACCAGCCGACCGACGGCAGGAGCGCAAGGAAGAGCTGGCGCAGCTTCGTATCGACGAGTTCATGTGTCGTGAGGACAAAATCCACACGGTGCAGCAGCTCCTCTGCCGCAGCATCCCCCTCATGATGAATGGGGACATCGGTTTGTCTCTGCAGTTCCTCCTCCATCACCGCACGCCGCTCGGGCATGAAGCAGTCCAATAGAACGATACCGTTCAGTTCAATCCCCGCCTTGTCCAAGAGCCGCAAAACGATCTCCGGCTGGAACCATGTGAGGTCGCGGCCGATGGCAAGTGCACATCTACGCCCCGCAAGATCATTGCGTGCCTTTTCCACAGCAGCGACAAAGGAAGCCTCCTCCGCCGTAATGGCGCGTTCCGCCGCCTCCTCGCGATGACAGAGCTGACCGACGCACCGCAGCCACCGCGCCATCTCCTCCGCCCCCACGGCGTAGACATCGGCAAGATAGGGCGTCCCGAGGCGCTCTCTGATATGCGCGGCGAGTGCCGCCAGCTGCGCCTGCTTTTCGTCGTCCATGCGACGGCCGAGGAGGATGACGAGCTCCGCCTCCGGCACCGCCTGCAGTTCATCGAGCGCAAGATAGGACGGGAACTGTCCCGTCACGCGCAGATCGAGCAGGGAGAGCAGCCGCTGCAGTTCCTTGACATATTCTCCGTGCATCCCCCCGCAGTCGCCGAGGAGCACCACGGTTCCGTCCTGGCGTTTGGCGGGCTGCATAAAGCGATCCACGAGTGCCCGTGCAGCATCGAGGTAGCCCGCATAGTACTCCCCGTCGAGAAAGCCGTGTGCCGAGACTGCCGTGACCGGGAGCCCCAGTTCCTCCTCCATCTCTGCCGCGATCGCCTGCGTATCGTCGCCGATCACACCACTGACACAGGAATTTGCGATAAATACCGCCTGCGGATGATATTTCTGTGCAGCAAAGCGAACGCACTCCCGCAGACGCTCCTCACCGCCAAAGACTGCCTCGTTCTCGCTAAGACCGCTCGTCAGGAGCGGCACAGGAGAGAGCCGCACCGATGTACCCGCCGCCGTCAGCCGATGGAAGCTGCTCACATCCATCCCGTGCGCGATGTGGGCGCATGGACGCGGACTGTGAAAGACGACGAGCGCACCGCGCACGAATGAGAGCGCACGCCAGACACCGGGCATGCTGCAGCTGCAGTTCGTGCGGCGCACACCGACGCGTTTAACCTCAATCCCCATAGCTTTCCACCAGTTCCTCGAGTTCCTCGAACGCCATCGGCGTCGGCACGGTCAGCATTTCGTTTGTATCAATCGCACGCGCGAGTGCCTTGTAGTGCTGCGCCTGCTCTGACTCCGGTGCGTAGGCAATGAGCGTCTGCCGATGGATCTCCGCCTCGTGCACGGCGCGCGAACGCGGGATATAGGTGATGAGCTGCGTCCCGATACGCGCGGCAAACGCCGCAAGGAGTTCGCGCTCGTTGTGCACGTCGCGCCCGTTGCCGATGATGCCGCCGAGCTTTACCGCACCGCGCGCAGCAAAGCGACACACGCCCTTTGCAATATTGTTCGCTGCATACAGCGACATGAGCTCGCCCGAGGAGACAATGTAGATCTCCTCGGCGTATCCCTCGCGAATGGGAACGGCAAATCCGCCGCAGACCACATCGCCGAGGACATCGTAGAGTACGACATCCAGATCGTCAAAGGCATGAAGTGCCTTCAGGCGCTCAAGTGCTACAATGATCCCGCGTCCGGCGCAGCCAACCCCCGGATCGGGACCGCCCGCTTCGATGCAGCGCACGCCGCCGGCACCCTCGTGCATGATTTCGTCAAGTGTGAGTGCCGCCCCCTTCTTCTCACGCTCGAGATCGAGGATCGTGGACGGGGCAATACGACCGAGCAGCAGACGGGTCGAGTCGTTTTTCGGATCGCAGCCGATCTGACAGACACGCCGCCCCATCTGGGCAAATGCCGCAGACACATTCGCGGCTGTCGTGGATTTGCCGATGCCGCCCTTGCCATAGAACGCAATTTTTTTCATAATCTCACCCTATTCCAGCTCGTATACGCCCCTCCGCCCGTTCTTCCAAATCTCCCTCAATGGAGAGGTAGAGGCTGCGCAGCTCGTCCAGCGTTTCCTGTGAGGCATTCCACAGGCCGCGCTGCTGTGCCTCAAGCAGCGTCTCTGCCATGCGGTGGAGTGCCCACGGATTGACCTCCTGCATCCACTCCTGCATCCCCGCATCGAGGACATATTTGCGTGCGTAACCCTCGTACATCCAGTCCTTCATCACGGCACTCGTCGCGTCCCACTGATAGCTGTGCGCCAGATAGTTGGCGAGATCGGAGGCACCCTTGTAGCCGTGCTGTTTCATCCCCTCGATGAACTTTGGATTCATCGCCTCCCCGCGGAACAGACGCGCCGCTTCCTCCGCAACGCTGCGCAGGACAATGCGCTGCCGGTCGCTCGAATCGCCCGTATAGGAGCGCGGTGCCTTGCCCGTCAGTGCCCGCACGGTCGCAATCATACCGCCGTGGTAGGCGTTGTAGTCATCCGAGCTGAACATGTGCGTCTCACGCGTATCCTCATTTTTTACCGTGACGTCCAGCCCCGCCATGCGCCGCTGAAAGACCTCCGGATCATACGCGCGTGCCATTCCGTCGCCGCCGTATGCCGTTCCGGAGAAGCGCGTATAGACGGCGGCAAGATCATCGATGGACTCCCATTCCTTTGACTCAAGCAGATCGGCGACACCTGCGCCATACACCCCCGGCGGATCGCCAAAGATGCGTACACAGGCGCGTTCCCATGCTCTCTCCCGTGTCTCACCCTGCTCCTCGAGCCATGTCGTATCGGAGAGGATGTGCTTGCGCACATAGTTCTCCGCATCGCTCTCCTCGAGGTCGCACACCATACGCACCGCCTGATCCACCCAGCGTATGGCGTTCGGCACTGCATCACGGAACAGCCCGCTGATGCGTGCCGTCACGTCGATACGCGGCCGCTGGAGCTCTGCGAGGGGGATGATCTCAAGACCGCAGACACGCTGCGACGGACGCCGCCAGACAGGACGCACGCCCATGAGATAGAAGAGCTCGGCGATGCACTGTCCATGACTGCGCATATTCGAGCCCGCCCAGAAGACGATGCCGACCGCCTCCGGATAGCGCCCCTCATCGTTGATATACTGCTCTATGAGGGCATCACCCAGTTGTTTTCCGTACGCCCATGCAGCGGGCGTCGGCATACAGCGCGGATCTAGGCCGTAGAAATTGCGCCCCGTCGGCAGTACATCCACACCGTTTGTCGTCGGTGCGCCCGCAGGGCTCGGCTCGATGTAACGCCCCGTGAGAGCACGCAGCGTCTCCGTGATCTCCCCCTCCGTGCGGCGCAGGCGCGGCACCATATCCCCCACAACCTCATGCAGCGCATGGGCAAAGGCGGTGCGCATCTCCTCCGAGGCACCGGCCATCACGGGCAGCTCCATCGCCCGCGCGACAGCCTCCGGTGCATAGTCATGCGCCGCAAGGAATGAGATGAGCGCACGCATCTCCTTCTCGACCATATCCAGCTTTCGCCCGTAGGTCATCCCGTCTGCCGTTATGCGCTCGCTGTGTGTGAGCAGCTCCTCATAGTCGTACCCCGACTGCTCGGCAACGAGACGGACGAGGGATTTCTCCCCACCATGCTCCATGCGCACGAGCGCGCACAGAAAATCGATCAGCGCCTCGCCCGCAGGCGCACGTCCGAGGATGTGCAGCCCCGTGCGAATCTGCATATTCTTGAGGTCGGTCACATAGTTGTGGAGGGCATCGGCATAGTCGTCAAAGGAATCGCCTTCGTCGATTTCCCCCTCGAAATGACAGGCGGCAGCTTTCTCACGGACAAGCTCCTGCGCCGCCTCGATGTTGTCCGGCTGTGCTGCACGAAAATGGACGTACTCATCAAGAGCCTGCTCCAGTTCCTCGATCTCCTCAAACTCCCCCGCGAGTTCCATCGGCGGCGAGAGGTGACTGATGAGGCACGCCGCACCGCGCCGCTTTGCCTGAATCCCCTCCCCGACAATCGTGATCCAGTAAGGATAGATATCCGGCAGATCGCCCAGCGACACATCCGGCCAGCAGCGGTTCGAGAGCGCCGTGCTCTTGCCCGGCAGCCACTCGAGAGAGCCGTGCGTCCCGACGTGAATGACCGCATCCGCCTGCCAGATGTCGCGGAGCCAGTGATAGTAGCCGATGTAGTGGTGTGTGGGAGCGGCGTCCGGCGAGTGGAGCAGCTTGCCGGGATCCTCGCCAAACCCGCGCGGCGGCTGCACCGTGATAAAGAGATTCCCGTTCAGCGTGCCCGGGATGAGCAGTGTTCCGTCGTAATTGAATACATCACCGGGCGCATCGCCCCAGTCTCGCACGAGCTGCATTCGCACCTGCTCGGGCAGTTCCGTAAAAAACGCACCATACTGCTCTGCCGTCAGCTGTCCGTCGGCAGACGCTGCCTGCGCCGCACTCATAAAGCGGCGGTCATTCGTCGCGTGATCCGTCAGCAGATTCATGAACGCCTTGCCGCTCTCCGGGATCTCATCCATGACATAGCCTGCCGCCTGCATTGCTCGCAGCAAAGAGAGCACGCTCTCGGGCGAGTCCAGCCCCGCCGCGCTGCCGATGTTCGCATTCGTTGCCGGGTAGTTGTGGAATACAATCGCAATTTTCTTCTCCGCATTCGGCTTATGACGCAGAGCCGCCCACTTTCGCGCCTTTCGGGCAATCCGCTCCATGCGCTCATCCAGTGCCGCATAGCTGACCTCACCGCTCTCGTCACGCACCTTCGCCGCAATCGGAACGGCGTGGATCACACCATCAAACTCCGGCATGGCGACGCTCATCGAGATCTCCATCGGATCGAGCCCCGCCGGTGACTGCTCCCACTCCTCTTTGGGCGCGAGCACCGTATATGCCTCCAGAACGGGCACACCGAGCGCATAGAGATCCTCGGGACGCGTACCGCCCGCCTTGAGAGAGAACTTCATCGTGCTGATGATGACATCGACGTAGGGCTTTCCATCCCTGCAAAAATATTTTTTGATTGCTTCCATTAGGGTCAGAGATTCCACACGCGCATCACGATAGGCATTCGAGAACACGGCGACCGCGTTCATCCCCTCCGCCTCGATCGCACGGATAAGCGCCGTATGATAAGTAAAGTCCCCCGTAATCCACTCCGAGCGATAGAAGAGCACACCGACTGTCGGTCGTCCCTCCACGTAATACGCGCCAAGATAGCCCGCGATATCCTCAGGATCTCCCGCCCATGCCGGATGATAGACACCGTTCCATGCGAGCGGGGCGGGCTGCTCCGGCGTGCAGGGAATCCCCCTGAACGCTCCGCCGAGCCAGCGGAAGAGATTTCGCATATTCGCCTCGCCGTCATAGCGAAAATATGCCCACGTCGTATGGATCTGCTCCGCTGAGAAGCCGTACGTCACCTTGTCATGCTCCGCATGATCCACGACGATCAGATGCAAAATCCGATGCTTCTGCAAATCGCGCGACGCCTGCTTCAGGAAATCATTGTCCAGCCCCGTACCCATCCAGAGAAAGAGATGGAGATCCGCCGCCGCACGCCTTTCCTCCCAGCGATCCATACCGTTGACAGCACACACGCGTACCTCCGGCTCTTCCAGATACGCAGCACAGCGACGCGCGAGCACACGCACGCGCAGGATGTTGGTGTAGACTGCAATCTTCATATCGTACCGCTCCTGATTCTATCGCCTGCGGGATGCGCGGACAATCTCAAGCACGCCCTCCGTCGAGAGCTGCTCCAAGGTGTAATATCGTGCGTCCATGCGGCGGGCGAGCTCCGGCGCAATACCGACGCGCGGGACGGCGCGCTCCGTATCAAGGACAAGACTGAGCGCCTGTGTCCCTGCGACCTCCTCCGCCGCCCGCAGGGCGCGCTGTACGCCAGCGTCCCCCTCTTTGGCGTTCGCCCGACCATCCGTGACCAGCACGAGAACATTTTTTCCTCCGCCCCTGCGCTCCAATTCATGCAGCATCTGCAGTGCGTGGGCAAGCCCCTCGGCGAGTGGCGTTCGTCCGCCCGTCGGCAGCTCACGCAGCTGCTTTTCCGCCAGTTCCACGCTGCGCGTCATCGGCAGGAGTGTCTCCGCATGATCGCGCCGAAAGGCAATGAGCCCCACACAGTCCCGCTTCTGATACGCCTCCTGCAAGAGGGAAAGAATCGCGCCCTTCACCATGCGCATACGCTCACGTGCGCCCATCGAGCCGCTGGCATCAACGAGGAAGAGAATGTTCGCTGCTGTGCGCTTTGCCCGTACCCAGACGCGCACATCCTCGGGTCGAATGACAACCGCCGGACTGCCCTGACGGACGTGCTGATGGGGCGCGGCTGCGCGCAGTGTCGCAGAGAGTGCGAGATCGGGGCGGCTGCCTACACGCGGCATCTTCGTTCGCAGCCCGCGCCCATCCGCTGTATGCGTTTGGAGGATGTCACGCTTGCCGCTCTTTCCGCCCTGTGCACGCATCGTCATGGAGAGAAGCGAGAGCCGCGCCATAACGCCTTCGAGCGGGGCGGCAATGCAATCCTCCGCGTCGCCGCTGGAAGTATCCTCCTCCGAGGGCGGTGCATCATCCGTCTCATCCTGCGAGGCGTTCTGCTGTTCATTGCCCTGCATGGGCTCCTGCCGCTCATCCGCTGCGCCCTCATCCTGCGGTGGAAGCGGATCCTGCGCGTCATCCGGCACATCGCTATTGCCCTGCTCCGGCACATTCGCGTTGTCAGGCGGTGGCTGCTGTTCCTCCTGCGGGCGGTTCATCCGATGCACGAGTACGAACTCCGCCGCCTCCTCCACATCCACGGGCATAACGAATGCCCTGCCCGCGAGTGCTGCAAGCGCACGCGCTGCCTCGATGAGATAGATCTCCGCATGGTTTCCGACACAGTGCGCACGCAGGACGCAGGCGGCCGCAAAGTGCAGAATAGCAGACGGCACTGCCACGCGCGGCAGGAGGCCACGTGCACGGCAAATCGAGGCTGCAAAATCCTCCTCCTGTGCGGCATAGGACGCACGAAACGCCGCCGGGTCACGCTCAAAGGTGAGTACCCGTGCGGCGATCTCCCTGCGTTGTGCAGGGTCAGTCACATCCTCCATCGACACAAAAAGCCCGAAGGCATCCAGCAGGGTGGGGCGGAGCGTCCCCTCGGCGGGATCCATCGTGCCGACAGGCGTATAGGAAACTTCTTCGGTAAATGAAAGCCCATCCCGCTCAAGGCGAAAGAATCGATCCTCGGCACATTTCAGAACCGTGGACAGAATGTCCTCGCGCAGGAGATTCACCTCGTCCATATAGAGGAAGGTATTACGCGCACGATGAAGAAGCCCATGCCGCAGACGCCGTTCTCCCTGCTGCAGGGCAGCCTCTATGTCGATCGTGCCGAAGATCATATCCTCCGACGCACCGAGCGGCAGTTCCGCCATGCGTCCCGTCACCGTAAAGGGGGCTGCCGCACGGACAAGAACGGATTTTGCCGTTCCGCTCGTACCGGAGATCAGGAGGGCGCCGGCAAGCGGGTTCACCAGTACAGCCGCAAGTGCGCGTTTCGCGTGCTCCTGCCCGACCACAGCAGTCAGTGGATAATGCGGGGTGTTCAAGCTCTTTCCTCCGAAATGCAGTTTACGCAGATGCTCCCAAGATCGCATCCACCGCGCTCCAGTCGACCGCCTCTTCCTCGAAGGGACGGCGGCGCATACGGTGTGCGAGGACAAGTCGGCTGACGCGCAGCAAGTCCTCTGCGTTGACAGCAGTTCGTCCTGCAAGTGCCGCGTGTGCAATCCCTGCCTTGATGAGGGTAATATCGGCACGATGCCCGTCAACGCCGAGCGTCAACGAGACCTGCGCCGCCAGCCCAAGGATGTCGTCGGGCACTGCCACATTGGCAACGCGCTGACGTGCTGCGACAATCTGCGTGTGCAGCTGCTCCTGCTCTGCCGCGTATGTCGCGGCAAAGGCATCTGCATCCCGCTCGTAGGCAATCCGACGACGGATCACCTCAACGCGGCTTTCGGCATCCTGCTCCCCCGCAACGGTCACTGAGAGCGCAAAACGGTCGAGAAGCTGTGGACGGATATCCCCCTCCTCCGGATTCATCGTACCGATGAGGACAAAACGTGCAGGGTGTGCATAGGAAATCCCCTCGCGTTCAACGGTGTTGACACCCATTGCAGCCGAGTCGAGCAGGATATCGACGATATGATCCTCAAGCAGGTTGATCTCATCCACATAGAGGATATTGCGGTTCGCGGCCGCCAGAATGCCGGGCTCGAACGCCTTGCGTCCATGCTGGATCGCGGTCTCCATGTCGAGCGTCCCGACCACGCGGTCCTCCGTCGCACTGACGGGCAGCTCCACCACGCACATCGGAACTTCTTCCTGCGGCAGTTTCCCCTCTGCGCTTCTCTCTTGACAGGCATCACAGTAGAGCTCGGGGCGTGCGGGATCACAGTGACAGGCACAGCCGCGCACGGCGTGCAGATCCGGCAGGAGCGCAGCGGCAGCGCGTACGGCAGTGGATTTTGCCGTTCCCTTCTCTCCCTTGATGAGCACACCGCCGAGAGAGGGCATGACTATACTGAGGAGAAGAGCCGTCTTCATCTCTTCCTGCCCAACGATTGCAGTAAACGGGTAAACTGTTCTATGTTTCATTGACCTGTCCTCTTATTGCATTGTACAACTACGTTCAGCGACTCCTTCATCGCCGCACGCTTCAGTGCACATTCGGCAGTGGAGGCGGCGGGATGTCCCTGCCCAGCCCTGCGTGCATAGCACGCGCCGCCGCAGGCGGAAAAATCCACACACGTCCTGCAGAACGCCATAGCATTCTGCATCTCCTGCGCCACCTCTTTCTGGCGCTGCACATCAATGCCACGTTCCACATCGCCGAGCAGAAAGTGCGCATCGCCGACAAAGGAGGAACAGGCGTAGATATTTCCAAGCGCGTCAACGTGTACCCCCGCCCCGTTCATCGCATGGCAGTGGGAAAATCCACTGCCTGTGCGCTGGGCAAGACACGCCGCCTGCTCCATCTGGCTAATCGCCATAGAGTGGCCGATCATTCGCCCGAGTTTGCGGTTCAGCGCAAAAACCGCTTCCATCGCCTGCGCCATGTCCTCGGCCCGTGCGCTGCGAACGGCAGAGCCACGCCCCTGTGGCCGCAGGAGATCAAAGCCCACACGGCGCACATTGCCGAGATAGTATGCCATCTCGACAACACCGGAAAGCTCTGTAACATTGTCCGCTGTGACGACTGTGGTCAGGCCGATCTCCATGCCGCACTGCGCAAGCTGACGAATCCCTGCGACAACATCCGCTGCCGTACCTCTGCCGTCAGGATAACAGCGAAGTGCATCGTGCACAGCAGGTCTACCGTCAAGGCTGACGCCGATCCCAATGCGCGCACGACGCAGAAAAGTCGCCGTCTCCTCGGTCAGCAATGTTCCGTTGGTCTGCAAATCCATGCGTGCCGGGATACGCTTGCTGCGCACGTAGTCTGCCATCTGACGCAGCAGCGGCAGTGCAAGGAGGGGTTCTCCCCCCGAGAACTGCAGGATAAAGGGCATTTTGCCCGTCGCCGCAAGGTCGATGGCACGCCGCGCCGTCTCCCATGTCATCGTGCGTCTGTCCTGCGCTGCGGCATAGCAGTAGCGACACGCAAGGTTACAACTTCCGGTAAGGCTCATGACGAGCATGCGCAGCGGTACTGCCCCGATGCCCTTACTTTTCATCGGCAAAGCGCTCCGGATAGACAGCGCGTGCCAATGCGTAGACAGCATCTGCCGCATTCTGTGAAGTATTGTAACGATACCGATCCGGAACCACATAGAGGTGATTTTCCTGCACGGCCTTCACATGGATAAACAAGGGGTCTCTGCAGAGTTTTTCGCGAAATTCCTCCGTCGTTTTCCCCTCTGTACTCCACGTCGGCAGGAGAAATACGTCGGGGTTGAGTGCCACCACCTGCTCCATCGAGACCGCAGTCGTCGCCGTCAGCCCCGCCATCGCCACACCATTGCGCAGGGAGGCACGGCGGCACATATCGTCAAAGAGCCCATCCTTGCGTCCAAACACACCGCTGAACGCAAATGCAACGACGATGGGGCGCTCCTCCTCCGGGATGTCTCCAACGCGCCGCTCCACATCAGCGAGAAGGGCACGTTTTTCGGCGATGCGTGCGGCGGCATTTTCCTCCTGTCCAATCAGGCGTCCAACCGTCTCAATGCGCGCAAAGATGTCCTCGAGGTTATTCGGCGTACGTGAGACAAAGACGGGAATCCCCAAATCGCGCAGGCTGTCCACCAGCTCCTTCGGTATGCCGTCAATCGCAAGGACAAGGTCTGGATCCAGTGCCGCAACGCGCTCCGGACTTCTGTCCTTGAGTTTGACGGATACGGCGCGTGCCTCTTCCGTCATGCAGGATATTCCCGGATCATCCACCGTGGAGGTGAGCCCCGCGATCTGCTCCGGCGGAGCAATCCCAAGGAGAATCTCATCCATCCCTCGTCCCAGCGACACGATCCGATGCGGTCTTTCCGTGACAACGACCTCCGCCCCGGTATCATCCGTTCCGCGATAGAACGCATCCCCATCCGACTCCACCCGCGTCCCGTTTCCACAGCCAGTGAGAAGGAGAAGACAGCCCGCGACAAGGAGCGCATAGAGCAGCCAATTATAAGGCATGGGTATATGCGTATTGCAGTTTCTTTGCATGCTTCATTCTTCGTCACCTTTCTTCATCCTGCACCGATGAACCTGCATGCAAAAGAGAAGATGTGCATAAAAAGACCCCTCCTGCATACACAGAAGGGGTTTTTCACACAACAAAGGATCACGCTGTATCCGCAGACACACTGGAATCCCCATCCCTATCACTCGCAGGTCAAACGGCGATTGTCAATCAGGCAGTTCTCCTGGCTCCAGTTCCTCGCGCACCTGCGCCTTCCCGAGGGAAATCCCTCAGTGGCGGAGACAATGTCCCCATGCAGGTTTGCTCACTGCTACAGTGGCGTGACCGCTCCGGCTTGATGGGAAAATACGTTTCCTTACCGGATTCTCTATTATATCTCTGCAAACTGTCAAACGACCTGGCAGTTCGCGCCGATACCTGATCCACTTCATATAAAGTTTTCATAAAACGCATTTATAGTAACATTGGAAGAATCGCTTGTCAATACGACAAAGGGATATTTTACGAATCATCTCAATACGCTGGGATCTTTCCGAGTCTATTTTTCCAGCAAATAGAGATAGTCCCCATAGCCCTCCTCCTCCATGTCCTCCTTCGGGATGAACCGCAGGGACGCACTGTTGATGCAGTAGCGCAGCCCACCCGTTGCGGCGGGGCCATCGTCAAATACGTGTCCGAGATGCGCGCCGCTGTTCGTCGCCGTAACCTCGGTACGCACCATGCCGTGCGAGCGATCTTCCTGCTCTGCAATCAGTGCCGCATCGATTGGACGTGAGAACGCCGGCCAGCCGCAGCCCGAGTCATATTTATCCGTGGAGACAAAAAGCGGCTCGCCCGTCGTGATGTCACAGTAGATACCCGCACGAAACTCGTGATCGTATTCGTTGCGGAAGGGCGGCTCTGTCGCCTTCTCCTGGGTAACGGCGTACTGCAGATCCGTGAGACGTTCTCTGAGTTCAGCCTTTGTCGGCTTTTCATCATGACGCACGTTTTTCTTCTCCCCCATCGGTTCGGCTTCCGCACGTTTCTCACGCATCGCAGCGATGAGCGCAGGGGAGATATGGCAGTAACCGTTGGGATGCTTCTCGAGATACTCCTGATGATCGTCTTCTGCACGATAAAAGTTCACGATCGGTCCCATCTCGACAGCCGTCTTCTGACCGAGACGATTCTGCAGTGCGTCCAACGACGCACGGATGATCGATGCATCCTTGCCGCCGTCTGCCTTCACATAGTAAATGCCTGAACGATACTGCCGCCCGACGTCGTTGCCCTGCCGATCGACTGCCGTCGGGTCGATGGAGTCGTAAAATGCGGTTAGAAGCTGATCGAGCGAAATGATGTGCGGGTCATAGATAACGTGAACCGCCTCCGCATGCCCGCTCCCGCTGCATACCTCCGCATAGGAAGGATGGGCACTCATACCGTTTGCATAGCCGCACTCTGCAGAGACAACGCCCGGCACCAGACTGAGGTAGAGTTCCGTCCCCCAGAAGCAGCCGCCGGCGAGATAGATCTCCTTCTGTCCTGCGGCAGCTTGGTTCTCCTGCACGATCTCATGCGGCATCTCACTCGACGACGATGCGGGTGCACCGCAGCCGCCGATGCAGCTGAGCAGGCCGAGGGCACAGATACCGCGCAATAGTAATGCATTCATGATAATCTCCTTTCAGCAAGAATCAAAGATTACGGCTTGATCTCACTTGCCGGAGGGAGCTGCCAGTCGATGGGCATCTCCCCCACACGCGTGAGGAAGTCGTTGACACGCGAGAATGGATGACTGCCGAAGAAGCCGCGGTGCGCCGAGAGCGGGCTCGGATGCGGCGACTCGACGATGAGATGGCGCGGATTCGTGATGAGGCTGCGTTTCTTCCGTGCAGGACTGCCCCAGAGGATGAAGGCGAGCGGTTTCTCACGTGCTCCGAGGAGGCGAATGATGGTATCAGTGAACCGCTCCCACCCGTGTCCCGCGTGCGATGCCGCCGCATGAGCGCGCACGGTAAGAACGGTGTTGAGGAGGAGCACGCCCTGCCGCGCCCACGGGATGAGACAGCCGTGATCGGGCGGAACGATCCCGATATCGTCCTGCATCTCCTTGTAGATATTCAGCAGTGACGGCGGCGGGTCAACGCCGACCTGCACGGAAAATGACAGCCCATGCGCCTGTCCGTCTCCATGGTAGGGATCCTGACCAAGAATGACGACCTTCGTATCAGCAAAGCTTGTGTAGTGCAGTGCATTAAAGATCGAATACATATCGGGGTACACACGCCGTGTACGGTACTCCTCAATGAGGAATGCGCGCAGCTCACGATAGTAGGGCTGCGCCATCTCATCCGCAAGGAGTTCCTGCCAATCGTTTTGGAAAATTGCCTTTGCCATGCTAAACTCTCTCGTAAACTTCAAATATACAGTCTTGCCCTGTGCTGCTGCTCGTCATGGAAAATCCATCCAGCGAAGGAAAAAAGGCATCTGCATCGTAGCTGCCCGAAAGACGTGTCACATACGCCCGCCATACATACGGCAAAAGGAGATGGTAGCATTCTGCGCCGCCGATCACAAAGATCGGACGCGCCTCCTCCGCCGTCAGGCGCCCCAGAAGACGCCAGAGTGCCAAGATGTCGGCTGCTGCATAGAATCCGTCTATCTTCTGCATCGTTCGTGAGAGGACGATATTCGCACGCCCCACGAGCGGACGCCTCCCCGGCAGACTCTCCATTGTACGCCGTCCCATGACGACGATGCTGCCCATCGTCATACGGCGAAAATGTGCCATATCCTCGGGGCAGTCGGTGAGCAGATGCCCCGCCCGTCCGATCCCGCCCGCATCATCCACTGCCGCGATGAGTTCGAGCGGGTACGGGGCAGATACTTCGGGGGCACGCACAATCCCAGACGCATCCGCCTCCTCCCGCCATGCGGAAATTGGTCTGCCGTCAACGCAGAGCGTCGGTGCGATCTCCGCCAGCGGAACGAGCACAAAGGCACGCTCCGTCAGATAGGGGTGCGGCAGAGTCAGCCGCTTCTGTGCAGACGTGACGCCGTCCACATGGAGCAGATCGAGATCTATCGTACGTGCGCCCCAATGCTCATGCCGCACGCGTCCGAGTTCCCGTTCGATGCACTGCATCGCCGCGAGCAGTTCCTCGGGCGTACGGTCAAACGTGATGCGCGCGGCGGCATTCAAAAAAGGCGGCTGATCTGTCTTGCCCCACGGCGGCGTCTCATAAAATGCAGAGACACGCTCCACACGAATGCCGTCCTGTTCCGACAGCCGCCGCAGTGCCGCGCGCATCGTCTCACCGCGTTCGCCGAGATTTGCCCCAAGCCCGATATACGCTGTCCGTGCCATCACTGTCCCCTGTCCCGCGTGATGGAGATTCCGACATCCGCAAAGATACCCGCGATCGGCGCAGCAGGTTTATGCACGGTGAGCGTAATGGAATGGACCCGAGGGAATGCCGCAAGAATCTGTGCCGCAGCATCCTCCGCAATGGTCTCAAGCAACGCCTTCGGTGCTCCCTCGATCACCCGACGTATCAGCTCATAGACCTCAGCGTAGTTCACGGTGTTCCGAAGATCGTCCGTCTCCCCTGCCGCACGCAGATCAAGCCCCAGCTCCACATCCGCCTCGAACGACTGCGGCACTTCCCGCTCATGAGGAAGGACACCATGACAAGCCATAAAGCGCATACCGTGCAGAAAAATACGATCCATCCTACGCCCCCAGTATTGCATCCGTCATGCGGCACATCCGCGCAATTGGCTTCACATCATGCACGCGCACAATGGATGCACCGCGCAATATCCCAAGGACGCACGCCGCCCCCGTCGCTTCCATGCGTTCCGTGACGGGCAGACCAAGCGCCGCCCCGATAAAGCTTTTGCGGCTCGCACCGAGCAGCACGGGATAGTCTGTTCCGTCATAGGAGATAAGCTCGTCCATGCGCCGAAGAACGTGCATATTCTGCTCTGCCGTCTTGCCGAAGCCGATGCCGGGGTCGAGGATGAGATTGTCCCGTGCCAGTCCTGCCGCATCCGCCGCTGCAAAGGAACGCGCGAAAAAATCCCGCATTGCGTTGATGATGTCTCCCGCGTATACCGTTCCGTTCTGATTGTGCATCACGACGACGGGCGCATGCATCTCTGCCGCCGCATGCGCCATCGCCCCCGGCTCCTCGGCGTACTGAAGCCCCCATATATCATTCAGGAGATGCGCACCTGCGCGCAGCGCCGCGCGCGCCGTCTCCGCCTTGAACGTATCCACGGAAACGGGCACGGGGCATGCGGGCAAAACGGCTTCGAGGAACGGCAGCAGCCGCTCCGTCTCCTCCGCCGCGCTCATCGGCACAAAGCCGGGACGGCTGGACTCCGCCCCGACGTCGATGATGTCCGCCCCGTCCCGCACCATCTCCTCCATGTGGCGGAGCGCATCGTCGCGCGTGTTCCACTTGCCGCCGTCAGAAAACGAGTCCGGCGTCACGTTCAGAATCCCCATGACAAGCGTTCGCCCGCCAAGGGTCAGTTCCTTCCCGTCAGCAAAGCGATAGTGTCGATTCGCTGTCATCCTGTGCTCCTCTCTCCATCCCAAGCATCGTCCATGCCTGCATCCGTGATGCTGCATCCGTGCGAAATATGCCGCAGGACGCCGACGTCGTTGTCCGTGCACCGTGTGCTCGTGCGCCGCGCATCATCATGCAGAGCTGCTGCGCATCGAGAACGACAAGCACGCCTTCCGCCCCAAGTCCGCACTCGATCTCACGCGCGATGTCACCCGTCAGCCGTTCCTGCAGCTGAGGACGGCGCGCCATCGACGCGACCAGCCGTGCAAATACGCCAAAGCCCGCCACGCGGCCCGCATGGGGCTGGTAGACGATGTGCGCCGTGCCGAAGAACGGCAGCAAATGATGCTCACACATCGAATAAAACGGAATGGCACGTACGGCAACGAGACCGTCCATCTCCTCCGTCAGGACATCCGCCCAAAGTTCCGCCGTATCTTCATGCAGCCCCGCAAAGAGCTCCGCATAGAGCTGTGCGGCACGCAGCGGCGTCTCCTCCATCCCCTGCGCCGCAGTGTCTACGCCAAGTGCTGCGAGAAATTCACGCATGGCGCGTACGGCGCGCGGAAGATCCGCCGCGTACTCTGTCTCCATCTCCGTCCCCCCGTTTCCTGCCGGCCTTTACCCACGCCGCAATCGACGCCGTATCGTGCGGCGTCGTACGGCAGCAGCCGCCGATGATGCGAGCCCCCGCCGCTGCGTATTCCCGCGACCGTGCGCCAAAATCCTCCGCCGTACCGCGCCACACTCGTGCCGCCGCATCATAGTACTCACCGGAGTTCGGATAGACGACGATGGGCTTATCGGTCTCCTGCCGAATCATTCGGATCAGACCGCTCACATACTGCGGTGCTGTGCAGTTCACACCGATTGCTGCTGCCTCGGGCACGGCATCGAGCACACGAGCACATTCCGCAATCTCCGTCCCGTCGCTGATGTGCGCACCGTCCCGGCAGGAGAACGAGAAATACGCGGGGATGCGGATCCCCTCAGCCCGCAGTGCGCGGACGATGGCGCATGCCTCATGGAGGCACGGCAGGGTCTCACAGGCGAGAAGATCGGGCGCAGCGGAGGCGAGAATCCGCATCCGCTGTGCATGAAACGCTGTAAGCGTGTCCTCATCCACGTCATAGTCGCCGCGATACTCCGAACCGTCGGCAAGATACGCTCCGTACGGTCCGACGGACGCCGCCACGAGCGACACAGCGGCATCTCCGCCGCACTCTGCACGATAGAGGCCGCGCGCCTCCTGCGCCAGCCGCACGGAGCGGCGCAGCAGCTCTGCTGCCTCCTCCGCTGTAAAACCGCGCCGCATAAAGCCGTCGACGGTCGCCTGATAGCTTGCACTCGTCAGAACATCTGCGCCCGCACGCAGATAATCCAGATGAATCTCACGCACGAGGTCAGGGCGTTCAAAGAGAGCCTTTGCCGACCAGAGCGGATCGTCCACAGAAAAGCCTCGCGCCTCCAGCTCCGTTGCCAGTGCTCCGTCAAGGACGAGCACATCCTGCACAGCAAGCCGCGCCTCTAAGACATTCATCCCATCCCTCCATGTTAAGGAAGCACTGATAAATTCGGCACAGCCATCTTGACGTATCTTTTTCGCCCGCTTTTCGTTAGCAAATCCTCCACATAGCCCTCGCTATGCGTCCGGTTTGCTGCCTCAATCGGACAAAAAATCTACGCCAATCTGGCTGACCTCATTTTATCAGCGATTCCTTAAAAAAACGCCCCCCTGCACACGGAACACAGTTCATGCGGCAGGAGAGCGAGAGATGGTGTCACTGCAGCAGGCCATGCTTACGCAGTGCCGCATCGAGCTGTGCCGCATGGACCGGCTCCATCTCCGAAAGCGGCATGCGCAGAGGCCCCGCATCATAGCCGAGGCGACGCATCGCCGTTTTGACGGGGATGGGGTTGACCTCACAGAAGAGTGCATCGATGAGATCTGCATAGTCGATCTGCATCTTTGCCGCCGTGCGCACATCACCATCAAAATAATGCTGACATATATCGTGTGCCGCGCGCGGCGCAACATTCGACAGCACGGAGATCACACCCGAACCGCCGAGCGACAGAATCGGCACAATCTGGTCATCGTTGCCGGAGTAGACCGCAAAATCATCGCCCGTCGCGGCGCGCAGACGCAGGATCGCCGTGAGATCGCCGCTCGCCTCCTTCACGCCGACGATGCGGGGATGCTGCGAAAGCTTTGCATACGTTTCCGTCTTAATACCGACACCCGTACGCGACGGCACATTGTAGAGAATCGCCGGAATGCCGACGCTGTCCGCAATCTTCGTATAGTGGGCAACGAGACCATTCTGCGTGCATTTATTGTAGTACGGCGTGACGAGGAGGAGCGCATCGGCACCGACCTTTTCGGCATACTGCGACAGCTCGATCGCGTAGGACGTCTCATTCGAGCCCGTACCTGCAACAACGGGAATGCGCCCGCCCACCTTCTCCACAGTATAGCGAATTGCCTCGCGATGCTCTGCATCTGTCATCGTCGCGGACTCGCCTGTCGTCCCCGTGATGACGATGGCATCCGTCCCGCCCGCAATCTGATCCTCAATGATGCGTCCAAGCTCGTTGTAGTTGACCCCAGTCTCCGTAAACGGCGTAATAATGGCAACGCCCGCACCGCGAAAAATCTCTTTTCTCATGGCAAGCTCCCCCTTTATTTATTCTGTCATCATTATCCCACGTGCCGCGCGAAAAGTCAAAAGCTTTGTTGATCTGTCACATCCGCAGCGCAGGCCGCACCGCATCAAAGAGAACGGCATTTTCGCGGATCTTCTCCTCTCCGCCGAGCACACAGCGCACATTCGCCTGCATCGCATCCGCAACAAGCGGTGCAAGCGCACGGATGTCCGCCTGCTGTGCTGTGAGGATCTCATCGCGCGCACGCTGGCGATCCTCCTGCGTGATGCCGCGCAAATGGAACGTTGCGGCAATATCCCCCTTCATCTGCGGCGTCATCGGCGCATCCACGCCGCTCATCGTGCCGATGATGAATTTATCCATCTCACGGTCGGACACATCAAATGTGCGCACATAGTCCGCCGTCTCATCGAGCACATCCAGCGTCTCGGCGAGGTTCGGGTCACGGTAGGAAGAAAACACCATGAAACCGTTGCGGTTGAACTGCGTCATCGCACCGTAGGCTCCGCCCTGCACACGGATGCGTGTCCAGAAATAGTCGTAGCGGAGCAGTGTTTCGAGCACGCGCATCGTCCCCGTGTAGCGATAGCCCAGCTTGAGGAAATTCGCCCCCTTTGCCACGTACTGCACGCGGCTCTGCGTCGTCAGTCCCTCGTTGCGTGCGCAGATGTTCCACGTGTACGGCGCAGGCGGGAACACTGCCGCAGAGAGCGTGTCCCTGAACGCGGCGAGCTGCTCTGCCGTCTCATCATATATGGAGGCGGGTGCCGTCACACTAAGGATCAGATCATTGCGGTTAAAGATCTGCGGCAGGATGCGTGCAAATGCCGCCTGCATCTTCGCATGATCCGCGTCAAAGTTCTCCTTGAATGCAGAGAGAAAATCGTGGAACGGCAGTCCGCCTACCTCCGCATAGGCGCCCGCCGGTGTCAGGTAGGCAGCAATGCGTGAGGCGACAACCTGATTTGCCGCACGCTGGAGCGAGAGCTCCATGCCCGTCTTCTCCTCATCGACCAGCTCGCGGATACGCTTGCTGCCCGAGAAGTCGCTCGTGCCGATGATCTCCGTGAGGAGCTCAAACAGGCGCGGCAGATTCCCGCGCAGCACCTTGGCGCGCAGCTTGAAACGCGGCATGAGTGAGTCCGCCTCACCCGCACGCGTATAGGCGACAATGTCCGCTCCGATGCCGCCCGTATAGAGACTGCGCAGCATGGCAAGCTCCGCATAGCCGTGCGCCGCCGTATCGACCGCACCAAACATCTCTGCGAGCAGATACGCATACGGCAGATCCTCCTGTGCAACCGCCGCCATCGGGAAGTAGAAATTCAGATAGACAATGCCGTTCGTCTCGAGATCCGAAAAGAGCACCTTCGTCCCCGCGAGATCGCGCACCTCGAGCGGCAGACGCTCCGCATCCTTGCGAATGTCCGACCGTGCAAGGATAGGGATCGAGCGCAGTGCCTCCTCCGTGTCGGGAACCTCCTGCGCCGCCTTCAGCGCCGCACAGGAGCGCATGACCTCCGCGACTTCGTCCGCACTCATCGCAGCCTTCTTCTCCGCCAGCTCCGCCGCCTGGGCTGCCGCCCGTTCCGCACCGAGCGTACGGCTCGGCGCGAGTGTCACGAGAGCGGCGTGCGGATTGTCGAGGAACGCCTCGCGAATCAGCTGCTCGAAGTAGCCGTCCTTGAGTCCCTTTTTGAGCGCGGCAAGAGCATCCTCATAGCGCAGATAGTTCTCAGGCGCACCGCCGTAGAGCCACGTCTTCATCAGGCGAATCCCGTAGATCAGCCCCTTGGGCGACGAGCCGAAGTCCGACTCACGCAGGCGGAACTCAAGCGTATTGAGCGATGCCTGTACGAGCTGATGATTGAGTCCCCCATCCGCGAGCTGCGTCAGCGTCTCCCGCACGACCCGTGCGAACTCCTCCGCGCGCGCCGTCTCCGACTTGCTGACCACGATGCTGAAGAACGGCTGAAGGATATCGCTCTCGTAGTTCGAATCCACATCGCGGCCAAGCCCCGCGTCGATGAGCGCCTGCCGCAGCGGCGCGCCCTGCATCCGCAGCAGCGCATGGTCGAGAATCTGCAGTGCCATGACACGCTTCATATCCGACGTATCGCCGATCACCCAGCTGAGCGAAAGAAAGGCATTCTCTGCAAGCGGCTCCTCCGCGCCGATGGGATAGAAATGATCCTTGCGGACGCACGCCGGGAATGCAGACTGACGATCAATGCGCGACGGCACGGGAATGCAGTCAAAATGCGAGAGGTAGGCACGGTCGAGATACGCCAGCTTCTCCTCGATGTCGAGATTTCCATAGAGATAGATATAGCTGTTGGACGGATGATAATAGCGCGCATGAAACGCGAGGAACTGCTCCTGCGTCAGCGCGGGAATCGCCTCGGGATCGCCGCCCGACTCATAGCCGTATGTCGTATCGGGATAGAGTGCCGCCATGATGCGGCTGCCGAGGAGATCATCCGGCGCGGAGAGCGCGCCCTTCATCTCATTGTAGACCACTCCGCTGTACGTCAGCGGCGCATCTGCATTTTCAAGCTCGTAGTGCCACCCCTCCTGCATGAGCACCTGCGGATTCTCACGCATTGCCGGGTAAAACACTGCATCCAGATAGACATCCATCAGGTTTTGGAAATCGCGGTCGTTGCGGCTTGCCACAGGGTACATCGTCTTATCGGGGAACGTCATCGCATTGAGGAACGTATTGAGCGAGCCCTTCACGAGCTCAACGAACGGCTCCTTCAGCGGATACTTGCGCGAGCCGCAGAGTACGGAGTGCTCCACGATATGTGCCACCCCCGTATCATCGACCGGCGGCGTACGGAAGCTGATCGAAAACACCTTGTTGTCGTCCGCCGTCTCTAAAAAAAACAGCTGCGCTCCCGTCTTCTCATGCACAAACGTGTGTGCCGTTCCCTCTGCCTCTGCAATCTGCTCCGAGCGAAGCAGACGAAACCCGTGAATCACATCATCTATTTTCATCAAGCGTATCCTCCTTATCGTTACGCCTGCCATTATACCATAGAGAGGGAGATTCTCAAAACAAAAGGACTGTCGATACGACAGCCCAACGAGAGAAATAGGAATAAATTCTCCTAAGGAATCGCTGATAAAATGAGGTATGTCAGATTGGCGTAGATTTTTTGTCCGATTGAGGCAGCAAACCGGACGCATGCTTCCCTAAATCTCAAACCGGCGGAAACGCCTTCTCTGGGTACATCTCCTGTGCATTGGCATCATAGCGTCCGATACCGAGAAAAACGCCGTCCGCATAGACACGATAAAGCCCTGCAGTGAGAGGGCGCCGTTCCGTGGTTGAGAGCCCGCTGTAGAACGCCTTGACACGCTGCTGGGCCAGCTCGTAGCAGGGGAGCGAGAGGGCGCGGTCTGCCGCGCAGACCGCATCCTCCCCCGCCTCCGCGAGTTCCTCGGGCGTATAGGCATCCGCGAGGGTAAACGCACCGACGCGGCTGCGCAGAAGGAAGCGCATCGTCGCGGGCAGATGCAGTCCCGCACCGATGTCGGCGCAGAGGGACCGGATATAGGTCCCCTTGGAGCAGTCCACGTCGATGCGGATGCGCTGCCGCACGGCATCGATGTGCAGGAGCTCCAATCGGTGAATAGTGACCTTGCGCGTCGGGATATCCACTGCTCGTCCCTGCCGCACAAGATCGGCGGCACGCTTCCCGCCGACCTTGATTGCTGAGTAGGCGGGCGGGCGCTGCGTGATGCACCCGCGAAAGCGTGCGAGCACCGCCTCAATCTCCTCCGCCGACGGCAGAACGGGGTGCTCTGCACGCTCCGTTACCGTCCCGTAGACATCCCCTGTGTCCGTCGCATAGCCAAAGGCGATCTCGGCACGGTAGGACTTATCCGCCCCCTCAAGGTACTCCACGAGCCGTGCAGCGCGCCCAAGGGCAATGGGGAGAATCCCAGCCGCCGCGGGATCGAGCGTCCCCGCATGACCGACACGTTTCTGGTGAAAGATGCGCCGCACGACATCGATGACATCGTGCGAGGACATCCCCGTCGGCTTCAGTACATTGATGAATCCATCCACGATTTACGCGTTCAGCTCCTCCCCGATGGCATCGAGAATCGCCGTACGAGCCTCGGCAAACGGCGCGTGGATCGTGCATCCCGCTGCACGGATATGTCCGCCGCCGTCGAATTTCTGCGCGATGCGCGAGACGTTCGTCCCCTTTGAGCGCATACTGATGCGGTAGGTATCCTTTTCCAGCCACTTCATAAAGAATACAATCTGTGTCCCCTCGATCACGCGCAGCTCGTCGAGCAGTCCCTCCGTCGTCGTGACCCCGCGTGCCCGCTCCTCGTCGATAAAGACAGCGGCAACCCTGCCGTCAAAGAACATCTCGAGGTTTCGGATGGCTCTGACCTGTGCCATCACTTCATCGTATGACTTCATCTCCATCGCTGCGGAAACGATATTCGGCTTCACGCCGATCTCGAGGAGATCCGCCGCCGCGCGCATCGTATGCGGCGTCGTATTGGAGAATCGGAAAAAGCCCGTATCCGTCGCCATCCCCGTATAAAGGCAAACCGCCGCATCGAGCATCGGCATGATGCCGAGGATGCGTACAAGGTCATAAACTATCTCACAGGTAGCGGCGGCTTTCGGGTTCAGGCAGAGATGCTCCGCCTTCTCATCATTCGTCACATGGTGATCAATATTAAGCAGATGAACGGCATCCACAGCGGATACCGACGCCCCCGTCCTGCCGAGTTCAACATCGCAGACGACAAGCAGGTCAGCGGTATAACGCTGACTCTCTATGGGACGCTCAATTTGGTCAACGCCCGGCAGAATGCTGAAAATTCGGGGAATCTCATCGTCAATCAGGATACGAACTTCTTTCCCCTGTGCACGCAGGACGTGCATGAGACCGAGCGTCGAGCCGATGGCATCCCCATCGGGGCGAATGTGTGAGGTGAGAATGATGGTCTGTGCATCGCGGAGCATCTGCGCCGCATCGTCCATAGTGATCTTCATACGTCCTCCTTCTTCCCATTCGGCTGCTCCTCATGGATCTCGTTGAGCAGACGCTGGATGTGGTCGCTGTAATTCAGTGATGTATCGAGCGCAAAGCTGATCTCGGGCGTAAAGCGCAGACGGATACGCTTCCCGATCTCGCGCCGTACAAAGCCGAGCGAGCTATTTAGTCCGTTCAGCGTATCACGCGCCTTCTTCTCATCCCCCATGACGCTGACGTAGATCTTCGCCTCACGCAGATCCTCTGTACACGCAACGGAGGTGACCGTCACGAAGCCGATGCGGGGGTCTTTTAACTCATTGAAAATAATATCGCTGACTTCCTGTTTCATCAGCTCCTGAACCTTTTCTACGCGAACCTTGCTCAAGGTGCGCCTCCTCTCCGGTGATATGCAGGGACAATCCATACAAAGACAGCCCGCTGTCCGCCATCATCGGCGGGCAGCAGACTGCCGGTTATTATTCTTCTTCGGCGTGCTCTTCTGCCTTTGCCGCAGCCGCAGCAGCCTGTTCCTCACGCTTCTGCTCCGCCGCCTTATTCGCCTCGGCAATGGAGGTCTCGATCTCCTCCATCGTATACGCCTCGATGATATCGCCCTCGGCAAAGTCGCGGAAATCGACAATCGAGATACCGCACTCATAACCGGCGGCGACCTCCTTCACCTCATCCTTGAAGCGGCGCAGGGAGTCGATCTCCCCGTCGAACAGCTCGACATTGTCGCGCAGGATACGGATCTTGGAGTTGCTCTTGATCTTGCCCTCTAGAACGTATGAGCCCGCGACCAGTGCCTTGGAAAAGCGCATGACCTGACGGATCTCGACCCGTCCCTGGATCACTTCCTTATACTTCGGCTTCAGCATGCCGCTCATCGCATCCTTGACATCGTTGAGCGCATCGTAGATGACGCGGTAGGTGCGGATGTCCACGTTCTCCGTATCGGCAAGGCGGCGTGCGTTTGCATCGGGACGCACGTTGAACGCGATGACGATTGCCTGTGATGCGGAGGCGAGCATGATGTCGGACTCGCTGACCGCACCGACGCCCGAATGCACGATGCTCACGCGCACTTCGTCGTTCTTGTTGAGCCCGAGGAGGGCCGAGTTCAGTGCCTCGACCGAGCCCTGCACGTCCGCCTTGACAAGGATGTTGAGATCCTTGATGTCGCCTTCCTGAATCTGCTGGAAGAGCGCATCGAGCGAAACGCTCTTCGATTTGATGAGGTCACGGCGCTGATTTCCAAGGCGTGCCTCGGCGATGGAGCGTGCCTGCTTCTCATCGACGGCGGCAAGGATGTCACCTGCCGAGGGCACATCGTTGAGGCCGAGGATCTCGACCGGCATCGACGGCCCCGCCTTCTTGACGTTGTCGCCGCGGTCGTTGATCATCGCGCGGACATGTCCGTACGCCGTACCGACGACGATAGAGTCTCCGATGCGCAGCGTACCGCTCTGAACGAGCACCGTCGCCACGGAGCCGCGGCCCTTGTCGAGCTTTGCCTCGATGATGACGCCGCGCGCCTCGCGGTTCGGGTTTGCCTTCAGCTCCTCGACTTCAGCGACAAGCAGGATGTTCTCAAGCAGATCGTCAATGCCCGTGTGCTGCTTTGCCGAGACGGGCACCATGATGGTGTCTCCGCCGTACTCCTCGGCGACGAGCCCGTACTCCATCAGCTCCTGCTTGACGCGCTCGGGATTTGCCCCGGGCTTATCGATCTTGTTGATGGCGATGATGATCGGCACATTCGCCGACTTCGCGTGGTCGATTGCCTCGACCGTCTGCGGCATCACGCCGTCATCCGCCGCGACCACGAGGATCGCAACGTCCGTGATCTGCGCACCGCGCGCACGCATTGCTGTAAACGCCTCATGTCCCGGCGTATCGAGGAAGACAATCTTCTTCCCCTTGCAGACGACCTGATAGGCACCAATGTGCTGCGTAATGCCGCCCGCCTCATGCGTGCTGACCGAGGTATTGCGGATGGCGTCGAGCAGCGACGTCTTGCCGTGATCGACGTGACCCATAACCGTAACGACGGGCGGACGCTCCTTCAGCGTCTTCGGATCATCCACGATCTCGGGGATCAGCGTCGGATCGATATCCGGCGGCAGTTCCTCAGTGGTGACACCGAACTCCCCTGCCACAAGCGTTGCCGTATCAAAGTCAATCTCCTGATTGATGCTCGCCATGACGCCCATGAGCATAAGCTTTTTGATGATGTCCGATGCGGTGTAGCTCATCTTGGATGCGAGATCCTTGACGGCAATCGTCTCCGGCAGCTTGATGTGCTTCGGCCGTGCGATCTCCACCTTTGCTGCGGGAGCAGACGTCGCTGTGCCGCGTCCCCCCTTGCGTCCCTTGCGTGCGCCGCCGCGGCTGCGGTCGTTCTGACGCAGATCGCTGCGCTCCTCACGATCGCGTCGCGCGCCGCCACGCCCGCCGCGTCCGCGATCCGAGCCCGCACCGCCTTCATTGCTGCGACCGCCGCCGCGTCTGCGGCTCTCACCGCGTCCCTCCGTCGGCGGCATCGCAGGCATTGCCGGCGCTGCCGGGCGTGCACCGCCGGGGCGCCCTGCCGGACGGGAGCTGCGGCTCGCAGAGCTGCCTGCTGCCCCTGTACCGCTCCGACGCTGCGGCGTCTCGGCCGCAGTCTTGGCAGGTGCCTGCCGAACGATGACGATGCCGGGCGCCTTCGTGCGCGCACGAAGAACAGGGCGCTCCTTCTCCTCAGCGGGCGCACTCGGCGCCTTTACCTCCGGCTGTTCTGCCGACTTTTCCGCGTCGTCAGCCTTCTCCGCAGGCTTCTTGGGCGCAGTCGTCTTCGGTGCCGCAGATTTCGCTGCTGCCTTGCTCGGCAGCGCCTCCTTACGCACGGGCTTCGCCGTACGTCCGAGCTCCGCCTTGACGGCTGCGCGCTCCTCCTCACCGACGGCACTGAACATATTTTTTACTTTGTAGTTCTTGCTCTTCAGGATGTCAATAATGGTACCTTTGTCCATCTTAAATTCCTTCGCCAAATCGGTGATTCTGTATTTCGCTTCTGACATCAATCCACCCCCGTCGGTATATCATGCAAGCAGGCGGCGAGCCTCTTTGCAAATCCTCTATCTATCAGCAGTGCAACAGCACGGTATTCCTTGCCAAGACAGTGTCCCAGCTGCTGCATCGTCAGCAGTTCCGCCGCCGGCACGTCCATCTGTGCCGCCATGCGGGTAAATTTATCCTTCGTCTCCTCCGACGCATCCCGCGCGAGCAGGAGATAGGCGCCGCGCTTCTTCCGCAGCATCTCCTCCGCCATGAATGCTCCCGAGACAATACGCCGCGCGCGTGTCGCCATACTGAGGAGATTCTGTACGCGCGTTTCAGTCGCTGCGTCCATGAGCACACTCCTCTCCGGAGACCGCCGCCTCCGCCGCATCGTAAACCGCAGGTGCAACGCGGCCTTTCAGTGACCACGAAAGACCGCCATGACGCCGTGCCTCCTGCACACAGGCGACAGAGCGACAGAGATAGGCCCCCCGTCCCGGGCTCTTTCCGGTCGGATCAATACCGACGGTTCCATCCGCATGACGCACAACACGCAGCAGTTTGTCCTTGGGATGCAGCATTCGACAGCCGACACACAGCCGCTCGGGCTGTTTCGCCCGCCCCATTTAGGCCTCCTCTGGCGCCGCTTGGTCTTCGGACGGCGCATCTGTAGGCGCACCATCGGCCTGCTCTGTTTCCCGTGCCTGCGTCTCACTCTTGATGTCGATCTTCCATCCCGTGAGTTTTGCGGCAAGGCGGGCATTCTGCCCCTCCTTGCCGATGGCAAGCGAGAGCTGGTAGTCGGGCACCACAACGCGGGAGATTTTTTCCGCCTCGTTCACCGCGACCGAGATCACCTTGGCGGGGTTCAGCGAGTTGGCGATATAGGTCGCGGGATCGTCACTCCATTTGACAATGTCGATCTTCTCCCCCGCCAGTTCATCGACAACCGCCTGTACGCGCATATAGTGCGGGCCCACGCAGGCGCCAATGGGATCGACGCGCTCCTCGGACGACCAGACCGCCACCTTGGAGCGGCTGCCCGCCTCACGCGCGATGGAGCGAATCTCGACGACCCCCTCCTGAATCTCCGGCACCTGCAGTTCAAAGAGTTTCTTGAGCAGTCCCGGATGCGTCCGTGAGAGCATGATCTGCGGGCCGCGGCTCGTACGCTTGACCTCGATGATGTAGGCGCGCACCGTGTCGCCGTAGTTGTACGTCTCATTCGGCAGTTGCTCTGTCGCCATGAGCACTGCCTCGGCGCGCCCGATGTCCACGAACACATTATGCCCCTCGACGCGCTGGACGATCCCCGTGACGATCTCCGAGGAGCGGTTCATGTACTCCTCGTAGACGATGCCGCGCTCTGCCTCACGCAGTCGCTGCATGACGACCTGCTTCGCCGTCTGTGCGGCAATACGTCCGAAGTTCGCCGGCGTCATCTCGATCTCGACCACGTCGCCGACCACATAATCCGGATTGATGGCTCTGGCCTGTGCAAGTCCAATCTCCGTGACATCGCTCTCCACCTCATCCACCACCGTCTTAATGGCGAAAACATGGAACGCACCCGTCTCACGTGACAGGGAAATGCGGACATTCTGTGCCGCACCGAAGTTACGGCGGTACGCCGAGATCAGTGCCGCCTCGATCGTCTCAAAGAGGAGCTCCTCATCGATGCCCTTCTCGTACGCCAGCTCCTTCAGCGTCTGCAAAAATTCCTTGCCGCTGTCCTTCTCCTTGGTATTTTTTCTTGCCAACCCCAAAGCCTCCTAAAAATCGATATGCAGGCGCACCTGTGAGACCTGCTGCATGGGAATCCGTATCCCATCATCCAGTGTCAACGTCTCACCGTCATACCCCGCGAGCGTCCCGGTCCACTGTTTCTTTCCCTCAAACGGAGCATAGAGCGTCACATCGACGACGCGTCCATGCTCACGTACAAAGTCGCGTTCCTTGCGTAGGACACGGTCAAGCCCCGGTGACGAAACCTCCAGAGTGTATGCGTCGGGAATAACGTCCTCCCGATCGAGAATCTCCTCCAGGCGCTCACTGAGACGCTGGCAGTCGTCGATGTCGATGCCGCCCGCCTTGTCGATGTAGACGCGCAGATAGTAGTCACGCTCCTTCACGTACTCGACATCCACTAGCTCGATGGCGGGCGAATCCGTCAGCAGTCCGCGCACCATCTCCTCGACGCGCTCCTCGATCTTCGCGCTCATGCTCTCCCTCTTCTCATACGTAATGAAAGAGTGGGCTTCCACCCACTCTTTCTGAAACTTAAATGAATTTCTTGAAGTATAGCATAGGATTAGACTCTTGTAAAGCCCCCGCGGCGATTTTCCTCAGTGTATCATGCGGTTCATCCCGGACTGTGAGAAAAGCAGAACAAGCAGAATGCCGATGACCAGGGAGTAGATCCACGCCGGTACCTCGATCGACGCGAGCTTCACCTTCGCACGCACCAATTCCTTCCACGTGCGGAAGAGGACATCACCCGTCAGTGCGCCGCCCTGCGGCAGCAGCTGATCGGTCACATACAGCAGAACGCTCACCGCACACAGATTGATCGCTCCGACAAAGAAAAACATCGCGCCCCAATCAATCGAGATTGCTGATCCTGCCATTGCCCCAAAGAACGTCTTCTTCAGTTCTGAAATTGCACTTTGATAGCGGATAAATGCGATAACAGCGAAAATGAGCAGTGCGTGCCCCATCGCTGCAGCTAAAACATAATTCTTCTTTTTCAGAAGTGCATGTGCGGAAGCCGCCGCGACAAAGATGATGGCGAGCATCAGCCCTTTGCTGATGTCCATGATCGTCACATCAATCATTTTCCCAAGAGAAATCCACGGCATAAACACCGAAACAGCAACGGCTCCGGCACTGATATAAGAAGTAACGACCAGATTTTCACGCAGCTTGCTGCGTTTCTTCACATTCTCCTCTGCCTCTGACGTCAGCGCCGGCTGCTGCACATCTCCCGCATCCTCCGGCTTCACAGCGTCTTCCTGTGCAGCCGCCGCCTGTTCCTGGGGTGCTCCGCAGAGGGGACAGAACTTGACTTTTTCATCAATGGAGGCACCGCATTTTTCACATGATTTCATTGGATCCGCCTTTCTATCTTCCATACAGCCGCCGCACGATCCAGGACATCACCTTGTTCGGACCGATGAGCCGGAGGACCGTTCCTGCGATCAGAACAGCCACGAGAATCATGGCAATTGCGGGCAGCGCGACAAAGAAGAACGCTACAAGGAGCACCGCAAACACAGCCGCCCATACAATGCTCGAAAACAGCGAGCGGCGTGGTATCCCGGTCCCGATGCGGATATAGCGCACAGAACCGCGCCCGCCGCCATAGGCAGAGCCGTGCCGTGCCTCATCCTGCGGCTCCGCGCCGCTCTCATCCACCGTCACGCCGCGATAGGCGGCATTCTCCTCCGGACTCATCGGCCGGATACGAGGATCCTGTTCCATGGGGTCTCCTCCCTTCACGACTCTGTTTTCTCATCCACCTTGCGCATCGCCGCACCGCACAGCATCGTCACGAACCCTTCCTCGCTCAGATAGCGCGGGTCGAACGGAACACAGCCGAGCGTCTCCCGCATACGGCGATACGCGGCATTGACACTCCGCTTATTCGAACCGAGCACATGATACAGCTCCGTGAGCGACGTGAGATCAATGCCATTGATCTCGGCAAAGAGGAAAATCGCTGCCGTCAGCATCTCCGGCGTCTGCGCTCGCTTCAGATCAAACTGCGCGTAGTCAAAGAACATCGTCCCGAGCAAATCCCGCGCATGGTGGCTGAATCCGAGTGCCTCCGATACGACAGCGAGTGCACTGAACTCCTCCGCACACGTATGCTGCGAGAGCGTCCATTTCGGACGCCTCGGCGGCAGCGCATGCTGCGGCAGGACATTCAGCCGTGCATGCGACGCGAGCATGTGAATCGTATGACGCACGAGCGCCGCCTCACGTGCGAGAAAATCATTCATATCCGCCTTGGGCGACTGATAGAGAAAGAGCTCATACTCCTGCTGAATCGTATCCTTGATGCGCCGCTGCAGCGGTCTGCTCGCGGGCACGGCCGTGATATAGTTGAGCATCATCATGCCCTCATCACAGATGTGTCCGAACAGAATGTTCTTCTCAAGAGCCCCCGGGATGTCAGGCCGCGGCAGAACAACCTCCTCCTCACGCAGAAGATCGCTGCAGACAATGTGATCCTCATATGTCTCCTCCACCGTCAGCACAGCGAACCGTGCCGCGAGGAGATCGCGCAGAATCTCGCGTTCATCCTGCCGCAGTGTCTTATCCTCCTTCGCACAGAAATGCTCGATCGGTGCCTCATCCGTACTGATCAGATGGTAATCAAAGAAGAAATAGTCCCAGAACCGCAGCCAGAACGCCTCTTTTTCCTCATCAGAGGACTGCTCGTAGGCACTCGCGTCGTAGAGATTGCCCGTATAGATCATCGCCGCGCGCCCGATCTCCCGCTGGTACATGGGGCGACGGAAATACTCGCCGATCTCGTGAAGGAGCTCATTGAGCTGCAGATTCAGCTCCTCCATCTCGATGCGTTCATCCTCCTCGATATCCTCAAGGGTCAGCCCTTCGATCTCCTCCCACGCCACACGCTCCGGCAGGCGAAAACGCCCCGTAAGGTAGAACATCTCCAAATCGGCATCCAGCTCACCGAAATCGATCTCATACTTCCCCGTCTCATCCAGATATGTGAGGAAGTCATTCATGCGTTTAAAATAGTCCTCCGCATGGCGTTTCAGCGGACGACGATCGATATGCGCGTCAGCAAAGCGGAAAAAGAGCGCAAGGTAGTCGATATGGATCAAAAGCCGTGCGAGCGAATCATCGCGCCGCATGATGACCGTGAGAAAGTCCTCAATGCAGTACCAGTCCGTACACAGCCCCTCAGCACTCTCGCCCCGCCACGCCGCCTCACGCAGATACCGCTCCGTCAGTGTGCGCGGAACAAAAATCTGTGCGCGTCCATGCGCCAAGTAAAAGCGCTTGACCAACGCGTAGACATTTTCCATGAACCCTCCCGATGCCATGCGCCCTCAATACAAATTTCAATTCCTTTTATCCTAACAAAAGTAGGAAACAATGTCAATGCACAGCGAGGCGGCCGCAGCAAACGCTGCAGCCGCCTCGCTGAAATAGATCAGGTAAACAGATCCTTGAACTTCTCCGTAAAGCTCTTTTGCTCCGGATTCACCGCATCGCCACTCAGCTCCGCGAACTCCTTGAGGAGCTCCTTTTGCCTTGCTGAGAGCTTCTGCGGCGTTGTGACCTTGACGCGGACATGCTCGTCACCGCGTCCCGTGCCGCGCAGGCTGGGGATTCCCTTGCCCTTGACGCGCAGCACCGTCCCCGTCTGGATCCCCGCCGGGATCTTGAGATCGACCGCCCCGTCGAGCGTCGGCACCTGCACAACTGCGCCGAGCGATGCCTGCACAAATGTGATCGGGATCTCGATGATGACATCGTTGCCGCGCCGCTGGAACAGCTTGTGCGGCCGGATGAAGATGTAGACGTAGAGGTCGCCGTTCGCCCCGCCGCGTACACCCGCCTCGCCGCTGCCCGTCACACGGACGCGCTGGCCGTCGTCCACGCCGCGCGGAATGTTGACCTTGATCGTCTTCGTCACGCGCTTGCGACCCGTACCATGACAGTCGGGACACGGCGTCTTGATGATCTTGCCCGTGCCGTGGCACTGGCTACACGTATGTGCACTCATCATATTGCCGAACATCGTTCGCTGCATGACCTGTTCCTGTCCCGTGCCGTGGCACGTCGGGCAGGTCTCCGCCTCCGAGCCTTTTGCCGCACCGGAGCCGCCGCAGTTCGGACAGTTCTCCTCGCGCGGAATGGAGAGCTCTACCTCCTTGCCGAATGCCGCTTCCTCAAACGAAATCTCCAGATCGTAACGCAGATCAGCCCCGCGCTCGGGGCCCTGTCTGCGTGCACGGCGACCGCCGCCGCCCATGCCGAACATATCGAAGATATCGTTCATATCGAAGCCTTCGAATCCGCCGCCGAAGGGGCTGCCCCCTCCGGCCCCCGCACCGCCGCGGCGCGGGTCAAAGGCATCGTGACCGAACTGGTCATACGTCGCCTTCTTCTTCGGATCCTTCAGCACATCGTACGCCTCGTTGACCTCCTTGAATTTCTCCTCAGCGGTCTTCGGGTCGTCACGGTTGAGGTCGGGGTGATACTTGCGCGCGAGTTTCTTGTATGCTTTTTTGATCTCGTCGTCCGAGGCTCCCTTTTTGAGCCCCAGGATTTGGTAGTAATCGCGTTTCTCGCTCACGATACCACCTTACTTCTTATCATCCTTGACTTCGGTGAACTCCGCATCGACGACGTTGTCGTCCTGCGGCGCTCCCTGCGCACCTGCGCCGGCATTTGCCTCCGCGCCCGGCGCTGCACCGGCGGCACCCGCCGCCTGCTGTGCCTGCTGATAGGCAGCGGCAGAAAGCTCATAGAGCGGCTGGCGGGCTTCCTCCGTCGCGGACTTGATTGCCTCGATGTCAGAGCCCTTGAGCGCCTCTTTCAGCTTATCAATGCCTGCCTGTACCTTGGAGACGAGCGCCTTGTCCGCATTCTCGCCGAGATCCTTGATCGCCTTCTCCGCCTGATAGACAAGGGAGTCGCCCGTGTTGCGCGCATCGACGGCTTCCTTCTGCGCCTTATCCTCGGCAGCGTGTGCCTCGGCCTCCTTGACCATGCGGTCGATGTCCTCTTTGCTCATGCCGCTGTCGGACTGAATCGTGATTTTCTGCTCCTTGCCCGTGCCGAGATCCTTTGCCGACACATTGACGATGCCGTTTGCATCGATGTCGAACTTGACTTCGATCTGGGGTACGCCGCGCGGTGCGGGCGGGATGTCCGTCAGCTGGAAACGGCCGAGGGTCTTGTTGCCCGCTGCCATTTCGCGCTCGCCCTGCAGGACATGGATCTCAACGCCCGGCTGATTGTCCGCCGCCGTCGAGAACACCTGGCTCTTCGAGGTCGGGATCGTCGTGTTACGCTCGATGATCTTCGTGCAGACGCCACCGAGGGTCTCGATGCCGAGCGAAAGCGGGGTAACGTCGAGGAGCAGGACATCCTTGACCTCACCGACGAGGACACCGCCCTGGATCGCGGCGCCGATGGAGACGCACTCATCCGGGTTGACGCCCTTCGAGGGCTCTTTGCCAAGGATCTTGCGGATGGCTTCCTGTACCGCAGGGATACGGGACGAGCCGCCGACGAGAATGATCTTGTCGATGTCGCTGCCCGAGAGCCCCGCATCCTCCATAGCCTTGCGCGTCGGCACCATCGTGCGTTCCACGAGGTCAGCTGTCAGCTCATCGAACTTCGCACGCGAGAGCGTCAGATCGAGATGCTTCGGGCCCGTGGCATCTGCCGTGATGAACGGCAGGTTGATGTTCGTCTGGCTCATGCTCGAGAGTTCGATCTTCGCCTTTTCAGCCGCCTCGATGAGACGCTGTGCGCTCATCTTGTCCTGCGAGAGGTCGATGCCGTTCTCCTTCTTGAACTCCTCGACCATCCAGTCCATGATCTTCTTATCGAAATCGTCGCCGCCGAGCACCGTGTCGCCGTTCGTCGCCTTGACTTCGAACACGCCCTCGCTCAGCTCAAGAATGGAGACATCGAATGTGCCGCCGCCAAGGTCGAAGACGAGCACCGTCTCATCCTGATCCTTATCCAAGCCATAGGCGAGTGCCGCCGCCGTCGGCTCGTTGATGATACGCAGCACCTCAAGGCCTGCGATCTTACCCGCATCCTTCGTCGCCTGACGCTGGCTGTCATTGAAGTACGCCGGCACCGTGATGACCGCCTGCGAGACCGTCTCGCCGAGATATGCCTCTGCATCACTCTTGAGCTTCTGCAGAATCATTGCTGAGATCTCGGGCGGCGTGTAGCTCTTTCCATCAATCGTGACATGATAGTTCGGATCACCCATGTGACGCTTGATCGACGAGATCGTGCGGTCAGGATTCGACACCGCCTGATTCTTCGCGAGGCGGCCGACGAGACGCTGGCCGTCCTTCGTAAAACCGACAACAGACGGCGTGATGCGGCTGCCCTCAGGATTCGTAATAACGACCGGCTCGCCGCCCTCCATCACGGAGACAACCGAGTTCGTCGTACCAAGATCAATACCAATTACTTTAGCCATGTTATATTCCCCCAAAAATCATAAAGATATTATTTCGTTAGTTACCGGCGACCTGCACCATCGCGGGGCGGATCACACGTCCTTTTGCCTGGTAGCCCTTCTGGAGCACCTGTGTGATCGTTCCGTCCTCTGCATCCGCATCCTCCACGCGCATCACCGCCTGGTGAAAATTCGGATCGAAGGGCTGGCCCTCTGCCTCGATGGCCTCAAGGCCGTGCTTCTGCATGACCTCACGCAGCTGCGTGTGAATCATCTCGACGCCCTTCTGGAACGCCTCGACATCCGTCTGCTCCACGGCGAGTGCCCGCTCAAAATTATCGAGGAGCGGCAACAGATCGCCGAGCATATTCTGCGTAATGACGGCGGCGAGTTCTTCTTTTTCCTTCGCCGTGCGGCGGCGGAAATTTTCAAAATCCGCCTGCAGGCGCAGGACACGATCACTCTTTTCCTTCAGCTCCGCCTCGAGTGCGGCAATTTTATCCGCCTCGGTCGGGGCGCTGTCCTCCTCCCCTGCGGGTGTGTCCGCCGCATCCGTCTCAGTCACAGCATCCGCAGCAGCCTCAGGCTGCCCCTCTGCCGTGTCCTGTACCTTCTCTTCTTCCTGCAAGCCGTTCACCTCTCCTACCACTTTAATTGATAGATCATTTCTGTCAAGTTCGTATTGACATAGTCAAGGATGCGCATTGCTTTCGCATATTCCATCCGCGTCGGCCCGAGCACGGCAATCGTTCCGAGCAGCTTTCCGTCGACATGATAGGTCGCCGTGATGAAGCTGCTGTCCCAAAACGTACTGCTCTCGTTCTCTCGCCCGATCGTGACTGTCAGGCCCTCTCCCGCATGGGTATGCAGGATATCCTTCACAAGATCCTCGCGCTCAAGGACGAGCAGCATCGCGCGTACGCGATCGAGATCCTGAAACTCGGGATTGCTGAGGAGCTGCGCTGTCCCACCAAGATAGAGACGACCATCCTCACGCCCTTCGAGCGCGCGGTGCATCACCTCCACCGCCGCAACAAAGATCGACTCATCGCCGATCGCATCACGTACGCGGCGCATATCCTGCTTTGTCACAGCACGGAGTGCCTTGCCCGAGAGCGTCTGATTCACCGCGCCCGCCATCCGCTGGAAGTCTGCGAACGTCGCACCGTCTGGAATCTCGACGATACGGTTTTCGACGAACCCTGCATCCGTCATGAGGACGGCAATCGCGTGACCGAGGTCAAGCGGCAGGAACTGCAGCATACGGAACGTGGACTGTGCCGCCTGCGGCGCAAGTACAAGCGAAACATTGTGCGTCACATCGGCGATGAGGCGCGCCGTTTCCTGAAACACCTCATCGAGCCGCCGCACGCGCCCTTTGTACCAATCATGAATCTTTGTCTTCTCGGCATCCGTCACCGGAGCGATAGGCTGCAGCCCATCGACGTAGAAACGATAGCCTTTCGAAGACGGAATACGCCCAGCGGACGTATGGGGATGCTCCAGATAGCCGAGCATCTCCAGATCTGCCATTTCGTTGCGAATGGTGGCAGGGCTGATGCCGAGATTGTACTTCTGCGCAAGCGTCCGTGACCCGACCGGCTCCGCCGATGCAATGTAGTCATCGACGACCGCCCATAGGATTTGGCTCTTGCGCTCATCCAGATCGTTCGACATTCACCCCTCTCCTTTCAATTCTGTTAGCACTCTATTGGTCTGAGTGCTAATCAAAATCTATAAAGAATATACAGCGTAAAAAACAAAAAGTCAATAGCAAAATGACAAAAAGTCAAATTTTTTATTGCGGATATCTCTTTTAGCGTCCCCTGCCATCCAAAAGATCGCAGGATTCCTTACCGTGACAGGACACAAGAAAAGAGCGACACGAAAACAAACTGTCCCGTACCGCTCCATAGGATGGAATAAACTACTACGCAGTCGGTTTATCCGCAAAGGCCTTGAAGATGTAGACCGCGCGGATCTCTACCGGCGTTACGCCGAGATTCTCAATTGCTGTGAGAAGTCCCGATGCCAGCACGGCGCGTTCCGCCTTGCGGTCTGAACTCGTCACAATCGTAAGTGCCGGTTCATCCTTCGGATAAAGCGTCACAATGCCGTTGCCAAACGTCACCTCATAGGCTCCGTTTGCTGTCTGATAGAGGAAGTTGAGCCTCTGCTCAGACATATTGCGGATTTCCTTCGGATCCGGAATGTCCACCTTCTTTGAGGCAGGCTTGATCGTCAGACGTACGGGACTATAGTTGATCGTATAGATGCCGTCGAGATCGCGCGAGCCGCCGTCCGTAAAGAGGACGGGGATTGCCTCAGCCGTGCTGTTGGGGATCTCCTCGTGGTGCACACCACGAATCCCGCGTGTCTTCCCGAGGTCAAAGCCGAACGAGCCGTCCGAGCCCTCAACATAGTCATGTGTCTCAGGGTTGTTCCCCATCGTGACAATGACCTTGTCGCTGGTCGGCACCTGCGTCGACCCCTGCGGCGTATTCGTCTCGGAGCCGCCTGTCGACGTGCCCGAACTGGAAGAAGATCCACCCGAGCTAGACGAGCCGCCGCCCGAGGAGGAGCTTCCGCCGCTTGTGGACGATCCACCCGTGCTGGTCGAAGAGCCGCCTGTCGTGGTAGACGAGCCACCCGTTGTGGTCGACGTTCCGCCCGTGCCCGTGGTCGAGCCCGTCGTTCTGCCTGTTGTCGTTCCCGGCGTTGTGCCACCGGTTGTTGTGCCCGTGCTGGGGGTTGCCCCGCCTGTGGTCGTTCCTGCACTCGGCGTAGAGCCCGTCGAACCGCCCGGAGTTGTCCCCGTGCCGCCCGTGGATGTACCTGTGCTCGGTGTCGAACCACCAGTAAGTCCACCTGTGCTAGGTGTCGAACCGCCGGTCAGGCCGCCGCCGCCAAGGCTGACACCGCCGCCCGAGCTGCCGCCCGGAATCGTCGTGCCGCCCGTCAGGCCGCCCGGATTGCCCGTGATGCTGCCCGTACCGCCGCCAACGACACTGATGCCGCCCGAGCTGCCGCCCGGGATTGCCGTGCCGCCGCCGACGCTGCCGCCGGGCATGCCCGGAACAGAGCCGGAACCGCCGCTCGTGAAGCTAAAGCCTCCCGTGCTGCCGCCCGGTGTCGGTGTAGAGCCCGGGACTGTGCCCGTGCCCGGCGTAGAGCCGCCGCTGGTCGACGAGCCGCCCGAACTGGACGAACCACTCGAGGAGGAGCTTCCGCCGCTTGTGGACGAACCACCAGATCTGGAGGAAGATCCACCAGTTGTAGACGAACCACCCGAACTGGAGGAAGAACCTCCTGTTGAAGTAGAAGAACCGCTCGTGCTGGTCGAGGAGCCGCCCGTCGAGGTAGACGAGCCACCTGTGCCCGTCGTGGTGCCACCGGTTGTTGTTCCCGTGCTGGGGGTTGACCCGCCTGTGGTCGTTCCTGCACTCGGTGTCGAGCCCGTCGAGCCGCCCGGGGTTGTCCCCGTGCCGCCCGTGCTCGGCGTTGAACCACCGGTCAGGCCACTGCCGCCAAGGCTGACACCGCCGCCCGAGCTGCCGCCCGGAATCGTCGTACCGCCCGTCAGGCCGCCTGGATTTCCGGTGATGCTGCCCGTGCCGCCGCCGACGACACTAATACCGCCCGAGCTGCCGCCCGGAATCGCCGTACCGCCACCGACGCTGCCGCCGGGCATTCCCGGGACAGAGCCGGAGCCGCCGCCCGTGAAGCTAAAGCCTCCCGTACTGCCGCCCGGTGTCGGTGTAGAGCCCGGGACTGTGCCCGTGCCCGGCGTAGAGCCACCGCTGGTCGACGTGCCCGTGCCGGAAGAAGATCCACCCGAGCTGGAGGATGAACCGCCGCCACTTGTGGACGAGCCGCCCGAACTGGAGGAAGAACCTCCTGTTGAAGTAGAAGAGCCACCTGTGCTTGTCGAGGAGCCGCCCGTCGAGGTAGACGAGCCACCTGTTGTGGTCGACGTTCCGCCCGTAACACCACTGGTGCTTGGCGTTGTGCCGCCAGTTACACCGCCGGTGCTCGGCGTTGAGCCACCAGTCAGGCCGCCCGTGCTTGGTGTAGAGCCTCCCGTAAGTCCACCCGTGCTCGGCGTAGAACCTCCCGTAAGACCACCCGTGCTAGGTGTCGAACCGCCGGTCAGGCCGCCCGTGCTCGGCGTTGAACCACCGGTCAGGCCACTGCCGCCAAGGCTGACACCACCGCCCGAGCTGCCGCCCGGAATCGTCGTACCGCCCGTCAGGCCGCCTGGATTTCCGGTGATACTGCCCGTGCCGCCGCCAACGACACTGATGCCGCCCGAGCTTCCGCCCGGAATCGCCGTACCGCCGCCGACGCTGCCGCCGGGCATCCCTGGGACAGAGCCAGAGCCGCCGCCCGTGAAGCTAAAGCCTCCCGTGCTGCCGCCCGGTGTCGGTGTAGTGCCCGGGACTGTGCCAGTGCCCGGCGTAGAGCCGCCACTGGTCGACGTGCCCGTGCCGGAAGAAGATCCACCCGAGCTGGAGGATGAACCGCCGCCACTTGTGGACGAACCGCCCGAGCTGGAGGAAGATCCACCAGTTGTAGACGAACCACCCGAACTGGAGGAAGGACCTCCTGTTGAAGTAGAAGAGCCACCTGTGCTTGTCGAGGAGCCGCCCGTCGAGGTAGACGAGCCACCTGTTGTGGTCGACGTTCCGCCCGTGCCCGTAGTTGAGCCCGTCGTGCCGCCGCCCGTTGTTGTACTCGAAGCAGACGATCCACCTGTGCCCGTCGTTGTGCCTGTTGTCGTGCCCGGTGTAGAGCCGCCGCCCGTCGTGGTCGAGCTGCCCGGTGTTGTGCCCGGCGTCGGAACAGTTCCGCCGCCTGCACCACCGCCACCTCCGGCTCCACCGGCACCTCCGGCACCCGTACCACCGCCGCCACCGCCAGGCAGTCCGCCGATGCTGGGTCCGGGGCCGCCGCCGAGGCTGCCGGAGCCGCCCGTCTGCGTGCCGACAGATGCACCGCCGCCGCCCGTCGTCATGCCGGATGTCGTCTGTGACGATGTCGTTGTACTCGTCGTCACTGCTACACCGCCCGGCGTGCTCGGCGTAAAGCCCGTCGGTTTGATGGTCAGCGTGCCGGGCTCATATACAAAACGATAGTTTGCAAGATTCGTCGCACCGGTATAGCTGCCCGTAACAGAGGATGGGTCAATGGTGATTACGTTGTTATACGTCCCCGCATTGGTCGTTGTCGTTATCGACGGCGCATAGGTCGACGTGATTCCCGTAATGGGAATGCTATCCACCGGGAGCAGCCCGCGATTTGTTGCACTCGTTCCGTGCTCAACGGTGTATGCCGTCACGACGGGATTCGGCTGCCCGTAGTTGCGCTCGGCATTTCCTGCCGTCACCTTTACCTCACGCGGCGTGATGCTGAAATTGCCATCTCCGTAGTGAATCGTATAGTTGGAAGCCAGCCCTGTACCGAACGTTGCGCCCGAAACCCGTGTCCAGAGACCTGTCGTTCCTGCATCCGTCGTGACGGTCACCGTCGGATCAATCGTCTCCGTGACGGCAGAAATCGTATCGCCGTTGGCAAGCCCCGTCGTCGCCGTCGCCGTGCGTACGTTAATCATCGACGTACCGCCCGTATAGGTTGCTATGCTGTTCTCTGCGCCGTACGCGCGGGTCTTATTTCCTGCATCAATATAGAGGTCGCGCTTCGTGATGTCGAAGCCGCCGTCGACGTAGGTGATGTTGTAGTTCGACGCCTTGCCCACGCCGAAGGTCGCGCCCGCGATCTTCGTCTTGAGCCCCGTCGTGCCCGCGTTCGTCGTGATGAGGGCGTTCGTCGACTCCGTGACGTCGGCGATCGTGTCGCCGTTCACGAGACCCGTCGTCCCCGTCGCGGCGTCAGCGCGGAACTTCGACGTGCCGCCCGTATAGACGGCGGTGCCGTTCTCCGTGCCGTAAATGCGCGTCTTGCTTCCTGCACGCAGTGTCAGATCGCGCGGCGTAATCGTGAAGCTGCCGTCCTCGTAGGAGATGTCGTAGTTATTGGCATTGCCCGTACCGAATACGGCATTTGCAATCTTCGTCTTGAGTCCCGGCGTTCCTGCATCCGTCGTGACGGTCGCACGCGAATCAATCGTCTCCGTGACCGTCGAAACCGTATCGCCGTTGACGAGGTTCGTGCTCGCCTTGACGCGGAAGAGATTCGTGCCATTGACATAGCCCGCCGTCGCGTTCGCCGTGCCGTAGATGCGGCTCTTATCGCCCGCAAGGAGTGTCAGCGGGCGCTTTGTGATGTTGAAATGTCCGTCAACGTAGGTGATGTTGTAATTGTTTGCCGTGCCCGACGAGAAGTGTGCCGCGCTTGCCTTTGTCCAAAGACCTGCCGTGCCCGCATTCGTCGTAACGGTTGCCGTCGGGTCAATCGTCTCCGTCACATCGTCGATGGCATCGCCGTTGACGAGTCCCGATGTCGCGGTTGTCGCGCCGACGTTGACCTTCGCCGTATTGTTGACATAGCCCGCCGTCGTATTGGCATCGCCGTAGACGCGGCTCTTGTCGCCCGCCGTGATGGTGAGTGCACGCTTCTTGATCGTCAGCGTGCCGGGATCGGACGTGATATGGTAGTCCGTCGCAAGGCTGCGGCTGCCCGTGGCGAGCGCCGCACCGTTCAAGGTCATCGTGTAAGTGCCGACACCCGTGCGCACGGTAACATCATTCGTGCCGTCCGTCGCCGTGACCGTATACTTGGCAAAGCTGTCACCCGAAAGGAGCGTGCCTGTATGCGTCGTACTCGATGTCATGGTCACGCTGTCGTTCGACGTGCCGTAAATGCGCTCGCCGCTCGGCGCGGTGAAGAGGATGTCGATGGGTTTGATGGTGAGCTTGCCCGGAACGTACTTGAACTTGTAGTTCGTCGCGGAGAGCGTGCTGTTTTTCAGGTCAACACTGTACTCGCCCGCATGGACAGCGCCCTGTGCGTAGCCCGTCGTCTTCGTCGCGTCCGCAATCGGGGTATAGGAAACAGCACCCGAGAGAAGTCCCGGTGTATTTTCCGTCTGGCTGTTCGCGAAGTTCGAGAATGTGACGCCCGCGTTGCCCGTATAGCTGTGCGGATTGCCGTCGTAGTTTACGGTCGATGTCTTGCCCGTAACCGTGACGACGCGCGGCACGATGCGGTAGTCGACCGTGATCTTGTAGTTGAGGTCGTTATGTCCCTGATAGGTGATTTTCTCATTGGCAATGGTCGAATCCGAGCCGTAGGTATGCGCACCCGAACGCATATTGACATCGGTCATTGCATTGGTCACTGTGCCGTCTGCCGTATTAACGTCGGCATTGACATTTGTCAGCTTCGTCGTGCCGAAATTGTGCGTGCCCGAGTCAATCACATGGGCACGGATATAGTCGACCTCCGTCTTGTCAAGCGCACGGCGCTTGAGATTGCCGTCGTCTTCGATATGGAAGCCCGCCGTCGAGTTGAAGAAGGCCGCGTTGTCATCGCCGTAGGCGCGCGTCGAGTAGAACTTGAGCGTCGGCTGGTAGTTGTAGTACATCGCGTTCTGCCCCGCCGGCGGCTGCGGCTTATGCGGATCATCATAGGCCACGCCGTATTTGCGGAACTGGAAGACGAGACCGTTGATCTCGTTGTTCACCGAGTCTTCCGTATGGACGACGTACTTGTGGCCGGGCGCCGTCTTGATGGCGTCCGCGCCCGCCTTGTTCTTGAAGGATCCGCCCCTCGACTCGATGACGACGTCGGACGTGCCCGTGCCGACGATCTGCCCGCCCGAAGCGATGGTCACATCGCCGCCGCCCGAGTTCTTGATGCTGATGGGCGTCGTCTCGCCCGTGACCTTGCCCGAGATCGTCGTACCCTTCGCCGTCTCGATGTTGACGCCGTGCTTCGACGTGACATTGCCGATCTTCTTGATCTCGTTCGCGCCCGTGAGGTTCACGTTGTTCGCCGTGACGTCGAGAACGGGGACGCTCTTCATGACGCCCGTCGAAGTCACGTCGCCCTTCGTCTTGATCTCAAGGCCGTCCGTGAGCGTATCGGGAATATCGACATTGCCGACGCTGATGTTGCCTGCATTGTCGCCGCCGACGCGGATCTTCTTGAACTTCGCGCCGTCCGTGTTCTTCAAAAGGCCGTTCGGGCCGAAGACATCGTTGCCCAGCACGAGGCTGGACGGCGCACCGCCGGCCCCCGGCGTACCGAAGGAGATGCTCTGGTTCGGCGAATAGGTGTCGAAGGAGACTTCGCCGTGCCCCGAGATGCTGCTGCCGTTCGTCACATTGAGCGTATCCGCCTGGATGGAGACATTGCCGTCATGATTCCGATCTGCGCCGTCCGCATTGATATGCGTATCGTCGAGATTGACCTCACGGCTGCCGATGGTGAAGTCCCGCCCATGCGTATTGATATTGCCCGCAAGATTGACGCTGCCCGAGCTGCTGTTGACCGCCTGCTGGATGTTCACGCGGAACGGCATATCGATCGAGCCGCTCTGCCATAACCTTCCACCGCCTGCGCGGTCGCCGATGTTGATGATCTCGTAGCCCCAGAACTGGCGGTTGTTGCCGCTGAAATACTTGTCGAGCAGGGAGAGCTTATTCGGGTCATTCACATTGCCGCCCATCTTGAGGTCGCGACCATGCGTCGCCGGAAGGATGTTCAGGGCTTTGCTGCCCGTCATCTTGCCGTTCAGGTCGACGGCGTCCGCCTTGAGCGTGAGAGCGCCCGTGCCCGTGCTCACTTCGCTGCCCTCCGCCGTGTTCAGTTTGTTTCCTTCCAGATTCAGCGCATTCCCGTTCGTATTGATCTTCGTCGAGCTGTCGATGTCGATCGTGCCCGCGTCGGGCTTGGTGCGGATCGTCGTCGCATCGACGAAGTTCAGGGTGCCGCCGACATTGACTTTGCCGGAGACATCCTGTCTGCCGAGGTAGACGTGCTCGAAGCCGTCCTTGATCTTGTTGCCGCCGAAGAGATCTGCGCCGAGCGTCAGCCCCGTCAGCCCCGTGCCGGACTTGCCGATGTTGATGTCGGTCCCCGCCGTCGCCTGCTCAAGCTCCAGCGCTCCCTTGCCGAAGACTGCCTCGTTAAAGGTCATCTCGTCCGCCGCGAGCTTGATGTTGCCGTTATTCGTTGTCCCCCCCGAGGTGACAGAGCCCGCCTTGACGCCCGCAATGGTACGCGAAGGAACCGGCGCCCCCGAGGGCGTCGTGATCGTGCCGATCGTCAGCTTGTTCGATTTCACGTTGACCGCATAGGCGTCCGCCGCGAGCGTGCCGATCTCGTTGTCCTTGTCGAGGGTGATGCTGCCGCCCGCGGCAGCCACCGAGCCGTCGCGGTTCAGGCTGGAGGAGATCACGGCGAGATTGTCCGTCTTGATCTTGCCCGCCGTCTGGCTGGCGTCCTGCAATGCGTTCACGGTCAGGATCTTGCCCGAGGCAAGCGTCATGTCGCCCGTGAAGTTGATGTGCTTCGCCTGCAGGGTCGTGTTCTGCCCGAGCGAAGAGCCTGCCACGTTGATCGTATCCTGCGTGGTCTCCCCGCCCTTCGGATCGACGTTGCCGATGCTGTAATGCGAGAAGTTCGGGCCGAACACGTTCGTCATCTTGTCGTTCGTCAGCTTCAGGTCGCCCGCCGCGCCGTCGCCGACGCCGATGGACTTCGCCCCGCTGTAGGTACCGATGCCGAGCGTGCCCGCGCCGGTGACGGAGGGGCCCGACGCACCCGCGACGAGGTTCGCTATATTGTTCGTGTAGAGGTTCAGCGCACTGCCCGTGGCGATCTCCATCTTGCCCGCGCCGCCCGTGTTCTCGATCGCGCCCGTCGTGAGCGTGACCTTGTAGTTCTTGCCCGAGCTGTCCGTGCCGACCTTGAGTCCGCCCGCGCCGATGACCGCCTTGCCCGACTCCGCCGTCTTGACGATGACGCGGTTGTTCGCCTCAAGGCCGTCGATCGTGACGGTGTCGCTCCTCTGGTCGCCGAGGACAAGCTCCGAGAACTGATTGCCGAAGAGCTTGCCGTTGAGCTGGTCGCTCGTGATGTGGAGCCCCGCGCCCGCTGCAGCGTTGTTGAGCGTCAGGTCGCCCTGCGTCTTTCGCGTGATGACGAGGCCGCTCTTGCCGACGATGTTGGTCGTATTGTCGTCCAACGTCGGCGTGATGATCTTGTCCGTATGCACGCGAAGCGCGCCGACCGTGTCCGTGCCAGAGTCGAGCTGCGCCCTTGCGTCAAGCTGCACGTTGTTGCCCGTAACATCGACCCAGACAGGCGTAGAGCCATCAACAACCTTTACCTTGGCGTCCTCATTCAGAATGACATTGCCGCCGCGCGAGTTGAGCGTCGCCTGTGCGTAGTTGCCCTCGACCTTGAGTGCAGCCCCTTGCTCCAGATGAATATCGCCGTCCGTCTGGATGTTGATCTCCGCGCCGTTGTCCTTCGATGTGCCGCCATCGCCCTTGACGTGGACGGTCTTTCCCTGTTCCACGGTAAAGCCGCCCGTGATGACCGTATCCGGATCATAGCCCGCCCTCGACGTATCCGCACCGATTTTGAGCTTCGTCCCCTTACCCACGATGGAGACATCATCCTTTACCACGACGCCGAGCCTGCCCGCCGCGTTAATGGACTTCTTGACGGTGCCGCCGTAGAAATAGAGGTGCTGATTGCCCGCGACGTCGAAGCCGCCGAAGCCATCGAGCGTCTCGTTGATCGTGCGATAGGAGATGCGGAACTCCCCGTGCGATGCGTCCGCAGCATTGTCGCTGATGACGATGTCCTTACCCGTAGGGACATTGCCGACCTTGATGTTGCCGCCCTCTGCTCCGTGCACCTTGCCGTTTCCAAGGTCGATGCCGCCCGAGAGGTCGAGGTCGAGGTTCTTGACGGCGAGCGTATCGGTTGCATTCGGCAGCTCCGCCGTCTGTGCCTTGATCTTCATGTCGGACTTGCCGTCCGCGCCCGCCTTGTTCGTTCCTTCGAGCTTGACATGACCAGTCGTCTCGATGTCCGACGGATTCTTGAAGGTTGTGTCCTTGACCTTGATGTCGCCGCTCTGGCCGTTGCCGCCGATCTTGATATTGCCGTACTGGGCGTTGTTGACGTTCCAGTCGTTCGGGCCCGTGCCGATGTTGATCGCCTGCGCCTTCGTCGCCTTTTCGAGCGTAAGCGTCTTGCCGACGTTGATCTTGCTGCCGAGGTTCATGTCGTCGGCTTCGAGCTTTGCATCGTCCTTCGTCTTGATCTTCTCTTCGACGTTGAGCTTCTTGCCCGCGTCGAGCTTGATATGCGTGGACTTCGCCTCGATGCCCTCGACGTCCTTCTTGGGATCGACGTTGCGGTTCTCGATCTTGGTGACACGCATATCGGTCTTGTTGGTCAGCGTGAGCGTTCCCGTGTCCGTGAGGTCGGCGGCGATGTCCCCGATCTTGTTGAGCTGCGAGTCGATCACCATGTCGCCCTTGCCGAGGAGCAGGAGCTTGCCGACCTCGAAGCCCGCCGTCGCCGCCTGCGTCAGGCCGACGCCGTGCACGGCGAGCGTGTCCGTCGCCGCGCCATGCACCGTGCCGGTGAAGGCGAGGGCGCCGTTCGTCAGGATGCTCGTATACTTCGGCAGAGCCGTGATCTCGCCGATCGTCGCCGTGCCCGCGTTGTCCTTCGAGCCGATGGCGACGTTGTAGAAGTTTCCTGCCGCCAGCTTGCCGATGGCCGCATCCGATAGGAAGGCGCCCGTGCCGCCGACGGTGAAGTTGCCCGCCGTCTTTTTCTGCACAGCAAAGACGCCCGTTCCGGAGAACGTGCCATCCAGACTCACGGCATTGGCGGTGACCGTCGTCTTGCCCGATCCTGCGGCAAGGGACGATCCCGCATCGAAGTTCACGTTGCTTCCCGTGAACACCATGTCCTTGTTGTTCGTGTTCGTGACCGCGCCCGTGACCTTGACCGTGTCGCGGGAGATGACGGCGAGCGGCGCCTGGACGGCGGTCGTGCCGATCTCGATGTTGCCCGTCTGGGCATTGCCGATCTGCACCGTGCCCGTGCCCGAGTCGATGAAGGAGAGGTCCGCCATGGCGATATCCGCCGCAGGCGACGCTGCCGGCGCATTGACCGACATCGTCTTGCCCGCCGTCCGCGTCTCGATCGTGACCGCGCCGTTCGCACTTGAAAGGACGCCGGTCTCTCCCGCAGGGAGAGACAGCGCATCCGCCTTGACATCGATCGTTCCGCCGGCGGTCTTGACCTTCGCCCCCGTGCCGAGGGAGACGGCATTCGCCTCGAAGGCAGTTTCCGCCGCGCCGGTCGAGGCGATCTGGGCGCCGTCTTCTACGGCGAGCGTGCCCGAAGCCTTGAGCTTCAGTGCGCCCGCGCCGTTCTTGAGCGCCGCCGCGCCGCCCGCCAGAGGCGTCGTGCCGCCGACCGTGAAATCGCCCGCGACGTCGATATCCGCGCCGCCCGCGCCCGTCACTAGACCCGTCTCTGCGCCGACCGCAAGGTTGCCGCTGTTCTTGAGGGTGAGCTTCTTCGCCTTGCCGTCGACGTTCTTGACCGCGTTCGCGCCCGTGAGGCTGACCTCGGCATCCGCCGCGTCGAGCCGCAGCGCATCGGTCGTGATTTTGCCCGTGCCCGCAACCTGTCCCTTCGAGGCGAGCGTCAGCGCATGGCCAGCGGCGACGTCCACCGTACCGCTGACCGCCATCGTGCCCGCGCCCGTGCTTAGTTCGAGGTCGCTGCCCGACGTGACGCCGCCGACGGTGATGTTCGCCTTCTGCCCCGCGTCGCCGACGATGTTCTTGTAGAAGTTCGTGATCTTGCCCGAGCCGGAGAACGTATTGCCCGCGAGGTCGAGTCCGCCCGTGCCCGTGCCGAAGTTGATCGCGCGCCCGTCCGAGAGCGTCCAGACCTTCGCATAGCCCGCAGGATCGTTGTCGCCCGTGATCTGTCCCGCGAGGTCGATGGTGTCCGTGCGCAGCTCGACCGTGCGCGTCGTGATGCTCCCGCCGAGGGCGATACCCTTGCCGCCGCCCGTGGATTTTCCGACGAGCGTAACCTTGCCAGCGCCCGCCGTGATTGTCGCGCCCGCGAGTGATACGCCCGCCGCGTTCGCCGTCGTGCTGCCTGCAAGTTCTACATTGCCGCTCGCCGTGGCGCCGTCCGTCGTGTCAATCGTGACGCCGTTGAGCATGATGCCCGCTTCGCCCGCACTCTGCGAGTTGGCAAAGCCGACGCCATCTTCGACAAGACCGCCGCCGATCTTGACATTGCCGCCGAGCGTCTTGATATTCTTTCCACTCGCGACGCTGACACTGCCGCCCGCACGGTGGTTCGTATCGGAGGTGATGTCCACATTGAGCTTGCCCGCCGTCGACGTGATGTCAGCGTTGATGTTGACGCTGCCCGTTGCTTTCAGGGAAAGGGTCGCGTCGCCGCCCGCCGTCTTTGTGATGGCATTCGACACGGTGATGGAGTTGTCGTTCGGTCCCGTGAGATTGTCCGTCTGGATGTTCACGGAGGTTCCGTTGTTCAGCGTGTCGGTGACCTTCTGCACGTCCGCCATGGAGTTGCCCTGCAGGGGGTCGCCCGCGTGGCGCGTCTTGACCTCGATGTCGCCCGGGTCGATCAGCCATTCGCCCGCCTTGCCGCGCTCGGAGGAGGCGCGCACGTCGCCCGTGATCCAGACCTTCGCGCCCGAGGTCTCGACCATGCCGCCCGCGCCCTCGCCCCTGCCGCGCGCCGTGATCTCGCCCGCGAAACGCGTCTCGCCGTCCGACCAGACGGCGACGGTGCCGCCCGCACCGCCGTCCGCCGTCGCGTCGGCACGCAGAGCCGCGCCGTGCGCGATGCTCACGTTCGCGGCGTGTGCGAGCGTCCCCGTGCCCTGCCAGCCGCCGCCGATCTCGATCGTGCCGCCCTGCATGCCGCTCGCATCCGTCAGGCTGCCCGTGCCGAGGTTCACATCACGCGCCGTGATGCGGATCGCACCCGGCGCGTCTGCGAGGGAGGAGGCACGGACGATGCCGTCCTGATTGACCGCCGAGCGCGTGAGCATTTCGCCTGTCGCAGCGGACATAAAAACAAGGCCTCCGTCTGCCTCGACGAGACCTTTGTTCGTGACCGCCTGTTCCAGTGCCGCCTTGGTGGGGACGACCTCGACCTTGCCGTCGCCGCCAAAGTCGAGTGTGACCGCCTCGCCCGCTGCGAGGGCCGCCGTGCCCTTCTTCGCGACGACGACGCCCTCGTTGACGACGTCCTTGCCGAGGAGGGCGATGAGCCCGCCGTTCTGAGCGGCGAGCGATGCCTTGTTGATGACCTTGCCGCCGTGCTCTGTGCCGACGAAGTTATAGCGTCCCGCCATGAAGTCCGCATTCGTGATGTTCATGGTGGAGGCGATGATCGCGCCCGCATCGACCTGTGCGCCCGGGGCGAAGTAGACGCCCGCCGGGTTGACGAGGAAGACGCGTCCGTTCGCCTGCAGCTGTCCGAAGATCTCGGACGGGTTGCTGCCGAGGACACGGTTCAGGAGGGCCGCCTGTGCGTTCGGCTGAAGGACGCTCACGCGCTCGCCCGCTGCGATGTTGAAGCTCTGCCAGTTGATGACGGCGTTCTGCGAGTTCTGATGGATCGCCATCTCTGCCGCGTTCGAGGCGATCTGTGCGTCGCCGGCCGCGACCTGTCCGCCCTGCGGAAGGGCAAGTACGGGCTCTGCCGTGCTCGCCAATAATGTCCCTGCTGCAAAGAAACTGACGCCGCTGCGCAGGGCGCGTCGCAGGCGTCCGCGACGGTGTCTGTTCATGATGCTCATTGTCGTATCCCCTTTATCCCAAAGACCGTCCGACGTGCGTCGGAATCCCTATACTCTGTCCTCTGTTGATTCTTCTTTATGGTGCTCCCACCACCGCAAGCGGTCCCCCTCCCCCGTCAAACGGGGGAGGCTATGGGTGTGTTTGCCGTTCTGCCTCCCATCGAACGGGAGAGGCTGTGGTGTTGCCGTTAGCTTCTCCCGTCGAACGAGGAGGCTATGGGGGCTGGTGAAATCTCAAGGAAGATCACCGTTTAGAAGAATTTATAGACCTGAAACCAGAAGCGTCCGCTGCGGTCACTGTCCGAGACCGCAGGCTCGTGCCCAAGCTTCCACGCGTAGTTTACACGAGCGACCCAGTTATCATCATTGCTCCAGTTGACGCCGAGGCCTGCCCCATACAGGCTGCGGCTGTCCGGTCCCGTATAGCCGGGATAGCCCTCATGGTAGATGCTCACATGTCCTCCATCGACGAATACGATCATCTGCCAGACGTTGGTATCGCCCTCGCGCGTCGGTACGTTACACCGCAGCTCCGCCGTCCATTTCCAGCCGTCGTCGCCCGACGCCTCACTGACGGGATAGGCGCGTACGCCGCTCGGCCCGCCGAGGGAGAATTTCTCCGAGGAGTCGAGGTTTTTCTCCGCCCACTGGCGGCTGTAGCTGAGGTAGAGGGCAAGCCGATCGTCGATGTGCTGGAGCCGCGTGAGGTCGAGGTTCCACTTGCCGAAATGCCCTGCCGTGCGCCCCGTCACCGCGTCGTTGAGCCGCTGCATGGGCTCGTTGATCATGACGTTGCCGCGCGTATAGGAGAGCGAGAAGGTGTTGCGCCCGCCCGTCAGGAAGCGGTCGAGGTTGTCCCCATTGATGCCGAACACCCAGTTGCGGGCGTGTTTCGGGTCACGGAAGGACATCTGCCGCGCCTCGCTGCCCATGCTCTTGAAGTCGAGCCGCACGGAGCCGTAGAGGTTGAGGTCGCGGCTGCGGCGGAAGTTGTGCTGCCAGTTGAATCCGATGCTCTGTGACGAGCCCACGAAATCCATGGAGGAAAATGTGCCGCCAAGGGAGTAAAAGGATCGCACATAGCTGATGCCGAGCCGCTCGCCCTGCCGCCAGACCGGCGTGCTGTAGGAGACGGAGCCCGACCACATCTTGTCGTTTGACATGACGCCGCCGATGGAGAAGATGTCCCCCTCGCGAAAGGGGCTTGCGTAGTTGAAGAATGCGCTGTATTGGTAGCGCCCCGTGTAGCGGTAGCCGCCGTTGTCCACGCCAAGGTAGCCCCACATGCGGTGTCCCTTGTTCTTGACGTTGACAATGAGATCGGTCGTCCCCGGCTCGCTGCCCGCCTTGAGTTTGGTGTTTGCCTCGATGCGGTTCATGTCGTTGGTGAGCCAGACGCCGCGGCTGAGTTCGTTCTTGTCGATGATCTGCCCCGGTGCGACGCCCATCTCGCGCAGGATCGCCCGATCGTGCACGTAGGTCTCGTTGTTGATGATGATCTCGCCATAGCGTCCCGGTACGATGGTAAAGGTGACGACGCCGTCACGAAATTCCTGCGGTGCGAGGTAGGCAAACGCGACAAAGTAGCCCTTGTCCCGCAGGTACTTCGTGATCTCCTCCGCCTGCGCCTCAAGGTCGGAGAGCGTCGCCTCATGGTGGCGATGCGGCGCGAGGATGTCCCGCAGCTCGGCATCGGTCACGGGATTTTCTCCGTCAAATGTATAGCGTGCGACCCATATACTCTCTGTCGTCTTCTCTGCTGCCTTTTCGGCGGCGTGCACGGCGGGGATGCAGCTCACGGCACAGAGGGCGGTAAGGCCTGCGGTCAGCAGTCGTTTTTTCACGCGATGCGCGTTCGTTACATGTTTTATGTTCATCTGATTCATTCGCACATTTCCTTCTGTCTGCGCGTATTGCTGTCCTTATAGATACTCTTAATATAGTTATCGCCAGTTTATACTTTATATTAACACATTCATGACTTTATTCCTAGAAACAAATGTTACGGTTCCGCTTTTTAATGAATCAGACAACAATAGAAAAGCCCGTTACACGAAGCTAAAAAGCTTCATGCAACAGGCTTTAATGTCTTATCCGACAGGCGCCCCCTCCACCGCTCGCGCGCGAGGGTGGGCAGCTTAGAGTGTTCCGAAGATGCGGTCGCCCGCATCGCCGAGCCCCGGTACAATGTAGCCGTGCTCGTTGAGGCAGTCGTCCACTGCCGCAACGTAGATCGGTACGTCGGGGTGGTCTGCCGCGACGCGGCGGATGCCCTCAGGAGCGGAGACGAGGCACATGAGGATGATGCTGCGCGCGCCCTTGTCCTTGAGCATGGTGAGTGCTGCCGACGCACTGCCGCCCGTGGCGAGCATGGGGTCAGGTACGATGAGAGTGCGATCCTCGATGCCGCGCGGGAGCTTTGCATAGTACTCGACGGGGGCAAGTGTCTCGGGGTCGCGATAGAGTCCGATGTGTCCGACGCGTGCCGCAGGGATGAGGTTCAGGATGCCGTCGAGCATCCCGAGGCCTGCGCGTAGGATCGGGACGATGCCGAGTTTTTTGCCTGCGAGCATTTTTGCATGGCAATGTGCGACAGGGGTCTCGATCTCCACGTCGCGCAGGGGGAAGTCGCGCGTGATCTCGTATGCCATGAGCATGGCGATCTCCGAGAGCAGTTCGCGGAATTCCTTTGTCCCCGTTTCCTTGCGGCGCATGATGGTCAGTTTGTGCTGGATGAGCGGATGATCGACGAGGTGGAGTGTCGGTATGTCGGACGGGCGGAATGTGTCAGCCATGGGATGTTTCCTTTCCACGGGGAAGTTAGGGAAGCACTGATAAATTCGGCACAACCATCTTGACGCATCTTTTTCGCCCGCTTTTCGTTAGCAAATCCTCCACATAGCCCTCGCTATGCGTCCGGTTTGCTGCCTCAATCGGACAAAAAATCTACGCCAATCTGGCAGACCTCATTTTATCAATGCTTCCTTAGTTCTCCCCGAGATGTTCATAGATCGGATATTTTTTGCAGAATGCATCGACGCGGCGGCGTGCCTCTGCGCGGCGGCTCTCGTCCGTCGGTGCATCGAGGACGTGCGCGATGATGCGTGCGACCTCACGCATGTCCTCCTCGCGGAAGCCGCGCGTGGTGAGTGCGGGCGAGCCGAGACGGATGCCGCTCGTGACGAACGGGCTGCGCGGCTCGAACGGGATGGTGTTGCGGTTCGCTGTGATGTTGACCTCGTCGAGGAGGGTCTGCGCTTCCTTGCCCGTGATGTCCTTGTTCGTGAGGTCAACGAGCATGACGTGCGTGTCCGTGCCGCCCGAGACGATGCGGTAGCCGAGCTTCGTGAGTTCGTCGGCGAGCGCGGCGGCGTTCTTGACGACCTGTGCGCCGTACTCCTTGAACGAGGGCTGCAGTGCCTCGCCGAGGGCGACGGCCTTGGCCGCGATGACGTGCATCAGAGGGCCGCCCTGGATGCCGGGGAATACGGCCTTGTTGATCTTTTTCCCGAGTTCTTCGTCGCGTCCGAGGATGAGGCCGCCGCGCGGGCCGCGCAGGGTTTTGTGCGTGGTCGTGGTGACGATGTCGGCGTAGGGGACGGGGCTGGGGTGCTGCCCCGCTGCGACGAGCCCCGCGATATGTGCCATGTCGACCATGAAGATGGCATTGACGCTTTTGGCGATGGCGGCGATGCGCTCAAAGTCGATGATGCGTGCATACGCTGATGCGCCCGCGATGATCATGCGCGGATGGTGCTCGGCAGCGAGTTTTTCGAGGGCGTCGTAGTCGATGCGCTCGGTCTCGCGGTCAACGCCGTAGGGGATGACCTTGTAGTAGGTGCCGGAGATGTTGACGGGGCTGCCGTGCGTGAGGTGTCCGCCGTCCGTGAGGTTCATGCCGAAGATGGTGTCACCCGGCTGCAGGAGGGCGAAGAATACCGCCATGTTCGCCTGTGCGCCCGAGTGGGGCTGAACGTTCGCCCATGCCGCGCCGAAGAGTTCCTTTGCGCGGTCGATGGCGAGCTGCTCTGCGACATCGACGTACTCGCAGCCGCCGTAGTAGCGCTTGCCGGGGTAGCCCTCGGCGTATTTGTTGGTGAGGACGCTGCCCTGTGCCTCCATGACGGCACGGCTGACGATGTTCTCCGAGGCGATGAGTTCGAGCTTTGTCCGCTGACGGTTGAGCTCGTGATCAATTGCCTCCGCGACCTGCCGGTCTGACTGTTTCAGCGTGCCCATAATGCTCATGTGTGATCTCCCCTAGCTGTTAGCTGTCCTTCTGCTGCTCAAGTGCCATGATCTTGTCGACGCGGCGGGCGTGGCGGCCGCCCTCGAACTCCGTGCAGACCCATGCGCGCACGATTTCACCCGCCGGGCCGATGCCCGTGACGCGTCCGCCCATGGCGAGGACGTTTGCGTCGTTGTGTTTCCGCGACATGATCGCCGAGTAGACGTCGCCGCAGAGTGCGGCGCGGATGCCGTCGATCTTGTTTGCCGCGATGGAGATGCCGATCCCCGTGCCACAGAGGACAATGCCACGATCCGCCTTGCCGGAAACGACGTCGGCACAGACCTTCTCCGCGATGTCGGGATAGTCCACCGACTCTTTGCCAAAGGTGCCGACATCCGCCACCTGGATGTCACTGAATTCGTGAAGCACCATCTTGATTTCTTCTTTGAGATCCACGGCTCCATGATCGCTGCCAATCGTAATGTTCATGAGCTCCTCCTTCTCTGCATTTACATTCGTCCTTATCTTAACACAATTCAATGAAAAAAACCAGATCACCGCTGCACGCGTGTACGGAGTGCGAGCGAGAGGAAGAAGATGAGGGCGGCGGCGGCGACGATGGCCGCGCCGGCCGCGATGCCGAGGTAGTAGGCGGAAAAGAGCCCGACGATGCCCGCAACGAGGGCGGTGAGGATGGCGATGAGGTGGTACTCCTTGACACTGCGCGTCACGTTGCGTGCGGCTGCCCCCGGCAGGACGAGGAGTGCATTGATGATGAGGATGCCGACCCACTGGATGCTGACGGCGACGACGACGGCGAGCAGGGCGGCAAATGCCGCCTCGATGCGTACGACGGAGATGCCGCGGCTGTGGGCGAGTGACGGGTTGACGGAGAGCAGAAGCAGATGGTTGAAGAGGGCAGCCCAGACCAGTACGACGAGGAGATCGACGGTGAGCAGTCCCGCGAGGTCGGACGGCGTGATGCTCAGGATGTCACCGATCAGGAGCGGGGAGAATTTTGAGAAGCCGCCGCCTCGGCTCATGACCATGAGGCCGACGGCAATGGCAGTCGAGGAGAATACGCCAATGACGGTGTCTGCCGATGCCGCCGTCCGATGCTTGATGTAGGTGATGAGGAGGGCAAAGGCGATCGAGAAGGTGATGAGCGCGGTGAGCGGCGAGACGATGCCGACGAGCGCGCCGACGGCAATACCCGTAAATGCGCCGTGGCCGAGCGAGTCCGAGAAGAACGCCATGCGGCTTGAGACGACCATGGTCGAGAGGAGCCCGAAGAGCGGCGTCATGAGTAGGACGGCGAGAAGCGCATTCTTCATAAAGGTATACTCTGTCCACGAAAAGGGCAGGAGTGTGTCCATGACGTGATAGATCAGTTCCATGCCGTCCCCTCCTCTCCTGCCGTGCGCTTCTCCGTCGGCGCGCGCAGACTGCTGAGGTCGGGCAGAATGCCGAAGATCTGCTCCATCGCCGGAGAGCGATAGACCTCCTCGGGCGTACCGGCCGCCGCGATGCCGTGGTTCATCAGGACAACCTTGTCCGCATGGCGTGCCGTCATGCCGAGGTCATGCGAGATGAGGAGGATCGCGAGATCCTCCTTGGCGCGCAGCTCCGCGACGATCTCGTAGAAGAGTGCCAGTCCGCGCTGATCAACGCCCGAGACGGGCTCATCGAGGAGGAGCAGGTTCGGGATGGGGTCGAGCGCGAGCGCGAGGAGAACGCGCTGCAGTTCTCCGCCCGAGAGTGCGCCGAGGCGGCGGTCGATGAGGTGCTCCGCCCGCACGCGCGCAAGGCTCTGCGTGGCACGTGCACGATAGCGACGTGCGGGGCAGAGCCAGACGGGGCGCGCCGTGATGCACGCCATAAAGAGATCCATGACGGTGGTCGGTGCGCTCACGTCGAGGCGGAGGTACTGCGGGACGTAGCCGATGACGGGGCGGCCGGTATGGCGCCCCTCGGCGTCGACGAAGCGGATGTGTCCCGTGTGCGGCACCTCGCCGAGGATGGCGCGCAGGAGGGTTGATTTTCCCGCGCCGTTCGGGCCGATGATGGCGGTGAGCTCACCGCAGTGAAAGTGCAGATTGACGTGCGAGAAGACGTCAAATGTCCCGTAGGAGACGCCGAAGTCCTCGACGCGCGTGCAGCAGAAGTGCGCGCAGCCCTCTGCTGCGCCGCTGTGATGAAAGATATGCCTGAGCATGATTGTCCTCTGAGTGATATGAGTGATTGCTTAGTCAGTCAGTCGGCGGAATTTCCATGTACCGGCGACGATGCCGAGGATGGCGTAGAGCACGACGACGGCAAGCGAGATAACGGAGTAGTCCCCTGCCCCGCTGAGGCTGCGCAGGAGGTAGCTCGTATGTGTCAGTGGGAGGATCTCCACGAGATAACGCACCGCATCCGGCAGTGCCGCCGTGGAGAAGAATGTCCCGCAGAGGAACGACATGGGCAGGAGAACGTAGAGGTTGACCTGCCCCATCTCCTCGTAGGTGGAGATATACAGCGCCGCGAGAAAGCCGATCTCCGCGAAAATCGCACAGTTCAGTGTCAGGACGAGAAGAAAGAGCGGCGTGACGGAGAAATGTGCACCAAAGAGATAACTCAGTCCGATGATGATCGCCGAGGAGATCAGGCCGCGCAGCACGGCACCCGCGACCTTGCCGATGACGTAGGCATCGGGACGGATGGGGGCGATAAGGTACTCCTCAAGGCTTTTATGGTAGATGCGCTCCGCATGCACGGGGATGATGCTGTTAAAGCTGATGTTCATGGAGTTCATCGCGAGCAGCCCCGGTACGAGGAAATCGATGTACGAGCCGCCGCCGACGTCGATGCTCCGCCCGAGCCCCCAGCCGAAGGCGATGAGGAACATGAGCGGCGAGACCATGCGGCTCAGGATATATTTTTTCAGGCGGCGGCGCAGCACGATCCAGTCGCGCCAAAACACCGTCCATATATCGCCAAGCATCAGAGCCCCTCCTTCCGTCCCGTCAGCTCGATAAAGACGTCCTCCAGATTCGTCGGGCGCAGGAGCACACGCGCCATCGTATCCTCGATGCCGCGCGCATAGCTGCGCGCCTCCTCCTGTGTATGAAAAAAGCGGTAGGCGCGTCCGTCCGCCCCATCCCACTCCACGGCGTGTCTCCCCAGTGCCTCGCAGAAGTCCTGCGGCGTCTGCAAGTCGACAAGCTGCCCCTTATTGATGATGGCGACGCGTGCGCAGAGCGCCTCTGCCTCCTCGATGTAGTGTGTGGTGAGGAGGACGGTCACGCCGCGCGCTGCGATGCCGTGCACCACATCCCAGATGTGGCGGCGAATCTGCGGATCGAGGGCAACGGTCGGCTCGTCGAGAAAGAGGACGCGCGGACGGTGGATGAGCGCACGCGCAATGAGCAGCCGCCGCTTCATCCCGCCTGAGAGCTGCCGCACACCGTCGTTGCGCACCTCCATGAGCGACATCTCCGTCAGGAGCTCCTCGATGCGTGCCGTGCGCTCCGCACGCTCCATGTGATGCAGGCGCGCGTGCAGCTCCATATTGTCCCAGACGGTGAGTTCCTGATCAAAGTTCACGTGCTGCGGTACGACACCAATCTGTGCCTTGACGCTGCGCTCTGCCGCATGGATGTCCTCTCCGCCGATGCGGATGCGTCCGCTCGTCGGACGGGTCTGCATGGTGAGCATCCGAATGATTGTCGTCTTGCCTGCGCCGTTCGGGCCGAGGAGGCCGAACACCTCGCCGCGCCGTACGGAGAGCGATACATCATTGACGGCGGTCTTCCATGCGCTCTCTTTTTTTTCATCGGTATGCGGAAACGTTTTGACGAGATGTTCCATCTCGATCATCATGTCATTGTCCATGTATCAGTCCGCCCGAAACTGGATGCCCGCCATCAGGCGTGCCTTTTCCATGACCGCCATCACCGCGCGCGTCACGGCAAATCCGTCCTCCACGGCAGTGTAGTCCCGCTGCTGGTATATGCGCTGCATCTCCTCAAACTCATGCACCATGCGGTGCTCGTGGCGGTTCAGGGCGAAGGTCTCGGGCTCCGCACCGCGCAGGCCGATGGTGAAGGAGCGCAGTTCGTTCGGCGTGCCGTCGGTGCGAATCCACCCGTTCTCACCCTGGATCATGAGGAAGGAGGGGCTGCTGCTGTCCTTCGCCGCTGCCGATGAGGCGCAAAAGCCGTCGTAGCGCAGGGTCATCACCCCTGATGTGTCGATGCCGTTGAATCCGATATTTGCCAGATAAGACGCGGACAGCGGGCGTCCGAAGAGTGCAATGATGAGCGCTAGGTTGTAGACGTTCAGGTCATAGAGTGCGCCGCCCGAGCAGGTAGGGTCAAATGCGGGGGCAACGTCGCGCGCGAGGTAGCGGTCGTAGCGGCTCGAGTACTGGGAGAAGTTCGCCTGCACGAGGCGGACGAGGCCGAGCAGGGGCAGCCGCTCCACGATGCCGCGAAAGTTCGGCATATAGAGCGGCGTCATTGCCTCAAAGACGTAGCTCTGTGCCGCACGGGCGCGCGCGATCAGCTCCTCCGTCTCTGCGAGGGTCGAGGCAAAGGGCTTCTCCACGATGACATTCCAGCCCGCCGAGATTGCCTGCCGTGCGTAGTCGAAATGTGCGCTGTTCACAATGCCGAGGTAGACAAAGTCGGCCGCATGGGATGCGAGCAGCTCTGCGTAGTCGGTCACGACGTGCGGGATGTCAAACTCCTGCGCCATGTGTTCTGCTTTTTCCCTACTGTGCGGGCGTGCACAGAGCACGGGAATCTTCACACCTCCCACCATCCGCAGCGCCCCAAGCGCCTCGCGTGCGATCATTCCCGTTCCGACGACTGCAATCTTCATTCGCGTACTCCTGTCCACCGTTCTCTTACGTTTCGTGCCATTTATTATAACAGGGTATCCCCATAAAGAAAAGAGCCTGCCGCAGAAGCAGATGCTCCTACGACAGGCTCTGAGCTGATACGCTGTATTACTTCATCATTTTGATGTGGTCTGCATCCGCCCCCTTGCGTCCCTGCAGCGCATCCCATGCGTCGTTGGCACGCTCCACGAAGGCAGCGCGAATCGCCTGGTTCTCACCGAGGCCGTGCAGATAGGTGTTGACCTTGAAGCCCTGGCTCTCAAGGATGCTCTTGTGCGAATCCGAATCCTTACCCGCCATGTCGTTGTGCGCATGATCGCCCGCAACCATCATGATCGGCATGAGCGTAACCATCTTGATGTGGTTCTCTTTGAGCTTCGGCAGGATCGTCTCCAAGCTCGGCCAGCCCTCGACTGTGTAGACGTAGACGTTCTTATAGCCGAGCTCGTTAAGCTTTGCCTGGATCACGGAATAATAGGCGTTGGAAACGTGCGGCGTGCCGTGTGCCATGAGGAGGAGTGCCTCATCCTTGCCCAGCGCCGGGAACTGCGTCGAGACCGCCTTGATGAACTCCGTCACGTCGTCCGCCTGATTTTCCTGTCCCTGCCAGTACATGAGGGAGGTGCCGCAGGTCATCGTCTTGAACTGATCCTTGTACTCGTTGTAAACCGCCTTGACGTAGGAGTACTCCATGCCCGGAATGACGTCGAGCGAGACCAGTGCGACGCGGGAGTAGCCCTCTGCCTTGAGCTGCGTCAGTGCCTCCTCGGGCGTCGGATAGTGCTTGCCTTCCTTTGCCGCGATACGGTCGATGATGATATGGGAGGTAAATGCCGTGACGACCTTTACACCAGGGTTCGCTGCCTGGATGTCGCGCACCGTCGCCTCGATCGTCTTCTCACGCGTGTCCTTGAACGTCGTGCCGAAGCTCGCAACAACGATGGCGTCCTTGTTCGCGTAGTTTGCCATCTGCGGGTTGTTGTACTTCAGGACGCCGATTTCCGACGCCTCCATGAGTGCCGGCGTCGCCGTCTTGACCTCAGGATTGAGCTCGTACGCAGCCTCTGCGGGGCTGTACGAGGACAGTCCCAAGACCGCTGAGCATGCAAGCGAAGCGACCAGCATTTTCTTCCAGTTTTTCATTCCGATTCCTCCTAAAAATAGATACTCCCCCAGCGAGGCACACAGCCTGCCGCCTCTCCCCATCAATTCAGTTCTATTATATATAGATTACATTTCATAGGATACATCGTCAGCAGGAAATTGTCAACCATCGACGACTTATTTTCCCGTATCCCGCTCGACATGATCCTTCCACGCACCGGATTCCTTATCGCCGCTGGCGCGCTCCGCGACGTAGACACCTACTGCATCGTAGTTCGCACGGACGCCGCTCGATGTGTTCTTGTACGTCACGGCGTTCGCCTTGCGCACCCCAATGGCGTCTGCTTCCTCAGCCGCGTCGATGTTCGCACCGAGGTAGATGAAGTCCCAGCCCGCCTTTTCCTGCTTGTCCGAGATGAGTTCCTTGATCTTTGCCTTGGTGAACTCGGTGCTCGCGTTCTCCATGCCGTCCGTGATGATGACGACGATCACCTTTGTCCCCTGCCTGTCCGCCGCGCCCGACTGCTCCATGCGCAGGATGGTATCACCGACGGCGTCGAGGAGTGCCGTCGTGCCGCCCGTCTCATACGTCCGCTCGGTCAGCGGGCGCACGCTCTGGATCGCCCTGTGCTCGTAGAGGCGGTCAATCTTGTCGTTAAAGAGCACCGTCGTCACGCGCACGTCGATGCCAAGCTTCTTCTCCTTCTCGATCATCGCATTAAAGCCGCCGATGGTGTCCGCCTCCAACCCGTGCATGGATCCACTCCTGTCGAGGATCATCACGAGTTCAATGCGGCTCGGCTTTTCCTGCGGCGCAGCCGCTCTCGGTGTGCTGTCCTCTGCCGCCTGTGCGGACGCCACGGCACAGGCGAGACAGAGCAGTACCGTCAGCAGGATGGATGAAAATTTTTTCCACATGGTCATGCCTCCTATTCTTCCACGACTTTTTCATTATAGCATAGAAAATGATATTCATATAAAACAAAAGACCGGCTGCCCGACCTTTGTGTTTTCTTTATTCCTGTGCGCGTCCCATGCGGTTGATGGTCGTCAGTCCGCGATAGACTGTCCCGATGTCAAGATCGTCCCCGCGTGACTCCATGTATTTCTCAAGTTTCCGCTTGACGCGCTGCAGAGCATTGTCGATGGACTTAACCTGACGATGCAGGTCGACGGCGATCTCCTGATAGGATTTGCCGTCGAGGTAGCTCATGAGGACACGCCACTCAAGATCGCTGAGGATTTCCTCCATTTTCTGCTCGATGTCGATGAACTCCTCGTGACTGATGACGAGCTCCTCGGGGTCGCTGATGCGCGCACCGGAGAGCACGTCGAGCAGGGTGCGGTCAGAGTCCTCATCGTAGATGGGCTTATTCAGTGAGACGTAGGAGTTGAGCGGGATGTGTTTCTGCCGCGTCGCCGTCTTAATCGCCGTGATGATCTGGCGCGTCACGCACAGCTCCGCAAACGCGCGAAACGATGAGAGCTTGTCCGGACGATAGTCACGTATCGCCTTGAAAAAGCCGATCATGCCCTCCTGTACAATGTCCTCTCGGTCTGCACCGATGAGGAAGTAGGAGCGTGCCTTGGAGCGCACGAAGTTACGGTATTTGTTGATGAGATAGTCGAGTGCCTCATCACCGCGCTCACCGCGAATGCGGGCGAGGAGGTCCTCATCCGAGCAGCCGTCGTAGATGCTGTTTTCTGCCGTCTCGTCTGCGTAGGTGTCCCCATCGGCAGCGAGCTCGCCCGTATCCATCTCCTCCGACACGGAACGTTCTTCATCCAATAGGGGCTTTTGCTTTTCGCCGTAAAAAATCATACGATGCACCGTCTTCCCATGCTTCCGGTGCATGACAGTCACCTGCCACGCACAATCGTCCCATGATTATTATAACTCTATTGCAAAAGTCCCGTCAAGAGACAAAAAGGACTGTGCATGATGGTTCTCACCTCATGCACAGTCCCTATTTGTCCCCCTTCCCCGCCAAACGGAGAAAGTTATGGGGAAGAGAAAAAACTTAGATTACTTCAGCTCGACCGTTGCGCCAGCCTCTTCGAGCTTCTTCTTGAGCTCTTCGGCCTCAGCCTTGGCGATATTCTCCTTGACCGGCTTCGGTGCGCCGTCAACGAGCTCCTTCGCTTCCTTCAGACCGAGACCCGTTGCCTCACGAACGGCCTTGATGACGTTGATCTTCTTGTCGCCTGCTGCTGCGAGAACGACGGTGAACTCCGTCTTCTCCTCGCCGCCCGCAGCCGGAGCAGCGCCGCCGACAGCAGCAACTGCGACCGGTGCAGCTGCGCTGACACCGAATTTCTCCTCCATTGCCTTCACGAGCTCGGAGAGTTCGAGAACGGTCATGTTCTCAATGGCTTCCAGAATCTGATCCTTGTTCATGCTGTATACCTCCAATAGTATGTAAATTCTCTCTCAATCGTATGTTTATGCGGATGCCTTCTGCGCACGCACAGCCTCAAGCACATAGACGGCATTGCGGATAACGCCCTGCAGTACGTTGACCGTGTTCGAGATCGGCGCATTCATGCTGCCCATGAGCTTTGCGATAAGCTCTTCGCGCGACGGGAGCGATGCGAGCGCCTGAACCTCAGCCGTCTCGATGACCTTGCCCTCAACGGTACCGACCTTGACGGACAGGATCCCCTTCTCGTCGAGCTTGTTTTTCTTGATGTAGCCGCAGATGACCTTCGCCGGAGCGACGGCATCGTCTGCCGAGAACGCAAATGCGGTCGTGCCCTCAAGGTGCGGATCGAGCCCCTCAAGACCAAGCGCATCTGCCGCACGGCGCAGCATCGTGTTCTTTACGACGTGATAGGAGACGCCCGCAGCGCGCAGCTCGCGGCGCAGCTCCGTATCCTGTGCAACGGTGAGACCGCTGTACGTCGTAAAGACAGCTCCTTTCGCCGAGGAGAGCTGCTCTTTCAGCTTCTCGACGATGACTTCTTTCTTGTGATCTGCCATGTAATCATTTCCCTCCTTTCATCTGATGTGTGTTGCACGAAGGTGAAAACCTCGTATGATGGCCGTTTTTTTTGCCCCTTCCACCGCTTCCGCGGTCCCCCTTGCTGACCTGTCCAAGAAGCAAGTCCACGGGACGAAGCTGATTGGGTAACAGATCGTATGGGAAAACGTCCCAAGAACACGAGCGCCAGCAATGTGTAATTGGCTGACGTTGACCGCTCCCCGTCATAACGGGGAAGGATTTGGGGAAATAACGGCATAGCGAGCCGATGGGGGGCATGTAAGAGCCCCTCTCGTGTCGGTGCTCTCGCACAAAAAATCTCCGGCTGCTATCCTGCCGGAGATGAATGTTCAAATTCACGTCCGACCTCGGCAGGCGACTATGTCGTTAGATGCTTGCGCAAACCTGCTGTCTACAGCCCGGGGAAATTCCGTGCGCCGCTAAAATTAGCTAAGCGCAACGGGGACGGCGGGTCCCATCGTCGCCACAACGGTGATGGAGCGGATGTACTGCCCCTTTGCCGCTGCCGGCTTCACGCGGATCAGCGTGTCGATGATCGCCTGATAGTTTTCGCGGAGTTTCTCCGCATCAAAGGAGGCCTTCCCAATGGGAACGTGGACGTTGCCCGCCTTGTCCGTGCGGTACTCCACCTGACCTGCCTTGATTTCGCCGATGGCTTTCTTCAGATCCATCGTGACCGTGCCGAGCTTCGGATTCGGCATGAGTCCGCGCGGACCGAGAACCTTACCGAGGCGGCCGACCGTGCCCATCATGTCGGGTGTAGCGACAGCAACATCGAAGTCGAGCCATCCGCCCTGGATCTTCTGCACGATCTCATCCGAGCCGACGAAGTCAGCTCCTGCTGCCTCAGCCTCAGCGACCTTCTCGCCCTTTGCAAAGACGAGCACGCGCTGGGTCTTGCCCGTGCCATGCGGCAGGACAAGGGCGCCGCGCACCTGCTGATCCGCATACTTCGGATCGACGCCGAGGCGCACGTGCAGCTCGATGGTCTCGTCGAATTTGGCCGTTGCCGTCTTCTTGACGAGTTCCATCGCTTCCTGCGAAGTGTAGAGTTTGCCGCTCTCGATCAGCTTCGCAGCGTCTTGGTATTTCTTACCAACCTTTGCCATGAATAACTCCCTTCGTGGTCATAACGGGCGTACGCCCTTCCACTTGGTCACGGACAATTAGTCCGTGATCTCAATGCCCATGCTGCGGGCCGTGCCCTCGATCATGGACGTTGCCGCCTCGATCGATGCGGCGTTCAGATCTGGCATCTTGGACTCTGCGATCTCGCGTGCCTTCGCGCGCGGGAGCTTTGCGACCTTCGTCTTGTTCGGCTCGCCCGACGCCTTTTCAATGCCCGCCGCCTTCTTCAGCAGAACTGCTGCCGGAGGGGTCTTCGTGATAAAGGTAAAGGAACGATCCTCAAAGACTGTGATCTCAACCGGAATGATGAGCCCCGCCTGCTTCGCCGTGCGTTCGTTGAAGTCCTTGACGAATGCCATGATATTGACGCCCGCCTGACCAAGCGCAGGTCCGACCGGAGGAGCCGGTGTCGCCTTCCCCGCAGGAACCTGCAGCTTTACGACACGCGCAACCTTCTTTGCCATCCACATTCACCTCCTTTCGGTGAAAAATCAGCGGTATATCTGATCTCAGATCCGTTCGACCTGATCGATCTCGACATCCAGTGGGGTTCCGTCCACATCGACCTGCACGCGCATACTCGACGTGTCGATCGACGTGATCTTGCCCGCGTAGTCCTCGAATGCGCCCGAGATGATGCGCACCGTGTCACCGACATCCACCTTGGCGCGGCGTTTCGGTGCCCCGCCCACCGAGCCGGAGAGGATGCGTTCCGCCTCCTCCGCCGTCAGCGGAATGGGGTGCTTCTCCGAGCCGACAAAGCCCGTGACGCCCGTCGTGTTGCGCACGACGTACCACGAGTGCTCATCGACAATCATGTCAACGAGGACGTAGCCCGGGAATACCTTGCGCGGGACGACCTTTTCCTTGCCGTCCTTGACCTCGATCTCGTTCTCCACGGGCACGACGACGTTAAAGATCATCTCGCTCATGCTCGCCGAGTGCATGAGGCGTTCAAGGTTTGCCTTGACCTTGTTCTCATACCCCGAGTAGGTGTGGATGACATACCATGCGCGATGCGGATTTGCCTGCCGGAGATTGAGTTCTTCCTTGTCTGCCATGTCCCTCACCCCGTCTAGTAATGCAGGATAACCTGAAAGATGCGCGCAAAAATAGTGTCGCAGATCCAGATGAGCGCGCAGACGACGACGATCGCAATGCCGACAACACCGGTGTAGGTGACCAGCTCGCGCCGCGTCGACCACGAGACCTTCTTCATCTCGGCGACGACTTCCCGCAGGAATTTCACAATCTTTCCCATGATGCGGGCGCTTACTTCGTCTCTTTGTGCGGCGTGTGCTTGCGGCAGAACTTGCAGTACTTGCTGAACTCCAGACGATCCGGATTGTTCTTCTTGTTCTTGTTCGTGCGATAGTTGCGGCTATGGCACTCCGTGCACTCAAGCGTAATGTTGTTGCGCATGAATATCGACTCTCCTTGTTAGTTTTCATGACACGAAATCACTCGTATCAATTTATCATACTTGGAAAATGCTGTCAACGCATGAAGTACATTTTCCCTAAGGAGACACCGGAGTGCTCCCTGAAAGCATAAAAGAACCCCCGTTGCGGGGGGATCAAGCAAAATGGTGGCGGCACAGAGATTTGAACTCCGGACACTGCGGGTATGAACCGCATGCTCTAGCCAACTGAGCTATGCCGCCGTTATATGGAGCTGATGACCAGGATTGAACTGGTGACCTTATCCTTACCAAGGATACGCTCTGCCGACTGAGCTACACCAGCGCACAGACTTGGTTGCGGGGACAGGACTTGAACCTGCGACCTTCGGGTTATGAGCCCGACGAGCTACCGACTGCTCCACCCCGCGATAAAAAGTGGTGGGCAGGGATGGATTCGAACCATCGTAATCCGAAGATGACAGATTTACAGTCTGTTGCCTTTAACCACTCGGCCACCTACCCATGATATGCTATTGGTTGCGGGGACAGGACTTGAACCTGTGACCTTCGGGTTATGAGCCCGACGAGCTACCGACTGCTCCACCCCGCGATGTTCTGTCGTGTGTTGCACTGACAATACGGTATTATACGGCAAAGGAGCGGGCGCGTCAATACCTAAAATAGAAAAAAAGGACGATAATGCGAAACTTTTTCGTTTCACACCATCGTCCTTGAACATTTCTGTGGCGAAATTACTCTGCGGCGTCGCCGTCAAAGAGATAGGAGTAGCGTTCCTTGAACTCCTCCTGCGTCATGCGGTAGGCATTCGCAAGTCCCGGATCGTCGAGGTCGCCCTTTTCGAGACGCATCATGAAACCGCGCGCGATACGGTAGTGGACGGAGCCGATGTTGACCTTGCGCACCTTCGTCTTGCCCGTCTCGGGGTCGCGAATCTCGTCGAAGCGCATCGGCACCGCCTGATTGTCCTGGATCGTGATGATCGCGCCCGTGTCGCCCTGCATGAGGAACTTGACGGCGGAGTAGCCGAGCGAGCGGCAGTAGTCGATGTCATAGGCGATCGGCGCCGTGCAGCGCAGCTCGTAGCCGATTTCCTTGTCGATGACGCTGATGGTGATGCCAAGCTTCTTCGTCTCGGCGAGCACCGCCTGTTTGATGATCTCGCCGAAGTCAAGCTCGCTGTAGCGGATGTGTCCGTGCTCGTCCGTGACGACGTTGCCGAGTTTGGCGAAGTCTTCCTCGGCGATCTTCTCGATCACGCCCTCAGCGATGACGGCAACGCCGTAGTTGCGCCCCGTGAGGTAGCGCTTCACGATCGAGCCGACAATCACGTCGACGACCTGCTGCAGCGGAATCTTTTTCTGGGAGAACTCCTCGGGGATGATGGTGATCGCCGCGCCTGCGCTGCGCCCCATCCCGAGGGCGAGGTGCCCCGCTGTACGTCCCATGGCGATGGTGAAGTACCAGCGGTTGTTCGTCGTGCTCGCATCCTCCATGAGGTTCTCGATCTCCATCGTGCCGAAGGCACGCGCCGTCTCAAAGCCGAATGTCGGCACGCCCTCGGGGAGCGGCAGGTCATTGTCGATGGTCTTCGGGACGTGGACGACGTTGATCGTGCGCCCCATCTTGCGTGCGTACTCGGAGACCGCCATGGAGCTGAATGCCGTGTCGTCGCCGCCGATGGTGACGAGATGCGTCACGCCGAGCTCGGTCAGCGTCTCGACCACGGTGCGGAGGTCGGATTCCTTCTTCGTCGGGTTGAAGCGCGACATCTTCAGAATGCAGCCGCCCGTCAGATGAATGCGGCTGATGTTTGCGGGCTCAAGGCGCACGTAGTTCTTCTCACCGCGTGCAATTCGCGAGAACCCGTCGTAGATGCCGAGCACATCCCACCCGTGCCGCGTTGCCTCACTGACCACGGCAGAGATGACGCTGTTGATGCCGGGTGCGGGGCCACCCCCGCAGATGATCGCAATGACGTTCTTGATCCCAATCATGAATATGCCTCCTCTTTTAAATTGTCTGTACTTTATATAAATTCGACGAAATAAATTATTTTCCTGCTCTCTTCATCACCGATTCAAATCAGCTCGCTCAAAGCATCAAGAAGCTCTCGTATGATCCAGCCGCTGCACAAGCCGCAGCACATCGGCATCACTAAGCAGGAAACGTGCTCTGTAGTTCAGAATGTAGGAACGCACAGCGTCGCCGCGATCCGTAAAGTGATCCGAACAACCGTTCAGAATTACATCCGGATTGGTGAAGAATACAATGCCGTCCACCCAAACATGCATCCCAACAGACTTTAGATAATCTGCCAAGACATGGATCTGCCGCTTCATATGCTTGACGGGATTCCGCATGGAGGAGGAGTAGTCTGTGCCGCGCCGCCCCGTCTTTTCCTGCCCCCAATCTCCATTGCTCGGTGTGATGGTTCCGTTGTGGTGCTTGGTATTGATAATAAAGACTCCGTTCCGCCCAACCACAACAAGTCCACAATAGGCGCCAGGCACCTGAACATTGCTCAGGATATGATAACTGTCCGGCAGCTGCCGCAGGACATCCATTGCCCGTTCCACCCCCTTGTCACCTGAGGCAGACTTCCTGTAGGCGTGCCAAAAGCGCTTGCCGACAAAGCCTGCCGCACCGAAAGCAAGGAGCACAGGAACAGCAGCATCCGTCTGGAGCAGGTGACCGGAGAGGATGTTATTCACCCACCACAGCCATATCAATAAGCACAAGCCGCAAAAGACACCTGCAAGGAGGAGATTCCTCCTCCTCGCCTGTGCAAAGGAGGACTCTCTTGTATGCAGTACTACCATAACATCATCCACTCTCGCAATCCAAAAAGAAATGATTTTCTCTCGCCATTCACCGCTTCCTGCGGCTGCGATGTCCAAGATTTGTAACAGTCTTGCCGGACTTTTTGCTGCGCGGCCTGGGCTTTATTTTTTTCGGCGTTGTCCGCTTCCGCTCACCGCGCTGCACCCGCTGCTGCACCTCGGTCGTCTCCGTCGGACGCGGTTTCTTTTTCACTGCGTCACGACGCAGCCGCTCTTTGAGTGCAGCTTCCATCTTGCGCAGCTTCTCATGCTGGTGCGCCGCGACAAGTGTGATCGCCTTGCCCTGTGTCCCTGCGCGCCCCGTGCGGCCGATGCGGTGGATGTAGTCGGTCACCGTCGGCGGCAGGTCGTAGTTATAGACGTGGGTCACGCCCTCGATGTCGAGTCCGCGCGCCGCAATGTCCGTCGCGCAGAGGATCTGCAGTTTTGCACTGCGGAACTGGCGCAGGACGAAACTGCGCTGCGTCTGCGTGAGGTCGCCGCTGAGCGCATCGACGAGATAGCCACGCTGTGCGAGCTCCATCATGAGCGCACGGGTGCGCTCCTTCGTGGCGCAGAACACCATGGCAAGATACGGTGCCTCCTCGTTGATGGAGGCACAGAGGCGGTCGAGCTTGTCCCCTGCACTGACGGGTATGACGACCTGTTCGATGGCGGCGAGTGTCACGGTCTCGCCCGCGAGACGAATGTGCGCGGGGTTAGTCATGAACCGCTTGGTCAGGCGCACAATGCGCTCGGGCATCGTTGCCGAGAAGAGTGCGAGCTGATAGTCCTGTGCCGCAGCACCGAGCAGGGTCTCCACATCCTCGATGAAGCCCATCTTCAGCATCTCGTCCGCCTCGTCGAGGACGACCTTGTTCACACTGCCAAGCACAAGCGTTCCGCGCCGTACGTGATCGAGCAGACGTCCCGGCGTACCGATGACGAGCTGCGGACTGCGGCGCAGCTTTTCCTTCTGCCGCTCGATATCCGCCCCGCCATAGATCACGACGGTGCCAATACCAAGGGGCTGGGCAAGCGGTTCGGCGACGCGCTCGATCTGGATGGCGAGCTCACGCGTCGGTGCGATGACGAGTGCCTGTGCCGCCGCGCCCTGCGGCTTGATGCGCGCAAGGAGCGGCAGGAGATAGGCGAGCGTCTTGCCCGTCCCCGTCTGCGCCTGTGCGATCACGTCACGCCCCGCGCGCATGGGCGGGATCGCCTGCTCCTGCACGGGGGTCGGCTGCGTGATGCCCTGTTTTTGGAGGAGTGCGGTCAGCGTCTCCGAGATGCCGAGCTGATCGAAATGCGTCATGATGAAAGTACCTCTGCGCCTGTCTCTGTGATGAGAATGGTCTTTTCCCACTGCGCAGAGAGCGTCCCGTCCTTCGTCCGCACCGTCCATCCGTCCGTGCGGTCAACGGTGACATCGTAGTCGCCCGCATTGATCATCGGCTCGACCGTGAACACCATGCCCGGCACCATGAGCATCCCCGTGCCCGGCTCGCCCTCATGTGGGACGTACGGCTCCATGTGAAAGTCCTTGCCGACGCCATGACCGCCGAGTGCCGTGACGACCGAGTACCCGTTGGCATGCGCCCAGTCGCCGCACGCCGCACTCACGTCGCCGAGAAAATGCCACGGGCGCGCCGCCGCAATGCCGCGCTCCATGCACTCCTTCGTCACCTTGACGAGCCGCTCCGCTGCCGCCGCTACCTTGCCGATGAGATACATCCGCGAGGCATCCGCATAGTAGCCGTCAACGATGACGGTCGAGTCAACGTTGATGATGTCGCCCTCTTTGAGCACATCCTTGGTCGACGGAATTCCGTGGCAGACCACGTTGTTAATCGACGTGCAGATGCTCTTGGGGAAGCCCTCAAAACCGAGGCAGGCGGGAATGCCGCCGTGTGAGACAATGTACTCATGCGCCGCACGATCCAGCGTCTCCGTGTCAACGCCCGGTGCGACGAGCGTCCCCATGAGGTCGAGCACCGCATCGTTGATGACGGCGGCACGGCGGATGCCCATGATGTCCGCCTCGTTATTGATGATCTTGCGCGGCGGGCGCACCTGCCCCTTGATCACATCGTAGCGGATGGAGGCGATGCGCTCGTCAAAGTCCTCATGACATTTTTTATATTTCTTGCCGCTGCCGCACCAGCATAGGTCGTTTCGATTCATTCCTGTACTCCTTATCATCTTGGGGAATCTCAGCTATTTCTCTCCCTGCATTATAGCCCGCCCCATTGGTGGATGTAAAGGGACGATCGCCAATAGATTTCTTGGGAAGCACTGATAAATTCGGCACAGCCATCTTGACGTATCTTTTTCGCCCGCTTTTCGTTAGCAAATCCTCCACATAGCCCTCGCTATGCGTCCGGTTTGCTGCCTCAATCGGACAAAAAATCTACGCCAATCTGGCAGACCTCATTTTATCAGCGATTCCCTTGACAAATCCCTGCTTCCCCTGTATCATTAATTTGTTATAATTTTATGATTCTTTTGTGGATAGGAAAGCATCCAGTATGAAACAGCGGCTGTCGAAAAAGGAATATCTCTTTGTCGCATCTCTCCTTTTCGGTCTGGTCTTCGGTGCGGGCAATCTGATCTTTCCCGCGTCGATGGGACAGCGGGCGGGGATGGAGATGCTGCCCGCCCTTGTCGGGTTCTGTATCACAGGCGTGGGGCTGCCCCTGCTCGGCATTGCGGCGATCAGCATCACGGCGAGCGACAGTCTCTCCGCGATCGGGAACAGGGTGGGGCGGCGTTTTTCCCTGCTCTTTACCTGCGCGCTCTATCTCTGCATCGGGCCGCTCTTCGCCATCCCGCGCACGGCGACCGTCTCCTTTCAGGTTGGCGTTCTGCCATTTGTCGCCCCTCCCCTGCACGATGTTCTGCTCCTCGTCTTTACCGCGCTCTTTTTCGCCGTGGTGCTCTTTTTCTCCCTGCGCCCGTCGGGGATTCTGATCTGGATCGGCAAGGTGCTGAATCCGCTCTTTCTCTTTTTTCTCGCTGTCATGATCGTCGCTGCACTAAGAGAGCCAATGGCCAGCGTGTGGACGATGCCGGCCACAGGAGCGTACGCGGAGAATGCTTTTTTCACAGGGCTGCTCGAGGGCTATAATACGATGGATGTGCTCGCTGCTCTCGCCTATGGCAGCATCCTCGTCGACTCCATCCGTCGCCTTGGCCTCTCCTCGCCTGCTGATCTCTCCTACAGCACGATCATCTCGGGCAGTCTCAGCACGCTGCTCATGGCGCTCATCTATCTCGCGCTCACCTACGTCGGTGCACAGAGCCGCGCCGTCTACGGCATCGATGCCAACGGCGGCGATGTGCTCGCCCATATTGCAGCGCATTACTTTGGCGCGTACGGCGGCATTCTGCTTGGCATCACGATCACCTGTGCATGTCTCAAGACTGCCATCGGACTCATCACAGCGTGTGCGTCCACGTTTGCCGCGCTCTTTCCGCGCAGCTTTTCCTATGCAAAATACACGGTGATCTTCGCCGCGTTCTCATTCGCCATATCGAATGTCGGCCTCAGCCGCATCATCGCCTATTCCCTCCCCGTGCTCTACTTTCTTTATCCCGTCGCCATCGTCCTCATCGCTCTCTGTCTTATCGAGGGGCTGATCGGCTACCGCCGCCCACTCTATGTGTGGAGCATTGTCGGCACGAGTGCGGCCGCCTTCTTCGACTTTCTCCGTGCACTGCCGCCCGCTCTGTGTGCGGCAGGAGAGGCGCTTCCCCTCGCGTCCCTCGGGATGGGGTGGGTTGTGCCCGCGCTGATTGGTTTTTGTGTCGGTGCGCTCATCTGTGCATGGCAAAAAACGCGCAGCTATTGACGCGGCGACGCCTTTTTGATAGAATGCAAAAGTATTGTATTCCATACAGTGTATGGAGAGGTGTCCGAGTGGTTTAAGGAGCCGGTCTTGAAAACCGGTGATGCGGCAACGCACCGTGGGTTCGAATCCCACCCTCTCCGCCATAATGAAATGGTAAAGGGTTGTTATTACGAGGTCTCTGTCTTCGTAATAACAACCCTTTTTTGTCAAATGGGAAGGCGGTCTATCCGCCGCGTTCAGACGCGCTCGCGTATGACGACCCTTTCCTCCGTATCGGTGTCGTGAAGCTGCACCGATACGTCCTCGGCAGATGCCGTCGGTACGTTCTTGCCAACATAGTCGGCGCGGATCGGGAGCTCGCGATGTCCGCGGTCGATGAGGACGGCGAGCTGGATCATGCGCGGCCGCCCAAGGTCGAGCAGGGCGTTCATCGCCGCCCGTATCGTGCGCCCTGTGTAGAGCACATCATCGACGAGGATGACGGTCTTGTCCGTGATGTCAAGGGGAATCTCCGTCGTGTGCACGATGGGCTGATAGGCGAGCTCGTTGAGGTCGTCGCGATAGAGCGTGATGTCGAGCACGCCGCGCGGCAGTTCCCGGCCCTCGATCTGCGCGATCTCTGCGCCGAGCCGCGCCGCAATCGGTACGCCGCGCTTGCGGATGCCGACGAGCACCAGATGCTCTGTCCCATGATTTTTCTCTACAATCTCGTGCGCGATGCGCATGAGGGCGCGGCGGATGCCGTCCTTATCCATCAGCACGGCCTTTTCTCTAAACTCAGTCATGCGATCAGCTCCTTCGGAGTGTGTGCAGTATCTCATCCATGTCCGCCGGCAGGGGCGCGGTGAACGTCATTTCTGCCTGCGTACGCGGATGTGTCAGCGTGAGTGTCAGCGAGTGTAGTGCCTGCCCCGCAATGGCAAAGGGGTTCTTCTTCGCCGTATACTTCGTATCGCCGACCAGCGGATGTCCGATGCTCGTCATGTGAACGCGAATCTGATGTGTCCGCCCCGTCTCCAAACGACAGGCGACAAAGGTGTAGTCACCGAACCGCTCAAGCACCTCAAAATGGGTCGTCGCGGGCTTGCCGTTCTCACGGACAATCGCCATTTTCTTGCGATCCGTCGGATGCCGTCCGATGTCCCCCGTAATGACACCCGCGCGCTCGACGATGTTCCCGTATACGATGGCGCGGTACTCACGCCGTGCCTCCTTGTCCCGAATCTGGCGGGCGAGGAAATGATGTGCCATGTCGTTTTTCGCGGCAACCATCACGCCCGAGGTATCCTTATCGAGGCGATGAACGATGCCGGGGCGCAGGTCTCCGTTGATCCCCGAGAGATCGCTGCAGTGATGGAGCAGTGCGTTGACGAGCGTCCCCGTATATACGCCCGCGGCAGGGTGCACGACCATGCCGCGCGGCTTGTTGATGACGATAATGTCCGCATCCTCATAGAGGACATCCAGCGGGATGTTCTCTGCACGGATCTCAACCGCCTCTGCAGGCGGGATGGTACACGCTACGCTCTCGCCGCCACTCAGCTTAAAATTCGCCTTGCGCCGCTCTCCGTCCACCGTTACGTGTCCCTCTGCGACGAGGCGCTGTGCGTAGCTGCGCGAGAGGGTCGGCAGCTGCCGCACGAGGAATACATCCAGCCGTTCCCCTGCCTGATCGGAAATAAATGTGCTCACGGAAGAAACTCCTTCTTCTGCACGAAGAGCGCCCAGAGAACGCAGATCGTTCCCACCACGATGGCGATGTCCGCGATATTAAATACCGGCCATACGCGGAAATCGATGAAGTCGATGACGTGTGCGAGGCGAATCCGATCCGCCATGTTGCTGAGCGCTCCTGCCGCAAAGGCGACGCTACCGTAGTGAATGAGTGCGCTGCCGCGCGCGAGACGCGGATAGAGAAAGAGGAATACGAGGAAGAACAGCGCGGCGGTGAGCAAAAAGAGCCACTGCTGACGCTCAAAGATCCCGAACGCAGCCCCCGCGTTCAGCACGTAGGTCAGATGGAGGTATGACGGAATGACGGGGATGCTCTCCCCCGGCAGCATGGTCGAGGCTACGTACGCTTTCACCGCTTGATCCAAAATTACTGTCCCGCCAAAGAGCAGTGCGGCCTTTCCGCACCCGATCATCGTCTTCAATCGTCCTCCCGTTCCTTCACGGCATCGTCCTTCGGTTTTATCGGCGGTGCAGGAGGTGCGGACGGTACCTTCTTCTCATGTACCATATCCGGCATCTCTGCAATGGCATCCTCGATGAGGGCCAGCTCTGCCTGCACATTGGATTTCATGCGACGCAGGAACTGATGCTTTTCGCGGACGAGCCGCTCGTACTCCGCCACGATGGCACGCACCTTGTCCGCAGCCTCGTCCAGCTGTGCCTTTGCCTGCAGTGTCGCCTCGCGGCGCATGTTCTGCGCCTCTTTCGCCGTCGTCTCAAGCAGGCGGTCGGCGCCCTGCTTGGCGCTCGTGCTCATCTCCTCCGCCGTTTTCTGCGCGACGACGAGCGTCTCGCGCATGCTCTGCTCGATGCGGCGGAACTCTCCGTTCGCCGAGCGTTCGCGCTCCAGCTCGCCCCGCAGGCGCTCATTTTCATCCAGTACCGCCGTGTACGCCTTCATGATCTCATTGAGAAAATCGTTGACCTCGTTCTCGTTAAATCCGCGAAAACTCCGACCAAACTCCTTGGCATGAATATCCATCGGTGTCAGCATCGCGCTCCCGCCTTTCTTCAAAAGAATCGATGCAGTACAACAACCGTGCGGCCCTTCTTCGTCTGACCGCGCACCTCAGTCACCTCGACGCGGCCGCGCCCACGCATGGAGAGGACATCTCCCTCCTTGACCGTCTTGGAGGCACTCGCCGCACTCTGCCAGTTATGCTTCACCTTATCGGCGGTGATATCGTCCGCCGCACGGCTGCGCGAGATGCCAAACCCTGCCGCGACGATGGAGTCGAGCCGCAGCGACGCCACCGTCGCGCGGATCTCCTTCGTCCGCTCCTCGCGCGGTGCGATCTCCGTCAGCTCCGCAGGCACGGTCTTCACGCCGACCGCGCCGATCATCGTCAGGTTCTCAAGCAGAAACGGGGCGATCTTGGCATCACAGAGGATTTTCGCCGCATCGGAGGCAGGCAGGATGTCGCCGATCATCTCGCGCTCAATCCCCAGTCCCATCACTGCGCCGAGGACATCACGATGCGTGAGCCGGGCAAACTGCCCGTTCCACGTGGCCTCTACGCAGGCGATACCGAAATCCTCCGTCCGCCCCGCAAAGTCCCGATGGCGCAGCATCGCACGCGCACGCTCCGCCCCCTGATAGCCGCCGTCAAAGTCCAGCTGCAGATCATCATAGCTCGCGCGGATCGTCTCGGCGATCTCCTGCCCGTAAGGGTCGAGAAAGGGACTGATGCGAAATTTACGCGTCTTGACGACGGTCTCTGCGAGGTCGAGCAGGCGCACTGCCGTCTCCTCCCCTTCGCTGCCGCGATAAAAGCGGAGAATCCGCTCCTTCTGTTCTGATGCCATAGTCCCCTCCTTTGGGAAATCGTCCTGCGAACTGTTACTGTTTGCCGAGTTCTTTCGACCGCTCCGCCGCGGCAAGAACCGCCTCGATGAGCGCGGAGCGCACGCCGGCGCGCTCCATTACGCGCAGCCCCGCCGCTGTCGTCCCTGCAGGGCTGGTCACGGCAGCGCGCAGTGCGGCGGGCGCAGTCCCATCGAGCACCATCTGTGCCGCGCCAAGCAGCGTCTGTGCAGCAAGCAAAGACGCCGTCTCGTGGCGCAGCCCGGCCGCAACGCCGCCGTCGGTCAACGCCTCGATCATGAGGACCGCATAGGCGGGACCACTGCCCGAGAGTCCCGTCACCGCATCGAGGTCATGCTCCTTTACCTCGACGACGCGTCCCGCCGTGCCGAGCACGACATTCACAGCCTCGCGTGCGGACGCATCTGCATCGTCGCTGCACGCATAAGCGGACATCCCCGCGCCGACGGCCAGCGGGGTGTTCGGCATCGCGCGGACAATCGGATGCCCCGGATATTCTGCCGCAATCTGCGCCATCGTCAGCCCGGCCACAATGGAGATCACGAGCGCATCGCTGCGCAGCAGCGGCGCCGTCTCCCGCATTGCCGCGCGCGCAGCAGAGGGCTTTACCGCCAGAACAAGAACGTCAATACGGGGCAGAAAATCATCTGCCCCGACCTGTGCATTTACGTGATACTGCTCATGCAGTGTGCAGCACCGTGCTGCCTTGTGATCTGATACATAGATCTGCGGCGATGGCACGTCCCTCTCCGCCGTCATGCCCGCGATCATCGCCTCTGCCATTGCGCCGCCACCGATGATGCCGATCTTCCATGCGCCTTTCATGTGCGCCTACCGATCCATGAAGGGCATATTGTCCCCCAGTCGGTGTTCATCCTCGGAGTAGCTGACGTTGACGTTGCTCGGCGCACAGAGGATGACATTGTTGCTGATCTTCTTGATGTCGCCGTTGAGTGCGTACGTCGTTCCGCTGATGAAGTCGATGATGCGGTTCGCGACGCTCTTTTCCGTCTTTTCAAAATTCAGTACGACGGGTTTTTTCTTCTGGAGATTGACCGCCACCTGCTGCGCATCGTCGAACGACTGCGGCTCGATCACCACGACGTTCATGCGGTAGGTCGCGACGACATTGTCGATCGGCGTAGCCCCTGGCGCTACGCCTGCCGGCGGGGTAAAATCGGGAAAGCCCGAGAGATTTGCCCCTGTCTCAACGCGCTGCCGTCCCGTGCGCGAGCCGATCTCGGTCACGGGCGCAGGCTTTTTTTCTTCCCGCTCTTCGAGCTCCTCATCCTCCTCGGACGAGATGCCGAACAAATTCTTGAAAATCTTCACAATCCCTCACACTCCTAGGGTATAATTGCGTGCACCAAAAATCGCCGTGCCGACACGCACGAGATTCGCACCCTCCTCGACGGCAATGCGATAGTCGTGTGTCATGCCCATCGAAAGGTAGCGGATGTCTGCCTTGTGCGGCTCTGCCGCCTTGATCGTGCCGTACAGCTCGTACATCGCACGAAAGAGCGGACGGCACTGCTCTACATCCTCATAATTCGGCGCAATACACATAAAACCCTGCAAGCGAACCGAATCCATTCCATCAATTGCCGCGAGGAGCTCGTCGAGATCCTCACGGTAGACGCCGGACTTGCTCTCCTCACGCGCCAGATTAACCTGCACAAGGATATTCTGCACCTTGCCGAACTTCTCCGCCGCGCGGTTCACCGCCTGTGCAAGATGCACGGAATCAACCGAATGAATGAGGTCGAACTGGCGCACGGCGTATTTCGCCTTATTGGTCTGCAGGTGCCCAATCAGATGCCATTTTACCTCGCGCTCAAGCGTCTCCGCTTTGTCCAGCGCCTCTTGGATGCGGTTCTCTCCGATGTTCATGATGCCCGCATCAATGGCCTCCTGCATCGCCGCGACGGGATGGTTTTTCGTCACGGCAATCAGCTCCACAGGCGCGTCCTTCGAGACGTGCGTCCGCCGCGCCCGCGCGGCCATGATCTCGGCACGTACCTTTTGAATCTGCTCCCCGATCATCGTTCCTTCACTCATTTCAACTCCATTACTGCCGCCAGACGTCCCGTCCTGCCGCCTGCGGCACGATAGGAGTAAAACCATGTATGATCGCACGACGTGCATGTCTGTGCGCTGTCGATCTGCCGCGGTGGGACGCCCGTTTCCTCCAGTGCAAGGCGGTTCGCCGCCCATAGGTCCAGATGGTATTTCCCATCCCGCTCCGCGACGATCCGCTCCGCATCATGCGAAAATGCGCGGCGGAACTGCGCGGCGACCTCCTCACCGACCGCATAACAGTCGGCGCAGATGGAGGGCCCGATCCCCGCAATGACATCCGTGGGTCTTGTCCCGAACTCCTCCGCCATACGCGCGAGCGTCTTTGCCCCGATCCGCTCCACCGTCCCACGCCAGCCGGCGTGAACGACCGCGATGGCATGATGCACAGGATCGTAGAGGAGGACGGGCACGCAGTCCGCATAGCAGAGGAGGAGCGTGACATCGTTGTCATTCGTGATCAGTGCATCCGCATCGGCGATACAGTCCGCATAGTCCCGCGCACCGCGGCCCGCATCGCGGCGAAAAACGCGTACGATCTCCGTCCCATGCACCTGTCGCGGCGTGCAGATCCGCTCTGCCGAGAGCCCCAGCGCCGCGCAGTACCGCCTGCGGTTCTCCCACACAGCCGCGGGATCATCCTCCACGTGCAGTGCCATGTTCAGCGTATCATACGGGGGAGCACTGACGCCGCCCTGCCGTGCCGAGAACCCATGCACGAGTGCATCGCCCGGAAAGAGATCGAGCCGCCCGCTCCACAGATTGTTGCCGAGATGCCGCAGTACAAAGCTCATACCGTCATCCTTTCCGCAGGCTTACAGACGCCGCACCGCAGACAGCCGTCGAAACAGATCGGTGTCGGCAGGAGCGCCTTTGCCCGCTCATATTCCTGCCACAGATAGTGTTTGGAAAAGCCCATGTCGAGATGATCCCAAGGCAGATATGTCTTTTCCGTCCACGCAGGAGCCAGATAGTCCTCCGCGGAGAGGCCCTCCGCACGCATCTCTGTCGCTAGATCCTTTGCCCCGCGCCCCATCGCCGCACGCATGAGAGGTGCGCCAAGGCGGCGGTCACCGCGCGCGAGAATGGACTGGACACGCGCCTCCTTCGGCGACTCAAAGTGCACGACGATCTTTTTGTGTCGGCTGAGGGCCTGCGTCAGCCGCTTCATCACCGCATCCATGCGCTTTTTCTCCGCTGCCGCCATCCACTGAAACGGCGTAAACGGCTTGGGAACGAAGGGATTCACGCTGAGTGTCAGTGTGCCGCGGCAGCCCTTCTCGTCCATGTAGGAACGCAGGCGCTGCGTGAGGTCGATGATCGCGTCGATGTCCTCATCCATCTCGAAGGGCAGGCCAACCATAATATATAGCTTAAAATTCAGGATATGCGCTGCCGCGCCGAGATCAACTGATGTGAAGAGATGATGTTCCTCGATGCCCTTGTTGATGACCGCGCGCATCCGCGCACTTCCCGCCTCTGGGGCGATGGTTAGTGTCTTCAGGCCGCTCGCCGCGAGCGACTCCACGAGCTCCTTCGTCACGGAGTCCGCACGGAAGGACGCGACCGACATCGAGAGCCCCTCCCCGAGGATGGAGCGGCAGAGGGCATCGATCTCGGGGTAGTCCGAGATCGCCGCGCCCATGAGTCCAATCTTTTTGCCGTAGGCGAGTGCGTCGCGCACCTCACCCTCGATGACGGAGAGAGAGCGGTTGCGTGGCCGGCGGAAGCAGTACCCCGCCATGCAGAAGCGACAGTGACGCCCACACCCGCGCGCCGTCTCGATGAGGTAAAAGCTGAACTCCGTATCGTCCGTAATGACAACCGTATGGGCGGGATGCGCGTCGAGATCCTCCACCCACTGCCGCGCCACATGGGACGGCGCCCCCACGCGTGGCAGGAGTGCCGTCAGATGCCCCTCCGCATCGTATGTGGGCGTATAGAGTGCCGGGACATAGACCCCGGGGACATGGGAAAGCCGCTGCAGGAGTGCCGTGCGGTCGTCGCCCGCACGCAGCCCTGCATGATAAGCGTCCATCATCGCCGGAAGGATCGCCTCTCCCTCACCGATGACAAAGGCATCGATCAGCGCGGCGAGCGGCTCAGGGTTGAACGTGGCACACGGCCCCCCCGCGATCACGAGGGGGTCATGTGCCGTGCGGTCCGCGGCAAGCGCCGTGATGTGACTGCGTGCGAGCATCTCCGCAACATGAAAATAATCCATCTCAAACGAAATGGCAAAGCCGACGATGGCGAAATCCGCGAGCGGGGTCTGCGTCTCCACGCTCATCATCGGCGTATTCGTGCGCACATAGCGCGGCATCTCATCGTGATCGGGCAGAAAGACGCGCTCACACGCCGTGTCACTGCGCTCATTCAGCAGCGCATAGACAATGTGCAGCCCGAGGTTCGACATGCCGACAAAGTAAGTATTGGGATAGACGAGAGCAAATCGCGTGCGCGCGCCCGCAGGATAGCGATAATATCCGCGCTCCTGCGCCAGACGTGCCCGCAGGCGTTCCCGCAGCCGATGATCCAATCCCCACTCTACCTTTCATTCTTTCTCACGATGTGCACGCAGCGTCTCCAGCTCCTCGATAAAATTCGTAATATCATCGAACTTCCGATAGACCGAGGCGAAGCGGATGTAAGCGACCTCGTCAAAGTCCTTCAAATGCTCCATGACGATCTCACCGACCTTCTCGGAGGGCACCTCGGGCTCCGTGCGGTTGCGGATCTCATGCTCGATCTCCGCGACGAAATTTGTGATCTGCTCCATCGAGATGTCGCGCTTATCACAGGAGCGTATGATCCCCGTCAGCAACTTGTCGCGGCTGAACGGCTCACGGCGGCCATCACGCTTGACGACCATGAGCGGCAGGCGCTCCACCACCTCGTACGTCGTAAACCGTCGCCCGCACTTTCCGCACTCGCGGCGGCGGCGGATGGTCATCCCCTCCTCTGCCGCACGGGAATCAATGACACGGCTGTCCGGCTCTTTGCAAAAAGGGCATCGCATTGCCCTCACCCTCTCTCACGCATCACGTTACTGACTGCGGCTCTGTGTACGCTTCGCCGTGCTCTTTTTCGGCTGCTCGCCGTCCGCATCACCGCTGGGGGCAGCGGCATCCTCCAGTGACTTCGTCGTCCGCGTAAAGGTGCGCTCAACGACAGCGCCCTCATCGCCGAACGTGCCGAGCTTCTTCCCGTTCACTGTCACCTCAAGTGCTCCGGCGTTGCCCGCACGCAGAACGATGGACTCCTTGCCCTGCCAGTTCTCGGTCTTGCCCTCTTCGAGCAGCCCCTCAAAGACGGTCTTTCCGTCAACCGTCACCTCCGTCCAGCAGCGTTCGGTGAGGTGCACGCTCACGCGCACATCCTTCGCCGGCGAGGCCGCACGCGCCTCATCCACGGCGTTCGCCTCTGCTGCCGGCGTCTGCGTCGGCTGGCTCTCCGCACGCGCAGGTGCCGCAGGTGCGGTCGTCTCGCGCGCAGGAGAATTGATGAACGAGACGAGTGCCGCACCGCCGCCGACCAGTGCAGTGAGCACCACGATACCAGCAACCAGCTTGCCGAGCACTCCCGCAGAGGAAGATTTCCTGCCGCCGATGGAGATCTCAGAGAGCGACGCATCACCGATGTTGTTGAGTGAGATGCGCCGCGGCTTCTCCTCTGTGGTCGGTGCCGCCGGAGCGGCTGCCGTGCCGTTCTCCGCTGCGAACTGCTGCACCAGTTCCTCTGCATCCAGATGCAGGAAGCCCGCATAATTGCGGACGAATCCCTTGGCATAGACCATGCCGGGCAGATTGTCGATATTGCTCTGCTCGATGCTTTCGATGTAGAGAGCACGGATGCTTGTCCCTTTTTCTATATCTGCAATTGTCAGTCCCTGCTTGACACGAGCGCTGCGCAGGATGTCTCCGACCATGAAGTTCCCTCCTGATCTATACCAATCTAGAATATCACGTCTGCAATATCACGCAATGAACCCGTGATTTCCAAAACATTTCTTTTGATTATACACAAAGTGCACGGCAAAGACAAATTTTTTCAGGCTTTTCTACTCTTTTGCGATAGCACGAACCGTATCGGCGAACGCCGTCACATCGTCCTCACGCGTAAAGCGTCCGAGGCTCACACGGATCGCCGTGCGCGCCTCCTCCGACGGGCAGCCCATCGCACACAGGACGTGGGATGGGTGCGCTGCCCCCGCACTGCACGCACTGCCGCCCGATACGGCAAAGCCCGCGAGATCCAGACGGATGAGCAGCGTATCCTGTGGGATGTCCCGTATGCCAAAGCTCAGGATGCCCGCCAGCCGCTCCTCTCTGTGCCCGTAAAATCGAATGCCGTCGATATCCGAAAGTGCGGTGCGCAGCGACTCAGCCGCAGCGCGCAGGCGCACATCCTCTGCGCCCATCTCCGCACAGGCAATCGCCGCCGCACAGCCGCAGCCGACGATCCCCGCCACATTCTCCGTGCCCGCGCGCATATCGCGTTCCTGTGCGCCGCCATATAGAAGCGGAGCCATCCGCAATGTGCGGCGCACGTAGAGCACGCCGACACCCTTCGGACCGCAGAATTTATGCGCCGAAAGCGAGAGCGCATCGACGTACAGTTCCTCCACATCGAGTGGAATATGTCCCGCCGCCTGCACGGCATCCGTATGAAACGGAATCCCGCGCGCCCGAAGGAGTGCGCCGATTTCCGCAATCGGCTGAATCGTACCGACCTCGTTGTTCGCCGTCATGATCGTGACCAACGCCGTATCCTCACGCAGGGCCGCCGCCACATCGGACGGAGCAACGCGCCCCGTGGCATCGACGGGCACCTCCGTCAGTGCATACCCGTGTGCCGCCAGATCGCGGCAGGTCTCGCGCACGGCGGGATGCTCAACGGCGGAGGTCACGATATGCCGACAGCCTGCCTTTCGCCGCTCCTCCGCAATGCCGCGCAGTGCCCAGTTATCGCTCTCCGTCCCGCCGCTGGTAAAGAACACCTCTGATGGAGACGCGCCAATGAGCGCCGCCACCTCCTCCCGCGCGCGCATGACACCGCGCCGCGCCGCCTGTCCAAAGCAGTGCAGGCTCGAAGGATTCCCGCACACCTCCGTCAGATACGGCTGCATCGCCATGAGGACACGCGCATCGAGCGGCGTCGTGGCGGCATAGTCGAGGTAGACCGGCATCACTGATTGCACCCCGCACGGCGATGTCCGCGCTGTACGAGATCGGAGAGGGCAATGTTGTTCAGCACACTGTTGATGCTGTCACAGACCTCCTCCCAGATCTGCCGCGTCACGCAGTTCCCGGCGCGCTCACAGCTCTGATCGTGCGCCTCCGCATCCGTCAGCAGGCAGTCCACGAGAGCGATCGGGCCCTCCACGGCCGTGATGATCCGCCCGATCGTAATCTTCTCAGGTGGGAGCGCGAGCGTATAGCCCCCCTGAGCCCCGCGCACACTCTCAACCAGTCCTGCGCGACGCAGCGGCACCATCAGCTGCTCCAAATAGTGCTCGGAGATCCCCTGTGTCGCTGCAATCGCATGCAGCGGAACGACGCCCTTGCCGTAGCGCAGGGCGAGCTCATAGAGCGCCGTGACACTGTAACGCCCCTTCGTTGAAAGTTTCATAAAGATCTCCTGTGTGGGCAAATCCTACCGTTTACCCTAAAATCATACTGATATCATTATAAATGAGTTTCTTTTTCCTGTCAAAATGCAGACGTACGGATGCTGCTATGCGCCCGTCGAGCCGAAGCCGCCGCTGCGCGCCCGACCGCATCCCGCCATATCGCCGTCCGCCGTCAGATAACGCGTAAAGATGCCCTGCGCGATCCGCTCGCCCGCCGCAATCGACACGGGCTCTCGTCCGTAATTGTATAGGGGGATGATAATATGCCCCTCGTTGTCCGCATTTCCATAGTAGTCTGCATCGATCACGGCGACACCGTTCATCAGCATGAGCTGACGCTTCACCGCCATGCTTGAACGAATGTAGAGCAGCAGAACCTCATCCGCCTGCATATACGCCTTGACGCCCATCGGCACCATGGCAAAGCCCTGCGGGACGATCTCCACTGCAGCCGCCGCTGCAAGATCATAGCCCGCACTCGCCCCCGTCTTGCGCTCGGGGAGCAGCACGCCCGCCCCTACGTACGCCGAGACGATCTCAAATCCTCGCTGCTTCATCGCTTCTCCTCCATCAGGGAACAGATAAAAAGGAAAAAGCCGCTGCACCGCAGGCGGTACAGCAGCGTTATTCGGCGTGATTACGACGCATCGTCGCCCGTCCGCACCGGCTGTGCCGGCGTGATGGTCGAGACCGCATGCTTATAAATCATCTGCTGCTTTCCCATCGCATCCACCATGAGGACGAAATTATCAAATCCACGCACCGTTCCTTTGATCTGAAAGCCGTTCACGAGATGAATCGTCACGGGAATCCCGTCCTTGCGCACCTGATTGAGGAAGTTATCCTGCAGATTGATGATCTTGGCCGTCATCCTTTGCCTCTCCTTTTGCTCGCCATTCCTTTATATCCATTAAAACGCGCTCCAACAGCTCCGGCTCCGTCCACGCATCCGCATCGTACCAGTGGATGTAGGGCATCCCCCGATACCACGTCAGCTGCCGCTTTGCAAAATGCCGCGTTACCGTCTGCACGGCCGTGATGGCCTCCGCGCGCGTGATCTCTCCCGCAAGATACGCCGCCGTCTCCTTATAGCCGATGCCTTTCATCGCCGGAGCATCGCGGCGCACACCGCTGTCCAAAAGATGCTGCACCTCTTCGCAGAGCCCTGCGGCAAACATCGCCTCAACGCGCTCATTGATGCGCGCATAGAGATGTGACCTCTCCCGCATGAGCCCGATCACATGGGCATCATAGGGCATTGTCCCGTGCTCCATCGCGCGCGCACGCGAGATGCTCTCATCACCGTAGCGCGTGACCTCGAGCGCGCGGATCACGCGGCGCAGATTATTCGCGTGGATCCGCTCTGCCGCAGCGGGGTCACGACGCGCGAGGAAGTGATGTACGCGGGCATTTCCGCGGCGTGCGGCAATCCCCGCCATGGCATGACGGAAGCACGTATGCTCCTGCGTCACATTGAAGTCATATCCCTCGACGAGTGCCTTGACATAGAGCCCCGTCCCGCCGACGACGAACGGCAGGCGTCCTGCCGCATCAAAGTCACGTGCGAGCTCCGACACGCGCGCGACAAACTCCGTCACAGAGAACGGCGCATCGGCATCGAGCACATCGACGAGATGATGCGGCACACGGGCGCACTCCTCCGGACTTGGCTTCGCACTGCCGATGTCAAAGCCGCGATAGACGAGCATCGAGTCCCCCGAGATGATCTCCGTGCCGAGCCGCTCCGCGAGCTGCAGCGAGAGCGCCGTCTTACCCACTGCCGTAGGGCCGAGGAGAACGAGCAGAGGCGTCTTCTGCGCCTGCATCAAAGCTCCATCGTATCTCCGGGCGCCATGATATGCACTCTGGCCCGCGTCATGGCTTCCGTCACGTCCTTGTAGTGCCGTGCCTCCTGTTTGATGATCGGCCACGTATTGTAGTGCACGGGGATCACGTGCCCCGCGTTGACCCACTGCGCCGCCATCGCCGCATCCTCAAGTCCCATCGTATAGTTATCGCCGATGGGCAGGACGGCATAGTCGATGCTGTCCTTGCGTCCAATGAGCTGCATATCGCTGAACAGCGCCGTATCGCCCGCATAGTAGAGTGTCCGGCCGCCGATATACACGACAAACCCGCAGGCGATCCCGCCCGCCACGCCCGCGCTGTGCTGGGCGAACGTCATACGCACCTTGCCAAACGGCAGATTGAGCGAGCCGCCGATATTCATCGGGCAGGATGCAATCTCCGCCAGTGACTGACTCTCACAGACACTGATGACCTCCGGCGTCGAGACGATCTTCGCCCCGGTACGCGCTGCGATCGACGGCGCATCACCCAGATGATCCCCGTGCGCATGAGAAACGAGAATATAGTCACACGCCACATCGTCCGCCTTAACGCTCGCGACGGGATTCCCTGTCAAAAAGGGGTCAACGAGCACCTTATGCGTCCCATCATCCAGCAAAAATGCCGCATGTCCGTAGTAACTGAATTTTACCAATGCGATCACTCCCCTCAATAACACAGTAATTCTTTCTTATTATACGTCCCGCCCCCATATTGTCAATAGAAAAGCCGTCCAACGCAGCATCTGCGTCGGACAGCTTTGAGAAAGGAAACAGAAGCACTATTCCTTATAATGCTTTTGCCACTCATGATGGAAATCACCGCTCCTATCAATGCGGCGATAGGTGTGTGCACCAAAGTAGTCACGCTGCGCCTGAATGAGGTTCGCACCACCGCAGGGACTGCGATAGGCATCCAGATATTGCAGAGCGTTTGCCATCGCCGGAATGGGAATACCACGCTCTGCCGCCAGTGCGACAACACGACGCAAGCTGCTTTGATTAGCATTGATTTTATCCATAAAGAACTCATCAAAAATAAGATTGTCTAATTGCGGATTTCTACGATACGCCTCCGCAATTTTAGTCAGGAATGCCGCCTGAATAATGCAGCCTGCGCGGAAAATGGAAGCAATACGTCCATAATCCAGTGTCCAGTGGTAGATCTCTCTCGCCGACCGGTATAGGGCAAACCCCTGTGCATACGCAATGATCTTAGCTGTATAAAGACTTTGTCGTACCATTTCAACCAAATCTGCCGGCACTTTAGACGTGCCATTTGGAGCAGAAAATTTCTTTGATGCCTCAGCACGGGATACTTGAAGATTTGACATAACGCGTGCATTACATGCTGCTGTGATCATCGACACATTAACACCCTGCTCAAGTGCTGCGATACTCGTCCAACGCCCAGTCCCCTTCTGCCCTGCGCTGTCCAATATCTTATCGATAATCTGCCCGCTGCCCTCATCGCTTTCCTTAAAGATATCTGCCGTAATGCCGATGAGAAAACTTTTTAATTCGCCCTGATTCCATACATGATAAACCTCAGCCATGTCATCATTACTGAGACCCCCGACGTATTTTAAAATCAGATAGCTTTCGGCGATGAGCTGCATATCCGCATACTCGATGCCGTTATGCACCATCTTGACATAGTGCCCCGCGCCATCCTCACCAATGTAGGTACAGCAAGGTGAACCGTCTTCAGCTCGTGCTGCCACAGACTCAAAGATGGGTCTCAGGTTCTCGTAGGCATCTTTTTCACCGCCCGGCATAATACATGGGCCATTGCGAGCACCATCAGCTCCGCCTGAGATACCCGTCCCAAAATAGTGGATTTTATGCTGTTTCGCATAATCACACCGGCGAATGGTATCTTTAAAGAAGGAATTTCCACCATCAATGATGATATCCCCATGCTCCAACATGGGAATAAGCTGGTCAACCACAGCATCGACCGGTGCCCCCGCCATAATGAGCAGCATGATACGACGCGGACGTTTGAGGGACTGAACAAACTCGCTCAAATCATAATAACCAGTCATATTTTCATGCGGATGTTCTCTCAGTACTTGCTCCGTAAGATCGGGAGTATAATTATAGCATGCAACCCGAAATCCATGGTCTGCCATATTGAGCGCCATATTGCTTCCCATAACGGCCATCCCGACCATACCTATATCATTGAACGCCAACATAAACACCTCCCCCAGCCAACATGAATTTCTTACACTTCAGGCACACTGGTTTTTCCATAGATTTTTTGAACGCCGCGATGCGAGAGGAAGCAAAATGTCATGCAGAGCAACGCACCAACCATGATGAGGTAGAACCCGCTGTCCCATCCAAAATGGTCAACCACATAGCCAAATAACGTTGTTCCCATAGAACTTCCGACCAAATAGCTCATCAAACCTCTGAGGCCCACTGCCGACCCCAGTGCAAAGCTTGGAATAACTTCCATTGCCTGAACGGCAACCATGGACTGGGGAATATAAATCAAGCATCCTGTGATCGTAGCAAAAATCGTAATTGCGAACACAGAGTCAGACTGCATATAACCAAACACGCAGAGAAATACGACAATCAGGCAGACGAAGGGGAGCATCATGACGCGTCCCTTGAAGAATTTGTCCACCAAATAGCCTGCAACAAGCGTCGATGGTATCGCAGCCCATTCAAACAGCATAAACGACACACCCATCTCCTGCCGCGTAAGTCCCTTGACGGTGAGCAAATAGAGGGGAATCCACGTAATCATGCCAAACCGAACCATGTAGGTGAAGATGTCAATGCCGACCAAATACCATGAATTCTCATTTTTGAATACGTATTGATAGAAAATCTTCCACGCAGACATATCTTTTGGACGGTCATCGGATTTTTTTAGTACCTTCTCCGTAACGGACTCTTCATGAGAGATCTCATCGACCGTTGGAAGACCTTCCTCTACAGGACGGCGCTTCACCAGGAGTAATACGAGAACAACACAGATCAAGGCGACAATACAGGGAACAATGTAAGCAGCAATACGCCAATGTTCTGTTCCAAGGAACGCCATTGCAGCTCCGACAATCGGCGCAACAAGACCGCCGCCAATGTTGTGAGACACGTTCCACGAAGTGCTCGCACGCCCTCTCTCTGATCGAGAAAACCAGTGCCCTACTGTGATAATTGAAGGGCCTACCCCCATCCCCTGACACAGACCAAGCAAAACAACCAAGCCCACAAAGAGATAGAAGCTCGTGCTGAACCCCATGGCTATATTGATCAGGATGCAAAGAATCAGCCCCGTTGCCATAAAATAACGCGGGTTGGATTTATCCGCAAGAACGCTCATAAATCCTTTGCTCAGTCCATACGTGATCAACATACAGCTGCTCAGCAGACCGATCTCCGTGGCACTAAGATTCATTTCCTCCTTCAAATACGGCGTCGAGAAAATAAAATTGTTTCGCACGATATAGTACGCCATATAGCCGATAAATACACCTAACAGCGACTGCATTTTGAAGCGATTGAACTTTTTGACCGTTTCTTGGTCATACGTTTTTGTCTGCATAGTGCTCCTCCTAAAAACTACAGCAAATTACGACATATATCCCCCTTCCATTATTTTGTATTCTTTATGAACGTCTATAAAGATGATATTATTATATCAATATCCGCTTTTTATTGCAAGTATATTGTCATTTATTCCATAATTAATGATAATATTATATCAAAAAACTACCTTTGAGAATCATCTCAAAGGTAGTTTTTCCTATATCAAATTCTTTTCTCTGCGATCACCTTGCGCATCTTGCGGATATTCTCCCGATAGACTGTTGGATTCGCCATAGCCACTCCCATATACAGGAGATCGACAATCGCCATGTGAATCAATCGTGAGGCCACGGACTCCGACTGATACCGTATCTCGCGTCCCATTCCGTGCAGTGTAATATCGGCGCGTTTTGCAAGTGCCGAATGAACATAGCTGGTAATGCCAATGATCTTTGCCCCGCTGGTCTTAGCAACGTCAACGCACTGCAGCAATTCTGCCGTAGTCCCGGTATGAGAAACCGCGATGACAACGTCATATCCAGTAAGAAGAGCCGCTGATGTTATCTGCTGATGTGAGTCGGAATACGCCTGGACAGGAATACCAAATCGCAAAAAACGTGTCTCAATGTCATGGCAAACCGTCGCTGAGTTCCCAAACCCATATACCGCAACACGCTGTGCCTGACAGATGAGCTGAACCGCACGATTCACATCTTCATAGTCCAGCAATTTTAACGTATCCTGCAGTCCTTCTGAAATGCTGCGAAACATCTTCTGTGCAATTGTCGCATAGGAATCACCGGATCGAACATCTTGATAGACGACCTCATCCGAAGAGTAAACGGCAGATGCCAGCGCAATTTTCAAGCCCTGCAGTCCACTGAACCCAAGTTTCTTGCAGAATCTGGAAATCGTAATTTCTGCGCTTTTTGTATGCGCAGCTAAATCTGAAACCGTCTGTTCAAGAACATCCCGTGCATGTGCATCAACATAGTCAGCAATACGTCGCTCCGACTTCGTCAATGATCGATAGGAATTACGCAATAAGGGGAGAGTCAACGCACGATTTTGCGCCATCGTAGGATTCTCCATTCTGCTGTCCATATTTACTGTATCGAAATGGTCAGCTTCTCGCCGTTGATGTTCCACTCCTTGCTCGTGCCCATCGGCGCATCACAGGAGAGGCTGTCGGCAAGGGTGATCTCGCGGATGAACACCTCGTTCCTGCGCGCGATTTCGACGAGGCGCGGGTTGCCCGAGAGGTCGAGCGCAATGTGATCCGTCACCTCAAGGCCGCATTCCTTGCGCATCGTCTGCACCTTGCTGATGATCTCGCGGACAAAGCCCTCCTCGATCAGCGCCTCGGTGAGCGTAGTCGACAGAGCGACCGTCACGCCGCCATAACTCTGGCAGTTATACCCATCGCGCTGGGAGACCGTCACCTCAACATCCTCTGCCGTCACCGTGATATCGCCGTCGGGCAGATGAAGCGTATAGCTTCCATCCCCGGCGAGAGCATCCTTGACGGCTGCACCGTCGCTCGCCTCAAGTGCCTTTTTGACCGCGCCCATCTGCTTTCCGACCTTCGGCCCGAGGACGTGGAAATTCGGCTTGACGTGATAGGCGAGGAAGTCCGACATATCGTCGCGGAAGATGACCTCCTTGATGTTCAGCTCATCCTCGATGATCTTCACGAAGAAGTCCGGCAGTTCATGCGCCGCCTTGACATACATCTGCCCCACCGGCTGGCGGTTCTTGATGTTTGCTGCGTTGCGTGCCGCACGGCCGAGCGTTACGACCTCAAGCACGACCTCCATATTGTCCTCAAGCGCGGGATCAATCCACGCCTCGTTGGCCGTCGGGAAGTCCGCGAGGTGCACCGAGATCGGCGCATTCTTATCCACGGAACAGACGAGATTGCGGTAGATGCTCTCCGTGATGAACGGTACCATCGGCGCCGCCGCCTTCACCGTCGTCACGAGTGCTGTATAGAGCGTCAGATAGGCGTTCACCTTATCCTGCTCCATGCCCTTCGCCCAGAAGCGGCTGCGGCAGCGGCGGACATACCAGTTCGACAGCTCTTCGACGAAGGACTGCAGTGCCTTGGCCGCCTCTGTGACGCGGTAATGAGCAAGACAATCGTCCACCGTGCGCACCATCGTGTTCAGGCGCGAGAGCACCCAGCGATCCATCACCGAAAGCTGGTCATAGTCCAGCGTGTACTTGGTCGGATCGAATTCGTCGATATTCGCATAGAGCACGTAGAACGCGTAGGTGTTCCACAGCGTCCCCATGAACTTGCGCGCGCCCTCCTGCACGGCATCGTCGTGGAAGCGGTTCGGCAGCCACGGTGCGCTGTTTTCGTAGAAGTACCAGCGGATCGCGTCCGCGCCGTGCCGTCCGAGTGCATCCATCGGGTCAACGGCGTTGCCCTTGGACTTGCTCATCTTCTGCCCGTCCTTGTCCTGCACATGGCCGAGCACAATGACATTCCGATAAGGGCTCTTATTAAAGAGCAGCGTGCTGATGGCGATCAGCGAGTAGAACCAGCCGCGTGTCTGATCGACGGCCTCGGAAATGAAGTCCGCCGGGAAGTATTTCTCAAAGATTTCCTTGTTTTCAAACGGATAGTGCCACTGAGCAAACGGCATCGATCCCGAGTCAAACCAGCAGTCAATGACCTCAGGCACACGGTGCATCGTCTCTCCGCACTCCGGGCACGGGAACGTGATCGCGTCGATGTACGGGCGATGCAGCTCGATGTCCGCCGGGCAGTTTGGCTGCAGCTCGCGCAGCTCTGCAATCGAGCCAACCGCATGTTCATGCCCGCAGGAGCATTTCCATATATTGAGCGGCGTCCCCCAGTAGCGGTTGCGGCTGATGCCCCAATCCTGCACGTGCTCGATCCAGTTCCCGAAACGCCCCTCGCCGATGGACGGCGGGATCCAGTTGACCGTCTTGTTGTTCGCGACGAGCTCATCGCGCACGGCCGTCATACGGATGAACCACGAGGCGCGCGCGTAGTAGATGAGCGGCGTGTCGCAGCGCCAGCAGTGCGGATAGCTGTGCGTGAACTCCGGCGCCTTGAAGAGCTTGCCGCTCTTTTCGAGGTCGTCGAGAATCAGCGGATCCGCATCCTTCACGAAGACGCCCGGCCAATCCGTCTCCTCGGTCATCTCGCCCTTTTCGTTGACGAACTGGACGAACGGCATATTATACTTGCGGCAGACGCGGTTATCGTCCTCGCCGAATGCCGGCGCCGTGTGGACGATGCCCGTGCCGTCCTCCGTCGTAACGTAGTCGTCGCAGATCACGAAGAATGCCTTGTCGCGCACATCCTGCGTTGCAAAGGGATAGAGCGGCTCGTATTTGCGGTATTCGAGCTCGCTGCCCTTCATCTTGGCGAGCTCCTCACGCTCACCCCACGAGCCGTCAAACACGCTGTCCACGAGTGCCTCGGCGAGGTAGTAGACCTTGCCGTAGACACGCAGTTTGACGTAGGTTACATTCGGGTTCACGCAAAGGCCGAGGTTCGACGGAAGCGTCCACGGTGTCGTCGTCCATGCGAGGAAGTAGGCATCCTCGTCCGCCGCCTTGAACTTCACGATGGCGGAGCGTTCGGTGACATCCTTGTAGCCCTGCGCCACCTCGTGCGAGGAGAGCGGCGTGCCGCAGCGCGGGCAGTACGGGACAATCTTATGCCCCTGATAGAGCAGCCCCTTCTTCCAGATCTCCTTCAGTGCCCACCACTCGGATTCGATGAAGTCGTTCTCATACGTGATGTAGGGATGCTCCATATCCGCCCAGAAGCCGACAACATCGGAGAACTGCTCCCACATGCTCTTGTACTTCCAGACGGACTCACGGCATTTCTTGATGAACGGCTCGATGCCGTACTCCTCGATCTGCTCCTTGCCGTTGATGCCGATCGCCTTCTCGACCTCCAGCTCGACGGGAAGCCCATGCGTGTCCCAGCCGGCCTTGCGGAGCACCTTGCGCCCCTTCATCGACTGATAGCGCGGCAGCATATCCTTGATGACACGCGTCAAAACGTGTCCGATATGCGGACGGCCGTTCGCCGTCGGCGGGCCGTCGTAAAACGTGAACGTATCGCAGCCCTCACGCTGGTCAACGGCACGCTGTGCAATATGATTCTCGCGCCAAAAATCCGCAACGGCTTTCTCGCGCGCGGCAAAATCCAGATTTGTATCTACTTTTTCGTACAAAGGAATCCCTCCCGCAGCATACATAGTCATGCTATTCTAGCACGGGAACGGCGATTTTTCAAGGAACCGGCCGCACCTGCACAAGATTTCCCTTGCACCTTTATGTAAAGAGTGCTATAACCTACAGTGAATAATATAGGAAGCGAAGGGGATCTCATGCACACATTCAAACATTTACTCGCTGCCCTGCTGTTATGCACGCTCTGCATTATCCCGTACACGGTCTCTGCTGCCGATGCGAATGCAGACTACCGCGGATATGTCTGGCGCATCGACGCGGCGGCGGGGGATGCGACGGATCTGCCGCACAATTTCCGCACGGCGGCATCACCGTTCCAAACGCGGAAAGACGCAGCAAAGTTCGGCGTTGACCCGAACTACACGCCCTCGCGTGAGGGACTGGACGCCCTGCCGCTCTCAGGGAGTGCGGAGTTCTCCGCCCCTGCCTTTCACGCGCTGCTGAACAACCTGCACGCGCGCACAGGGGGCGCGATCTGCATCGTTGATCTGCGGCAGGAGTCGCACGGCTTCATGAACGGAAATGCCGTCAGTTGGTACGGCAAGCACGACTGGGGCAATATTGGCAGGACGCAGCACGAGGCGCTGCGTGACGAAAGCACGCGCATCCGCAGCGCACAGGGCAAGGACGTTGTGCTCGCGCATCTCGATAAGAAAAAGCAGCCCAAGAATCCGCAGACCGTTCGCGTCACGGAGGCGATGACGGAGCGCGAGCTGGTCGAGCGCGCGGGCGTGCGCTACGTTCGTCTCGCCGTCACCGATCACAAGTGGGCGGAGCCGCAGACCATCGACGCTTTTGTCGATCTCGTGAGGAAAATGCCTGCGGATACATGGATGCACTTTCACTGTCAGGCAGGCAAGGGACGCACAACCAGCTTTATGGCGATGTACGATATGATGAAAAATCCCTCCGTCCCGCTGAAGGATATCCTCTATCGTCAGTACCTGCTCGGGGGGCATACCTCGCCTACGACCCGACTGCGCAGCACGCAGCGACGGGATGGGAGGATGCAGACTACCATCACAAGACAGAGATGATCGCAAAGTTCTACGACTACGTTCAGCAGAATCACGGGAACGGCTATGCCGTACCGTGGAGTACATGGCTGAAGAAGAATCCATAAGGAAGAATAAGAACGCCCGCGCATTGTATTCGATGCGCGGGCGTTCTTATTCTTTTCTATATTATTACTGCGGCTTGATATGTCCCGTCTGATAGGCGTGCAGGAGCGCATGGAGATCGGCGATCTTGCTCTCAATGGCTGCACCGCGATCCGTGTCGCGCACGAGCGAGTGCCGTGCCTGCAGCTCAACCGTCTGGGAAACGGACTCTATGTCGCGGTTCTCACGCAGCGCGTCGCGCACACTCGCCACGCGCTGATGCTGCAGCAGGCGCAGCCCGCGTGAGTTGTAGATGAGCGTATAGCCCGAGATGCCCGTCTTGGCACGGAACGGCGCAGCAAAGCCGCCGTCGATGATGAGGGCGCGCCCACTGCCGCGCAGGGGGCTCTCCCCCTTCTGCACCTTGACGGGGACGTGACCGTTGATGATATGCCCGCGCTTCGGATCGAGCCCAAACTCCTCCAAAATTTTTTCGCAGACCGCCTCATCGTTCACGAGGCGAAAATACGGATCGGACGGTTCCTTCCACGTACTTTCATCGGAGATGAAGGAACGCTCGAACGTCGTGAAGGAGCGCCCTGACACGGGAGAATTGTAGCCGCACCAGAGGAAGTACATGAAGTCCAGCCCCTCCTGCGTGTGCTCATTCCATCCCTCGCGCGCCTTCTCCTCGCAGAAGTCCATCCACGCGCGCCCGCGATAGGCCTGCCCCTTGTACGTGATCGTGCGGAATTCCCCCGACTCCTCCATCGGAACACAGGCGTGAAAGAGCAGATTTCCATTGTAGCATGTATAGATGCTGCCGCGCTCATAGAGATAGTCTACATGGCGCTGGAGCGCCTTGCTCTCGAGGAAATACGAGCGCAGGTCGGCGATGATATTCTCCTCATCCTCCGTGAGCGCCCAGCAGTCAGAAGGATCGTCAATCGTCGGAAAGTACGCGCTCTCGAGCTCCACGCGCCGCCCGCTGCCGAGCGTCACGCAGGAGAGATCGAAGTTGATCTTGTCCAGCAGCAGCCGATCCTCCATCTGAAAGTCGGGATTGCGGCGGATCAGGGCCCCCTCGAGCTTGAACATCATCATCGTAACGGCACGCTCCGCCGCCTTGATGGGGTTCTCATCGGGGTAGATGCGCGAGGCAAATGTCGTGAGTGGGCGCAGGCTGATGCCGTAGCCGCGCTCCAACACGTCGGTATTGCGGTAGCGGAGACTGTTGCGGATGACCGCTGCGATGCAGACCTCGCTGCCGAGTGCCGCGCCCATCCAGAGCACATCGTGGTTGCCCCACTGGATATCGACGGACGGATGCTCCATGAGGAGGTCGAGGATGCCGTCAGGGCGGTCGCCGCGGTCGTAGAAATCGCCGACGATGTGGATGCGCTCCACAGAGAGCCGCTTAACCAGCGTACTGAACGCCTCGATATAGTCTGGCCCGCCGCCGATCTCCACGATGGTCTCAATCAGCTGGCGGTAGTACGAGAGCTGTGCCTCATCGTGCTCGGGACGCGTGCTCAGCATCTCTACAATGACCGACTCATAGCGTTTCGGGATGTAGTTGCGCATCTTGCTCGCGGGGAATTTCCAGCTCATGAGCTTTGTCAGTTCAAGGAGATTCGCGAGATTCTGCTGATACCAGAGCGGAGAGGTCTTCCCCTCCGCCGTCAGCTGCTCCATCTTCTCGCGCGGGTAGTAGATGAGCGTACAAAACTCCGCGCGCTCCTCCACTGTCATGCGGGTCTCAAAGCAATAGTCCACCTTTTCCTTGATGACGCCCGAACAGTTGTTGAGGATATGAAAAAAGGAATCGTACGCACCGTGCAGATCACTCATAAAGTGCTCCGTGCCCTTCGGCAGCATGAGCTGCGACTTCAGATAGATGATCTTCTCGTAGACAATCTCCTTCGTCGGATACTTCTCCGCCATCAGGCGAAGAACCTTATCCTCCGCTGTTGTCGCTGTCGTCATGCCGGATCCTCCTGTACTCTCATTACGAAATTTATTGTTTCTATACTTTTCTGTATTTTATCATTAAACTGTGTTTACTTCAATTCAATATTCTTTTTTTACGCAAGAACTCCTCAGCGACCGCACGTGGCTCCCTGCCCTCGCTCTCAACGGCATGGTTCATCGTCGCCATCTCCTCATCCGAAATGCTGCCTTCAAGGGAGAGAAGTGCTGTACTCAGCTCGGGATGACGCGTCAGCACATCCTCGCGTACGACGTTGCCGCAGCGATAGGACGGAAAGAAGTGCTGATCGTCCGTGAGGACAATGGCATCTGCCGCAGAGAGCTGTCCGTCGGTCGTAAACACAGTCATCACATCCACCTGCCCATCCGCGAGTGCCGCATATTTCAGCCCGATGTCGAGGTCAACCGTCCGCGCGAAGGAAAGCCCGTATGCAGCACATAGTGCAGGATAGCCGTCCTCCCGCTCGTAGAAATCGTACTCCGCACCAAAGGTCAGACGCGGTGCTGCACGTCGCAGATCGGAGTAGGTGTGCAGATCGTACTGCTCCGCGACGGCACGGCGCACGGCGATGCCAAAGGTATCGTTGAATCCGTACATGCCAACCCAGTGCATACGAAATTTCTTCTCATAGTCCGCGGTCAACTGCGGGAACATCTCCTCACTGTACTTCGCGTCCTCCTTCAGCACCATATTCCAGCCCGTCCCCGTATACTCGGGATAAATGTCGAATGCGCCGCTCTCCATCCCCGGCTGGATGTTCGATGTGCCGCCGCCGACGCCCGCCGTAATGCGCGCCTCCAGTCCTGTGTCCTGCTCAATGACCATCTTCAGCATCTCCCCCATGATAAGCTGCTCCGTCATGGGCTTCGTCGCGATGTGAATGACATCCGCTCTTCCGAAAAATCCATACGTCACACCGCTCGCGGCGATGAGAACAGCTGCCGCTGTGCCCGCATAGGCAACGCGTCTCTTTCCTGCCATCCGCGGGGGATGCTTCAGCCATGCCTCCGCACGCCCCAAGACAGCATCTGCTGAGAGCGCAAGAACGGCGATGAGCAGGCTGCCCGCGATGGTGAGGGCGGGGTTGTTCGTCGTAATGCCGCGATAGATCGCCACACCGAGTCCGCCCGCACCGATGAACGAGGCGATGCCCGCGAGGGCGATCGTCATTGTCGCCATATTGCGGATGCCCGCCATGATGATGGGCATGGCGAGCGGCAGCTGGACGCGCGTCAGCACATAGAAATCCGACCCGCCGAGACTCGCCCCGGCCTCGGAGAGAGACGCGGGGATCTGCGCCAGCCCCGTATGCGTCGCACGTACCATCGGCAGGAGCGCATAGACGGTGAGTGCGATGATCGCTGCCGCGTTGCCGATGCCGAAAAACGGGATGAGAAAGCCGAGCATCGAGATCGACGGGATGGTATAGAGGAAGTTGACCACGCCGAGCGTCGGTGCCGCCGCACGCTCATAGCGATAAATGAGAATGCCCGCCGTACCGCCGACGATGATGGCAATGCCGATCGCCGCGCCCGAAATCCAAAGGTGCTCGATCAACAGCTGCAAAAAGAACATACTGCGCTCCGTCATCATCGAAACTACTGCATGCAGCAACGTCATGGTATCCCCCTCCCGTATCGTATTGGAATCACGAATCAAAAAATGTTGATCTTCTCCGCCAAAGCACGGACAAAATAGATGTGCCGCGACGGCACAATGTGTTTTCTTTATATTATACCATATCATTATAGAGAGGACAATGACCCCTATCTATGATAAATGTTACGGTATGGAATGTCTGTATATCTTCTCCAAACGAACGCATCGTGTTTGTCTCTTCTCCCGTCCTATGGTATAATGCCCGTGTAACAATCGTATGGCAGGAGCTGAGTATCCTTGAAAAAATTTCTTTCTTCTACGGTTCATTTTGTCCTCAGCGTTATTGTCGCAGCGGCGGCTGCGGGCTTCTGGTACACGACGGAAAACGTGAGTATCGAGGCGGCATCCGAGATCTTTCTCGGCGTTTTCCTCGCTGCATCGCCGATCCCATGGCTCGTGTCACGCTGGCTGATCGCCCTGCGGATCAAGCGACATCTGCGTGCGGACGGCATTGCATGCAGCCGCATGAGCGCACTTACCGAGCTCATGCACGTGGATACCATTGCCTTCAACCGCAACGGGACGCTGACGGAGGGGGATATCTTCATCTCAGCGCTCGTGCCCGAGGGCATGACGCAGAGCTCGCTGCTCGCACTCGCGGCGAGTGCCGAACGCGACGCTCTCCATCCCTACGCTCAGGCACTCTACCGTACCGCCATCGAGCGTGGGCTGCATCTCACGCGACACTCTGCCGCACGCGAGGAGGAGAGCTTCGGCGTAGAGGCACTGATCGTACGTACGCCTGTGCGCGTCGGCAAGAAAGAGTGGCTGCAGGAGGAGAACATCGAGATCAGCGCGGCACTCCTGACGCGCGCCGATCAGCTCGCAACGAGCGGGCAGTCGCCGCTCTTCGTCAGCTCAAGCAAGTACGCACGCGGCATCATCGCCGTCCGCGACGATCTGCGCATGGAGGCAAAGCGTGCACTGAACGCCCTGCGTCAGCGAGGACTCTCCCTCGTCCTCCTCACGGGTGAGACGAAGCGTCTCGCCAACGCGACGGGCAAGGAGCTGCACATCGCCGACGTGCGCTCCGACCTCACGGAGATGGACAAGGCACGCGAGATCCGTTTGCTGCAGTCGCGCGGTGCCATCGTCGCCATGGTCGGCGACCCGATCGCCGACCAAGCCGCCCTGCGCACAGCGGACATCGGCATCGGCTGCCCGTCCACCCTCATAAAGCCACCCGCCGAAGCAGCGGAGGAGGAAACGGAGACGGATCCGCTGCGTGCCGAGCTCCTGAAGGGGCCGGACGGCACAGCGGCCGCCGCCGAGGTGGTCGAGCCGCTCATCCCACCCGAGGACGCTGCCTACTTTGAGGCACAGACGCGGCGCAATCAGGGCAAGATCGAGAACTACGTCCCCGACATCGCACTGGACAGCGTCGGACTGCCGCGTCTCGTCACCCTGCTCGATGCAGGCGAAGCGGCACGCGTACGTGCCCGCCAGAATACGTGGCTCACCGCACTTTTCATCGCGCTCTGCACACCGACGGCGGCAGGGGTTCTGCCGCTTCTCGATGGCCCGCTTCCCTATCCGTGGGTTGCCGGTGCACTCGCGGCGGTGATTGGCGTACAGGCAGTCAACGCCTTACGAAAGTAATTACGATTTATTCCTAGATAGTTTATTTTATCAATCTAACTTGTATTTCATATAAACCTATGATATAATGCTGAGCATCGAATGGCTTTTGTCACACGCCGTGGACAAAAGCCGTTGCTGTCATTATCATAGGTATTATTTTTAGGAGGGATTTGGACATGGAAGCAGTGATGCTGTCGCGATGGCAGTTTGCAATCACTACCATCTATCACTTTCTCTTCGTCCCTGTCACACTTGGTATGGCGATCTTTGTCGCCCTGCTTGAGACGTGCTACGTCAGGACGAAACGGCCGGAGTGGAAGAAGACCTGCCGAAAGCTGCTGAACTTCTTCGGTACGCTCTTTCTCATCAACTTTGCGATGGGTGTTGTCACAGGTCTGGTGCAGGAGTTCCAGTTTGGTATGAACTGGTCGGAGTATTCGCGCTTCATGGGCGACATCTTCGGCGCACCGCTCGCACTCGAGGCTCTCACGGCGTTCTTCCTCGAGTCCACCTTCCTCGGCATCTGGATGTTCGGCTGGGATAAGCTCTCGGAGAAGGCACACTGCGCCTGCATCTGGCTGGTCGCACTCGGCAGTAATCTGTCCGCCTTCTGGATTCTCGTCGCGAACTCCTTCATGCAGCACCCCGTTGGCTATGTACTCGCCAATGGACGCGCCGAGATGGCGAGCTTTACGGATCTCGTAACGAACCATTACATCCTCGGTGAGCAGTCCCACACGCTCTTTGCGGGCATCACGACCGCCGGCTTTGTCGTCATGGCGGTCTCTGCATGGAAGCTGATGCACGACACGGAGTCGCGCTACGCGTTCACACAGGCGATCAAGGCAGGTGCCATCTACACGCTCGTCGGCGTAGTCGGCGTCATTGCGAGCGGACATTTCCACACGCAGTACCTCGCACAGGCAAACCCGATGAAACTCGCCTCCATGGAGGCCCTCTGGGAGACGGAGGATCCTGCACCGTTTGCCGTTCTCGCCTACCCCAATATGGAAAAGGGGCAGAACGACTTCGAGATCACTATCCCCTATATGTTCACGATCATGGTGCATGATGGCCCCTCGGGCGAGGTCCGCGGCATCAACGATCTCCAGAAAGAAGCTGTTCAAAAATATGGCGAGGGCGACTACCGTCCGCACGTCACGATGCTCTTCTACGCTTTCCGTGCGATGGTCGGCGCTGGCTTCTTCATGGTGCTCGTCTCGCTCGTCGTACTCTATCTGACGAAAAAAGAGAAGCTTCTTTCGGCAAAGAAGCTTCTCTATGCCCTGCCGTGGCTGGTCGTCATTCCGTTTATCGCCAATTCCTGCGGCTGGATCGTCGCCGAGATGGGACGTCAGCCGTGGCTCGTGGTGGGACTGCAAAAGACAGTGAACGGCGTGTCGCCGAATCTCACAGCAGGTGAGATCTGGTTCACGATGATCGGCTTCACGGTGCTCTACCTGCTGCTGCTCATCACCGCGCTCTATCTCGCCTTCCGCTTCATCCGCCGCACGCAGATTACCCCTGCCATCGAAGGAGGGAAGTAAGAATGGACTACAATATTCTTTGGTTCGTGCTGATCGTCGTCCTCTTCACGGGATTCTTCTTCCTCGAGGGTTTTGACTATGGCGTCGGCACGCTCCTCACACTCATCTCCGACAAGGAGAGCGACCGCTCTCAGCTCATCCGCAGCATAGGCCCTGTCTGGGACGGCAACGAGGTCTGGATGATTACGGCGGGCGGTGCCACGTTTGCGGCTTTCCCGCATGTCTATGCGACGATGTTCAGCACCTTCTACATTGCGCTCTTCCTCATGCTCGCCGCCCTCATCCTGCGCGGCGTCGCCTTTGAGTTTCGCCATCATCGCGAGGATGAAGTATGGCAGCGCCGCTGGTCGTACGCACTTGCCTTCGGCAGCATCGTCCCCGCATTCCTCTGGGGCGTTGCGGTCACGAATCTGATCGCAGGGCTTCCCATCGGTGCGGACAAGGTCTATCAGGGCGGATTCTTTGATCTCCTGACGCCCTACACGATCGTCGGCGGCATCACGTTCGTTCTCGTCTTCGCGTTCCACGGCGCAGCATTCTTGCAGCTGCGCCTGACCAGCACCTATCTGCTCGACCGCGCTCGCACGCTCGGTCTGAAGTTTGGCGTCGCTGCGGCGGTCTTCTATGTGATCTGCATGATCCTCACCTACGTTGAGACCGACCTCTACCAGAGCACCGTCGCCACGGCGGCTCTCTTCCTCTCGGCGCTCTCTTTCGTGCTCGGCATCGGTGCTCTCTACAAGCGCGCCCATAAGGGTGCGTTCATCCTCGGCGCCCTCGCCATCGTCGGCACGACGGTCGGCTTCTTCGCCGGACTGTTCCCGCGTCTCATGGTCTCGAGCCTGAACTCCGGCTACAGTCTGACGATCTACAATGCGTCCTCGACGGAGTACACACTCTCCATCATGACCATTGCTGCCGGCATTCTTGTCCCCGTTGTCCTCTGCTATCAGATCTGGACGTACTACATCTTCCGCAAGCGCGTTTCTCCGAACGATTCGGGACATCAGGCATATTAAAGGAAACAATGAAAAAAAGAAAGTCCATCCTGTTTCAAATGCTGCATTCGCAGCGGCGCAGCCTCTCCATCCGCGTTGCGGTCGAACTCCTGCATGGAGGGCTGACCATCCTCGCGGCATGGAATACGGCCGCCATTGTGAACACTGTATTTCTTGGGCACGGCGGACTTGCCGAAACAGCATCAGAGCTTCTGATGCTGTTTTTGTGCATTTTCGCCATGGCGCTCCTGCGCCTGCCAAAGAGCCGGATCGAGTCGCAGCTATCCGATGATCTGCGGCTCTACTGCCGGCGTGCCCTCCACAGAGAGCTGCTTGCACATGGACAGAGCGGTGCGGGTGTACTGACGCTTACGCTTGAGCGCGTCGATGCGCTCGACCCTTGGTTTCGCACTCTCCTGCCCACCATGATCGCAGGTGTCGTCATCATCCCGCTCGTCTTGCTCGTGACGGCTGTCGTCGATCCGCTGTCGGCGCTGCTCTTTCTGGTCACCCTGCCGATCGCGCCATTTCTCCTCTACCTCATCGGCAAGGCGACGCGCCGTGCCAGTGAGCGTCAATGGGATGAGATGCGTACGCTGACGGACGGATTCGGTGATCTGGTGCGAGCGGCGGCGACGCTTAAAATCTTTCGCCGCGTCGATGCGGAGGGACATCATCTCGCGCAGATGAGCCATGCGTTCTCCGAGGCCTCGCTTGCCGTACTGCGGCTCGCCTTTGTCTCCTCCTTTGCACTGGAACTAATTACCACCCTGTCGATTGCCCTCATCGCGGTCTCCATCGGTCTGCGTCTCATGGACGGCGGCATGACCTTTCACGCGGCATTCTTCGTGCTCATCCTTGCGCCGCAGTTCTATCAGCCGCTGCGTGAGGGCGGCATTGCCTTCCATGCAGCGATGGATGCCGCGACGGCAGAGAAGGCACTTGCCCCCTACCTCGATGCACCGCCCTCTATCACGGGAACGCACGATCAGATTCTCGCCCCTCCCTCCGTACGCACGGAGGCGCTCACCTACGGCTATCCGCTGACCGACGAGGCCGTTCTGACGGATCTCACGCTCTCCTTTCCCGCAGGAAAGTCCACCGTGATCGCAGGCGACAGCGGCAGCGGAAAATCGACGCTGCTCCTCCTCCTAGCGGGGCAGCGCCCTCCTTCGGATGGGATGATTATGCTCGCGGACGGTGCAGGAACAGCACACAGCTATGATCTCGCGCGTCTCACGGAGGAGACACGCACTGCGCTCATCACCTACGTCCCGCAGGAGCCGCATATCTTCGGTGCGAGCCTTGCGGAAAACGTGACGCTGTGGACGCGGGACGCGGCGGATGCCGAAATCACGACGGCACTGGAGGCGGCGGCACTCGGCGACTTTTTGCGCGCGCTGCCCGATGGACTGCATACGCGCCTCGGCATGGGCGGCCATCCGCTTTCGGCAGGAGAACGTCACCGCCTCGGTCTGGCACGCGCCCTCTTTCAGGATCGCCCCATCGTCCTTCTGGACGAGGTGACGGCGGGGCTGGATGAGGAGACCGAGCGGTGCGTGATCGATGCCCTGACAGTGTTTTCACATCACCGCACGATGATTCTGACAGCGCACCGTCCTGCGCTCATCGCATGGGCAGACCAGGTCGTGACACTGGGAGGTGAGGCATGATGACCACAATGCTCTTTCGGCTGCTCTCCATCGCCGCACCTGCGGCGGCACTCCCCGCCCTCCTCGCGGGATTCCTCGCGGCCGCGGCGGGCATTTCCCTCATTGCCTCTGCGGCGTGGATCATCGCCAGTGCGGCACTCGCGCCGCCCCTCTCGGCACTTGCCCTTGCCATTACCTGCGTGCGGGCGTGCGGCATCGGGCGCGCCGTCTTTCGCTACCTGGAGCGCCTGCTCTCTCACCGTCTCGCCTTCGGCTGCTACGAGACGCTGCAGCAGGCGACCTACCGCCGCTCGGCCGCCGTCATTCCCATGCGAGAGGGCAACGTACGCGAGGGCGAGTTCCTCCACGATCTGCTGACGGGCTGTGAGACCCTGCGCGACTTCTACCTGCGCGCCGTCCCGCCGCCACTGATCGCCCTTGCCTTGGTGCTGCTCGCCTGTGCGGCTCTCCTGCCGCTCAGCATCCCTGCGGCCACAGTCGTATTCCTGCTCTTTCTACTCCACATTGCGCTCCCGCTCTTCCTCCGCGAAACGGAACTGCGCGCGCAAAGTGCCGACTATCGCAGCAGCCTCCTCGATCAGATCGACGGGCGCACCGAGCTGCGCGCCGCCGGCAGTACACAGCATGCTCAGGCAGTGCTGGATGAGGCGGCGGCGACATTTCAGCGCGAGCGAACGGCACGAGGGCGGAAACGCGAGCAGCTCTTCACCCTGCTCGACGTCCTGCGGATCATCGTCTGGATCGCAGCCATCATCCTCCTCATCCCCCGCGTGATCGAAGGGATCCTCACGGGTATCCAGTACGCGGTCTGGGTTCTCGCCCTCGAGGCGGTACTCGCCGAGCTCCGCCCGATCCCCCCCGCCGTTCTCGGCGCACAAGAATCGGCGCGTGCCGCACGACACATTCTCCCATCAGACGGCGAGCACACACAGCCCGCCTCCATCGCACCCCCTTCCGAAAAATCAGCAAACGCACCTCTGATCGAGGCGAAACACCTCGTCTTCGGCTATCATACAGGCATCCCCATTGTGCAGAACCTCAGCCTTACGATCCACCGCGGCGAGCACACGGCCATCATCGGCGAGAGCGGCGCAGGCAAGACGACGCTGGCGAGCCTTCTGCTCCGCCTCTGGGAGCCCGATGCGGGCACGATCTCCTACGATGGTATTCCCCATACGAAGCTCCCTCTCGAAGCGTCGCGCACCTATTTTGGTGCTGCCCTACAGGGCAGCTGGCTCTTCTCTGCCTCCATACGGGACAATTTTCTGCGCCTGCGCGGTGATATCTCTGAGGCAGCAATATGGCACGCACTCGAAACGGCGCAGCTCGCAGACGTTGTGCGGGCGCTGCCCGCAGGGCTCGACGAGCCGCTCGGAATGAACGCCTCCCGTCTTTCGGGGGGACAGCGCAGCCGCCTGCTCACCGCACTTGCACTCGCGGGCGATGCGCCGATCCTGCTCCTCGATGAGCCGACAGCAGGGCTCGATGCTGCCTGCGGTACACGCCTCATCACATCCGTCTTGGCAGATGCCGATGCACGCGGCGCAACGCTCATCGTCATCACACACGATCTGCCCCTTTTGAATCAAATGAAACAGGTGATAAAACTATGACGCCGGAAACATTTCATGAACGCATCCATCTCGTTATCGACCGTCTCGGAAAAAACGCCCCGCCCCACGAGCTCTTTGCCGGCGGTGTGGAGGACTGGCACGCACGGGCGCGGCTCGCCCATTTTCTCGCACAGATGCCGGAGCATCGCGCAGAGGCCATCGAATTCTTTCAAAGTGTTATGGATGCCGAGGTGAACGAGGAACTCGCGCAGGACGTAGAGGAGAAAGTCTACGCCATGCAGGGGCTCTCGGCACTTGAGGCGGAGGAACAGGAAACACAGGAAGCGGCACTCGAGCACATCAATCTTGCGATTGAATGTGCCGAGGGAACGGATTTTCTCTACAAGTACATCCTGCGCGGTGAACTGTGGGCGGATCGGTGGAACCTCATGCACAAACTCGGCATGACCGAGGACGCCGAGGCGGAGGCCGATGAGCGCATTTCCGCCTTTGAGGGACTGGAGGATGCCGTCCCGCACAACAGCTACCTGTACTACGGCTACCGATTCAAGGCACATCTCGCCGCCGAGCGCGGTGTCGTCCTCATCGCAAAGGACTACATGCACATGGCGATTCACGCGATGGAGATCCCGCCTGCCTACGAGCAGCCACTTGCTGAGGCGTTTGCACAGACACACGAAAACGCCTCATGGATTCTGCGCGAGATCGACCGCGCCACTCCCGATCCTGCACAGCTTCACTGGGATATTTAAGGAAGCACTGATAAATTCAGCACCGCTATCTTAGATTGACTGCATCACGCACAGGATCAAATGCCGAACTATTCTAAAGCAGAACACAAGGGGCTATTGCACAAAGATAAATTTACCTTCGTACAATAGCTCCTTCTGTGTTTTTTCACAAAATTAAGGCTGCTGCACATTTGCTTCGTGCAACAACTCCCATCTAATTCAAAGGTTTTATCACTTTTTCTTCCTACAGAGCTTTCCCGTCTGGCAAATGCTGTCAATCAGGGAGCGGCGTCTCGCAATTACGTTCTCTTTGACTTTCAGCAAGGAGTTCAGTGCCTTGACGAAAATCTGTTTGATCTCCTCTTCCGTTAGATGCTTTGTGCTGCATGGCTTGGAGATTATTGCGACTCTCTGCTTTTGAAAAAAAGAAAGCTTTGACCTCCTCTCCTTAGTTATACTCAAGCCTTTCGCTTTACATCGTAAACCAAACAAGCTATACTGGTTCCAAAAGAAAGGAGTGTGGTCATCATGTCAACCGTCCCTACTCAAATAAGAATTGACCGGAACATAAAAGAACAGGCTAGCGCATTGTTCTCTGGGCTGGGCCTAGATATGTCCGGTGCCGTTAATATGTTTCTCCATCAGTGTGTCCTTCGTGGAGGCATCCCATTTTCTATCGAAATGCCCCATTATAAACAAAGCACCTTGGCGGCTATGGAAGAAGCAAGAAAAATCTCCCGCAACCCGGATGTCCCTAGCTATGACAACATGGACGACTTGAAGAAGGCATTGGAAGAATGACCTATCACATCAAGTTCACCAACGCTTATAAGAAAAGTTACAAGCGTGCCAAGAAACGCGGCTTGAATCTCAAGCTACTGGATAATGTTGTTGAAGCATTGGGACAGGGGCACAAGCTAGATGCCAAATACCGTGACCATGCACTTCATGGCAATTGGGAGGGATTTCGCGAGTGCCATATTCAACCAGATTGGTTGTTGATATACCTCGTTGAAAACGACGTCCTAACCTTGACCCTAGTCGAAACTGGAACCCATTCAGACATATTAGATGAATAAGTTGTTTGGTCTGCTCCCTAGAGAACAGACAGTAAATCAAAGGGGCTGCTGCACGTTTGTTTCGTGCAGCAGCCCCTTTCTTATCACAAAATTTCTAACGCATAAAGGTATAGACGGCGATATTGCTGAAGATCGAGAGTGGCTCTGCCCAGACGCCGATGACGAGGGTAAAGGCGACAGCAATGATGCCCATGGCTCCTGCCGAGAACGGGAGACGCAGCGGCGTGTCGATCATCGGCTCATCTGCCTCGACATCGCGGAACATCTCCTTGATGACAAGGAGGTAGTAGTAGACGGACATCATCGACACGACAAAGCCCAGCCCCGCGAGCCAGAGGTAGCCCGCATCAATCGCTGCGGAGAAGATGTAAATCTTGCCGACAAAGCCTGCCGTCGGCGGGATGCCCGCCATCGTCAGGAGCGCAACCATCAGGATGCCCGCCGGAAGCAGAGAGTCATACGCCAGGCCGCGCACGCTGCGGAAGTCCGCACCGCCGCGCTCCGTCTCCAGATAGGAGACGGTCACGAACGCCCCGACGTTCGCCAAGACGTAGACCATCGCGTAGAAGAGTACTGCCTTGATGCCCGCCGCGTTCGTCGCAACCATCGCCGTCATCATGTATCCCGCCTGCGCAATCGAGGAGTAGGCGAGCATCCGCTTGATGTTCGTCTGACGGAACGCCATGATGTTGCCCCCGACCATGGAGACACACGCAAGTGCCGCCATCAGATGCGTCCAGTACGCCGAGAGCGCAGGGAACGCAACGAAGAGCACGCGCAGGAGGATCGCCACCCCCGCCGCCTTGGAACACATGGCGAGGAGTGCCGTCACGGGCGCAGGTGCGCCCTCATACACATCGGGTGCCCAGAGATGGAACGGGATGATCGAGAGCTTGAAGAAGAAGCCTGCGAGGATAAAGACCACACCGATGAGCCCGAGGGAGAGCACGAGACCAAGTCCCTGTGCGATCCCTTGGAACACCATCGTCCCCGTCATCCCGTAGACGAGGCTCATGCCGTAGAGGAGCACAGCCGTCGAGCCCGACCCGAACACCAGATACTTGATGCCCGCCTCTGCCGAGAGCGGCGCATCCGTGCGGATCGCAACGAGTGTATAGAACGAGATCGTCATGAGCTCCAGCCCGACAAACGCCGTCATGAGGTCGTTCGCCGAAGCGAGAGCACACATACCGAGCAGGGCGGACAGGAGGAGCAGATAGAACTCGCCCCTGTGGCGGATCATCTTCTCCACATAGCTCTCTGCAAAAAGCACAGTGGCGAGGACGCCGACGATAAAGAGAATCTTGAAGAACACGGAATAGCCGTCAACGATATAGAGCCCCGCAAAGAACGCCGTCGCTCCCCCATCCGGCGGATACATCCGCACGGCGAGAGCGAGTACACCGAGCAGTCCGAGTGCAGTCACGCGGGCGAGGGCACGGCGCGATGTCCCACGCGCCATACAGAGGTCGATCAGGAGCACGGCCGCCATGAGTACGGCGACGCCCAGCTCGATGGAGATTGCGGCAAGATTCATTTCCTGCATCATCACTGCCCACCTCCCAGAATCGTCGGTGCATCCTGAATCATCTCAAGAAGCGGTGCCAGCGGCGCAGTCCCCGCGTCCACCATGCCCATGAGGAGTCCCGGGAATACGCCGAAGCCGACGAGGAAAACACCGAGAACGACGAGCGGAACAACGTCGATCTTCCGCTCATCGGGGTACTTCGCGAAGCGTTCCACCTTCGGGCCGAAGAGCACGCGCGCGAGCATGCGCAGGACGTAGAACGCGGTAAAGATGATGCCGGAGACCGCAATCACCGTGAGGATAGGATATGCCTCCACCGTCCCCACAAAGATGGTAAACTCCGGCACGAAGCCGATCAGGCCGGGCAGACCGAGCGAGCACAGCCCCGCGAGCATGAAGCCGACCGTGACATGCGGCATATAGTGCGCCAAGCCCCAGAGATCGCCCACACGGCGCAGCTCTGTCTTTTCGTAGACGTAGCCGACCTGCGAGAAGAAGAGTGCGAGCATGATGCCGTGCGCCACCATATAGGCGACGGCGCCGCCGACGCTCACGACATTGAGTGCCGCGAAGCCGAGGAGAACGTAACCCATGTGAGAAATGGAGGAGTAGGCGATCATGTACTTGATGTCGCGCTGCGCGAGTGCGATATAGGACGCGTAGATCACATTGATCGTGGCGAGGATCGCAATCAGCGGCGCCCAGAACTTTGCCCCGAGCGGCAGGATAAAGAGGCCGACGCGGATGAGCGCGTAGCCGCCGATCTTTTTCAGCACCCCCGCATTGATCATCGAGATCGCCGTCGGTGCACCTGCATAGCCGTCGGGCGACCATATATGCATCGGGAACATCGAGAGATGCGAGCCGAACCCGACGAGCAGGAGGAGGAATGCCGTCACCTGCACCTCCCACGAGATATGTCCCGCGAGGGCAGCGGCGGCGAGCGCCTCAAAGTCGAACGTCCGCATCCCGGACTCGTACGCACTCACGTAGAGAAGGAGCACACCGACGAGCATGAACGCCGAGCCGACGAGGAGGAAAATGGTCATCTTCATCGCCGCGTGTTCCTTCGTCACGCGCTCGGACGAGCCCCAGATCATCACCATCAGGTACGCGGGGATGACGACCATCTCACAGAGGACGAGGAAGAAGAAGAGGTCACGCACGAGGAATGCCCCCGAGACACCCGCGATCACGATGAGCAGGAGAACGAAGTACTCCTTGACCCGCTTCTCCACATGCCATGAGCTGTAGACGGCCGCGAGCCCCACGACGCTCGACAGGAGGAGCATCGGCAGGGAGATCCCATCTACGCCGAGCGAGTAGGCAACGCCGAGATCCGTGATCCACGGCATGTACTCCGTGTACTGCATCCCGCCGAGCGCCATATCGTAGTCCGCGTAAACAAAGAGCGTCAGCAGCGTCACAATGATCATCGCCAGTGCCGAAAGCTGACGTATCGTATCGTGCAGACGTCCCGGCAGCAGGGCGAGGATGAGCGCGGCCACGAGCGGTGTGAGGAGAATGACCGAGAGAATCGGAAATGTCATCGCAGAAGACCTCCTCCCAGATACATCAGAACCTGTACCGCCCAGTACAGCGCATAGCACAGGAGAATCACGACGCCCGTGTAGAACACGACGACATACCGCTGTGCCTGCCCGTTGACATTCTCCGTCAGCACCTCGCTCATCGCCAGACCATAGGCGCCGAGTCCATTCATGATGCCGTCAAAAATCTTTTCATCGACCCACTTGAGGATCACCGCCGTACCGTAGACGAAGCGCTCACGGAAGTAGCCATACAGCTCATCCACATAGAACTTGTTGTAGACGACGCGATAGAGGAAACCGAAGCTCCGCTGCTGCATCGCCGTGCGCAGACGATGTCGTCCATAGATCTGATACGCCGCGGCAAAGGCGAGGAGGGCAAGCACGGTACTCGTCCCCGCCACCGTCCAGTCGATCGCCTCATGATGCGGTGCATCCGCGTAGATCCACATAGAAAACCCGCCGAAGTAGCCCCATAGGCCGCTCACAATGGTAAGCAGCGCGAGCATAATCATCGGCCAGCGCATGAAGGCATCGACCTCATGCGCCTCGTATTCACTGCGGCTCTCGCCGAGAAAGGCGACAATGAGGAGACGCGCCATGTAGAATGCCGTGAGGAAGGAGGTGAACGTCGCCATGAGATAGAGCGGCGTGCTCGCGTGCATCGCCGCGGCGAGGATCTCATCCTTTGAGAAGAAGCCCGAGAACGGCGGGATGCCGGAGATCGCAAGGACACCGATCAGCATCGTCACAAAGGTGAGCGGCATCTTTTTCCAGAGCCCGCCCATCTTGGTGATGTCCGTCTCATCGTGGAGTGCATGCATCACCGCGCCCGCGCAGAGGAAGAGCATCGCCTTGAAGAAGGCGTGCGTCATGAGATGGAACATCGAGGCGGAGAACGCGCCAATCCCGACCGCGAGCATCATGTAGCCGAGCTGACTGATGGTCGAGTAGGCAAGCACCGCCTTGAACCGCCGCTGCGTCACGGCGATAACCGCCGCAAAGAGCGCCGTAAACGCTCCGAGCCCCGCGATGAAATTCATCACGAGCGGACACTCACTGAAGATGAAGAAGGCACGCGCAACGAGGAAGACACCTGCCGCGACCATCGTCGCCGCATGGATGAGCGCCGAGGTCGGCGTCGGGCCTTCCATCGCATCGAGCAGCCAGACGTGGAGCGGGAACTGACCGGACTTTCCGATCGGCCCCATGAAGAGCAGCAGACCGATCACCGTCAAGTAGCCCGTCCCCGCGACGAGGACATACTCAGGCATCATCAGCCGCAGCTCGATGAAGTCCATCGTCCCGAACGACACCTGCACGAGCAGGATGCCGACCAGCATTCCAAAGTCGCCGATACGCGTCGTGATAAACGCCTTCTTCGCCGCCTCGCGCGCCGAGACCTTATCGTAGTAGAATCCGATCAGGAGGTAGGAGCAGAGCCCGACGCCCTCCCAGAACACATAGAGCTGGAGAAAGTTGACCGAGACGACCAGCCCGAGCATCGCGGCCGAAAACAGCGAGATGAACGCAAAGAAGCGCCCCATCCCCTCATCGTGCTCCATATAGCTGACAGAGTAGATGTAGACGAGCAGCGAGACCAGCGTCACGATGACGAGCATGAGTGCCGTCAGCGGGTCGATCAGGACGCCCATCGACAGCTCCACCGCACCGATGTGCGCCCAGACCGTCTTCATCACGTAGGGATCGCCCATCGTGATCTGATAGTTTACCGCGGCGAGTGCAACAAAGACGGAGAACGCAAAGGCCAGAGCCATCATCACAATCGCAATCGTCGCCGAGAGGTTCTTCTCCCGCCGCGTAAAGGGTGCAATAATGAGGAACGCAAGCGCAGGGAACAGGGGAATCAGATAGGCATGTGTCAGAGCAAAGGTAAACATAGCACTCCCCTCCCCTAGTCTTTCAGCGTATCCAGCTCATCGACATTCGTCGTGAACCGAATCTGATACAGGCGGAATGCAAGAGCCAGCCCGACGGCGATCTCGGATGCGGCGACCGCAATCGAGAAGAGTGCCATCAGCTGCCCCTCCGCGTTGTGCGCATAGAATCGGTCAAAGGCAACGAGGTTGATGTTGACCGCATTGAGCATCAGCTCCACACACATGAGAATCGGGATGATGCCGCGCCGCGTGAGGAGCCCATAGAGCCCAATGCAGAACAGCAGTGCCGACAAAAAGAGCAGATCAGGAAGACCGATCATGCCGCATCCCCTCCTCTCGCCAAGAGCAGTGCGCCGACCATCGCCGCGAGGAGCAGTACTGCCGTCACTTCAAACGGCACGAGATACGTGCCGAGCATCAGCTGGGCAATCTCGTCTGCCCCCGTTGGCGCGACAAATCCGCCTGCAGGAAGCGGAGCAAGGACAATGCCGCACCCGATGAGGAAGAAGATACTGCCTGCCAGCAGCCCCGTCACGACACGGCGAAAGAGCTTCTGCGAAGGGTTGGACTGCGCCATCGAGTCCCGCCGCGTCAGCATAATCGCCATGACGATGAGGACGGCAACTGCGCCGCTGTAGACCATGAGCTGCACCGCGCCGAGGAACTCTGCGCCGATGTAGAAATAGATCGCCGCCACACCGATGAACGAGAGCACGAGAAAGAGCGCACTGTGCACGACATTCGGCGAGAGAACGACGCCGAGCGCGCCGATGATCGTCACGGCAGCAAGAAAGTAAAAGATAAAGCTCATGTCGCCCCTCCCTCCGTCGTCTGCGCATCCTTTGCGGCAGCGTTTTCTGTGGCGGACGTGTCTGCCGCAGCTTTTTCTTCAGCAGCTTTTTCCTTTGCGGCAGCCTCCGCTTCGGCTTTCGCCTTCGCCTCTGCCTCCGCCTTTGCCTTGGCAGCGGCCTCCTTTTTCGCCTTTTCCTCTGCCGCCTCGACCTCTACCTGTGCGAGGAACTCCGCGAGATCAGCACGGTCCTCGTCCGTCATGGCATCGTGCGTCATCGTCTCCTTACTCCACGTGGCGATGGCGTAGTCCTTATCCCAGACGAGCGTATGGACCGGACACGCCTCCACACAGAGATTGCAGTAAAGACAGCGCCCCGAGTGATGAATGTAGGACTTCATGTGGCGCTTCTTCTTCGCATCGGGGACAATTGTCAGATCAAGCGCCTTGTTCGGGCACGCATTTGCGCACATCGAGCAGCCGATGCAGACGCGCCAGTCCATCGCGAGATTGCCGCCGCGAAAATTATCCGTCATGGGCAGCTTCTCCTCGGGGTAGCAGACCGTCTCCTTCTTGCCCCAAAGATGCTTCCATGTGACACTCATGCCGGTCAAAAGGCCTTTTCCAAACATGTGCGTCCCCCCTTAAACGATACCGAACCAGAACATCAGTGCACCCGTCAGAACAACGTTCAGAATCGAGAGCGGGACGAGCACCTTCCAGCCGAACGTCAGGATCTGATCCACGCGCGTGCGCGGGAACGTCCAGCGGAACCACATGATGAGCAGCACCATGAGCACCGCCTTGATGCCGAACCAGACGAATCCCGGCAGGAACGACGGCCCGCTGTAGCCGCCGAGGAAGAACGTCGTCGCGAGGATCGCCGCCGTCAGGAGGTTCGCGTACTCTGCGAGGAAGAACAGCGCCCAGCGCATCCCCGAGTACTCCGTAAACGGTCCTGCGATAATCTCTGACTCGCCCTCCACGAGGTCAAACGGCGTACGGTTCGTCTCGGCGACCGCTGCGATCAGGAAGATGATAAACGCGAGCGGCTGCATGAAGATAAACCAGTAGTTCTGCGCCTGCATCTGGACGATATCGTCGAGGCGCAGTGAGCCCGTCAGCATGATGATGCCGAGCAGGGAGAAGAGGAGCGGCGCCTCATAGCTGAGCATCTGCCCGACGGTGCGCATACCGCCGATAAACGAATACTTATTGTTCGATGCATAGCCGCCCATGAGGAATGGCAGCACTGCCTGCCCCGAGATGGCAAAGAGGAGGAACACACCGACGTTGACATCGGCGAGTACCGCCCCCGCATCGAACGGGAAAAGCGCGTAGACGAGCGCTGCGGGGACAAAGAGCAGCGCGGGCGAGAGTGCCCAGACCACCTTGTCCGCACCGGCGGGCATAATGTCCTCCTTGCTCATCAGCTTCAGCATATCCGCAACGGGCTGCAGCAGACCGAATCTTCCGCCCACGCGGTTCGGCCCGATGCGCACTTGGATGAACGCGCAGATCTTGCGCTCCGTGTAGGTAAAGACAATCGCCGCCATCGAGATGATACCGAGCAGGATGGCAATACCGACGAAGGTCATCACAAGATCCACTACGAACGGAATCGGGATCAGGCGGTAGATGAGTCCGTCCAGCCCCACCGCAGTCGCAGAAAGAAAAGAGCTCTCCATCATTCGTCTCCTTTCTCAGCAGTCCACTTCGCCCATGATCGGGTCAATGGACGAGTAGGCGGCGACCGAGTCGCCGATGAGCATGCCGCGGCACATTGGATTGAGCCCCTGCATATTTACGAACGAGGGACGGCGGATGTGAATGCGGTACGGTTTCGTCGTACCATCGCTGACGATGTAGAAGCCGAGCTCCCCGCGCGTTCCCTCCGTCCGGCTGAACACCTCGCCCTTGGGCGGCTTGATGACCTTGGGCACCTTCTTTGCCATGAAGTCGCCCTCGGGCAGTCCGTCGATTGCCTGCCGCACGATCTTCGCGCTCTCCGCGATCTCGGCGAGCTTGACCATGTAGCGGTCCCAGTTGTCGCCGTGCTCACCCACGGGGATCTCGAAGTCAAAATCATCATAGACGCTGTAGCCGTCCACCTTGCGCAGATCAAAGGCGAGCCCCGTCGCGCGCAGGTTTGGCCCAGTCATACTGCACGCGAGTGCCTCCTCCGTCGTCATGGGCGACGTGCCGCGGATGCGGCGGACAAAAATCTCGTTGCCCGTGAGGAGACGGTTGTACTCCGCGAGGAAGTCAGGCACGCTGTCGACAAAGGCGCGGATCATCTCCGCCGCCTCGGGCGAGAGATCCTCCTTTACCCCGCCGATGCGGATATAGTGAAAGGTCTGACGTGCCCCGCAGACGAGATTGAAAATATCGAGGATCTTCTCACGGTCGCGGAAACAATAGAGCATTCCCGTCGACGCGCCGAGATCATTTGCAAGCGTCCCGATGAAGATCAGGTGACTGTTGATGCGGTTCAGCTCCGCCATGATGACGCGGATGTACTCTGCGCGCGGCGTCGTCTCGATCCCCGCCAGCTCCTCCACCGCACGCGCATAACCGAAGTTGTTGTTCATGGCAGAGATGTAGTCGAGGCGGTCGGTATAGGGAAGCCCCTGCGCATACGTCCGCGCCTCAAGCAGCTTCTCAATCCCGCGATGAAGATAGCCCATGATCGGCGTCGCCTTCACGATGCGCTCGCCGTCCAGCTCGAGCTGCACCTGCAGCACGCCGTGCGTCGACGGATGCTGGGGACCCATGTTGAGCGTATAGGTCTCGGTACGCAGCATCAGGACTCCTCCTTCCGAAAGGATGGGACAGCGGGCGGCGGCGGTGGGACAAAGTCCTTGCGCAGCGGATGCCCGATGAAATCGTCCGCATGGAAGACACGCCGCAGATCGGGGTGACCCGTGAACGCAATGCCCATGAGATCATACACCTCGCGCTCCTCGAACTCTGCGCCGGGGAACACGGGCGTCACCGAGGGGAGCACGGGCGCATCATGCGGCAGTGTCACCTTCAGCGTCAGCCAGTGCAGCTCCGTCGGTGAAAAGAGCTGGTAGACCATCTCGAAGCGGTCTTTCCAGTCCACCGCTGTCACATTTTCCAGCCGCGTCAGCTGCAGTGTCCCGTCGTCACGCAGGACGCGCAGCAGGCCAAGGAGCTCCTCGGCAGCAATGTAGAGTGCGGGACGCTCTGCCTCCGCATCGTACTCCGCCGACGAAAAGGCGACCTTGAGTGCCTCCAGCATTGCGGGCGTCACATACTTGTTCCTCATGCGTTCACCGCCCTCTCTGCCGCCCGCTCTGCCCAGTAGGCACGCTCCGCGCGGACGCGCTCGGGATGGAGGATCTTCTCGCGCAGCTTCAGCATGCCGTCGATCAGTGCCTCGGGGCGCGGCGGACAGCCCGGGATGTAGACATCCACAGGCAGGAGCTCATCGACCCCCGAGACGACCGAGTATGAATCCGCAAAGGGACCGCCCGCAATCGCGCATGCCCCCATCGCAATCACATACTTCGGCTCGGGCATCTCCTCATAGAGACGCACAACCGCCGGTGCCATCTTCCACGTCAGCGTCCCCGCGACGATGAAGAGATCCGCCTGACGCGGACAGGGGCGGAACACCTCGTAGCCGAATCGTGCGAGGTCGAACCGTGCCGTCGCTGTGGTCATCATCTCAATGGCGCAGCAGGCCAGCCCCGAGGACAGCGGCCAGATCGAGTTTGCATGCGCCCAGCGCAGCAGCTCATCCAGCTTGACGACAAAGACATTTTCCCGCAGGCTCTCCGGAACACGCTCCGCTATTTCCATGTGAGATCCCCCTTTCGCCACGCATAGGCAAGGCCGAGCACCAGAATCCCAACGAAGATGAACATCTCGATGAGCGCAAATGCGCCGAGCATGCGGAACTCCACCGCCCACGGGTAGAGGAACACCGTCTCTATGTCAAAGACGATGAACAGCAGCGCGTAGAGGAAATACCCCGCACGAAACTGGACGTAGGGCGACCCGATCGAATCGACACCGCACTCGTAGGGAATGTACTTCTGCGGCGACGGCTTCTTCGGCTGCAGCAGGAATGCCGGTCCCAGTGCCATGACGGGGAAAAACAACGCTACGAGAAGAAAAATGCCCAAGCTCCCATATTCTCCCATACATAAGCCCTCCTTATAGAAGAATTAATAAATACATAGGAAAAGTAAATAATTTAAAACAATAATTCAAGGGCAAAAAAATATAATCACGGCTTAACAGACGTTGTATTTATAATTGTCAGTATAAACGATAAAATCTATGTATCATCATACCTGAAAAGTGCCTTTTTTACAAGATACAGCGCGAAAAACTTTCTATTGATAAACTCCATCAAACGATAGGGAAAAGAAGGCCATGCTTATTTGAAAGAAATGGTATTTCCTGCTATAATCAGAAACAATGATGGAGGAGTGTCCCTGTCTGTCAGCGGCACCTCCGGCAACAAAGGAGACTTTACACAATGCTGTTACACCGTAAATCCGTCGAACTGCTTGCACCTGCCGGCACATGGGATGCCATGACGGCAGCGATTGATGCCGGCGCGGACGCCGTCTATCTGGGCGGCAAACATTTCAATATGCGCCTGCATGAAGGCGATTTCAACTTCGACGATGCACGGCTCAAGGAGGCGATTGACTACGCCCATGCCCATGACGTTCACCTCTACGTAACCCTCAACAACCTCATCAGCAACGAGGAGCTGCCTGCTCTGCGCGACTATCTCGCCTATCTGGAGGAGATCCGCCCCGATGCGATTCTCGTACAGGACTTTGCCGTGCTCGAGCTCGTGCACGAGATAGGCATCACCGTGCCCCTGCACACCTCGGTCATGATGAACACGCATAACGAATACGCCATCGAAAAGCTCAAGGAGTACGGCATCACGCGCATCGTGGTCGGCCGTGAGATGACGCTCTCCGAGCTCGCCCTCTTCCGTGCGCGCACGGGCATCGAGGTGGAGTACTTCATGCACGGCGATATGTGCATCTCCGAGAGCGGGCAGTGCATCCACTCCGGCGTTCTCTTTGGGCAGAGCGGCAACCGCGGGCGCTGCATGAAGATCTGCCGCTGGCCGTTCGCCTTCATCAACGAGGAGACGGGAGAGGTGCTCGACGCGTCCAGTCCCGGGCCGTACAAGCTGGCGCTCAAGGATATGTGCATGTATCGCGCCATCCCCGCACTCATACAGGCGGGCGTCTTTTCATTCAAAATTGAGGGGCGGATGCGCGCGCCGGAGTTCATCCGTCGCCTTGTCTCCACCTATCGTGCCGCCATCGACGCCTACATCGCCGATCCGAACGGCTATACGACGGATGAGGAGGGCTGGCGCACCCTCTACGAAAACCGCGTGCGCGACTACACGACCACATTTGCGTTTGGACAGCCGACGGCAATCGACATCGGCATGACGGGCGAGCGCGAGCCGCGCTTCTTCAGTCAGGCGATCGAGGAGGCAGGCTTTGCCGACGAGGTACTGCGTGAGGAGACGCCGATCGCGAAGGAGAACGAACCCAGCCGCCGTCTGAGTGTCCGCGTCGGCACCCCCGCGGCGGCGCGCGCCGCCATCGACGCAGGTGCCGACACCGTCTACGTCGGCGGCGAGGCGTTTCGTCCGCAGCGTCCGTGGACGCTGCGCGACTACGAGGCACTCGTGCGCGACGCAGCAGGACGCGCCCACATCATCGTGAATACACCGCGCACGACCATGCGCCGCGAATGCGGGGAGCTCGAGCAGTTCTTCACCGCCCTGAACGACATCGGCGTGGACGGCATCATGGTCGGCAACCTTGGCACGCTGAAGCTCGCGCGCACGCTCACGAAGCTTCCCATTCAGGCGGATCACTCCTTCAACCTCTTTAACCATCTCGCCGCAACCTTTCTCAAGGAAAACGGGCTCACCATGGCGACGGCCTCCTATGAGCTGTCCTTCCGTCAGCTGCGCGAGATCGTCGAGAACGCCGTCCTGCCGATCGAGGCAGTCGTCCACGGCGCGTACGAGTCCATGATCTGCGACTACAACTTCCCCGCGATGTCGCTTCCCGCATACAACGACCTCGATTCGCCCGAGCTGCTCGACACGCACTATGCGTTCCGTGACGAGGCAGGCGGCGTCCATTCGATCCGCATCGACCAGTACGGGCGCAGCCACATCTACTTTGCCAAGGATCTGTGCCTCTACCCCTACCTCGAAAAGTTCAATGGGCTCGGCTCGTACCGCATCGAAGCGCAGGACTACACGGCGGACGTGACGGCGGAGATCGTCCGCATCTACCGTGCGGCACTCGACCGTCTCGCTGCAGGCGGCGACGGCTATCGTGCGGCGGAATTCGACCGCCTCACAGAGATTGCTCCGCGCCCCTTGGGCATCGGAACTTACCGCTTCCGTCAGAGCCGCAATTCGATTTAATCAAGAAAGTATATTTCATGGCAACAGATTCTATCAGCGAACACTCCTACATCGGCGCAGCTGCCATACTGGAAAAGAAAAAGAAGTACATCATGCCCTGTCTGGGGCATTTCTACAGCGACCCGCGCCAGATCGTACGCGGCTCCATGCAGTACCTCTATGACAGCGAGGGGCGAGAGTATCTCGACTGCTTCGCGGGCGTCTCGGTCATCAACTGCGGGCACTGCAACCCCGAGATCAATGCCGCCGTCACGGAGCAGGTCAACACCCTCCAGCACGTCTGCAACATCTACCTCACGGAGAACTTCGTCAATCTCGCCGAGCAGCTCGCCCGCATCACCCCGGGCGCACTGCAGAAGAGCTTCTTCTGCTCCACAGGCACGGAGGCAAACGAGGGCGCAGCTCTCCTCGCCGAGATCGCCACGGGCAGCAGCGAGTTCATCGCCCTGCGCAGCGGACTCCACGGTCGTACGAAACTGACGATGAGCCTGACGGGCATTGCCATGTGGCGCACCGACCCGAACCCCGTCGGAGGCATCAGCTTTGCACCGAATCCTTACTGCTACCGCTGTCCCATGGGGAAGGAATACCCCGCCTGTGACCTTGCCTGTGCCAATATGGTCGAGGACATCATCCGAACAGTTACATCGGGGCGCCCCGCCGCCTTTATCGCCGAGACCATCCAGGGCAACGCGGGCATCGTCGTCCCGCCGCCCGGCTACTTCAAGCGCATCAAGGAGATCCTCACGCATTTCGGCACGCTCTTCATCGCGGACGAGGTGCAGACGGGCTTTGCGCGCACGGGCAGGATGTTCGGCATCGAGCACTACGATGTGCAGCCCGACATCATGACCATGGCAAAGGCACTCGGCAACGGTGCGCCCATCAGTGCGTTCATCGCGACGCCGACAGTCGCCGACAAATACAAGAAGCCCGGCGCATCGACCCTCGGCGGCAATCCCGTCTCCTCCACGGCAGGACTCGGCGTCATCCGCTATATCGAGTCGCATGATCTCATGGGAAACGCCGAGCGGCGCGGCGCACAGCTGCGTGCAGGGCTGCAGGAGATTGCAGCGCGGCATCCCATCATCGGCGACATTCGCGGCCTCGGGCTGATGGTCGGCGCAGAATTTGTCCACGCGGACAAATCCCCCGCCCCTGCCGAGCTGGATACTGTGCTCGAGGAGCTCAAGAACCGCGGCTTCATCGTCGGCAAAAACGGCATCGCCCGCAACGTCATGGCATTTCAGCCGCCGCTCATCATCACGGAACAGAACATCAGCGACGTGCTGAATGCGGTGGAGATCATCTTGACGGAGAAAGGACTCTAACGCTATGGCAAAACGCTACCATGAACTCACCGTCGCAGGCTGCCGCCGCAGTCTCCCCATCCTGAACCTCAACGAACACCTGGCGATCGCAGGTTTCGTCATGCTGGGCGATGTGGAGCTGTGCACGGCGTGTGCACGCGAGCTGGCAAAGGTGATTCCGGCGGACACGGAGATCCTCATGACCGCCGAGACGAAGGGCATCCCCCTGGCGGCGGAACTTGCACGGCAACTTGGCATGCCCTACTACATCACGGCACGCAAATCCATCAAGGCGTACATGGAAGATCCCATCTGGGTCGAGGACGAGTCCATCACGACGCTTGGCAAACAGCGGCTCTACCTCACGACGGATGACATTACGCGCATCAGGGGACGCCGTGTCCTCCTGCTGGATGATGTGATCAGCACGGGCGGCTCGATGAAGGCGCTCGCCCATCTCGCCGAGAAGGCTGGTGCGCACGTCATCGGACAGGCGGCCGTTCTCGCCGAAGGCGACGCGGCACAGCGGAAAGACATCATCTTCCTCGAGACGCTGCCGCTCTATACGCCCGCATAGGAAGGGGCATTTCGTGCATCAATATCTCTTCTACATCGGAGATTTTCCCATCCGTGCCTACGGCGTCGTGATCTCCCTCTCGATTTTTCTAGCTACCGGGGTCGCCTACTACCTCGCAAAGGCGGATGGGCGCGGCTACGAGAAGTACATCACCGACATCGGCATCTACTGCGGCATCGCCGGGCTTCTCGGTGCGCGGCTCTGGGATGTCTTCTTCTTTGACTGGGACTACTATCAGCACCACCTGACCGAACTGCTGAACGTCTGGCAGGGCGGCATGGCCATCCAGGGCGGCGTCTTTCTCGGCGTACTCGTCGGCATTCTCTACAGCCGAAAGCAGGGGCTCGACACCATCCACTTCCTCGACGTTGTCGCGCCCGCCATCGTCCTCGGTCAGGCACTCGGGCGCTGCGCGAACCTCCTCAACGGCGACGCCTTCGGCGCACCGACCGGCGGAGACTTCGGCATCCTCTATCCCGCGGCGACTCTCGCCTACCACACGTACGGCGCACAGCCGCTCTGGCCGGCAGAGGTCTGGGAGGGGCAGCTCGACATCGTCATCTTCGCACTCCTCCTCCTCTTCCGCGCGCGCAGTCATGCGCGCGGGCAGTGCTTCGCCCTCTACATCATGCTCTACAGCCTCGTGCGCTTTGCGCTCGAGTATCTGCGCGGCGACTACACGGAGAAATACTTTGGACTCTTCACGAGCGCGCAAACGGGAAGCCTCGTCTTTGGGTTCATCGCCCTCGGCTTCTTCCTCTGGCTCGGAGTACGTGAGCACGGCACAGTTCCCTTTGAAACAGAGCAAACCAGCGAGCGCAAGAAGCCACGACGAAAAAAATAAAAAATGGGTGCCGCACGAAACTGAAACGTTCGTGCAGCACCCATTTTTTGATTCAAGAAATCACTGATAAATTTAGCCGCATCATCTTGACGCATCTTTTTTCTGTGATTGAAGATCACGTATCTCCGCATGTGTCAACCCACTGGATTTTTCGATTACATCCACAGGCACGTTCAAAGCAAGCAGGGAACGTGCCATCTCCAGTACCCCCTCGCGGCGGCCTTCGCGCTGCCCCTCACGCCGGCCCTCCTCAAGCCCCTGGCGAAGGCCTTCACGGCGTGAGGTGGACATTGCACTGAGGTAGTCGCGCATTGCTTTTTCCCGCTGCTCGTACTGCCATCGCTCCACATCACTCTGCATAAAGACACGCTCTGCTTGAATCGCCTCGTTAATTGCCGTCTCACTCATCGCCAGTTCCTCCGTTTCTCGTTCGTTCAGTTTGTTTGAAAAATAGGCAAGCCACTTTTCAAGACGCTTCATCTCCTTCACCGATTTCAGCTTGAACTTCGGAATTTCAAGGAAATGAATCTCCAAATCTTCCGTCAGCCGATGTCCGCTCACAATATCGTAGATCCCGTACATATTATGTGGATTTTCCTGCGGAAGCAGCTGAAAGTTCAATAGATTGATGGTAATGGACGGGTTCAGATCCTGATACTCCATCCCCTTGTGAAGGGTCTGATACATCCGCGCCCAATAGTAGAGCGTCCTCTTCTGCATATTGTAGAGGTTCACCAGTTGAACCTCTATGTTGATCTGACTGCCATCGCTCGCAATTCCATAAATATCGAGCTGTGACTGCTTGTCGTCTGCAAGCTGTGGATCAAACTCACGGTCAATAAAGGTGATATCCGTGAGGACATCTTCTCCCTCGCGATCCAAAACAGCGTTGAGAAAACTAAGGGTAATACGCTTGCGTTCCTCTCTGCCAAAGATGAATTTGAAGAGATAATCATTCAATGGATGTACCCTTGTCGATTCATCACAAGCATCCCTCCTCGTTATCTTACTGCTTCTTATATTCTATCTTTTTTTCACTGCAAACACAAGGGAAGCACTGATAAATTCAGCACCGTCATTTTATCAGCGATTCCCAAGAAAAACGAGATGAACATACGTTTTTTGTACGTTCATCCCGTTTGATCCGATTAGTTCTCCGGTACAAACCAGAGCCCGTTGTCGTTTTTCTTTAGATAGTCCTTGAACTCGTCCGAATGATAGGCTTTGACAATGTCCTGCGCCCACTTCGCGTCCTTGTTCTTTTCGTGTACGACGAGTTGCAGCAGGAGGTGAGGAAGGATGTCCTCCTTGAGAAGTGCCGTCGACGGGTCAATCTTCGCATTGTAGACAATCGAGCCCGTGATGACAATGTAGGCGAAATCACCGCGCACCGCAGGAATGTTGAGCGACTTCATCTCCGTGAACTTCAGATTGTGCGGATTCTCGACGATGTCCTGCTGCGTTACCGTCGCGAGATCCTTCGTGGGATCGAGCTTGATCCACCCTGCCTTTTGCAGGAGCGCGTACGCGCGTGCCGTATTGGACGCATCGTTCGGCACGGCGATGGTGTCGCCATCCGCGATCTGTGCAAGATTATCCTTCTTCCCCGCATAGATGCCCGCCGGAACTGTCGGGATCGGTGTCAGCGCCACGAGATGCCCATCCTGCTTCTTGTTGAAATTCTCCATGTACGCCGTGTGCTGCTCTACGTTGAAGTCCACCTCACCGTCGTTGAGAGCCACATCCGCCTGCAGGAGGTCGCTCAGATCCTTGCCTGTGACCGTATAGCCCTGCTTCTCAAGGATTGGCTTCACCCCCTTCTCAAACAGCTCCGAGTACGGCCCCTGCGACTTACTGTAGGTGATGGTCTTCTTATCCATTGATGCCTGTTCACTGCCGCAGCCCGCGACTATCCCCGCACCGAGAACAACGGCCAGACCGAGTGTCCATATTTTTTTGAATTTCATAAAATCCCTGCTTTCTTTTTGATAAACTCAATGCCCACGCGCACGTGCGGCAAAGTAATTTCCCACCGACTGTATAATCTGCACAAAGGCGATGAGGACGACAACGGTAAAAAGCATGAGCGGGGAGTTCATACGCTCATAGCCATACGTCAGCGCGAGATCGCCCACACCGCCCGCACCAATTGCGCCCGCCATCGCCGTCGCTCCGAGAAGCCCGATGGTTCCCGTCGTCACGGACAGGATCAGCGACCCCTTCGCTTCCGGCAAAAGAAAGTAGCGGACGATCTCATAATAGGATGCGCCCATCGCCTGTGCCGCCTCCACAATGCCATGATCCACCTCGAGTAGCGAGTTCTCAAAGAGCCGTGTGAGATACGGCGTAATGAACACCACGAGCGGAACAAGTGCCGCTGTTGTACCAATTCGTGTCCCGACAATCATCTTTGTCAGCGGCAGGATGAACACCATGAGAATGATGAACGGTACGCTGCGGATGACATTGACTGTGACGTTCACAATTTGATACGTCCAGCTGTGTGGCAGGATGCCGAGCGGCCGCGTAAGGATCAGCACAACGGCAAGCGCCATTGCGAGCAGCGTGCCGATCGCCAACGAAACAAAGACCATATAGAGCGTTTCCTGCGCCGCAAGTAAGATCTGCGCATTTGGTACACCTAACTCCATCATGGATTCACCTCCTGCCACTCCACACCCTCTGCGTGAATATAGTCCTCTACACGCGCGAGCTCTGCGTCCTCACCGATGAATTGGACAATGAATATTCCCAGAACCTGCTCCTCGATCTCGCTGACCGACGCAAAGAGCACACTGGTCTCGACGGAAAACGCCCGCTGAATGCGATAGAGCAGATTCCCCTTCGCCTGTTCGCCGAGAAATCGCAGCCGCAGCAGGCGATAGTTGCGCCGCTCCTCCTGCAGTGCTTCCCATATACTTTTGGGTAGCTCGTCGGGAATGACCGCCCGCACGAACCGCCGCGTCATTGCTTCGCGCGGAGCGGAGAAGATATCGAGCGTCGCACCGTGCTCAATCACCCTGCCTCTTTCCATCACGGCAACGTGACGGCAGAGCTTCTGTATCACCTGCACCTGATGCGTGACAAAGAGGATCGTAATGCCGAGCTCCTGATTGATGCGTGCGAGCAGTTTCAAAATCGAGTCCGTCGTCTCCGGATCAAGCGCACTGGTCGCCTCGTCACAGAGCAGAATCGACGGCTGTGTCGCAAGCGCCCGCGCGATGCCGACACGCTGCTTCTGCCCGCCGGAGAGCTGCCATGGATAGGCATCCGCCTTGTCCGTGAGCTCTACAAACTCCAACAATCGCTTGAGACGCGCATCAATCTCCTCCTGCGTGCGGTCATGCGCCAGTCGGAGCGGTATCGCAATATTTTCCCACACCGTCTTGGACTCGAGCAGGTTGAACTGCTGAAAGACCATGCCGATCTTCTTGCGCGCCCGCCGCAGCTCCTTGGAGGACAGTTCATCCACCGCCTTGCCGTCGAGCAGAACATGCCCGTGATCGGGCTTTTCGAGCGCGTTGACCATGCGTAGGAGCGTTGATTTGCCCGCACCGCTGAAACCGATGACACCGAAGATATCCCCGTCCGGGATCTTGAGGCTGACCTCCTGCAGTGCCGTAACTGGCTTCCCGTTCACAAGAAAGTTCTTGTGAACATTCACAAATTCGATCATTGCTCCTTCACCTTCCCCAATGCGCCGCGCACGAGTTCCGCCAGATAGTCCGCTGTCGGCGCAAGGGCACGCGGGTCGACGCGGAAGGTCGGGTTGTGGATGGCGGCAGAAAGCCCTGTCCCGACGAGGACGAACATGCCCGGCACCTTTTCCTGATAGAAGGCAAAATCCTCACCGCCGAGCGATTTCGGTGCGGGTACGACATTCAGCCCGCGCTCCTTCGCCTTCTCCGCGGCGTACGATGCCCAAAAGCCATCGTTGCACGTTGCGGGAGGTCCTTCGTACCAATCCGTCTCCACCGCGGCACCGTAGGATGCTGCCAGCTGCTCTGCGAGAGTACAGACACGCGCGCGGATGTGCGTACGCTCCTCTGCATTCATGCTGCGCGTCGTCCCCTCGACGAGTGCCTCCTCGGGAATCACGTTCCACGTATTCCCCGCCGCAATATGCGTGACGCTCACAAGCCCTGCGGAGAACGGATTGAGATTACGTGCGACAACCGTCTGCACGGACTGGATGAACGCCGCCGCAAGGACAATCGGATCGACGCCGGACTCAGGATGTGCGGCATGCGTCCCCGTGCCATGAAAGCGGAAAACAAAGCGATCCACCGCTGCCATCACCGCTCCCGCCGAGATGCCAACCGTGCCGACCTCCATGAGGGGCGAGGCGTGCAGGCCGAAAATCGCTGCAACGTCCTTCAACGCGCCTGCCTCGATGAGTACCTTCGCACCGCCCGGTGCCTCCTCTGCCGGCTGGAAGAAGATGCGCACGCGCCCCGTGAGCTCCGCCTCATGCTGCTTGAGCAGGAGCGCCGAGCCGAGCACCGACGAGATATGGAAGTCGTGCCCGCAGGCGTGCATCCGTCCTCTATACTCCGAGCGGTATGGCAGATCCGTCTGCTCCTCGATCGGCAAGGCGTCGATATCGGTGCGCAGCGCAACGAGCGGCTCCCCCTGCCCGACCTCCGCGACCAGTCCTGTCTTGAGCGGCAGATCCAGAATGTGGATCCCCGCCCGCTCCAAGGCGGCGCGAATCCGCCTCGTTGTCTCGACCTCCTCGTAGGAGAGCTCGGGGTGACGATGGAACCACTCAAATTCCTCTGCGATAAATGCCTCTATATCCTCAATTGCAGCCATGATATTCTCCCTTTTAATTCATATATATTCGATATGTTATAACCGAATTATATATTGCGCTGTCTGTCTTGTCAACCGCATTTTGATTCTGAACAGGAAAGCGCCGGCGCGGTTCATTGTAATACGCTCTGCGATCCGATTTGGCCCTATAATTTAGAGCAACCTTTTCATTTAGGAGGCGAACTCTTACATAAAAAGGGCGCTCAGACCGAAGTTCTCCGAGCGTCCTTACAGATAGTGGCTCATGGGGTACAGCAAACTTGCCTTTGTATTGTTTTCACCGGCCAAACATCATGCTCTCTCGTCAATATATAGCTCAGACGCCGCATAGAGTACGGCCTTACCTGCTAGCTCGACACGCTCCCCATCCACAGTGCAATGGAGAATTCCGCCTCGAGCAGAAGCCTGTTCTGCCGTCAAAATACATTTTTTCAGTTTATCTGCCCAAAGCGGCGCCGTATGGCAGTTGCCAGATCCACAGACAGGATCTTCAGCGATACCAATCTTTGGTGCAAAGGATCGCAGCACATAGTCTGTGTCGTCGCTGCACGCCGTTGTATGGAGGATCAGCCCCGGTAAAAACTTCGTTTTCTCGGCATCTGGCACAGAAGTGCGCACATCAAATTCCGTTGGCAGGACGCAGACAAGATCTCGCCCTAACCATGCTTCAGTGGGGCGAATGCCAATAGCCTCCTCCATGGCATCGGTGACAAGCACCTTCTCTAACGTAAAGGCAGGAAAATCCATTGTAAAAAGCTCTCCATCACGCCTAACGGTCAGCAAACCGCTCAGTGTATCAAAGCTCACAGACTGTGCACTGCGCTCATAAATGTTCATCAAAACAAATGCAGCAGCAAGAGTCGCATGCCCGCAGAGATCGATCTCCTCACACGGTGTGAACCAGCGCAGATGATACTGTCCATTCACTCCAACAGCAAACGCTGTTTCGGAGAGATTGTTTTCTGCCGCGATGCACCGCATCACTGAGTCAGGCAGCCACGCATCCAAGATACAGACAGCAGCCGGGTTTCCATGAAACACTTTCTCGGCGAATGCATCCACCGAATATTGTTTAATCATCAAGTCCACCTCATTTTCACTCTAACATATATTTTTCATGAGAAAAAGCTCATCCACTCCTCCGCAGGAGTAAAATTAGGAGTTGACAAGGCGGCATTTCATCTGCTATAATTCGTTCTGTCGTTTGGAAATGAGCGGCACTATGGGGTTATAGCTCAGTTGGTTAGAGTGTCTCGTTGACATCGAGGAGGTCACAAGTTCGAATCTTGTTAACCCCACCATTTGATTTTTCATCCGCAGTTGTGCGGATTTTTTCTTAGGCTCACTTAGCTCAGTTGGTAGAGCATCTCCGTCACATGGAGGGGGTCGGGGGTTCGAATCCCTCAGTGAGCACCATAAAGATATCTGATGCCGTCCCACGGGGACGGTTTTTTTGTGCGTTCTCCTATGCTATAATGAGAGCCAACACAGAATATTCTAGGAGGTATATATCATGGCAATCAAGGAAATTCGCCCCATGGATCTAACGGAGAACGTATTCAAGCTAATCAGTCAGGACTGGATGCTGGTCAGCGCTGTACACGACGGAAAAGTCAACGGCATGACGGCGTCGTGGGGCGGTCTTGGCTTTCTCTGGGCACGCCCGGTCGCCTATGTTTTCATTCGTCCGACGCGCTACACGAAAGAGTTCGTCGATGCATCCGACGGCATCACCCTTTCGGTTTTTGAGAAGAAATACAAGCCGATGATGCAGTATTTTGGAACGGTATCCGGGCGTGATGAGGATAAGATCGCAAAATACGCACTGACGAAGAAGGAGCACGGTGCCTATACCTACTTTGAGGAGGCACGCCTCACCATGCTCACGAAGAAACTCTATGCGCAGAAATTGGATCCCTCCTGCTTTACGAACGCTGCGGTAAATGGGCAGGAGGATTTTCCTCATACCTACTACCCGGAACATGACTACCACACCATGTATATCGCAGAGATCGAGAACATCTTACTGAGGGAGTAACTATGCCAGCGAACGACAAGGAAACTGCCGCGCGCATCCTCGCCGCCTCCTCTCTTGCCCGCGACATGAACGAGGAGGATGTCGAGGAGCTCCTCGCCTCAAGCGACGTGCGCCTGCACACCTATCCAAAGGATACGATCATCTTCCACGACGGCGATATGCCCCACTCCCTCTACATCCTGATTGCGGGGGAGGTGCATATCCTCAAGGATACGCGCTCGGGGCGCCAGATCTTCATCTCCGAGATCAATCAGCCGGGCGATATGTTCGGCGAGGTCTACGAGGTGCTGCAGCGCCCCTACGATATGTACGTCTCTACGACAAGACGGACAACCCTGCTCGAGGTATCGAGCAGACTCTTTACGCTGGACATCGGCAAGACACCGCACCGCTCTGCCCTTCTCGTTCAGCGTAACCTCATGCGCATCTTCGCGGGCAAGGCGTATGCGATGCACACAAAGCTCAAAGTGCTCGCAAGCGGTACGCTGCGCGAAAAGATCGTCCGCTATCTCCTGCCCCACATCGACGAGAGCGGATGTGCAGCACTCTCCGTCAGCCGTGAGTTCATCGCTGCCGATCTCGCCGTCAGCCGCCCCTCCCTCTCACGTGAGCTGAGTGCAATGCAGCGCGATGGCATCATCACGGCGGCAGGACGAAAGATCTGCATCACGGATATGGAAAAATTTGAGAGTTATCTATAACCAAAAGGACCGCCAACGAAACATTTCAGCTTCGTTGGCGGTCCTTATTTTTGATGAATCATCGTGCCGCGCACGAGCCCGTGTGCACACTGCAGTCCTCGTCGCGGTTCGTCAGGCCGAGCTCCTTCAGCAGTTCCATATCCTGAGCGATCGTCGTACCCGAGGTCGTGAGCATATTGCCCGTGATGGAGGCAGACGCTCCGGAGAGGAACGCCGTCGCGCCGTTCTCCGGGAGCAGCTTGCGCCCTGCGCCGAGGCGGATGTTCGCCGTCGGATTGATAAAGCGGAAGATCGCCACTGTACGCAGGATGTCCTCACCCGAGAGCGGAGCGAGATGCTCCAGTGCCGTCCCCGGAATCGCCATCAGCGAGTTGATGGGAATGGACTCGATGCCGAGCTCCTGCAGGGCGAACGCCATATCAAAGCGATCCGCCCACGTCTCGCCCATACCGATGATGCCGCCCGAGCAGACACACATCCCCTCTGCCTGTGCCGCCTTGATCGTGCGGATGCGGTCGGCGTACGTATGCGTCGTGCAGATCTGCGGGAAATACCGCTCCGATGTCTCGATATTGTGATGATAGCTCGTCACCCCCGCCTCGCGCAGGCGGCGCAGCTGGCTGCGCGTGAGGAGGCCATGCGACGCACAGAGATCAATCGTCAGCGACTTCCGCATCGCACGATAGGCATCGAGTGCCCGCTCGAACTCCTCACCCGAGAGAGCGCCGCCCGAAGTAACAATGGAGAAGCGGTTCGCTCCCGCATTCTGATTCGCCTTTGCATGAGCGATGATCTCCTCCTGCGGGAGGAACGAATACGTCTCCACGCCCGTCTTGTGACACGCCGCCTGTGCGCAGTACTTGCAGTTCTCCCCGCAGCGGCCGCTGCGGCCGTTGATGATCGTACACAGATCGATATGGTTTCCGCAGAACTGCTGCTGCAGACGATGAGCCCCCTCCTGCAGCTCCTCCAGCGGAGCATCCATGAATATCGAGCGGTCATCCTCACGGCGGACGCGGTAGCCCGCGATAATCTTCTGCGTCAGTTCAGCAATACGGCGTTTCTGCATAAAAAAATCCCTGCCTTATCATAGATCGTACGTATGAGGTCTATTATAGAGCAGGAATTTTATTACGTCAACTAAATATTGTCTATTGGTTTACCTTTGCTCCATGCGCATCCCAATAGCCGTCCAGTGTCTTCGCGACGGATGCCGTATACGCCGCCAGATCCGTCAGAGGCGATGCGAGCACCGCGTCACGCAGTGCGGCGCGGCGTGTACGCAGAGCGGCGACATCCTCCGCGAGCGCACAGGCAATCCGCTCATAGGCACGCGCATCGGACGCGATCCACTGCGTCTGCCCCGCCGCCGCGAGCACGGACGCACTGCGCCGCGCCGTATGCGTCTCCCCGTACAGTGTCACAACGGGAACGCCGCAAAGGAGAGCCTCTGCCGCCGCAGCCGCCCCGGAAAAGGGGAAGGTGTCAAGGACGACATCGACAGAGTCATCGTCCAAAGCGCCCGCACCGCCCGGCTTCACAAAGATGCGCTTCATGGGCAGCTTCAGCCCGTCCAGCATCTCGACAATCGTTGTCACGCGCAGAGGGCTGTCCTCCGTATCCTGCAGGATGAGCTGCGCCTTCGGGAGTTTTTTCAGGATGCGCCCCCATACCTTCAGTGCCTCCTCGTTGATGCACATGAAGTCCTGCGTCACACCGAAGGTCAGCGGTGCATCTGCCGCACGCTCCGCGAGAGGCGCACGGCGCAGGGCATCATCCGCCGCAAAGCACAGCGCATGCGGCAGGTGCAGCAGCTCCTCGCTGTAGAACTCCTCCGTCCCCGCAGGAGAGAGCAGCGCATCCGTCAGGAACGCATCGACAAGGGGCATCCCTGTTGTAGAGGCGGCATCCAGCCCCGCCATCTGTACGGGCGCAGGGCGCAGCGCGAGCACAGGGAGTGTCGCGCCGCCGTCCCGATGCCCGCCGAGGTCAATCAGGATATCGATCTCATCCGCACGGATGCGCTCCGCCTGCTCCTGCGGCGTCCCCTGCGCGAGCACGGCAGTATGAACACCCGCCGCCTCCCATGACGTTGGTGCATTCGTGCGGTCGGTGAGCGCATAGGCATAGACATCGTATCGCTCTGTCAGATGCACGGCCAGTGCGCCGTAGACTGCCGTATGGTCAAACTGCGGCGCAAGGAAGCCGATACGCAGACGCGCGTGATGGACGGGGGCACGCGGCGGGAGCGGCTCCTCACGCTGATAGAGCGACGCACACATCGCAAACTGCGGCTGCAACTCCTTCGGTGTCAGCTGCACCGCCGCATGACAGAGATAGAGGTAGCGGGAGAAATGTTCCCGCTGAAGGCGCAGGCTCTTGTCCTCGGTCGCCGCCTCGAAATACGCGGCAATCGCCCCCTCCGTATCGGCGAGCGCACGGCAGCACATCCCCATCATCTCAGAGAAGCGCCACTGCTCCTCTGCGGGGATCTCCTCGTGCGCACGCATATAGAGAATCGCCTCAATCGCCTCGTAGATGTACCCCGTATGAATATCCTCACGCAGGGCACTGTAGTCCTCAATCCAGCTCATACGTCGCCTCGCTCCAATCTAAAATACGCCGTCTCGGGCGGACAGCCGATCCGCAGGGGGAACCAGCTGCCGTTGCCCGTGTGCACATAGCCATAATTCTCCCCGATGCGCACCATCCCGCGCGTATACTTAAAGACGGGGAAAAGGGGCTGTCCGAGAATGCCGAACTGACTGCCGTGCGTATGTCCCGTCAGCGTCAGAGGGACACGCCCGTCTGCCGCCGCATCATCGATGAACTCGGGATGATGCGCGAGGAGCACCGTCACCGCATGCACAGGAACGTCCTCCATCGCTGCCGCAAAGAACTCTGCCTTTTCCGTGTAGAATGCATCCCCGCGTGCAAATGGATAATCCGTGCCCGCAAGGTAGAGCGCGCCGCAGCCTGGAACGCGCTCCGCTGCGTTGAGGAGAACATGAACACGCCCCCTGCGTGCCATCTGCGTGACAATGGGGAGCGCATTGCGCCGAAAGTACTCGTGATTGCCGATGCAGTACCAGATCCCGCGCGGAAAATCCTCTGCGTGGGCTTCAAGCACTGCAGCCGCCGCCTCGTTCAGATGCTCCGCATCAAAGAGATCGCCCGTCACGGCGAGCAGATCAGCCCCCCCTGCCGCTGTTTCGGTGAGGAGCGCATCGAATTCCTCCACAGAGAAAAACGCGCCGAGATGCACGTCGCTGATCTGCGCAATCACCAGTCCCTCCGCCTCAGGCGGGAGATTCCTTACGGGGATGCGATAGTCATGGCGCACGGCTGCCGTCCGCTCGATGAATGCCCCGTAGCTGCCGAGCAGTGCCCCCGCCGCCGGATAGAGTGCGGCACATTTCAGCACGCGCCGCCGTGCGGGACTGTACGGAACGCCGCGCATCCTGCGGACTGCCGCACGCACGAGGACGGCGAGCATCGTCAAGAGCAGCGCGATGATCTGCGCAACGCAGCCCAGGAAGATCGGCAGGGCGAGCATCCCCGCCCAGCCCTCCGTCCGATGCGAAGCAAAAAGAAAGAGCATCGCGCCGACGCCGAGGACATCAAAGAGGACGATCACCGCACGCGCCGCGCGCAGCCGCCGTCCCTCCGTCAGGTACCGCAGGAAAAATACAGACAGCCCTGCGATTAGGACTATGGCAGACACTAAGATCAGAATAAAGATGGGCAAATGTACCTCCCTGTCAAATTCCCGTAATCATCGACACGACCGGTATCGTCGCCACGGAGATGACCGTCGAGAGCGCGATGATCTCCGTCATAAGCGGATAGGCGACCTTGTTGTAGAGCAGGGCGACCATCGCCACCATACCGCCCGTCGGCGCGGCGACGATGACGAGGCTGCAGCCGAGGATGTAGGGATTCGTGACGAAGAACTTCATCGCAAAGAGAATGGGGATGGGCAGCACCACGGCCTTGAGAAAGGTGTAGACGAGCAGCTTGCGGTCGGTCAGCATGTGGCGCATGTGGATATCCTTCAGCGATGCGCCGATCATCATCATCGCGAGCGGCGCCGTCATCGCACCGACCATCGTAAACGCCTGCAGGAGGAGCGGATTTGTCGGAATCTCACCGAAGTAGATCACGCAGGCGATCAGCGAGGCGATGATGCCGGGATTCAGCAGCATGCGCACCATCTCAAGACCACGCTGTTTATGAATGCTGATGGAGGAAACGCCGTAGATGAAAAAGAGCAGATTGACGGGAATGAAGAACAGCGTCATATAGACGACCGCCTGATCGCCGTACACCCCCTGCACAAGCGGCAGCCCCATGAAGAGTGAGTTGTTGAACCAAAACGAGAGGTTCACCGCACCGCGCAGACGTCCGCGATAGCGCAGGAGAATCGGCAGCAGGAAACCGACGGCGCACATCATCACGAGGAGAATGGCGTAGTCGAGATAGGTGTCAATAACCTGCGCCAGATCCATGTGCTCCTGTGCGTGCATCGCTGAGGAGATGATGAGACAGGGGCACGCGATATTGACAATCAGGGAGGAAAACTGCTCCTGATTGTTCGGAATGATGATCTTGTATCGGCGGGCAAGCGCCCCTGCAAAAATCATCAGAAAGAATACGATCATCTGCCCTAAAATCAGCATTTCTACATTACCTTCTTTATTTCAGTTATTTCTCTTTCATGCAAGTGCCTCGCGAACACTTAGTTACGCAAGTGATCGCGTGCTCATTCGCCTAAATACCGGCGCACTTCTTAAACGCGCTTCGCTTGAACGAAAGAAGTACGCCGGGGGCGAGTCGCATGCTTTCCTCACTTGCTCCACTAGGGTTCGCTTTGGGGCTTTGCATCACATTCATTCAAGCCATCAATGTTTCTCTTCCAGCAGGGGCTTCAGGAAGCGCCCCGTATAGGATGCCTTCACCTGCACGATCTCCTCGGGCGTTCCCTGTGCGACAATCGTTCCGCCGCCCGTGCCGCCCTCGGGACCGAGGTCGATGATGTGATCCGCCGTCTTGATGACGTCGAGATTGTGCTCGATGACGACCACCGTATCGCCGCCGTCTACGAGCCGCTGCAGGATGAGGAGCAGCTTGTGGATGTCCGCCGCATGCAGCCCCGTCGTCGGCTCGTCGAGGATATAGAGCGTCTTTCCCGTGCTGCGCCGCGCCAGCTCCGTCGCAAGCTTGACGCGCTGCGCCTCACCGCCCGAGAGCGTCGTCGCAGGCTGTCCAAGGCGGATGTAGCCGAGCCCCACGTCGCGGATGATCTCGAGCTTGCGCGCGATGCGCGGCACATTCGCAAAGAACTCCACCGCCTCGTCAATCGTCATGTCGAGCACCTCGGCGATGGTCTTGCCCTTGTAGTGCACCTCGAGCGTCTCGCGGTTGTAGCGCGCCCCCTTGCAGACCTCACAGGGAACGTAGACATCGGGAAGAAACTGCATCTCGATCTTCAGGATGCCGTCGCCCCGACACGCCTCACAGCGTCCCCCCTTCACGTTAAAGCTGAACCGCCCCGCCTTATAGCCGCGCATACGCGACTCGCTCACCTGACTGAACAGCTCGCGGATCGCATCGAACACCCCCGTGTAGGTCGCGGGATTCGAGCGCGGCGTGCGTCCGATCGGCTGCTGATCGATGTTGATGACCTTGTCGATATGCTCAAGCCCCTTGATCTTCTTGTGCTTGCCGGGCTTTCCCTTCGCGCGGTAGAGCCGCGAGGCGACACCGCGATAGAGGATCTCGTTGACGAGCGTCGACTTGCCCGAGCCGGACACGCCCGTCACAAGCGTGAGCGTACCAAGCGGGAATTTCACATTGACATTCTTCAGATTGTTCTCCGCCGCACCCACGATCTCCAGAAAATAGCCGTTTCCCCTGCGCCGCTCTGCGGGCACGGGGATGAACTTTTTGCGTGAGAGATACTGCCCCGTGATGGATGCAGGATTCTTCATGATCTCTGCCGCCGTTCCCTCTGCAACCACCTCGCCGCCATGCTCTCCTGCGCCGGGGCCAATATCGATGATATGATCGGCGGCGTACATCGTATCCTCGTCATGCTCCACAACAATGAGCGTATTGCCGAGGTCACGCAGATGCCGAAGGGTCGCGAGCAAGCGGTTGTTGTCACGCTGATGCAGCCCGATGCTCGGCTCATCAAGGATGTAGAGCACCCCCATCAGCCCCGAGCCGATCTGCGTCGCGAGGCGGATGCGCTGTGCCTCTCCGCCCGACAACGTCGATGCCGCACGCGAGAGCGTCAGATAGTCGAGTCCCACATCGAGGAGAAAATGGAGGCGTGCATGAATTTCCTTCAAAATCTCTCCGGCTATTTTTGCCTCACGCGGCGTAAAATCCTGCTCTGCCTCCGTTAGAAACGCATCTGCCTCACGAATCGTAAGTGCCGTGAGTGCGGCGATATTCTTCCCGCCGACCGTCACGGCGAGCGCCTCAGGCTTTAGCCGCGCCCCGTGGCACGCCGAGCACGGCGTATCTGTCATATAGTCCTCGTAGCTCTCGCGCATCTCCTCCGAGTCCGTCTCGCGATAGCGGCGCGTGAGTGCGGGCAAAACGCCCTCGTACGGGACATGGTATTCCTTCTCCTCGCCGAACATATTCGTGTACTGGAAGGAAACATACTCATCCGACCCATAGAGCAGCATCTTCTGCGTCTTCTTGTCCATGCGGTTCCACTGCGTATGCGCGTCATAGTCGTGCGCCGCCAGGAGTGCTGTGATCGCCCGCATCCCATAGGAATTCGGATTTTTCGAGAGCGGTGCAAAGACACCGTCTGCCACGCTGAGCGCCGGGTCGGGAACGACGAGCGCAGGGTCAAACTCCTTGTGACTGCCGAGCCCCGTACAGACGGGGCACGCGCCGAATGGGCTGTTAAATGAAAACATGCGCGGTGCGATCTCGGGCAGTGAGATGCCGCAGTCCACACAGGCGAAGTTCTCACTGAACATGAGGAGATCGCCGTCCACCACCTGTACGTAGACCACGCCCTCACCTGCGTGGAGCGCCGTCTCCAGCGAGTCTGCCAGACGGCTCTCCATGCCCTCGCGCACGACGAGGCGATCTACGACGATCTCAATCGTGTGCTTCTTCTGCTTTTCGAGCGCGATCTCCTCGCCGAGATCATGCAGCTCTCCGTCGATGCGCACGCGCACATAGCCCTCGCGGCGAATCTGTTCGAGCACCTTCTTGTGCTCGCCCTTCTTGCCGCGCACGAGCTGCGCCATAATGAGGAGCTTTGCTCCTGCGGGCAGCTGCATGATCCGATCCACCATCTGATCGACGCTCTGCTGCGTGATCGGCTTGCCGCAGTTCGGGCAGTGCGGGCGTCCCGCGCGCGCATAGAGCAGGCGCAGATAGTCGTAGATCTCCGTCACCGTCCCGACCGTCGAGCGCGGATTGTGGCTCGTCGTCTTCTGGTCAATCGAGATGGCAGGCGACAGCCCCTCGATGTTGTCCACATCGGGCTTGTCCATCTGCCCAAGGAACTGCCGTGCGTAGGCGGACAGCGACTCCACATAGCGGCGCTGCCCCTCGGCATAGATCGTATCAAATGCGAGCGAGGACTTCCCCGAGCCGGAGAGCCCCGTCACCACAACTAATTTATCGCGCGGTATCTGCACTGTAATATTTTTCAGATTGTGGGCGCGTGCCCCCTCGATCTTGATGTATTCATTCATTATCTGTATGTCCTTATTTTTTCTTCCTCGGCAGTTCGCCCTCGAGTTCGACGATCATGTCGCGCAGCTCTGCCGCACGCTCGAACTCCAGCGCACGCGACGCCTGCTGCATCTCGCGCAGAAGACTCTTGACGAGGTTCTCGCGCTCCTTCTTGCCGAGTTTTTTCTTTGCCTTGCCGTCCTTCTTCCCGTACGGGCTCTTATCCTCAGCCGCGACAAGCGTCATCTCGATGAGCGGGACGATGGGCTTGACGATGGTCTTTGGCACGATGCCGTGCTCCTCGTTGTACTCCTGCTGTATCGCACGGCGGCGCTCCGTCTCGTCGATGGCGCGCTGCATCGAGCCCGTGATGACATCGCCGTACATGATGACGTGCCCGCCGGCGTTGCGGGCGGCACGTCCGATGGTCTGGATGAGCGCGGTGTCGGAGCGCAGAAAGCCCTCCTTGTCCGCGTCGAGGATGGCGATGAGCGAGACCTCCGGCATATCGAGCCCCTCGCGCAGGAGATTGATGCCGACGAGCACGTCGAACTCGCCCGCGCGCAGATCGTGAATGATCTCCGCGCGCTCGATGGTTGCGATGTCCGAGTGGAGGTAGCGCACCTTAACGCCCGCCTCACGCAGATACTCAGTGAGGTTCTCTGCCATGCGCTTGGTGAGCGTCGTGACGAGGACGCGTTCATTACGCCCGATGCGCAGGCGGATCTCACCCATGAGGTCGTCGATCTGCCCTGCGAGCGGACGCACCTCGACCTCGGGATCGAGGAGCCCCGTCGGGCGGATGATCTGCTGAGCGACCTGCTGTGCCTGCTGCATCTCGTATTTTCCGGGCGTTGCGGAGACGTAGACGATCTGATTGATGCGCGCCGCGAACTCCTCGAACGTCAGTGGGCGGTTGTCGAACGCGGACGGCAGGCGAAAGCCGTTGTCCACGAGTGAGACCTTGCGGCTGCGGTCGCCGCCGTACATGGCGTGAATCTGCGGCAGGGTCACATGCGACTCGTCGATCATGATGAGGAAGTCCTCGGGGAAGTAGTCGAGGAGGGTGTACGGAGTCGCGCCCGGCGCGCGGTGCGTGAGGTGACGCGAGTAGTTCTCGATGCCGGAGCAGTAGCCCATCTCCTGCATCATTTCGAGGTCATAGTTCGTGCGCTGCTCCAGCCGCTGTGCCTCAAGGAGTTTGCCCTCACCTTTCAGTACGGCGAGCCGCTCCTCAAGCTCCGTGCGAATGTCAGCCATGGCGATCTTCATATCCTCATCGTCCGTGACGTAGTGGGACGCCGGAAACACCATGGAGTGAAGCCGCTCGCCGTAAACCTCGCCCGTCGTCACGTCGAACTCGATGATGCGCTCCACCTCGTCGCCGAACATCTCAATGCGCACGCCGCGGTTGTTGTACCCTGCGGGAAAGATCTCAATCACGTCGCCGCGCACACGGAAACGTCCGCGCTCAAACGCGATATCGTTGCGCTCGTAACGGATGGAGATGAGCTTCTGCAGGATCTCCTCGCGCGTGATTGTCTGCCCCTTGTGCACGGAGAGAACCATCTCGTGATAGCTCTCCGGCGAGCCGAGTCCGTAAATGCACGAGACGCTCGCCACGATGATGACGTCGCGCCGCTCAAAGAGTGAACAGGTCGCGGAGTGGCGCAACTCATCGATCTCATCGTTGATCGACGCATCCTTTTCAATATAGGTATCCGTCTGGGCGATGTACGCCTCGGGCTGGTAGAAGTCGTAGTAGCTGACAAAGTAACCGACGTAGTTGTCGGGAAAAAATGACTTGAACTCACTCGCGAGCTGCGCGGCAAGAGTCTTGTTGTGTGCGATGACGAGGGTCGGACGCTGAACGCGCTCGATGACCTTTGCCATCGTGTAGGTCTTGCCCGTGCCCGTGGCTCCGAGCAGCACCTGTGCCGTCATGCCGTTCTCGATGCCGCCGGCAAGATCGGCAATCGCCTGCGGCTGATCGCCCATCGGTTCAAACGGCGCAACAACCTTGAACGGGATCTCCCCCTCGAACTGCGTTGTATTGAGTTTTGGCACCATCGCCATGCGTCCCCCTCCTTCGCGAAAAGCTATCTCTTCATTATATCGTATCCGTCAAGGGATGCAATAAAAGCGCAGAGATCCCCCGATCGCATCAGCGATTTCCATGAAAAAAGCACCCATACGGGTGCTTTGAGCATCATCCGTTTACAGCTTGCTGACATCGCTCGCCGTCATGATCTCGACAACGGTGAGATCCTTGACGGTATTGAGGTCGATGAAGCCGCCATCTGCGAGCTGGATGACCGGCATCGCCGTGACGCGTGACTCGTCGACGTAGACGATGCGTCCTGCTGAACCGTCCGAGAGACGGAGCCAGCAGCCGTTGAGTGCGGCATTCATCTTGCGCATAAAGAGAACGGCGTACTCCGAGTCAAGCTTTCCGTCCAGTACGTCGGCATAGAGTACCTTGAACACCTCGAACGGGGAACGCTTCTCCGCGTAGCTGCGGCTGGACGCCATCGCATCGTAGCAGTCGAGGATGGCGAGCACCTTGCCGAAGGTCGTGATCGCATCCCCCTTCAGCCCCGAAGGATAGCCCGATCCATCGTCACGCTCATGATGCTGGATGATGCCGTTCATAAGGTCGGTGCGGCCTGCAAGTTCACTTTTTTCGACGATCTTGAAACTGTCAACAACGTGATTCTTCAAGATATCGAATTCCTCTTCCGTCAGAAGCCCCTTCTTCTCAAGCAGATCCTTCGGAATCATCTGCTTCCCGATATCAAGGAAAAGCCCTGCCAGCACCATGTTCTGGCGATCAATGCCCACGAGGCCCATCCACTTCGCCATAAGCCCACCGAGGATGGCGAGATGTACGCAGTGATGCAGGTTGTAGTTGCCCCCCTGATTCATGCTGTACATCATGGAGACGGCCGTTGCTCCCTCCTTGTAGAGGTCGCGCAGACGGCCGCTTGACATCACGTCCTGCAGGATGCTCATGTTGAGCTTTCCGGTCTCTGCTGCCTCGGCAAAGAGTTTCTCCATCTCGCCGTAGACGTAGCGATAGTCCTCTTCGTATTTGCTGTCCAGTTTGATCTCGCGCTCGGGAGCGGGACCACTGCCGATAACGGCTGCCTTTTCCGCCTTGACTGCCTTTTCCTTCTGAACGGCGGCGATAATGCTGTCCTCATCGACATAGACAGAGGCGATGCCCTTTTTCTTGAGCAGCTTGATCGTCTCTTTGTCCAGTACCGTGCCGCCCTCGACGAGTACGTTCTCGCTGTCACCATCATAAACCGTACGGCCAATCAGCATCTCCGGCAGCAGGCTTCGTACTGCAAACGCTTTCAGCATAATGTTCTCTCTCCCTTATCTTCTGATGTTACTTTTCCCTGACGTTACACCTTACTTCACAACAATATTGACCAGCTTGCCGGGGACACAGACAACCTTGACGATGGTCTTGCCCGCCGTAAGTTCCTTCGCACGCGGCAGCTCCGCTGCGAGCTGCTCCAGCGCCGCACGGTCAAGTCCCGTGGCGACCTTGACGCGGTCGCGTACCTTGCCGTTGATCTGCAGGACGATCTCTACCTCATCCTGCACGAGTGCCGCCGCGTCGTACTGTGGCCACGTCTCTGCGTGAACGTTCCCGCCGAAGAGCTGTGCCCACAACTCCGCCGTGATGTGCGGTGCAAACGGCGCGAGCATCCGCATGAGTGCGCTCGCCGTCTCACGCGCGAGCCCCGGCGTGAGCTCCTTGTCCTGAAATGCGTAGAGCGCATTGACCAGCTCCATGATGGAGGAGATCGCCGTGTTGAACATGAAGCGGTCGCGCACGTCCTCCGTGACCTTCTTGATGGTCGCGTGGAGCACGCGGCGCAGCTCCGTCTCCTCTGTGCTGAGCGTTGCTGCATCGTAGGACGCAGGCGCGCCCTTGATCGTCTCTGCGAACTGTCCGAGGATACGCCACACGCGCCCGAGGAAGCGGTACGCCCCCTCGACGCCCTGATCGCTCCAGTCGAGGTCACGGTCCACTGGCGCGGCAAAGAGGATGAAGAGCCGTGCCGTATCCGCTCCGTAGCGGTCGATGATCTCCTCGGGCGAGACAACGTTGCCGAGCGACTTCGACATCTTCGCGCCGTCCTTGATGACCATGCCCTGCGTGAGGAGGTTCGTGAACGGCTCGTCGAAGTCGAGCATCCCTGCGTCACGCAGTACCTTCGTGAAGAAGCGTGCATAGAGGAGATGCAGGATCGCGTGCTCGATGCCGCCGATGTACTGATCGACGGGAGCCCAGTAGTTCACCTTGTCGCGGTCAAAGGGACGCTCCGTGTTCTTCGGATCCGTATAGCGGTAGTAGTACCACGAGGAGCAGATAAACGTGTCCATCGTATCCGTCTCGCGCGTCGCATCGCCGCCGCACTTGGGACATTTGCAGTGGAGGAAGTGCTCGCTCGACGAGAGCGGCGAGACTGCTCCCTGCTCGAATGAGACATCCTCGGGGAGACGCACGGGCAGCTCTGCCTCCGGGACGAGTACCTCGCCGCATTTCGGGCAGTTGATGATGGGGATCGGCGCACCCCAGTAGCGCTGGCGTGAGATGAGCCAGTCGCGCAGGCGGTAGTTGACGCGGCGTTTGCCATATCCCTGTGACTCCGCCTCATCCATGATCGCCTGCATCGCCGCGTGCATCTCCATCCCCGTGAACTTGCCGGAGTTGATGAGGATGCCTTCCTTTTCGGTATATGCCGCTGTCATGTCCTCGAGACACAGCTCTCCGTCCTTCGGGCGGATCGTGAGGATCTTGCGGATGCCGTATTTCTCCGCGAACATCCAGTCGCGCTGATCCTCCGACGGGACGGCCATGACCGCGCCCGTGCCGTACTCAAAGAGGACGTAGTTCGTGACCCAGATCTCGACCTGCTCCCCGTTGAACGGATTCGTGCAGGTAATCCCTGTGAAAATACCCTCTTTTTCCGACTCGCTCGAGGAGCGCTCAATATCGGACTGCTTTTTGACGCGCGCACAGAACGCACGGATCTCCTCGGCCTTGTCGCTGACGGCGCAGATCTTCTCTACGAGAGGATGCTCGGGTGCGAGCGCGACAAAGGTCATGCCGAACACGGTGTCGGGACGCGTCGTGTAGACGGGAATCTCCGCATCGAGCGCGGGCGCAGGCAGGCGGAACTCAAGGCCCTCGCTGCGTCCGATCCAGTTGGCCTGCATCGTCTTGACGCGCTCGGGCCAGCCCGGGAGTTTGTCGAGATCGGCGAGGAGCTCATCGGCATAGTCCGTGATCTTGAAGAACCACTGTGCGAGATCCTTCTTGTGCACCTCGGACTTGCAGCGCCAGCACTTGCCGTCCTCGACCTGCTCGTTCGCGAGCACCGTGCCGCAGGTATCGCACCAGTTCACGGATGCTTTTTTCTTGTAGGCAAGGCCTTTCTTGTAGAACAGCTCGAACAGCCACTGTGTCCAGCGGTAGTAGTCCTCACGGCAGGTGATGACCTCGCGGTCCCAGTCGTAGGCAAGCCCAAGCGCACGCTGCTGCTTCTCCATGTTCGCGATGTTCGCATACGTCCACTCCGCCGGATGCACCTTGTTCTTGATCGCTGCATTCTCGGCGGGCATGCCGAAGGAGTCAAACCCCATCGGGTGCAGGACGTTGTACCCCTCCATCGTGCGGAAGCGCGCAATCACATCGCCGATCGAGTAGTTGCGGACATGCCCCATGTGAAGTTTTCCCGACGGATACGGAAACATCTCAAGCGCGTAGTACTTCGGTTTCGTCGCATCCATCTCCGTGTGGCAGCTGTGCTCCGTCTCCCAGATCTTCTGCCACTTTGCTTCAATCTCCTGCGGACAATATCTCTCCACTCTGCTCGAGCTCCTCCCAAATATCAAATGCCATTACTTATCGAATGGAGCGGAGCACCGCATCCAATTCCTCCACGCGTTTCGACAGTGCCGCGCCAAGCGCCCCTGCCCTCTCCAGCGAGCCGCTCGAATGACGAATCGCATCGACACCGCCCGCGAGACTGCTCTTCATATCCGTCACGCGCCCGTCAAAGCCCTGCTCGAAGTCCTCGACCTTCGTATCGAACTCCTGATTCTGCGCGAGCATCTGATCGATCTCGTTCACATCATGCAGGAGCTCGCGGATCGCCTCATCGGACGCCTCCAGCCGCTCGCGTGTATTCTCGGAGAGCTTGCGCACCTCTCCTGCGACGACGGCGAACCCGCGTCCCATCTCGCCCGCACGTGCCGCCTCGATGGCGGCGTTGAGCGCGAGCAGGTTGATCTGCGCGGAGATCTCCGTGATCATGTGCATGACCTGCTCGATCTTTTTCGTACTCTCGGTCAGATGCTCCAGCTTCGGTGTGATCGAGGCGTTGCGCGACAGGAGTTCCTTCGTCATATTGCCCTGATCGCCGATGCCGTCGCTCATCTGGTTGACGAGCCCGGAGACGTTCTCAACGCTCTCCGCCACATGCTCCATGACATCCGAGAGTCCCGTCATCTGCTGACGGTAGCTGTCAAACTCCTGAATGATCCCCTCGCGCAGATGCGCGATGATCGCGCGTCGGCTGATCTCATGCTCGAGATACGTCTTCTGGTACAGCGCGTACTTCGACGGGAAACGATCCATATAGCCGTCACTGAACATACCGCCCGAGAGCTGATAGAAGAAAATTGCCGTCAGCGTCTCATTAACGTGCAGACCGGCAATCTCCCCAAAGGCAGAGAACCCCGCGATTGGCATCCCATCGAAGAGATCCGCTCCTGCGAGATCTGCGGCAAAGGTCAGGCGCCGCAGGATGCCGTCGTTCAGCACTGCGCCGATCGGCGCCGGCTTGCCCTTTGCGTATGCGGCGTACTCATCCTTCAGCGTCTTGACGAAGTTTTCCCGCCGCATGAGGAAGATCTCCTCACCCGCCGTAATGTCACAGTAGAAATGGAATCGCTTTTCCGCCGCGTCAAACTGCTGCAGCGAGCGGATGAAATGCTGCTTGCCGACGTGCGAGGAAAAGGTATAGCCGGCAAGCGCATCACTGAGTGCATTCACGTCGGAGACATGGAGATGCTCCATCAGTACATCGGCAAAGGGCACGGGATGCCCCTCTGCGTCGGCAACCGTCTCCACCGTACGGAGCGTCGCATCCGATCCGATGATCGTCCACTTATCCCCCGTCGGCTCTGCCGCCTGAGTCTTAAAGACAGAGTAACGATAGTCGTCGGCGAGCTTCACGACAAGAACCACGGCATGGTTCTCGAGCACCTGCCTGCCATTGTAGATATAGGTGTGGGAGAAGTCGAGCGCACCGCTCGCGCTCCCACCAATGTAGGGGCATGGCAGGAACTCACTGTCATAGAGTGCCTTCAGCACGAACGACTCGCACGCCGTCACGCCGTCTATATAGACAAAGGCAAAGGTATTGTCAAAGCGCACGGGGAATGGAACGCGCTGTGCGTCAACCCCCTCGCGGATTCTCTTAATGCGCTCGTCAGGGGTCAGCTCCACCGTACCGCGCCGTATGTCCTCGTTGTGCAGGGGAATTGTCATCATGTGGGTCTGCGCGATCATGCGCTTGCTGTAGACCTGCAGCAGCACCTTTGCGCGTCCGTCCTTCGCATCCATATAGTAAGAGCGCGCTCCCGGCGTATGTGTCAGCTCCCCGCACGAGGAGATGAGCAGAACCTGAACATCGGGAGGCGATGCCGTCTGTACTGTACGCGCAATCTCCGCCATGGGGAGATCGGACGAGACGAAGCCGAGCACAATCGCAGGGCCGCCCGGCACATCGTAGAGATCGCGCAGACGCTCTGCCGTCAGCTCGCTGCGCGAGAGATAGGCAGACTTCATATCGCCTGCGCCGACGCTGCCGAGTCCCGCGAACGGCACACGCGGCTTTGCGGCGGACGCTCCCTGCTGTGCACCTGCTGCCGCCAACGGTTTTGCTGCAATGCGGTCAGCGAGCGAAACCTCCGCTTCCTTCTTTTTATCAAAGAGCCCAAACATAAACATTCCTCCCTACGAAAAACTCCCTATTCTTTAATTATATCATGTGCCCTGCGCCTGCGCAAGAAGTGGTAAAGAAGCATGGGGACGACGAGCATGGGTACGCCCAAATAAAGCGCAGAGCGCAGCTCGGGGGTAAACGCCATAAAGAGGAGGCAGAGCACCTGCGCCCAGATCCCGAACAGCGTGACATACGGGAAGAGAGGCATCCGATAGCGCAGGAGGGACACCGTCCCCGCCGCCTCAAGCCTGCGCCGCCGCCGATACTGGCTCCAGCAGATCGAGATCCACGCGACCGCGCCCGAGAACCCCGAGAGTGCGAGCAGATAGGTATAGAGCGCCGCATTGGGATGCAGCGCGTAGAGCGCAATCACGCCCCAGCAAAAGGCAATCGAGGCATAGATGGCACGCGAGGGAATCCCCTTGCGGCTGAGCCCACCGAGCGCACGCGGCGCCATCTCCATCGTCGCGAGCGCGTGCACCGTGCGTGCCGCGCCGTAGAGCCCCGAGTTGGAGCAGGAAAGCGCCGCCGTCAGCACGACGAACGAGAACAGCGCCCCCAGATGCGAAAATCCATGCTCGGCAAGCGCTGCCGCAAAGACGCTCTTGGAGAGAGACGCGTGATCCCACGGCAGGATCGAGACGAGCAGCGTAATCGGGATGATGTAGAGCGCGATGATGCGCCACGTCACATTGCGCACCGCCGTCGGAATACTGCGCGCGGGATCCGCCGTCTCCCCCGCTGCCAGCCCGATGATCTCCGTCCCTTGAAAATTGACGAGGATGATGACCATCGTCAGCGCAATACTCGCGTATCCGTGCGGGGCAAAGCCGCCGCTGCCGAGTAGGATGCCCGTGCCGATATAGCCCTCATCGCCGATGAGCCCGAGACAGATCAGAAGCGCAACGACGCTGAACGCCACGAGGGCGATGATCTTGACAAGGGCGAGCCAGAACTCGCTCTCGCCGAATTTATCGACGCGAAACAGATTGAGGAGGGTGACGAGCAGCCCAAACAGCACCGCCCACCAGATCGTCCCGACCTCGGGCAGGAATGAATTCATGATGATGCCCGCAGCAATCATCTCCGAGGGCACGTAGGACACCCACGTCACCCAGTAGGACCAGCCCACACCGCACGCCCACGTCGCCGAGATATTCTCGCGCGCGTAGACGACGAATGAGCCCGAGAGCGGCTGCTCCACCGCCAGCTCTGCGAGGCAGAGCATCACGGCGAGCACGATGATGCCGCCCAGCAGATAGGAAATCACCGCCGCAGGCCCTGCCTGCTCGAGGACGTAGCCCGTCCCCAGAAAATATCCGCTCCCGATCACGCCGCCGAGAGAGATGAGCTGAAGATGTCTGTGCTTCAGCCTCCGTTTCATCGTCGACTCGCCCATTGGCTCCGTAACACAACCTTTCTCCTCGAATATATATTGTATAAAAAATGCGCTCTCATCATACTACAAGAGCGCGTCAATTACTATCATTTATTTGACAAATACGTAAATTTTTATTATGATTCAATTAAGTATGAAAAGGAGGAGTACTCACTATGAAATTCAGAGCTTTACTGATTGCTCTCGCGCTCGTCGTCGGCATCACGGGGACCTCGTCCGCCGCCCTCAGCGAGCATCGGGAGGCCGCGCAGAACCTGTCCATCGCCTACCCCGTCATCAGTCTCGATGACAGTGCGGTCGCTGATCGCATCAACACTGATATGAAGGCACTCGCGGAGACATTCCGCGCTCAGTACCAGAGCGGGGCATTCTTCCGCGGCGAGCTCGGCTATCGCGTACATCTCGACGACGAAAACTTCCTGTCTGTGACGTTCACGGAGCTGCGCTATGACCTGCACGCCAATCAGCCCGCACGCCACGACTACGGCATCGTCTACTACAAGAAGACGGGACAGCGTCTGCCGCTCTCCTTCTTCGTGCACGTCACGCCGTCCGATCTCGACGGCGAGGCGGTGAACGGTCACCTCTACAACGAGTACGGACGCAATACGCCGATCCAGCCCGAAAAATCCGTGCGTCAGCTTCCGGCCGACTACTTCCTCGGCGGACGCGGCTTCGTCTGCCCCATCTTTCAGCCGGGCGAGCTGACCGCGAGCACGGGGCCGACCTACGTACTGCTCGATGCGGGCATCGTCGAGTACTTCAACCGCAAGAACAAATGAGTATGGATCGTGACTACACGACCATCACAGGGGAGATACCGGAGGGCGGTGTCTCCCCTGTTTCGTATGAGATCCAGCGTTCCCGCTTCCTCGCCTACGTCATACACGCGGAGGACGAGGACGAGGTGCGCACATGGCTCGCCGCACTGAAAAAGGAGCACTACGATGCGCGCCACGTGCCCTACGCCATGGTCCTCGGCGCGGATGCCGCACGGCAGCGCTCAAGTGACGACGGAGAGCCGGGCGGGACGGCGGGCAGCCCCATCCTCGAAGCAATCAAGGGACGCGGCATCACGGATATCGCCGTCGCCGTCGTCCGCTACTTCGGCGGGATCAAACTCGGCGCGGGCGGGCTCATCCGTGCATACGCCCATGCGGCAGGGCTGGGGCTTGACGCCGCCCCCAAGCTGCGCATGACACTCCTGCGTGAGCTGTCCGTCACGATCGACTACGACCTGCTCGCCGCCGTCGAGCGCTACATCCGCACAGAGGCACTGATCGCAGGAGAAACGACATACGCAGAGCGCGTCACCTGTCTCCTCCGTGTCCCGCCCGACGACATCGCACGCCGCACGGCGGAGCTGACCGATCTCACAGCGGGGCGCGCCGTCTGCACTCGCGGCGCAACGGCGTATCAGGGAATTCCATGCGAATAGACAAAGACAGGGGCTGCTGCACGACGTTTTCGCTTCGTACAGCGGCCCCTATTCTGTGTCCCCGATTCACTCAATATTACAGATCTCCACCCCGCAATTCTCGCAGTGGATGGTCTTTTTCAAATAGTCGATATCCTTGATGAGGATCAGATGCCCGCGCATATCGATCACACCGCTCTTCTTCAACTCAGCGAGCATGCGGTTGAGACTCTCCCGCGCCGATGCGGAATAGTTCGCGAGCTCCTGATTCGTGAGCGGCACGGAGATCAGTATTCCCTCGTCCGTCTCCATCCCGTAGCTGTTGGCTAGACGGAGAAGCGTTGAGCAGAGTGCTCCCTTCTTCCCGTAGAGCACGAGATCACGAAACTTGAGGTGCTGCTTGCGCATGTGCATCCCGATCAGCTTCAGCAGCGCGACAGCGAGGTGCGGATGCTTTTCGAGATACGTCTCCAGCACGGGGAACTCGATGGCATAGACCTCGGCGGCACTGCGCGCAATCGCACTGAAGAGATAGGTCGGCTCATCCTCGTAGATTGGCAGCTCTCCGACGAGGCTCCCCTTCGTCGCGAGGCGCAGCGCCAAGACACGCCCCGATGCGCCGTACTTGACCACGAAGATATGCCCCGAGCGCACAATATAGAAATAGTGTGCCGGCGCACCCTCACGATAGAGATACGCGCCATCGTGCAGGGAAATCACCTTGCCTGGAATCGACATCAGTTCCTTGATGAGTGCTTCCTGATTCATCTGCGCCCCCTCTCCACGATACCGTATCGCATATATTTATAGTAGCGAAAAAACAGAAAACTTCATGTGATATTCGTCACATACAGAGCAAATTTTTTTCACTATAATTTCATTTATCAACGCTATATAAAGTTTTTACAAGGGAGAGATGGAAATGGAAAATAAGGACATTCTCGCCGTCCTTGGCGAGAATCCAACACGCCGAGAAATTCTCGAGCATTGGGACCCTGAAAATGAGGTGTTCTGGAAACGCTGGGGCGAACGCATCGCCAAGCAGAACCTCTATACTTCTACATGGGCGCTGACCCTCGCCTTCGTTGCGTGGACAATGTGGGCGACCATCGCCGCCCAGCTCAACCACATTGGTTTTCACTTTACGGACAATGAGATCTTTACCCTCGCAGCCCTGCCGGGGCTTGTCGGGGCGACGGGGCGTCTCGTTTACACCTATCTCCCCGCCATGCTCGGCGGACGCAATTGGACGCTGATCTCGACCGCGCTGCTCCTCATTCCGCTCATTGGTCTGGGGAATGCACTCACAGACACCGCGACGACCTATGACACCTTCGTCCTTCTCGTCGCGGGCATCGGCATCGCAGGCGCAAACTTCTCATCCTCGATGGCGAACATCGGCTTCTTCTTCCCGAAGTCGCAGAAAGGGCTTGCTCTCGGCATCAACGCCGGCATCGGCAACCTCGGTGTCTCGCTCATCTACTTGACCGCCCCCATGCTCCTCGGCATGAGCTTTGGAGGACTCTTCGGCGCACCGCTCCTCAATGAGGCGGGCAAAGAGATCTACATTCAGAATGTCTGCTACTTCTGGGCGATTCCGACCGCTCTGACCCTGATCCTCGTCTGGATGTTCATGGACAACCTGCCCATCCCAAAGCAGAGTCCGCGCAGCATGATGTCCATCTTTGGCAATAAACATACGTGGCTCATTACCGTGATCTACACCTGTGGCTTCGGTTCGTTCATCGGCTACTCTGCTGCGCTTGCACTTCTCGTCAATCGCGAGTTCCCCGAGGTTTCCTTTGCCTATGCGGCGTTCCTCGGACCGTTCATCGGTGCGGGCGTGCGCCCCATCGGCGGTTGGGTAGCAGACAAGGTCAACAGCGGCTCGAAGGTCACACTCTACTCGCTCATCCTGATGCTCGTCGCCTGCATTGCGACCGTCATGGGCATCCAGTCGCATAACTTCCCGCTCTTCTTCGGGTCGTTCCTCGTACTCTTCTTCTCGACGGGCTTCATCAATGCTGCGTGCTTCCGCATGATCCCGTTTGTCTTTGACAGTCCTGTACACGCCTCACTCGTCACAGGCTTCACGGCGGCGATCGCGGCGTACGGCGCATTCCTCATCCCGAAGATCTTTGGCTGGGCATACGGAACACAGGGCAGCGTTATTCCTGCATTCTACATTCTCATCGCCTTCACCGTTCTGACCATCATCATCACATGGTTCTTCTATGCACGCAAGGGCTCAGGCATCAAGTGCTGAGTGATCTTTGACGCACATACTGACCGCCATTTTTGGCGGTTCTTTTTTTGCCCTCGCCTCTCCCATGCATCAGTATTTTACGCAGCCAAAGTCTATGTTATAATAGCGTCATCAAAGAGAAATAGGGAGACAAGGAAGGGAGTATCCTACTGTGGGGCGCAAAGAAATTCGAAATATGGCGGACGACGACAACAAGACACTCAACTACAAAATGAAGCTCCTGCTGGACATTGGACAGGCGCTGATGGAGAACGGTGCCGACTGTGCACGCGTCATCCGCGATATGAAACGCGCGGCAGTCCACCTGCGCATCCCTGCTGAAAACATCCAATCCCACATTACCTACACAACGCTTATGCTGAACGTCTGCGACGACGAACGCTCCTTTACGCAGTTCCGCAAGTGCATGAAACACGGCGTGAACCTCGCCGTTCTCGCCGCCGTGAGCAAACTCACCTGGCGCATCCTGCGCGGCAACACGCCCATCGCTGCCACCGAGAACGCCATCGCACGCATCCGTGCACGTGCACTCTGCTACCCGCATTGGGGCATCGCGCTCGGAGCTGCCGTCGGCTCAGGCGGCTCGTGCAAACTGTTCGGCGGGAGCTGGGAAGAGTCTCTCGTCGCCACCATTGCGGCACTCATGGGCTTCATCGCGCACCGTCTCAGCAACAAATATGCTTTCAATCCCTACGCCTGCGCCATGATTACTGGATTTGTCGCCACCATATTTGCGTGGGCCATCCCCGCTGCACTTGGACTTGGTACACTGTGGTACGCGCTCGTTGCGTGCACCATCTTCCTCATGCCCGGACTGCCGTCCATCAATGCGGCAAGTGACGTACTGAACCGTTTCACCACATCGGGCATGACGCGCGCCATGGATACCATGCTTATCATCGGCGGCATGACCTTCGGCATTGCCTTTGCCATTCTTATCGCCGGTGTGGGAAACATCTCCGATGTCCATATCCAGCCCTCAGATACCTACCTCAATCAGGCAATCGCGGCCGCACTTGCTGCCGGCGGATTCTCCGTCATGTTCAACACACCGAAGCGGCTGCTCGCTATCGTCGCCGTCGAAGGCATCGTCACTATGCTCATCCGCAACGTTCTCATGCTCGAATTCGGACAACCACAGGCACTCGGCTCCTTCGTGGCGGCGGCCTTCGTCGGCATCGCGGCACTCAAGGTCATCCATATCGTCCACACGCCAAACACCCTCCTCATCATCCCGCCAGTTATCCCGCTCATCCCCTGTGTTCTCCTCTATCGTCTCCTCTTCGCCGTCCTCCACATCCAGACCATCTCCGTCGAGGAACTGCTCGAGGCGCTGCGCTTCGGCGTCAACGGTGTCACCATCATCCTCGCCGTCGTTGTCGGCGTCTCCATCCCGAACATCTTCATCCAGCGGCGCATCGAACACCAGCAGCAGCGTGAGATCGACGAGATCATCAGAGCGCGTGCGGCAGAAAGGTGAGCATACGAAGAGGGCATGTCTCCCGCATAGGGAAAATCATGCCCTCTTTTCATATTCCGCAGGAACTATTCGCCCTGCACACGATTCACATAGTCAATGATGAGATCAACCGCCTGTTCCAGCGGAATACGGCTTGTATTGATGACAAGATCAAAATTCTGCGGATCTCCCCACTTTTTGCCCGTATAGAAGGCATAGTAGTTGCTGCGCTTCTCCTCGATCTCATTGAGCTGCTTGAGACTCATACCGCCATAATGTGTACCAGCACGCCTTGTACGGAACGCGTCATCCGCACAGATGAAAAAGGAATAGACCTCCGGCTGCCCCGCGAGGACGATCTCAGCGCATCGACCAAGGAACACCGCCCCATTTCCCTCGGCAGCAATCGAACGAATAATATGCGCCTGTTCCTTGTAGAGCGTATTATACGCGGGAACTGTGTCGAGTTGGGCTGTACTGATTGCCCCGAGGCTCGCTTTTGGCACCTCATAGGAACGGCTCAAAACATCCTCAAGACGATCACCTGCGCCAAGGCTCTCTGCCGCCATAGCAACGACCGTGCGGTCATAACGCTTAACCCCCATCTTCTCCGAAAGGAGTCGAGAGATTTGACGGCCGCCGCTGCCGTACTGGCGACTAATGGTAATAACAGTATTCTTCTTCATGTGCATTACCTCTTCATTCTCTATACATCCTATTATAACGATTTCTTATCTCATACGCAATAAGATTATACATAATCGTCGGACAGTTCTGCGGCAACTGGAATCAGATGAACAAAGGATAGAACTCAGCCGATCACTGTCCTGACAACACGCATCATATTGCCATGGGCAATCTTTTCAAGATCTGCATCACTATACCCACGTGCACCCAGCACGGCAAACAGCGCCGGAATATCTGCTGCGCTTTCAAGCCCCTCTGTCACCACATCACTCGATGTAAAGGAATCCAGCGTATCCGACGTAAGATAATCACAGAAATCAAATCCACAGGCAATATGATCGATGCCGACAAGTGCACGGATATGATCCACGTGATCGGCAAGGCACTCGACACTCGGTGCTTCGGCATCGATAAACTCCGGCCATGCATTCATTCCGATCACGCCGCCGCGCTGTGCGAGTGCCTTGATCTGATCATCCTTCAGATTGCGTGCATGGGAACAACGTGCATAGGCATTGGAATGCGAGGCAATAAACGGCTTCTTCGTGTGTTCATAGGCATCCCAGAACGTCCGCTCATTGGCGTGCGACACATCAATCAGCATACCAAGTTTTTCCATCCGGGCAAGTGCTTTGACACCAAGTTCCGTAAGCCCCTTATCCTCATGGCAGGACGCACCGTGGGCGAATACGTTCACTTCATTCCATGTCAGCATAGCGTGACGGACTCCCCACGCATAGAGGACATCCAAAAAATCCACCTGTCCACCCAGACCGCTGAGCCCCTCCATGCCAAGGAGAATGGCAAGCTTGCCCGCGGCACAGATTTGCTCAATATCAGCAGAAGAGCGTGCGAATTCCGCAATATCTGCTGCACCGCGAAGCTCGGCACAAGCAGATGACATAATCTCGATCATACGTGCCGGCGGATCCGCTGTATACGGCGGATCAATCCAGATGCAGCAGAGCATCGCACCGACACTCCCCTTATGCAGCTGCTTGATATGATACTTGCGGATGATATCCGTTTCACCAGCCTGACGGTGCAGTGTCACATTGGTAAAGAGATCAGAATGTATATCGAATGTACCGATATCCCGTTTCATTGCTCCATCTCCTTATGCCCCCAACAGGCTGCCGACAATAATCCCAAGATAGGTGCCGATCACATACCCGAGTGTTCCCACAAGCATCGCAGGTCCGACCAGTGCATTCCACCCCTGAGAGATTGCCATGCCGGCTGCCGTCGTTGGACCGCCGATATTCGCGTTGGACGCGACGAGAATATCCTCCAGGGAAAAGCCGAACAGCTTTCCGCCAATCAGACAGAACAGCATATTCACGATGACCATAATCAGGCAGAACACAAAGAGCAGCGGCGCATTCGTCAGAATCTCCATGATAGATGCGGGAACACCGATCACAAAGAAGAACATATAGATAAAGAACGTGCCGATTTCCTGCGCACCATTCATTGACGATGCCTGTTTCTCAAAGAATGTCGCAAAAATCATCGAAATCAGTGTAATCCAGACATACTGGCTGCTGAGGAATGTATTGCACATCTTCGTAAACCAGTTCACATCGGGCGAGATCAGCGTGCCGAGCGTCGCACCGATAAACTTCGATACGGTAACGACGACAACGGCATAGGTCACACACATGGCAATGTCGCGCAGAGAAATATCCTTGCGCCCCCAATACGTTGCCGCAAGCGTCTTTCCCTCATCGGATGCACCGTTCTTCTCCACATGATCAATCAGCGGATGCGTATACATACGTCTGAAAAATCCATTCCCGGCGATGCCCAAGAGAATCAGAAAGTAGATCGCCATATTGAGATTATCTGCCACAATCGTCGATGAGACCAGCGTACCGCTCACCTTAAACGCATCGGCAAGCGCGGTAAAATTCACACCGCCGCCGATATAGGAGCCGGTCATCATCGCTGCCACCTTCGGCAGTCCGTCAATCGCAGAACCAAGCAGGACACAGCCAATCAATGCACCGCAGATTGTCCCTGCCGCACCAATCAAAAAGATGATGAGCAGTCGCCCTGTCTCCCGCCAGATCTTCACGATGTTGGTCTGGAGGAGCAGCAATGGTATAGCGATTGGTACAATGTAGCCCCAGACAATATCATCGTACAGCTCCGCATGGGGCGGAATAATACTCGTATTGACCAGAACAAGTGCAAAAATCAGCGCAATCACAGCGCCTGAAATACGGGATGCCCACGCATAGGTTTGCTCCAAGTAGACCGATACCGCAACAGAGACAAGCATCACCGTCATGAGCACCCACGTATTCTCCGGGCTGACAAGCGTATTCATGAGAACACCTTCCTCCAAATGAATACAAAACAATGTTACGGGGCTGCCGCGAAAGAGATTGCAGCAGCCCTGTAATCAATAAAGATAGATGCTGTTTCGCACACTACCCTTTATACACACGCGGCACACGTTCGGAAACAAGACAGACAACCTCATAGTTGATTGTATTTGCCCACCCCGCAATCTCATCTGCCGTCAGACCATCCGAGCCGAAGAGCGTACAGACATCCCCCAATTTTGCCTCGGGAATATCCGTAACATCGATCATAAACTGATCCATGCAGACACGTCCTGCGATGGGCGCGCGTTTCCCGCACACCTCGACACTGCCGCCTGCATAGGCACGAATGTAGCCGTCTGCATAGCCGACGGGCAGAGTTGCGATGCGTGTCTCACGCTCTGCAATAAACTTGCGTCCATACCCGACAGACTCTCCGGGCTGAATCGTCTTGATATAGACGATTCGCGCACAGAATTTCATGCACGGACGGAGGTCAATCGGGCGCGTCACCTCATCCGAGGGCCAGAGACCATACTGGATGATGCCGGCGCGCACCATATCGAAGTGCACGTCGGGAATCTCAAGGATCGCTGCTGACTCTGCAATGTGCTTGATGGGGATATGAATGCCCGCCGCCTCAATTGCATCGCAGGCGTCCTTGAAGAGTTTGACCTGCTGTTTGGTAAACGTCTTATCCGGAATATCAGCGAGTGCAAAGTGGGAGAAGATCCCCTCAAGCTCCACATTGGGGAGTGCGGCAATCTTCTTCGCCGTCTCTGCCGCATCCTTCGGATGCACGCCGATACGCCCCATACCGGTCTCAATGGTCAGATGCACTTTCACTGTCTTGCCCTGCCGTACAGCTTCCTGCGACAGTGCTTCAACGAGATCCATGCGGCAGACCGTCTGGGTGATATCACCATCGACGACCTCACGTGCACTCTCCGGCTCCACGAGCCCAAGGATGAGGAGTGGTGCTGTAAAGCCTGCCGCCCGCAGCTTGAGTGCCTCCGAGAGCGTTGCTACCGCGAGGTAGTCCGCCCCCTCATCGAGCGCAACCCGCGCTGCGGCGATCGCTCCGTGTCCGTATGCATCCGCCTTCACCACAGCACATAGCTTTGCTCCCTTTTGGATTCGGCTGCGAATCTCACGATAGTTATGGGCGAGCGCCCCTAGATCAATCTCCGCCCATGCTGCTCGATTCGGCATTTGAATCACTTCCCTTCCCGAAGAACTTCATCCGAATGAGTTTAATGGACATGAGCGCCATCACAATGAAGCCGATGTAACCATTCAGCCCATACACATAGTTGAGCATCATGTGATACGGAACGAACATGCCGAAGAAGAATCCGAGGGCGGCAAGTCCGAGAGCCCATGTTTTATACTTCATCGTCCCTTCCTGTCCCGTACGAGCCACAGCCGTCCAAAGGAGCGGGCACGCCGTCGTATAAACGGCAATAAAGATCAGCACGCCGAAGATGGTCGTCAGACCCGGCGAAAGGCTTGCCACAACCACGAGGTTCGGGATCTGCACCTGATAGAGATCCGTGATGCGTGTCATGATCGAAAGGCCGATGATCGTATTCAGCACGACGAGAAGAACCGTCGAGAGAACATTGGCGCGGAACAGTGTCTTGAAGTTCTCACGCGCACCGAGCACCGCGCTGAAGTTCGCAAGCATCAGAATACTGTAGCCTCCGTTCGACATTCCTGACATGAACCAGTTGCTGCCGACGCGTGTCATATCGAGCTGTCCCGAGGAGATCAACGCCATGTTGGGAAGCAGCGTGTCATAGTGCTGAACGAGGTGAACAAAGAGCATACCGACGATGGCAAAGAGCATCGCTGGCGTCACGCGGCCGATGATATCGACGAGTTTGCCGAGGCCAAGGGCAACGGAAAAACCGGCAAGGATGGCAACGATCGCCGCACCAACATAGACTGGCACGCCGTATTGCTGCTGCAGTGTTGCGGCACCGCCGGCAACCATAACGCAGTAAGAAAGATAGCAGAAAAATACCGTGAACCAGTCAAAGAACTTTCCAAGGAAGGTTCCATTGTAGAAGATGAATGCCTGCTTCCCGCTTGTTGCGTTGTGATCACGCCCCGCGAGAGCAAAGCCATAGTTTGCGACGATAAAGATGATCGCGATGACGACAGCCGTACCAAAGATCATATAGCCGTTCGCTGTATAATACTGAAGGATTTCCTGTCCCGTTGCCACACCTGTCCCGATCATAAAACCGAGATAGGATCCGGCAAGGATACAGACACGCTTCCAAGAGGTCAATTTGATCAGTCCTTTCAGTCTTTTCAGAATGGTTTTCTGTAAAAAAGGAGGGGCTGTTTCACGACATATATTTGTATATGAGAGTGAAACAGCCCCTCAGCAGTCAGTTCACAGATTACTTAAGGAACTCATCGATGGACTTGAACGGGAGGTTCAGTGCCTTGCCGACCGCCTCGTTCGTGAGGTGACCGTCGATGGTGTTGAGACCATACTTCAGGCCGGGCACCTGCTGGAGGGCAGCCTTGTAGCCCTTCGTTGCGATGTCAACCGCATAGGAGATCGTCGCATTGGTGATGCCAAGCGTCGAGGTGCGGGAGACAGCGCCCGGAATGTTTGCCACGGAGTAGTGGACAACGCCATGCTTCTCGAACGTCGGGTTCTCATGCGTCGTGCAGTGGTCGCACGTCTCGATCGAGCCGCCCTGGTCGATCGCGACGTCGACGACAACGGAACCCTTCTTCATGGTCTTGATCATTTCCTCGGTGACCAAGATCGGGGTGCGTGCGCCCGGAATGAGGACGGAGCCGATGAGGAGGTCAGCTTCCTTGACCCACTTTGCGATGTTGTAGCTCGAGGAGAACTCGGTGACAACACGGCCGCCGAACATATCGTCGAGCTGACGCAGACGCTCAATCGAGAGATCGATGATCGTGACGCGTGCGCCGAGACCGACAGCGATCTTAGCTGCGTTCGTGCCGACATTGCCGCCGCCGATGATGACGACCTGACCAGCGGAGACACCTGCGATGCCGCCGAGGAGAACGCCGCTGCCGCCGTAACGGCTCTCGAGGAACTGTGCACCGATCTGGACAGACATACGGCCTGCGATCTCACTCATCGGAGCGAGCAGCGGGAGACCGCGGCCCTGCTTGCCGAGAACCGTCTCATAGGCAATACCGACAACCTTCTTCTGAAGGAGTGCCTTCGTGAGCTGGGGCTCTGCTGCGAGATGGAGGTAGGTGAAGAGGATCTGCCCCTCATGGAAGAGGTCATACTCGGATTCCAGCGGCTCTTTTACCTTAACAATCATTTCAGAGCGATCAAACAGAGCCTTCTTGTCCGAGACGATCTCGGCGCCGACTGCCTTGTAGTCGGCATCCGTGAAGCCGCTGCCAACGCCTGCACTCGCCTCAATCAGAACCGTATGACCGGCACGGCGCATTGCCTCAACGCCCGAGGGAGTCATACCGACGCGGAACTCATTGTTCTTGATTTCCTTTGCAACGCCTACAATCATGCTTTTTCCTCCTACTAGATATAGATAAAACAGAAGGGTGAAACGGCTAAGTGATCTCTAGAGGTATACCCTGATTGTGATTTTAGTATAATTCAGATAGTTTTGTCAAGACTAAATTTAACTTCTTGTGCATTTTATCACAGTTTTTTGCGTTTTATTCAGAGTAATTCGGTCTATTTGTGTCGCTTTGCGTCTCTGCAAAATATTTTGTATGCACACAGCAATCGAAAGACGACATCGGCAAAGATTCTCTCCCTATTTAAATGGAAAATCCGACCCCGTGTCGTATTAAAAAAGCATCCATTACGGACGCCTTCTGTGGCGCTAAAAATCATCAACGGAAATAATATTGTTGATCCTTGCACATTTCCTTTGATCACATCACAAGACAAGGTCCTTTCGAAACGCACTGATAACAGGAAAAAAAGATGCATCAATGCAGCGGTGCTGAATTTATCAATGTTTCCTTAATTGGGCTGCACGAGGCTATGCATCACTCTATGCTGTTGATGTTCGGTCAGCACGCCGTTCATTGGAACATATGTTTTTACGCCGAGAGTATATGACCGTTCTTTGGCAGCCTCTCCGGCATAGAATTTACGGTTCAGGAGATTCTCGATGCTTAGCTGAATCTTTGCCTGTTGATTCAAATTATAGTTAAGGTATAAATTGACGAGAAAGAAGCTGTCCTCTGCCCCATATTTTCCTGTTGCTGCATCGACCTTCTGGCGTGCGCCCACATATTGAGCATCCAAAATCTCATTAAATTTCTTATGCGTATAGTCGCCACCAAAACGAACCATATGTCTGGGCAAGTCCCAATTTCGAACGGTATTTCCACTCTCCGTCAGACTTCCTGACTCGAATGTATAATTGAGATATGTCTGCCAAGCCCGGCTCACGCAATGACGAATATCCATCTCAAGCCCCTTCGTTGTCGCTGAATTTATTTGGTATAAAACAGTGGCTGGATACCTCGACCTGAAGATGGCGGCTGGCATTCCGTGCTCTGATAATTATTACTTTTTTCTATTCGACAATAGTTGTTGACGATTTATCTAAATTGTGCTAAAATACGAAATACAAAATCCTTTTGGTTTATTTGGCCGATAAACCCTGCCGTATCACATCTATATCTAGTAGGAGGAAAAAGCATGATTGTAGGCGTTGCAAAGGAAATCAAGAACAATGAGTTCCGCGTCGGTATGACTCCCTCGGGTGTTGAGGCAATGCGCCGTGCCGGTCATACGGTTCTGATCGAGGAGAGTGCCGGTGTTGGCAGCGGCTTCACGGATGCCGACTACAAGGCAGTCGGCGCCGAGATCGTCTCAGACAAGAAGGCTTTGTTTGATCGTTCGGAAATGATTGTTAAGGTAAAAGAGCCGCTGGAGTCCGAGTATGACCTCTTCCATGAGGGGCAGATCCTCTTCACCTACCTCCATCTCGCAGCAGAGCCCCAGCTCACGAAGGCACTCCTTCAGAAGAAGGTTGTCGGTATTGCCTATGAGACGGTTCTCGGCAAGCAGGGCCGCGGTCTCCCGCTGCTCGCTCCGATGAGTGAGATCGCAGGCCGTATGTCTGTCCAGATCGGTGCACAGTTCCTCGAGAGCCGTTACGGCGGCAGCGGCGTTCTCCTCGGCGGCATCGCAGGTGTCTCCGCTGGTCAGGTCGTCATCATCGGCGGCGGCAATGTCGGCACGAACGCAGCTAAGATCGCTGTCGGTCTCGGCGCACGCGTCACGATCATCGATCTCTCGATTGAGCGTCTGCGTCAGCTCGACGATATGTTCGGCGGCCGTGTTGTCACCGAGTATTCCTCGAGCTACAACATCGCAAAGTGGGTCAAGGAAGCTGACCTCCTCATCGGCTCCGTCCTCATTCCGGGCGCACGCACCCCGATCCTGGTCACTGAGGAAATGATCAAGACCATGAAGAAGGGTTCCGTTGTCGTCGACGTCGCGATCGACCAGGGCGGCTCGATCGAGACGTGCGACCACTGCACGACGCATGAGAACCCGACGTTCGAGAAGCATGGCGTTGTCCACTACTCCGTGGCAAACATCCCGGGCGCTGTCTCCCGCACCTCGACGCTTGGCATCACCAATGCGACGATCTCCTATGCGGTTGACATCGCAACGAAGGGCTACAAGGCTGCCCTCCAGCAGGTGCCCGGCCTGAAGTATGGTCTCAACACCATCGACGGTCACCTCACGAACGAGGCGGTCGGTAAGGCGCTGAACCTCCCGTTCAAGTCCATCGATGAGTTCCTTAAGTAATTTGTGAACTGACTGCTGAGGGGCTGTTTCACTCTCATATATCAATATGTGCTGTGAAACAGCCCCTTTTTACAGGTTTTGTTTTACAATATTTTGAAAGAAAGGCGTGAAGGCTTTATGTTTTTTAAGAAAAAAACACTGGAAGACTTCAGTGCCCAGCGTAAGGACAGCGGTATGATCCGAACGCTGAGCACCATGGATCTGACCTTCCTTGGCATCGGCGGCATCATTGGCTCGGGCGTGTTCGTTCTGACCGGTATTGGTGCGGCACGCTATGCGGGGCCCGGTATTGTTCTTTCCTTTATTGCAGCAGGTCTCCTCTGTATGCTCGTCGGTCTCGCCTACGCAGAGCTGGCATCGCTCATCCCGGCGGCGGGCAGCGCATACGCCTATACGTTTGCCTCCCTCGGTGAGGGCATGGCGTTCCTCTGCGGATGGTCGCTGATCATCGGCTACATCGTCACCGCGAGTGCGGTTGCCGTCGGATTCTCCGCCTACTTCTCCGGGATGATGGCGTCCCTCGGCATGGAGATACCAAAGGCACTCCTCACAACAGCACCGGAGGGCGGTATCATCAATCTGCCCGCCGTCGTCATCACGCTCATCATCGGCGTCATCCTCGCTCATGGCACGAAGGAGAGTTCGCGTCTCAACACGATCCTCATCTCGCTCACGCTGTGCGCGATCGTCGCCTACGTTGTAGTCACGTCGCCCCATGCCGTAGCGGCGAACCTCGATCCGTTCCTCCCGTTCGGTGCCGGCGGCATCATGGCAGGCGCAGCGGTTGTGTTCTTCTCCTTCATGGGATTCGATACGGTCGCAACCTCCGCCGAGGAGTGCAAGACACCGGAGAAGAGTCTCCCGATCGGCATCATCGCATCGGTCTTTGTCTGCCTCTGCATCTACTCTGTTGTGGCACTCGTCCTCACGGCGACAATCCCCTACACGGATCTCGACCGCGCAGATCCTGTCGCCTACTGCCTGCGCCTCATCGGCTACACGAGTCTCGCAAACCTCGTCACGGTCGGCATCCTCTTCGGTATGATCACGACCCTCATCGTCTACATCTTCGGTCAGGCACGCGTCTTCTTCGCCATGTCGCGTGACGGTTTCCTCCCGAAGTCGATGGCAAACATCCATCCGAAGTATGGCACGCCGTACTTCATCACGCTCGTCGGCTCGGCGATCATCGCGTTCATTGCGGGCTGCGTGCCGATGCTCTACATCGTTGAGCTCGCGAACACCGGTGTTCTTGCGGCATTCTTCATCGTCTTTGTCGGGCTGATCCAGCTCCGCCGCAACTCCCCCGAGCTGCCGCGCACGTTCCACTTCCCGGCGCTCTACCTCTTCGCACCGATCGGTATGGCAGTCTGCCTATATCTGATCTGGGCACTGTCGGCGGTCACGAACATCACGTTCATCGTACTGATGGTACTTGGCTTCTTCTTCTACAACAGCTATGCGCCGAAGCATCGCTGCTGGGATAAGGCCTCCTCAAGTAGTGCGAACGGTGAATCATCCTACAGTGACAGCACCACATCGTCCTAAGTATTTTCTCCTGTCGACTGCTAGCTGTTGCAGGAAGACGAAATGTCTTCCTGCAGCAGTTTTTTTGTCCTCTCGCTGCCATGGAAGATAGATTTCACAGCGGACTATGGCACGACGTTTATTTTTGTGTTAAAATAGAAGTGTTTTGAGTAATGTAGGAGAGCGACATGAACGAGCGGTACGGGTGGATTGGTGCGGCACTTTGTCGTGCGTTCGTCCTCATCTGTGCCGCTGTGCTCGTGCTCACTGCGACGGCAGCACTGCTCACGCGTACGGGGATGCCCTTTGCGGGCGCATATACGGGCGGCGTGCTCGTTGCTGCGGTCGGGACGCTCATCGTCTCACGCAATAGTGCACCGCGCGTTCTCCTCCCCTCCCCTGCCATCACGGCATGGCTGGTTTACGAGGAGATCATCGCACGCGGCATTGCATGGCAGGATGTACTCATTGTCTCTGCCGTCACATCACTCATTGGTGTACTGCTGATGCGCGCCGCATTCATGGGGCGCATGATCGACGGTCTCCCGCCCGTGATTCGCACGGGACTCCTGCTGTCACTCGCACTCGGGATGCTGACGCAGGCGGCACAGGCGGCGCGCATTCTCCTGCCGTCGCCATGGGCGCTTACGATGGGCGGCATGCTGTCCGATCCACTGACGTACTTCACGCTCGTCGGCGTTCTCCTCATACTCCTGCTCTATGTGCGGCAAAAAGAGCTGGCTCTGCCCATCGGTATTGGCATCGTTCTGCTGCTCACATGGGCGGAGGGGTTCTGGGAAATCCCTGCTGCGCCGTTTTTGCAGCCAGAACTTGCTCTGCCGCTCATGGCAGGAGGACAGGACACACTCAATGTTCCCGCCGCCATCGGGCTCGGCATAACACTCCTCATCGCACTCACGGTGGAGAGTGCTGCTGTTCTCTCGGCAGAGGGAGAGCGCCCCCCCGCCAAACCCGACGTGCCACTCGCACGGCTCTTTGCCATCAGCGGCATCGGCAGTCTCCTCGGCGCATTCCCGCTCAGTATCGCTCCGATCTCTGCGGCACTGCCCGCTGCGGAGGAGCGGCGCATCGGCGGCATCCCGGCCACAGCAATGGGGACGGCTCTGCTGCTTTTTCTGCTGCTCCCCTGTGCGCCGCTGCTCGCGGCACTGGCGGAGTTTCCCGCCGCACCGGCGCTTGCTCTTGCCATGCTGGGGCTCATCCTTCTGCAGCGTGCGCTCGTGCAGCTGCAGAGCGCAAAACGTCTCACGCTATGCGATGCCGCCGTCCTCGCCGTCTTCGTCCTCGCGTCCTACGACCTGCGGACGGGGCTGACGCTTGCCCTCTTGACATGGGTGCTGCTCATGGCAGCGGGCGGGGCACATCATGCCATACACCGCAGCACGATCGTGCTGACGGTCATTCTTATTCTGTCGCAGCTCTTTCCATGGCTGCCGTAAAGGCACGCAGAGGCTCTCCGCGTGCCCGCAATATGGGAGGTACATTTTCTTGCGTAAGGATATTCTTCTGCGCGGCTCACTCGCCGCAGCCCTTGGTCTTTTCATTCTGACAGCAAACAGCGCCGACGCACGCCGCGTCTATGACCCAAATACGGCGACAAAGGTGCACACGGAGCGCGGCACGGACACGTCGACGGACGATTTCCGCGCACGGATCAGCAATCTCATGCGACAAGCAGAGGAGGCAGAGGAAGCAGAACAACATCCGCCCCTCAGCGTCCCCAAGACGCTCTCGGAGTACGATACGGCGATCATCGGAACACCGCTCGCGAGCCAGCAGCAGTGCGTGGACTATCTCCTCAGCGTGAATCCCTATCCCGCCATTTCGGTCTCACCGAAGGAGCTCGTCTCCTACTACTATGAGGAGGGGGAGCGCGAGGGCATCCGCCCCGATGTCGCATTCGCACAGGCACTCAAGGAAACGGGCTTTTTCCGCTACGGCGGTACGGTCACGCCCGACCAGAACAATTACTGCGGACTGGGAACGACGAGCTCGGAGGTCAAGGGAGCGTATTTTGCCACCTCGCAGCTTGGTGTCCGCGCCCACATTCAGCATCTGCTTGCCTACGCATCGACGCGGCATCCGGCATTCCCCGTCGTTGACCCGCGCTACAGCCTCGTGCGCAGCGTCTACGGCACGGGTACGCTCGGCAACTGGCAGGATCTGAACGGCCGCTGGGCTGTCCCCGGCGACTCGTACGGTCAGAGCATTCTCTCGATGTTCCGCGCCATCCTTCGCAAATAGAAAAGGAGTACGGATAGATGATTACCGTCAACAATCTCAGCCTGCAGTTCGGCAAGCGTGTCCTCTACAAGGATGTCAATCTGAAGTTCACCCCCGGGAATTGCTACGGCATCATCGGCGCGAACGGCGCGGGGAAATCGACCTTCCTCAAGCTGCTCTCAGGCGACATCGAGCCGACGAGTGGCATCGTGGAGATCACGCCCGGGGAGCGTCTCGCCGTCCTGCAGCAGGATCACTATGCCTACGATGAGGTCGAGGTCTTGCGTACGGTCATCATGGGACACGCGCGTCTCGTGGAGATCATGGACGAAAAGGATGCACTTTACGAGAAGCCCGATTTCTCCGACGAGGACGGGATGCGCGCCTCGGAGCTCGAGGCAGAGTTCGCCGAGCTCGACGGCTGGAACGCAGAGACGGAGGCGGCACAGCTGCTGAACGGTCTCGGCGTCTCGGACGACAAGCATCATCTCAAGATGAACGAACTCACCCCATCGGAAAAGGTACGCGTCCTGCTCGCACAGGCACTCTTCGGCTCGCCCGACATCCTCCTGCTCGATGAGCCGACAAACCACCTCGACGTTGCCTCGATCAACTGGCTCGAGAACTTCCTCGCGGACTTCCCGAACACGGTCATCGTCGTCTCGCATGACCGCCACTTCCTCAATCAGGTCTGCACCTACATCTGCGACGTGGACTTTGGCAAGATCTCGCTCTACGCCGGTAACTATGACTTCTGGTATCAGTCCAGTCAGCTCGCACTCCAGATGGCAAAGGATGCGAACAAGAAGAAGGAAGAGAAGATCAAGGAACTCCAGACCTTCATCCAACGCTTTGCCGCAAATGCCGCAAAGTCCCGTCAGGCGACCTCGCGCAAGAAGCTGCTTGAGCGCATCACACTCGACGACATCAAGCCGTCGGCACGCCGCTATCCGTACATTGCCTTTACCCCCGACCGCGAGGCGGGCGATCAGCTGCTCACCGTCGAGGGGCTTTCCAAAGAGCTGGACGGCCGTCAGCTGCTAAAAAATGTCAGCTTCACCCTCAAGAAGGGTGACAAGGTCGCCTTCGTCGGGCCAAACGGCGCGGCAAAGACGATGCTGTTCAAGATCCTCATGGGCGAGGAAGAAGCGGACGAAGGCACGTTCAAATGGGGTGTCACAACGACGCAGACCTACCTCCCCTCGGACAACTCCGCCTACTTTGACGGCGTAAAGCTCAGCCTCGTTGACTGGCTGCGCCAGTACTCCAAGGATCCGGACGAGACATTCGTGCGCGGCTTCCTCGGACGGATGCTCTTCTCGGGTGAGGAGAGCCAGAAGCGCGCTGAGGTGCTCTCGGGCGGCGAGCGCGTTCGCTGTATGCTCTCGCGCATGATGCTCTCGGGCGCGAATGTGCTCATCTTCGACGAGCCAACCGACCATCTCGACCTCGAGTCGATCACTGCCCTCAACAATGGGCTGATGTCATTTTCGGGCACGATTCTCTTTGCCTCGCGCGATCACGAGTTCACACAAACTGTTGCAAACCGCATCATTGAAATTACACCTGTCGGCATCGTTGACCGCATCTCAACCTACGACGAGTACCTGAGCAACGAAACAGTAAAACAGCAGCTGGCAGAAAAGTACAAGACTGTGGGGTAATCCGACAACGTTTGTGTTGGACAGCACGATAAACATAGATATAATCCAATTCTGTCGGGAGGTGAGATCATGCTGGGGGCACTGCTGCACAGCACCGAAAACAAAAACGCCGCACTGCGTCTGCGCGAAATGGTGACGGTACTGCGCCGCCACGACATCGTCCATGGTCTAACCCCCGCGAAACTGCGCGCCATCTTCGAGGATCTCGGCCCCACCTTCGTCAAGTTTGGGCAGATCATGAGCATGCGCCCGGATTTTCTTCCGACGGACTACTGCGACGAGCTGATGAAGCTGCAGACGGCAGCGCGGCCCCTCGCCTTCCCTGTCATCCTTTCCATCGTCGAGCAGGAGTATAACCGCGAGTGGAACAAAGTTTTCCGCACGATCGACAGTACCCCCCTCGGCTCTGCCAGCATCGCACAGGCGCACCGTGCCACACTTTCCTCGGGTGAGGAGGTTGTGATCAAGGTACAGCGTCCCGGCATCCACGAGATCATGCGCACCGATCTCACTCTGATGAAACGCGCCGCCACCCTCATCCGCCTTGTCAGCAGCGACGATGTCGTTGACTTTCGCGCGCTGATGGATGAGATGTGGAACATTGCAAAACAAGAGATGGACTTCCTCATTGAGGCAAGTCACATTGAGGAGTTCGCACACCTCAATCGTGATAATCCGTTTGTCTCCTGCCCGCGCGTACTGCGTGATCTCTCCACCCAACATATTCTCGTCATGGAGTACATCGACGGCATTCCCCTCGATCAGACGGATGCCCTCCGGGCGGCAGGGGTCAACGTTACGCAGATTGGGCGACGGCTCGGTGAGAACTACGCCAAGCAGATCATTGAGGACGGTTTTTTCCACGGCGATCCGCATCCCGGCAACATCCGTATCCGCGGCGGAAACATCGTCTGGATTGACCTCGGTATGATGGGGCGCCTCAGCAACCGTGACCGCACGGCATTGCGGCGGGCGATCTGGGCACTCGCCACGCACGACACCTTTGAAATGAAGGCAGCCGTCCTCGCACTTGGCATTGTCAAGGGGCACATTGACCATGCACGACTCTACCAGGACATCGATGTCATAATGGAACAGTATGGTTCTCTTGATTTTACCGACGTACACATGGGGGTACTGACGAATCAGATTCTCAGTATCCTGCGTATGCACCACATCGGCTGTCCGAGCGGTCTTGCCATGTTTGCGCGCGGCGTCATGACCGTCGAGATTGTCATGCGCCGCTGCGCCCCCGAGGTCAGTTTCCTTGAGATCTTTGCACGCAGCCTCTCCTTGGGATTCGTACAGGATATGACGTGGCGCGAGGGTCTCTCAAAGGCACGCCAGGAGGGCATCATGCTCCTGCGCAAGTCCGTACAGATCCCGGAGCAGCTTGCCGACCTCCTCAAGATGACCATGGGCGGACAGACCAAACTCAACATCGATCTCACCGGGTCGGAAGAACCCGTGCAGCGTCTCGATAAGATGATCAATAAGCTTATCATCTCCCTCCTCTGCGCGGCACTCCTCATCGCATCGAGCACCATCTGCACCACGAATATGCAGCCGCAGATCGGCGGTATCCCCCTTCTCGGCATCCTCGGTTATCTCATCGCATTCATCCTGAGCCTACGGCTCATCTGGGATATTCACAAGGGAGTGTAGAGTATGCGTGGCATACGCGGCGCCATTACCGTTGGACGCAACGAAAAAGAAGAAATCTGGCAGGCAGCCCAGGAACTCGTCACGAAAATCCTGTGCACAAACAACATCACGCCTGCCGACATCGGTGCTGCCATCTTCAGCGCCACTGAAGATCTCACGGCGGCATTCCCCACGGCAGGTGTGCGCCGCATCGCAGGATTTGACCTCGTCCCACTCTTTGACGCGCGGCAGTGCGCCATCGAGGACAGTCTCCCGCACTGCATCCGCGTCCTCCTCCTCGTCAATACCGATACGCCCCAGAGCAACATCCACCACGTCTATCTCCGCGCTGCAGCAGATCTGCGGCCGGATCTGGAGGGGTAAGTATAACACTAGAAAAGCGTCACTGTATTTGCAGCGACGCTTTTCTTATAAACTAAAGCAAGCACAATAGTTCCCACCAAAAATACTTTATGAGCACTGCGCAGATTGAATGAGGCGAACCACATTCTCCTGGATACTGCGCTCTTCCGTAAAGAGTCCGGAGCTTCCCCCAGTAAAGATCCGTGCCCCTGCTTCATACAGCGTGTGCACTGTTTTCTCATTGACATTACCATCTGCTTGTATACGGCAGCCTATCCCGGCATGAATCAGTCGATCTGACATTTCTCGAATATGCCGAACTGCCGCGTCCTGAATTTTTTGACCAGAAAACCCAGGATTAACAGTGAGTTTTAATACCCACGCACACTTCTTTGCCAAATCAACAAAATCCTCACCTGGAGGAGTCTCGGCACGATAGGCGAGAACAGGCAGTGCACCGCACTCACGAATTCTTCTGAAAACACGCTCCGGTTCGTTCATTGTTTCAGCATGCACGGCAATATAATCGAGTTTATAGCGCGAAAAGATGTCAATATATCGTTCCGGCTGCTCTACAGCAAGGTGTATCTCTATGGGAAGCCGGCTCTTCTCCTTGAGATATGGATAGAGGAGATCACCTAGGATAAGGCACTGGTTAAATACTCCATCCACAACATCGTAATGCCAGAAGGCGACATCCGAACGATTGACTTTATCAATGGCATCACTCAAATGGCCAATATCCATACAGGAAACAGAGGCAGACACGGCAAGTGCATGATCTGTAAATTTTACACTCCTACCCACGGTCACATCTCTCTTTCTCATATGCCATCATATGTGCCACACGAGCCGCATACTTTCCTCCCAATGGCTCAGCAGCAAGCCATGTTTTTGTAATTTCCAATGCCATATTTTCAGCAATAATACGTGCACCAAGGCAAAGGACATTCGCCGCATTATGCGCCCGCGTCATCTTTGCAGAAAACAAATCAGAAACCAATGAGGCACGGATTCCAACCACTTTATTTGCCATCATGGACATACCAATTCCGGTACCGCAGATCAATACCCCCAGTTTTACCTGCGGATGCCGTGCTACTTCCTCAGCAACAGCAATGGCATATATCCCTGAATCGACAGGATCTTTACAAAAAGGGCCCCTATCTTCTATTTGATAACCATTCTGTTCAAGTTCTCTAATCAAAAACTCCTTCATATGATAGCCGGCATGATCTGAACCAAACACGATTACAGGCCTCATGAATATCCCTCCTCTTTCTGCTTAGAACCCCTTCTCCAAGGCTGCTGGCAAAAGCGGGCACAGCACCCACATAGTGCTGTACCCGCTCAGCATCATCTTTCCTGCATCAGCATCAGCCGATTGGATGCATGACAATCTTCGTCGCCTCTCCGCTCTTGAGCAGATGATATGCTCGATCCCACTCATCGATGCCGACTTCATGTGTAATCATCTTGTCTGCATCAATCTTATGCTCACTCATAAGTTTCAGCGTGGGCTCCCAATCATGCGTGTTTTGACTCCGGCTGCCGCAAACGGTTAGTTCCTTCTGGATGATCTTGGAGAAATCGACAGAAACTTCATCTTTTGCAAAGAGACCAATTTGCACATACTGCCCCTTCTTCTTCAGAAGATCCATTCCAAGGTGCATAGAGGGAACCGCTCCCGTGCAGTCATAACAAACATCGGCACCGTAACCATCTGTCAGTTTTTCGACGATCGCCTTGACATCCTCCTTCTGAACGTCAACAATGTGTTCAACACCAAACTTCTCCTTTGCGATTGTGAGGCGTCCCATATCCTGTGTCAGACCTGTCATAACAACACGTCCGCCATAAGCCATAACCACCTGAGCAACAAGCAGGCCAATTGGTCCAGGGCCCAGCACCAAGACAATAGCACCTTTGTCGAACTTTGCCTTATTTACGCCATGGTGTGCACAAGCTGCTGCCTCAGTGATAGATGCCTGTCGCGTCGTTACATTCTCTGGAAGAATATGCAGACTCTTGGCACGCGTCAGCACATACTGTGCCATAGCGCCATCCTGTTGTGTTCCGAGGCCTTTGCGGCTAGGACACAGATTATATTCTCCGTTTGCACAATAACGGCAATGTCCGCAGATGGTGAATGTTGTCTCGGAGGTAACACGATCTCCAACCTTGACATTCGTAACGCCAGCTCCCACTTCTGCGACAACTCCGGCAAATTCATGACCAATCGTCAGACCTTCGGCATTAACATTGTAGTGGCCTTCAAAGGTATGCAGATCACTGCCGCAGATTCCAATATATTCGACACGCACCTTTACCTGGCCTTCTCCGACAGAGGGCTCAGGCTTGTTGAGGATCTCCCAGTTCCCTGCCCCCTTTTGTGTCTTAACTAAAGCTTTCATCTGTTTTCCTCCCTCACTCCATAACAAACAGGATTTTATTATACTCCTCTTTCCTATCCCTGATCATATCAAATACAGTTGCTACATCACACAACGAGAACTTATGTGAAATAAACGGCTTAAAATCAATCGTCCCATCCTGAAATGCCTCGATGCTCTTCATCCACGCGGGGCCAGGGAATGGTGCCGCATAAGAGTTCCAAAATCCTCGCAGTGTAAGCTCATGGCGGAAAATACTCTCAAAGGATTTTTCCTTTAACAGAATATCAGAGCGCGCAATACCAAGGAATCCGACTTTGCCACGCTTCTTTGCGACCAGCAGACATTGCTCCTGCGTAATTTTGGAGCCAGCTGTCTCCATTGCAATATCTACGCCTTTTCCATGTGTCAGTTCAAGAATTGCTTCAACGGTATTCTCTTTCATCCCATTGACACATTCATCTGCCCCAAGAGCACGTGCTTCTGACAGCTTGACAGGTGAAATATCTACAGCGATGATACGGCGAACACCGGCAAGACGAAACCATCTCAACGCAAGCTGTCCAATCGTTCCGCAGCCAAGAATAGCCACCGTATCACCAAGTACAGGCTGAATACCAAGGACACCATAAAGAGATACAGCACAAGGCTCAAGGAGTGCGGCTTCGACAAGATTCACATCACCAAGCACAATAGCATTAGTCGCCGGCACTCGGCAGTACTCAGCATATCCGCCCGGCATATCTGCCCCCAGCATCTGTGCCCCATCACACATGGACACATATCCTGCACGACAATTATCACAAGCATTACATGGAATAAACGGCTGAACAGCTACGTTGTCTCCGACATGAAATTTCCTGACATTTTTTCCAACTTCAACAACCGTTCCGGAAAACTCATGCCCGGGAACACCAGGAAGCGGATATTTCCAACCACTCAAGATGCGCGGCGAATCCGATCCGCAAATACCACACGCTGCAACGCGTACAATAATATCATCCGCACCACAGGTTGGATCTGGAAAATCATCATAACGGATATCACCGGTGTTATATATAACGCCTGCTTTCACGATTTACCCTCCATATTCAGATAGTGCAAAAACCTGTACCTAAAAGTACCTAACATGAAACCCCAATTGCTCAACACCTCAAGGTGTGAACTATCGGGGCTCTCATGTTCAGAACATAGCAATATGTGTATTAGAAAAACTGGAAGACCTTAATAACTGCCCAGTTAAGGAAGTTGCCGCCAAGATCAAGACTTGAAATCATCGTCGTATTTGCCGGCATCTGGAACTGTGCGTCAATTGCCATGGATGTATGGAACTCTGCAATATTGGTCGCCATCAGAAGCGCCAGCCCCATAACAATCATCCCTGCCAATACAGAATGCACAATATTTCCGCGTGCTGCACCAACAATGAATGCTACATAGAAACAAATCGTAGCAAGATCACCAAACGGAAGAACGTTGTTGCCGGGAATAACCACAGAAAGGAAGAGCGTACAGGGAACTAGTACAAGAGCCGTAGCGATAACAGCTGGATGACCAACTGCAACAGCTGCGTCGAGACCTATCGTAAGTTCACGATCTTTGCCAAAATCTTTCTTTTGCAGATAGGCTTTAACAGACTCAGATACAGGGATGAGCCCTTCCATCAGGATCTTGACCATACGCGGCATAAGGAACATGACACCAGCCATGATGACACCGATCTGGAGAATCTTTGCCAGAGGATAGCCTGCAAGTGCTCCAAGGAGGAGGCCAAGGATCAGCCCCATCATAAGAGGTTCACCGAAAATACCAAACCGCTTCTGAATGGCATCCGGATCCGCTTTAAGATCCTTAATAACTGGAATCTTTGAAATTACTTTAACGATAGGAATACCAATTAAGCCCTGTGCACACGTGGATCCCGTTGGGAAGGAAAGCCCCTCCATACCGAAATAATCACGTACCATTGGCGCTGTCCAATCAGCAATCTTCAGGACGGCAATCTCGTAAACAACACCCGCGATAATAGCAAGAATCCAATTGCCGCCAGTGAGCACAAGCACCGTTGCGGAAGCTGCTGCAAAATGCCAGTAGTTCCAAATATCGATATCGACAACATTGGTTGTCTTGGTCATGAGCATTGCGATGTTGACGAGCATACTGATTGGAATCATGATCGCAGCAATTGGAGATGCCCATGTCATAGCAGCTGCAGCAGGCCAACCAACATCAATGATGTTCAGCGCAAGACCATAACGTTCAACCATTTGATGCGTTGCATCACCAAGATTGGAGGTCAGAAGCCCAATAACCAAGTTGATTCCAACAAATCCAACACCGATCGTAATGCCAGATTGAAACGCTTTCTTAAATCCCTGACCAAAACACATGCCTATGATCGTTATAACGATCGGAAGCATGACGGTTGGCCCTAATCCAAGAATAAACTGCACAACTTCTAAAACCATAACTTTTCCTCCATTCAGTAAAATTCACACGCAGTTACTGCAGTGCCGACAAAATTTCCTGATCCGTTTTCTCCGTCTGCATGCCGGTAAGATAGTTCACAGCTTTTACAACGGGAATTTTATATTCACGGGATGGAATCGTTGTCGTCACAAGCAAATCTGCCTGCTCCTCATAAGTACCAATTTCAGCAATCTTGCACTGAATCACTTCCGCTTCAATTCCGTTATTTTTGAGAAGATCTTCAACTCGTTTACACACAACTGTCGAAGTTGCTATACCTGTACCACATGCAACAAGTACGCGCTTTTTATCTGCCATTTTAAATTACCTCCATACTGGGTATAAAAAATATATTAACTTTTCCACCGCACAAATAAGACAGATTAACTTCTACTCCGCCACTTGTGACAAGCGCCCCTTTACAAAGGCACAAATTTCCTTTGCCGATGTTCCTTCTTTTACAAGTTTCAGGGCATCAGCATCCTGGAGGATCCCCATCAGATTCTGCAGCAGTGTCAGCTGGGCGTGAGCCTCCTTCATTGCCAGCATGAAGATGCAGTCCACAGACACTGTCTCTGTGTCATCCCCCATGATAACGAAATCTACCGGTTTTTTGAGTCGTACAATACAAACTGCAGGGGTATTTACATGTTCCACGTCAGTATGTGGAATCGCTACACCCCCCATCACTGTCGGCAGACCAGTCGCAAATACCTTCTCTCTTTCAATGACCGCATCCGCATAACTTTCCTTAACATAGCCATGCGTTTGAAGGCACTGCGCTGCCTGGCGAAGAAGATCGAACTTATCTTTTGCATCCACCTCCATGAGTACCAAATCCTCATTAAGTGCAACGTCCATGCTCTTCCTCCTTCCACTATAAAGAATATAATATTATTATACTGTTTCTACAACACTCTTCATAGACATATCTATTTCCTGAAATATTCCTGTAAAGCGGAAAAGTAAGAATCATGTCGTAACTCTTTTCCGCAATTGTAAATGCGGAAATAGGAATAGCAGCAATAAAAAAGCGGTTATAAAACCGCTATAAAATCTTCCATGAATTGCTCGTATGATTTATGCTTCAGCAAAGATTCCAATCCATGATATTCTTTGATAAATGAATAGAGTTTCAGGAACATCTTCTCCCAAAGAGATGCCTTACTTTGTTCAATGTTGAGCAGAAACACAACACGTACAGGAAAATCTTCCCACTGAACCGGCTCCTTTAAGATAAGAACTGATATATTGGAAATCATATGTTCTGTGAGCAGTGCATGAGGGATGGCAACGAAATCGCCTATTGCGGTTGATGACATATGCTCACGCTCAAAGACAGAACTTTTTCCTTCCGCATCCATCCATCCGTTGCGGACGGCTTCATCCGTCAGGAAATTTAAGCATTCGTCTCTCGTATGAAATAACTGATCCACGTAGAACCCTTCCGGCCGAAAAAATTGCCGTACAACATTTGCATCAAGTGTACTTGCTTGTTTAAACAGGATACGGCGAATTTTTTCAATATCATCCGTACGCAGCATGTGATTAACGCGTATGATTTTCGAGGAATTGGAGGGAAGAGGAACCGTAGAAATGATATAATCCGCTTCTTCCTGCATTTTTTCTGTCAGTTTATATGCCGGAAGGATGTCAATTACATGGATGCTGCTACGGAAATGTTCCTTGAGTTTTGCCTTCATAAGAACGGAAACACCTAGTCCTGCTGAGCATACAACATAGACATTTTTCGGCTGTTCCTCTTCTGCAATGCTGTTTCTGCTCATAGCAGCACAAAAATGCAACGCAATATATCCGATCTCGTTTTCATTGAACTCAATATGATCGATATCCCGAACCAATTTAGCTGCGTAGACGGCAATCTGAAACGCCAATGGGTAATCCTGTTTAACCGAACTGAGGAGCTCATTGCGGATATTTACATGGAAGTTTACACGGGCAATGGCAATCCGCAAATGAAGGGCAAGCCCATCCTTAAGATATTCATCTGCGGTAAAGTCCAAGCCAAATTTTTTATCCACATCAACAAGAACTTTTTCAACAAGTTCCTTGACATGTTCATCATTGACTCCGCTGCCTGCATCCAACAATTTCTTTCCGGTCAGAAGGCATTGGGTAAGATAAAAGACTTCACTATATGGAATATCCACCCCTATGCTGTTCAATATTTTATTTAAAATCTCTTTTGCTGCACTATACTCGAATGTATCTTCCAGCTTTTGTGCCATGCTGGAACTGCATTCAATCCCGTGTCCCGTTAAAGAACGCTGAATGGACAGCGCTGTCTGTACAGCAAGATCATGCCTTGCCGAATCGGTCAACTGAAGTCTGCGAACATTTCCCGCCTCTGACAGAATCTCTTCCATTTGGTCATAAGTAATTCTCTCAAAAAGTATATGACACAGTTTTTTATCCTGTACTTCATGCAGGTAATCGACAAAAAAGCTCCGTAGAGTCCCCTCTGCAGCTTCGATGCGCAGACCTTCTGTCTTGTATTGGACGATATGAATGTTGTATGCATCAAAATGTTTGCGTGTGCTGTTGAGATACGATTTGATCGTTGACAGCCCGACATACATTTCATCAGCGAGCATCATTTGTGTAACAGATACATTTTTCAAGCAGCATTCCAAGAATCTGCTGATAATATAGTTTTGCTGGTCTTCGGTTCGAATCAATCCCACCTGTCCTGACTCATCATCGACTAGTTTGACAAGGTCTGCCGTGCTCTCTTCTTGGACAATTCGATAGCCACGTTTTGGTGCAGCCAGGATCTCTGTCCGACAATTCGACAATCGCGTCTGGAGCATCTTTATATCCGAGCGAATGGTGCGGGATGAAACATCAAAATGCTTGGCCAGCGTTTCTCCTGTCATGCCTTCAGGATTGTTGATCAGCACCTCTAAAATTTGTCTGCATCGTTCCTGTTTCTGCATCCTCATTTTCTCCATATACAAATACAAACATACGTTGTCAAGTCTCTTGTGAAAATGCCGTTACAAGGTACTGATACATAAAAACCGCAGGAGAAGATCTCCTGCGCTCCTTATTTTATATTTCATCCATGAGATGTGGTGTTATTCCGGAACTGCTATATTCCTCTGTCTGCATAAATTTTAACGCTTCCGCATCCATGAGGGAATATCAATGATATCCGAGCCGTCGGCACTGCTGTTTGGCTCAACAACATTCATGCGGCTCTGGCGTTGCTGCGGGCTGCGTCCCGTCGGAGGGACGATCGCAGATGCGGGGCGTGCCTGTGCCTGCGGCTGTGCGGGACGCGCGGGCTCCTTTGGCGTACTCGATGCACTGCCGAGCCCCGGCATGCGGATCCAGTCCTCGGAGATGCCCGTCGTCTCTTCCTGTGCCGCAGCGGTACCGGGTGCGCTCCCCGCGCTCGCGCCGAAGCCCGTCGCGACAACGGTGACGCGGACGCTGTCCTCCAAGCTGTCATCGACACCGATACCCCAGATGATGTTTGCCTGACGGCCGTTTGCCGCATTCGTAATCATGCTGTTGAGCCACTCCGACGCCTCGTTGACCTCGAACATGCTGAGGTTCTTCGATCCCGTAAAGTTGAGGATGACAGAGGTCGCGCCTTCGATGCTGGTCTCAAGGAGCGGCGACTCGATCGCCGCCTTTGCTGCCGCAACGGATGCACCCTCGCCGCGCGCCTCACCGATGCCCATGATCGCAGCACCGCCGTTTGCCATGGTCGTATGCACGTCGGCAAAGTCGAGGTTGACGACGCCCTGATTCGTAATGAGGTCGGTGATGCCCTTGACGCCCTGCCAGAGGACGTTATCCACCTTGCTGAATGCCTCGGTGACGGGCGTGCTCTTGTCGATGATCTTCATCAGGCGGTCGTTCGGGATGGTGATGATGGTATCAACGTGCTGCTGCAGGTTCTCAATGCCTGAGTCTGCGTTGCGCGCACGCGTCATTCCCTCATAGGAGAAGGGACGCGTCACAACGGCGACGGTCAGCGCACCGAGTTCACGCGCACACTCCGCCACGACGGGGGCTGCACCCGTCCCCGTGCCGCCGCCCATACCCGCTGTGATAAAGACCATATCCGCACCGCGCAGTGCCTCTAGGATCTGCTCGCGGCTTTCTGTCGCCGCTGCCTCGCCGATCTCTGGGCGCGCACCTGCACCGAGTCCGCGCGTACGCTTCTCGCCGATCTGGATACGGGTGGCCGCCTTGGATTGGAGCAACGCCTGTGAATCCGTATTGATCGCCACAAACTCAACGCCCTGCAGACCGGAGTCGATCATGTTGTTGACGGCATTTCCGCCGCCGCCGCCGACGCCGATGACGATGATCTTTGCGAGCTCTTCAAAGTTATCATCCATTTCGAACACAGTCTCAGCCTCCATGTAGGATTTATCACAAAATCTATCGTTAGACAGTAGTTTTCCTCGTATATTCTACCATGAAATCCCCTATATTTCTATAGTGTAGAAAAATTTTTACAAACCGATGTGAATGCGCTCTGCGTTCAGGGATTGCGCAGCATGGACTTGTGTCCGCCGCCGCGATAGTCGCGCAGGAGATAGCGGCGCAGCATGGCGAGGTTTTTGAACATACGGAAACCGAACGCAAGCAAGGCGACGTAGTACAGGTCGATGCCGAGGCGGTCGCCGATAAAGACGAGTGCCGCCGCGAGCAGGGTGTTCGAGAAGAATCCCGTCACAAAGACGCGCTTGTCGAACCGCTCGGAGACGACGGCGCGCAGTCCGCCGAAGGCGGCGTCGAGGGCAGCGACGAGTGCGACGGAGAATATCTTCGAATACGCAACGGGAATGACGAGGGGACTGCTGTAGCCGATCACGAGCCCGAGGAGAACGCTGACGATAACGATGTAGATCATTTGCTTTCCTCCTCACGCTCTGTCGTCTCACGGGCATAGGACTGCCGTATGCTGCCGCGATACGGCGGAATATAGACATCGTTGCTCGCCTTGATGTCGAGCTGGATCCCCCAGACGCCGAGCGTCTCCGCCACGCCGCCACGCATGCGCAGAGCATTTTCGAGCGACTTCTTATCGCCGATGGCGCGGATCTCAAACGGTGCGGACGAGCGCACGTTGTTCACGGAGAGGGTCGGCCCCGCACAGCGGATTTCGGAGGTCCCCGTCAGGCGCTGCCCGTTGATGGCGATGGCCTCTGCGCCTGCGGCGCGCAGCTCGTTGACGACGCGCAGGAGGTCGTCGTCATGGATGACATAGAGATTCGGGTTCTCCCCCGCCTTAGCGGGCTTCGTGCTGTCGTCCATACGCACGATCACGCCCTCGCCCTCGAGCGGCACGAGTGCCGCTCGATAGCGCAGGAGATCCTTATCCTGCTGATTGTCCGTACTCGCCGCCGTCTGCATCTTGTGCAGTTCCTCACTCAGCTCGTCGCGTTCGTGCTCGGTCTGGAGCAGGCGGTCGGAGATCTCCTCGATGCGCTGCTGGGAGAGACTCCCCTTCGCGTCCTGCGCCGTACGAAACTGTACGGCGACCATAAATCCAATCAATACACAGACGAGGGCGATGAGCCACCCGCCGCGCCGGAATTGTTCCATTTATTTTCCCTCTGCTGTTTTGTCTGCCAGCTTGATGAACGGCGCATCATAGCTGAAATCCACATACTCAACGGTATGCCGTGTGGTTTTCTGGTCGCGCAGGAAGTCCTGTGTCAGTGCCGCCTTGTCCGGGATCCCCGTCAGCTGCCCGAGGCGGATGGGGAGCGCCGTCTTGGTATAGGCGACGACGGCGTCCGGATTTCTGAGGCTGACCTCCGAGATCTCGCCGATGTCTGCGGGGTCGATGCGCGCGAGGAAGCTGATCGCCTGTGCGACCTGCGGGTCGTTGTTGTCGTCGCCGATGTAGAGGTCGCGCAGCTTGACACCTGTGATGATTGGGATGTCCGCGCCCTTGAGCGAGCGATAGCTCGCAATCACCTTGCCCTGTCGGTCAAAATCGAGATAGCCGTAGTCACAGGCGACCGTCGCGACGGGAATGCGCTCGACGATGTCCATCTCGATCTTGTGCGGCAGCTGGCGGCGGACGACGGCGGACTCGATGCGCAGGTCGCGCAGGAGGTTTGTCGTCATCTCGTCGGTCTTTAGCTCAAAGAGCCGCTGCCCGTAGTGGATCCGTGCGATCTCACAGAGTTCATTCTCATCGAGATGCACGTTTCCATGGACGACGAGCTGCTGAAAGGTGAAGAGCGGCGAGTACACGAGGACGGCAATGATGCCGCTCGCACACAGGAGGTAGAACGCCCCGCGCAGGATGCGACGAGAGCTCATCGCCGATACCCCGCCAACGCGAGGATCCTTTCGCACAGCTCGGGGAACTCGATGCCGAGCGCACGCGCCGCATCCGGGACAAGCGAGGTCTCTGTCATGCCCGGTACGGCGTTCAGCTCAATGACGTAGGGACGATTCTCTGCGCTCAGCAGGAGATCAACGCGCGCGAGACCGCTGCAGCCACAGGCGGCGTACGCACGGCGTGCCAGTTGCTCGACTTCACTGCGGCACGCATCGGAGAGCGGTGCCGGGACGATATGTGTCGATGCCCCCGGGGTATACTTACTGTCGTAGTCATAGCGTCCCGAAACAGACCGGATCTCGATGACGGGCATGACCTCTGCCGCGGCTGGAGTACCCCAGACAGCGGCGGTCAGCTCTCGCCCCTCGATGAACTCCTCGACGAGCACCTCATCCCCGTAGGAGAACGCCGCATCGAGCGCTGGCGAGAGCTCCTCGTCCCGCGTGACGATGTAGACGCCGATGCTCGACCCCTGCTCCGGTGCCTTGACGACGAGCGGCAGGGAGAATGCAGTCCGTATCTCACGCGGCGTATCCGCCGTGCGCTCGCTCGCATAGAAGCTCATGCAGCGCGGCGTCGGGATGTCCTCGGCGGCCAGTACGCGCTTTGCCATGATTTTATCCATGGTCAGCGCAGCGGCGCGCACACCAGAGCCCGTATACGGAATGCCGAGCATGTCGAGCGTGCCCTGCAGGATGCCGTCCTCGCCATATTTCCCATGGAGGGCGTTGAACACAATCGCAGGATGGAGTGCCTGAATCTCCTCGGCAAAGGTTGCGGGGTTCAGCTCCATGCCGACGGCGGGATAGCCCTTGGCGCAGAGTGCCCGCAGGATGGCAGCACCCGAGCGGCGCGAGACCTCTGCCTCGGAGGAGGGGCCGCCCATGACGACGACGATCGGATACGCATCCGACTCCACGATACCTGCCGTCCCCGCTGTTCCTGCGCGCAGCTGCGCGACGAGTGTCTCACCGACCTCGAGGATGTTGCCCGCGCCCATCGTGATGACGAGGTCGCCCGCACGCACCTGCTGGGCGAGATAGCGTTCGAGATCCGCACGGTCCGGCAGGTAGACAACGTCCTGTCCCGTCTGACGCACGACTTCCTCCATCACGGTCTCACCGCTGATGCCCGGAATCGGTGTCTCTCCCGCCGCATAGACATCCGTGATCAGAAGCAGGTCGGCATCCGCAAAGCATTTTCCAAACTCCGCGCGCAGGAGCTGTGTCCGCGAGTAGCGATGCGGCTGAAAGACGCAGATAAGTCGCTCGGGGTTCGTCTGCCGTGCTGCCGCAAGGGTGACGGCGATCTCCGTCGGATGATGCGCATAGTCGTCCACGACCCAGACGCCGCGCTCCTTTCCCTTCGTCTGGAAGCGACGCTTCGCACCGTGGAACTGGGCGAGTGCGTCACAAATCGCAGGGAACTCCACACCCGCGAGGCGCGCAACGGCGATACAGGCGAGCGCGTTGAGGACGTTGTGGCGCCCCGGAATATTGAGCAGCACGCGCCCCATCTCCGTCCCGCGCTCATGAACGGTAAACGAGATCACAGAGCCGCGCGTCTCGATGTTCGATGCGCGGTAATCCGCCTCATGGTCGATGGCGTAGGAAACGACCTTATGCGCTGTCTCGCGTGCGATATTGCGCAGGATTTCGTTTTCAAAGCAGAGCACTGCCGTCCCGTCCGTATCCACCTGCTCGATGAACTGACGGAATGCCGCAATGATCTTCTCCATCGTTCCGTAGTGATCCATGTGGTCGTCCTCGACGTTGGTCACCACAGCGATATGCGGGCGCAGCTTGAGGAAGGAGCCGTCGCTCTCGTCCGCCTCCGAGACGAGGTAGCGGCTCGTGCCGAGCTTCGCATTCGTCCCGAGGTCGGGCACCTCACCGCCGACGATGATGGTCGGCGATACGCCGACGCGGTCAAGAGTCACGCCGATCATCGAGGTCGTCGTCGTCTTGCCGTGCGAGCCCGCGACGGCGATACCGTCGTACTCGTTGACGAGTGCCGCATTGATGTCCGAACGATGGAGCTTGGGGATGCGCAGATCCCACGCTGCAATCACCTCGGGGTTATCGTACGGGATCGCCGTGGAGACGACGATGGCATCTGCGCCGCGCACGTGCTCCGCATGCTGTCCGTCCGTCCACACATGCGCACCAAGACGGGCCAGCACGCCGATGAGTGGAGAGTTGCCCGTGTCCGAGCCGGATACCGTGTAGCCGAGCTGGAGAAGGATCTTGGCCAAGGGGCTCATCCCCGCCCCGCCGATTCCGACAAAATGAATCTTCTGAATCCCCTTCAATTCCTTGAGCAACGTATTCACCCTTCTCTTTTTCCGATACGCAGCGCGAGTGCTGCAATTTCCTCTGCCGCCTCAGGTTTTCCGAGGCGTTTCATCGCCGCCGCCATCGCATCTCTGCGCGCGTCGTCGGCCAGCAGACGGTCAAGTGCCGCCGACAGCACCGTGCCGTCGAGGCTGCGGTTGAGGATCACCTCAGCTGCGCCCGCCGCCTCCATGGCGCGTGCATTCTTCTCCTGATGATTCTCCGCCGCATACGGATACGGGATGAGGATCGCGGGCACCCCCCGTGCCGCGAGTTCCGCCAGCCCCGTCGCCCCCGCGCGAAAGACAGCAATGTCCGCCATCGCCATCGCCTGCGGCATATTGTAGAGATACGGCACAACGCGCAAATGTGGATACTGCGATACATCGACGCCCGCATTGCGAATGCGCGCGCACGTATCCTCGTACTCCTCCGCGCCCGTGACGTGGAGGTACTGCACCTCTGTCTGCTGCGCCGCGAGGCAGATTACCTCGACCATGGCACGGTTGATCGTACGCGCCCCACGGCTGCCGCCCGAGACGAGCACCGTCTTTTTCGACGGATCAAAGTCAAACGCCGCCGCACCCTCCGCCCGCGTTGCTGTGAGCACCTCGGGACGGATGGGGTTGCCCGTGACGTAGGTCTTTTCCGCGGGAAAGACGCGCCGCGCATCCTCCATCCCGACGGCGATCGCCGTCGCAAAACGGGAGAGGATACGGTTCGTCACCCCCGCCACGGCGTTCTGCTCTTGCACGAGCGTCGGAACGCCCGCGAGACTCGCCGCGAGGAGAATCGGCCCCGCAACGTAGCCGCCCGTCCCGATGGCGATATCGGGATGAAAGCCATGCACGATGCCGCGCGCCCGCGCAACGGCACGCACAGCACGCCATGCCCGCAGTACATTCTCGAACGAGAGATGCCGCTCGAAGCCCGCGAGATCGACGGCGATGAAGTTCAGCCCCTCGCGCGGCACGATGTCCGCCTCCAGACCGTGGGGGGTACCGACGTAGAGGATGCGTGCCGCCGGCTCACGCCGCTGGATCGCGCGGATAATCGTGAGTGCAGGGTAGATGTGACCGCCCGTGCCGCCGCCCGATACGATGATGTTCATAGTTCGTTCACAAGCCTCTTGAAATCGCGCCCGCGCTCCTCGTAGCCGCCATACATATCAAAGCTCGCACAGGCGGGCGAGAGGAGGACGATCTGCCCCTCCACTGCGAGCTCGCGCGCCAAATGCACGGCCTTCTCCATATGATAGCCGACACAGTGGATCTGTTCCTCCGGAATGCCCGCATCCCGTGCCGCCGCCGCAAACCGCTCTGCCGCATCACCGACGAGGATCAGCTCATCGACGCGCGCGTGCACAAGCTCCATAAACTCCTCCAGATCGGTCAGCTTGTCGTCGCCGCCCGCGATGAGGATGATGTGTCCGTCGAACGCCTCAAGTGCCTTGATCGCGGAGTCCGTATTCGTCGCCTTCGAGTCGTTGTAGTAGCTGACCCCCGCGAGTGCGCGCACAAACTCGATGCGGTGCTCAACGCCCTTGAAGGCGCGCAGAACGGGGCACATTTCCGCGGGCGTCACTCCGGCAAAGAGCGCCATCGCCGACGCCGCGAGTACGTTTTCCACGTTATGCGCACCGGGGATGCCCAGTTCATCGGCGGGAATCAGGACGTGCTCCGCACCGTCCCAGCGAATGACGATCATGCCGTCCGCACGGACGCACGCCCCCTCCGCCAGTTCCTCCCTGCGGCTGAACAGGCAGACGCGCCCCGCCGCGCGCTCTGCCATGCCGCGCGTGTGCGGATCATCGGCGTTCAGTACGAGATAGTCCTCCGCCGTCTGCGCGGCAAAGAGCTTTTCCTTCATCGCCTGATAGACCTCCATCGAGCCATGGCGCACGATGTGATCCGGCGTGATGTTCAGCTCCGCGACAATGTGTGCATGAAAATGCGTGGTCGCTTCCATCTGATAGCTTGAGATCTCAGCGGCAATCGCTCCCTCGGCTGGCGTCTCCTGTGCCACGTCGATGAGTGGAACGCCGATGTTGCCGCCGACGCCGACCACAGGAAAATGCGCGTGCAGAAGCTCGCCGAGCAGGGTCGTCGTCGTCGTCTTGCCGTTCGTCCCCGTGATGGCGCAGATCGGCGCACGGGCGATCTCGCCCGCCAGCTCCACCTCGGTCGTGACGCGGATGCCGCGCGCGCGCGCCGCCTGTACGAGGGGGATGCGCTCGGGCACGGCAGGGGAAAGGACGAGGAGATCCACCCCGCCGAGCAGTTCTTCCCTTTGTGCACCAAAGACGCAGGTGATGCCCTGCGCCCTTAAATCCTCAATATGCTGCTGGGTGAGCGGATCGCGTTCGGCGTCCGTCTCGTCCTTTGCGTCCGAGAGCACCACCCGTGCGCCCTGAGCCGCCAGATACTTTGCCGCCGCAAATCCACTGATACCCGCGCCGATGACGAGTGCCGACTGATTATGATAGGACAATTCCCGATATCTCCCTTGGTAAATCATTCAAAAGTTTGCGTAGCGCAGAGCGCTACGACACGAGCACAAGTACCCACGCGAGCAATGCGCCGAGGGCACCAACGCCCCAGAACGTATAGACCACGCGTGTTTCGCGCCAGCCGCCGAGCTCGAAGTGATGATGAATCGGGCTCATGCGGAAGATCCGCTTGCCGCGCGTCTTGAACGATGCGACCTGCAGGATGACGGAGAGTGCCTCCCAGACGAAGATGATGCCCACGATGGGCAGGAGTGCCTCCGTCCGCGAGAGAATCGCTATGCCTGCAAGCGCACCGCCGAGGGCGAGCGAGCCCGTGTCGCCCATAAAGATGCGTGCCGGATGATGATTATACCATAAAAAGCCGACGCATGCACCTATTATTGCGGCGGAAAACGCCATCAGGCTGCTGTCCGTCCCATAGAGGAGCATTGCATAAAAGAGTGCGGCGACCGCCACGGTTCCCGCCGCCAGACCATCGAGACCATCCGTCAGGTTGACTGCGTTCGACGTGCCCACGAGGACGAAGACGACGAGGACGTAGTACCATGCGCCGATATCGAGCGACGTTCCGAGGACGGGCACCCAGACGCTCGTATCATGCCCGAGGAGATGTCGCCCAATGAGGATGGTGACAAGGGCGATACCGAGCTGTCCGAGCAGCTTCTGATAGGCGCGCAGCCCGAGGTTGCGCTTCTTGACCACCTTGATGTAGTCGTCCGCAAAGCCGAGTAGGAAATGCCCGAGAAAGATGAAGAGCGCGAGCAGCGTCGTCACCGTGAGCGGTGCGAAGAGCAGCGTTGCCGCGGTCACGGCGAGCACGATCATCACGCCGCCCATCGTCGGCGTGCCGCTCTTCTGCTGATGGCTCGCGGGCCCCTCCTCGCGGATGCTCTGCCCGTATTTCAGGCGGTGCAGGAGCGGCAGAAAATACACACCGCTGAAGAGCACGATGGCGAGTGCCGTCACAGCGGACAGCAGGAGACGCAGCTGTGGGCTCAGGGATTCGAGGAGGGCTTCCATCAGTGCGCTCCCTCCCCCGTCAATGCAGCGATGATCTGCTCCATGCGCATCCCGCGCGAGCCCTTAAAGAGGACGGTGTCGCCGTCCATGAGCTGGCTGCGCAGATAGGCCGCCGCATCGGCATGGGAGGCAGCATGATAACAGGCCGGGCAGCCTGCCGCCTCTGCTGCCTCATGCGTCCACTGCGCCTGTTTGCCATAGGTCACGACCATGGCAAACCCCAGCTCCGCCGCCCGTCTGCCCACGTCACGATGTGCCTTCTCCGCCGCTGCGCCGAGCTCGAGCATATCCCCGAGCACGGCAATGCGCCGCCCGGGGTAGAGTGCCGCTGTCGTCTCAAGTGACGCGCGCATCGAGGAGGGGCTGGCGTTGTAGGCGTCGTTGATCAGTGTCCACGCGCCGACCTGATGCACCTCATAGCGCATCTTCTCCGCCGTGAGGTGGGTCAGTCCCACCTGCATCTCCTGTGGCGTCATGCCGAGGACAAAGCCCGCCGCGAGCGCCGCCAGCGCGTTGCTGACATTATGCCGTCCCGGCAGAGGAATGGCGTATTCATGACGCTCGCCGTCCCATGTCACCATGAAGTGCGAGCCGTCTGCCATGCACTGCAGTGCCTCGGCACGCACATCCGCAGCAGCGGAAATGCCATACGTCATGACGCGCACCCCATCCGCCGCACTGCTGCGCATTGCCGCGACACGTGGGTCGTCAGCGTTGAGGATCACTGTGCCGCCGGCGGGAATCGCCGTCACCAGCTCCGCCTTTGCCTTGGCAATGTTCTCGATCGAGCCGAGGAGCTCCATGTGCACCTCGCATACATTCGTTACAATGCCGATCGAGGGTGCGGTGATCGGCGCGAGCGCTGCGATCTGCCCCATCCCACGCATCCCGATCTCAACGACCGCCGCCGTGTCCTCCGGCGTGATGCCGAGCAGGGTCAGCGGCAGGCCGACCTCATTGTTGTAGTTTGCCGCCGTACGGCAGACCTTGCCGCGCCCCGAGAGCACCGCCGCCGTGAGATCCTTCGTCGTAGTCTTGCCGTTCGAGCCCGTAATCGCAACGACGGGGATGTCGAACTTCATGCGCCATGCGTGCGCGATGTCCTGATAGGCGCGGAGCGTATCCTCTGCCACGAGGACGCCGCCGCGCGCCGTATCGAGCGCCGTCAGTGCGGCCGCAGGTGTCTTCTGATCGACGAGAACCGCCGCTGCACCGCGTTCAAGTGCCTCTGCCGCAAACGCCGTGCCGTCAAAGTGCTCCCCGCGCAGCGCGACAAAGAGATCGCCCGCCACGACCTTGCGCGTGTCCGTCGTAATAGGCAGAACCGTATCCCCTGCGACGCCCCCACGACGAACAGACGCACCCGTTGCCGTGCAAATCTCGTCCCATGTCAGTCCGTTTCTCATGCCCTGCTCCTTATCGCCTCACGCGCCTGCTCTCGGTCGTCGAAGTGAATCGTTCCGTCCTTTAGAATCTGATAGGTCTCATGTCCCTTGCCGAGGATGACAACCGTATCCCCCGCCTGTGCGCGCCCTATGGCATGGAAGATCGCCGTACGGCGGTCCACGATCTTTTCGTACGGTTTATCCCCAATCACAGGGAGCACGCCGCGCTCCACCTCATCCACAATCGCGGCGGGATCTTCCGTGCGCGGATTGTCCGAGGTCAGAATGGCGATATCCGCCATCTCCGCACCGATACGTCCCATGATGGGGCGTTTCGTCCGATCACGGTCGCCGCCGCAGCCAAAGACGGCGATGATGTGCCCCTTCGTCACCGCGCGTGCCGTGCGCAGAACGTTCTCCATCCCGTCCGGTGTATGCGCATAGTCCACGATCACAGCGAAATCCTGCCCCTCGCGCACGAGCTCAAACCGTCCCGGCACACCCGTAAACGCCGTGAGTGCGGCGGCAATATCCGTCGCTGCCACTTGCTCGGCGAGGCTCGCACCGACGGCAGCGAGCACATTGTGCACGTTGAACAGCCCCGTGATGCCCGTATGCAGATGAAAGAGGCGTTTCCCGCCATGCATCAGCGTCAGCTCCATGCCGTCGCACGCGAGCTGCACATCCTGTGCCGTCAGATCGGCCGGATGGTCAACGCCATAGGTGATGACGGGACAGTGCGTATGCGCGCGCATCGTCTCCGATGCAGCATCATCCGCATTCAGTACCGCCGTCTTGCCCTCCTTCGCACCGGGGGCGGACACGAGCTCAAAGAGATGCGCCTTGGCGCGCGCATAGTTCTCCATGGTTTTATGGAAGTCAAGATGATCTTGCGTCAGATTCGTAAAGACCGCCGTATCGAACTCAATTCCTGCCACGCGCCCGAGTGCAAGCGCATGAGAGGATACCTCCATGACGACCGTATCCATGCCGCGCGTGCGCATTTCGGCAAGCATCTGCTGAAGCACGATGATGTCAGGCGTCGTATTCGACGTCGGCAGTACCTCGTCCTCGATCATCGCCTGGATCGTCCCGATCAGCCCGACACGATGCCCCGCATGGCGCAGGATGGCGCGCACGAGATAGCTCGTCGTCGTCTTACCGTTCGTCCCCGTGATGCCGACGACACGCATGGCACGCGCCGGGTAATCATAGAAGAACGGGACGATCGTGTCCAACGCCTTCTCCAAATTCGGCACGTAGAGGACGGCGACCCCTGCGGGAACATCCACCGAGGCCCGCTCTGTCAAAACAGCGCGGGCTCCTGCCCGCGCCACATCTGGTATGAAGCTGTGTGCGTCGACGTGCGCGCCGACGATGCAGGCAAAGAGTGTGCCCTCCCTCGCCCTGCGCGAATCACGCTCAATGGACGTAATCTCCGTCTGCGCATCCCCCACGATGCGCGCTCCCGGCAGGAGTGCGGCGAGTTCCTCCAAACGCTTCGTCATAGAACCTCATTCCCCTTCATGCGAAAAATACGTATTGCGCGGCACGCGCATTCCGAGCCGGTCGACAGCAATCGACTCGATGCGCGACGGCGATTTCAGCTGAGCGATCTCGATCTTGAGCCGCTCGTTCTCCTGCTCCAGTTGGTCTGCTTTCTGGCGCGTCTCGAGGAGGGTGTAGCCGCTCTGTGCACCGATGCCGCCGAGCAGCGTCACCACCATGGCGCCGAATGCGATGAGGAAGAAAATGGCGCGCAGGCAGTTCCGCAGATTCGTATTCAGTTCATGACGAATCAGCGGTTCCTTCGGGGGCTCCATCATCTCCGTCGGAGCCGACGCGGGCTCATGACTGAGATACTCTTCTTTCTGCGCCAACATGTGCGCTCCCTCCTATCGCTTGATCTTTTCTGCCACACGCAGCTTTGCACTGCGCGCGCGCGTATTCACACGGCACTCGGCGGCACTCGCCGCACGCGCCTTACCGATGAGCCGCACCTCGGGCGTATGCCCGCAGACACAGATCGGCGTATGCGGCGGACAGATGCAGCCCTGTGCCAGCCGCCGCAGTGTATTCTTTACGATGCGATCCTCGAGGGAGTGAAAGGTGATGACCGCGAGCCGTCCCCCTATCCTCAGGGCATCTACGGCAGCTGTCAGCGCCCCCTCCAAAATCCCGAGTTCATCGTTGACCTCAATGCGGAGTGCCTGAAACACTCGCTTGGCGGGATGTCCGCCGCGCGCGCGCACCTCCTTCGGTACAGCGCGGTCAATCACGGCAACGAGGTCTCCTGTCGTCGTGATGGGATGCGTCTGGCGCTCCTTTTCAATAAAGGAAGCAATGCGCTTTGCCCAGCGTTCCTCTCCATAGGTGTAGAAAATCTCCGTGAGCCGCTCCGCCGTATAGGTATTGACCACATCGTACGCACTGCGCCGCGCTCTCTGATCCATGCGCATATCGAGCGGTGCGTCCTGCATATAGGAGAAGCCGCGCTCCGGCGTATCGATCTGCGGCGACGACACGCCGAGGTCAAAGAGCGCGCCGTCCACGGAGGAAACGCCCTCTGCCGCGAGGATCGCGGTGAGATGGCGAAAGTTATCCCGCACGAGGGAGACCTGACAGCGGACATCCGCCAGCCGCTCACGCGCGGCGGCAATTGCCGTCTCGTCCTGATCGATGCCGATCAGGCGGCCCTGCTCCGACAGCTGCGCGGCAATGCGCTGTGCATGCCCCGCGCCGCCGAGCGTCGCATCCACATAGATGCCGCCGGGGACGACGTTCAGCGCGGCCACTACCTCCTCCGGCAGGACGCTCACATGGTGAAATTCTGTCATATCGTAATCCCGTAGCCCGCCAGCTGCGTCGAGATCTCCGTGATGTTCGGATCGACCTCACCTGCATAGCGTGCCCACTTCTCCTTCGCCCAGACCTCGATGCGCGTATCCGCGCCCGTGAGGATCACATCCTGCTTCAGCCCGATGTCCGCATAGTCACGCAGATTGGCAGGCACGAGGAAGCGCCCCTGTTTATCACATTCGAGCGTCCGCGCCCCCGCGATAAAAAAGCGCACAAAAGCGCGGGCATTCGGATCGGCAATCGAGAGCGTCCGCAGCTTCGCCGTGAACTCATCCCACGCTGCCTGAGGAAAGAGAAACAGGCTGCCGTCAAGGCCCTTGGTGATGATGAACGAGACTCCGAGTTCCTGTCGAAAATCGGCAGGCAGGATGACGCGGCCCTTGGCATCAATGCTGTGGGTATACTCCCCCATGAACATCCGGCCGCACCACCTTTCAGGATTCTATCGCCACTATATGACACAATTCACCACAATTCACCACTTTTATCTACAGTTATAGCAAAAACAGGCATTTTTTTCAAGAAAACACACATTCGTTTTTCTTGGTATACAATGGATGAAATCTTCTGTAAGCCCTAATATACAAGACTTTCTTTCCATTTCTCGGAGATGAGACAAACATAAAAAAGGACTTACCTCCTACTGGAAGCAAGTCCTTTTTATGCTGTCGTTCAAACGAGATCGTGTGCGATCATGTATTCTGCGATCTGGAGTGCATTGAGTGCCGCGCCCTTGCGGATCTGGTCGCCGCAGATCCAGAAGTTCAGCGTATTCTCCTGCGACTCATCGTAACGCAGACGGCCGATCTCCACATCATACTTGTTCGAGGTGAAGAGCGGCATCGGATACTCCTGCTCTGCGGGGTTGTCGCGCAGGATGATGCCCGGAAACGCCGCAATCGCCGCACGCGCCGCCTCAAGCGTCACCTTGTCCTCAAACTCGACGTTGACGGACTCGGCGTGGCTGCGGTAGACGGGTACGCGCACCGTCGTCGCCGTGATGCGCATACTGTCGTCGCTCATGATCTTCTTTGTCTCGTCGATCATCTTCATTTCCTCTTTGGTGTAGAGGTTGTCCTTGAAGACGTCGATCTGCGGGATGAGGTTGAACGCGATCTGATAATGCTTCGGCAGTTTGCCGACGGGCAGAACCTTTGCCACGGGCTCTTTGCCGGAGGCGAGGGCTGCCACCTGCTCCTCGAGCTCCGCCATGCCCTCCTTGCCCGCACCGGAGACCGCCTGATAGGTCGACACGACGATGCGGCGGATCTTCGCGATATCGTAGAGCGGCTTCAGCCCCATGACCATGATGATGGTCGAGCAGTTCGGGTTCGCGATGATGCCCTTATGCGCCTTGATGGCCTCGGGGTTGACCTCGGGAACGACGAGCGGCACCTCCGGGTCCATGCGGAAGGCACTCGAGTTGTCGATGACGATCGCCCCTGCCTTGACGGCGTGGGGAGCAAACTCCTTGCTTGCCGCACCGCCCGCAAAGAGCGCGATGTCAATTCCCTCAAAGGAGTCCGGCGTCGTCTCCTGCACCGTGTACTCCTTGCCCATAAACGCGATTTTCTTCCCTGCGGAGCGGCTGGACGCGAGCAGCCGCAGCTCCGAGAACGGGAACTTTCGCTCCTCGATGAGTGTCAGGAATTCCTGTCCGACCGCGCCCGTTGCGCCGAGTATTGCAACGCGATATTTCTTCATATTCTTCCCCTTACAGCAGCTTATCCAATCCGACCGTGAGCGACGTGAGTGAGCGCACCTTCTTCGCGGCGAGCACGACGCCCGGCATGAACGACTCACGGTTGATCGAGTCGTGGCGGATCGTGAGGGTCTGCCCGAGCCCGCCGAAGATGACCTCCTGATGTGCGACATAGCCCGGCAGGCGTACGCTGTGGATGTGCATGCCCTCAAAGTCCGCGCCGCGCGCACCGTCGAGCGTCTCCTTCTCGCAAGGATGCCCCTGCTCATGCGCCTCGCGCATCTCGGCGATCATCTCCGCCGTCCGCACGGCTGTGCCTGAGGGTGCATCGAGCTTGTTGTCGTGGTGCAGTTCGATGATCTCCACCTCGGGCATGTATTTCGCCGCCATGCGGCTCATCAGCATCATCAGCACCGCGCCGATGGCAAAATTCGGTGCGATAAACGCCGGCGTATCATTCTTCTCTGCCGCCGCCTTGATCTCCCGCTGCTGCTCCTCCGAGATGCCCGTCGTCCCAACCACGGGTGACACTTTATGCGTGAGTGCCAGCAGCACATTCTGATAGACGACATCGGGGCGTGTGAAGTCGATCATCACGTCCGGATGCAGGCGGTCGAGTGCTGCCGCGAGGTCGGTCTCCACGAGCACGCCGTTCTTCGTCAGCCCTGCGAGTTCGCCGCTGTCGCCGCACGCATTGATGTCCACCGCACCGACAAGCGTCAGCTCCGGATCCTCGATCACGGCTTTCAGCACTGCGCGTCCCATGCGTCCGCAGGCACCATTGACCAAAACATTTGTCAAGGCAATCCCCTCCTATGTTATCATCTGTCCTATTCTATCGCAGAGAATCCACCGCTGTCAAGGAATACACTCATACCTCCCGTATGTGCTCAAACTGCTCGCGATACTGCTGCAGGAGTGCCGGACGGACAAAATCGAGTGCCGCAGGATCATCGACGGTTGCCAGTGCGGCACGCCGCGCGAGGAGAAGCAAATCCATGTCAGCGAGCACGTCGGCGATCTTCAAATCGCCCAGCCCATGCTGCATCGCCCCGAAGAACTGCCCCGGGCCACGCAGCCGCAGATCCTCCTCCGCCAGACGAAAGCCGTCGCTCGTCTTCTCAATCACGCGCAGCCGCTCCGCCCCTGCTACCTGCCGCCCCGCAATGAGGATGCAGTAGGACGCATCACTGCCGCGCCCCACACGGCCACGCAGCTGATGCAGCTGGGCAAGCCCGAACCGCTCCGCGTGCTCGACCACGAGAACCGTCGCGTTCGGCACATTAACGCCCACCTCGATCACGGTCGTCGCCACGAGCAGCTTGATCTCCCCTGCGTAGAAGCCGCGCATCACCGCCTCCTTATCTGCTGCCTTCAGGCGTCCATGGACAAGCCCGCAGCGGATGCCGCAAAAAGAGCCGCGTGAGAGTTCATTGTAAACTTCCTCTGCCGACGGCAGATCGCTCTCCTCATTTGCCTCAATGAGGGGGCAGACGACATACGCCTGCCGCCCACGCTCGATCTCGCGGCGGACGAAGGCGTAGATCTTCACCCGCGCCGTCTCATCGCGCAGGAATGTACGGATGGGCTGTCGTCCCGGCGGCAGATGCTCGATGCGCGAGACATCCAGATCGCCGTAGACCGTCAGCGTCATCGTCCGCGGGATTGGCGTCGCCGTCATGACGAGGACATCGGGCACGACGCCGCTCTTTTTTTCGAGCGCGGAGCGCTGTGCCACGCCGAAACGATGCTGCTCATCCGTCACCACGAGTCCGAGGCTGTCAAACGCCACCCCTTCCTGAATCAGCGCGTGCGTTCCGATGATGATGTCGATCTCATGTGCGGCGAGAGCGGACAGCACCTCCGTATGCTCCTTCTTTGTGAGCCGCCCCGAGAGGAAGCCCACGCGGATGCCGAGCGGCGTCAGGAGCTCCCGCAGGCCGTCATAGTGCTGGCGCGCAAGAATCTCCGTCGGTGCCATCAGCGCGCCCTGACAGCCGCTCTCCACTGTCTTGACGAGGGCAAGGAGCGCAATCGCCGTCTTGCCCGAGCCAACGTCCCCCTGTACGAGGCGGCGCATGGGCAGCGGAGCCTCCATATCGCGCGAGATCTCCGCCCAGACCTTCTCCTGATCCTCGGTCAGGGCAAAGGGAAGCGCATCGCGTACACGCGCAATGAGCGCACCGTTCGCCCGGTGGGCAATCCCCTCCTCGTGCTCCGCCGTCTGTTTTTTGAGCGCGAGCAGCCCGCACTGGATGAGGTAGAGCTCCTCAAAGGCGAGCCGCCGCCGTGCCGCTGCGAGCTCCTCCGTATCCTTTGGAAAGTGAATCTGACGAAATGCCGCTGCGCGCCCAATCAGATGATACTCCGCCCGAATCTGCTCCGGCAGAGTCTCCATCAGCGCCTCGCCCGCATGTGCGAGCACATCCGCCGTCATCTGCCGCAGCTGTTTCTGGGTCAGACCCTCCGTCGCCGCATAGACCGGCAGAATACCGAGATGCGCCGTGGCGTCCTCCTGCGATCCGAGCAAAGCAAAGGATGTGACGGACGAGAATGCCATCTGCCCGCCTCCGCCATAGGCATAATCCACCTTCCCCGTGAGGAGAATGCGCTGTCCTGCGCGCAGCTTACCTTTCAAAAAGCGCTGATTGAACCAGACCGCCTGCGCATACCCTGTCCCATCACCAACGAGGGCCGTAAGGACGGTAAAGCCGCGTCGCCGCGTCTGCCGCTCCACCACCTGCTGAATCACGCCGTGCACGGTCGCGCGCGTCCCTGCCGCGAGATCCATGATGCGCGTGATGCGGCTCTGATCCTCATAGGCACGCGGATAGAACGTCAGGAGGTCGTACACCGTCCGTACGCCGAGCCGCGCCAAGAGAGCCGCCTTCTTGACGCCGACGCCGCGCACGGCATTCACACTGTCCGTCAGATTCACGCGCTTCCTCCATTCTTTAAGGAATCGCTGATAAAATGAAGCTCGTCGGATTGGTACAGATTTTTTGTCCTGTCAAGGAGACAAACCGGACGCATAGCCAAAGCTATGTGGAGGATTTGTCGACACAGACAGGGCGAAAAAGATGTGCTAAGACGACGGTGCTGAATTTATCAGTGCTTCCTTTAAAAAAAGCTGCCGCATTTCTGCGGCAGCCTCCATTTATATCTAAGAAATCATCAGAGCTGAGGGCCTGCGGCGACAAGCGCATCTGCGTCCTCGTTGCCTGCATACTTACCAAAGTTCTTGATGAAGCGTGCGGCCAGATCCTTTGCCTTCTCATCCCACTCCACGCGGCTTGCATAGGTGTCGCGCGGGTCGAGAATCTTCGGATCGACGCCCGGCAGCCCCGTCGGGATCTCGAAGTCGAAGTACGGGAGCTTCTTCGTCGGCGCACTGTCAATCGCACCGTTCTGGATTGCGTGGATGATGCCGCGCGTATCCTGAATGGAGATGCGCTTGCCCGTACCGTTCCACCCCGTATTGACGAGGTAAGCACACGAGCCGTGCTCCTGCATCTTGCGGACGAGCTCATGCGCATACTTTGCCGGATGGAGTTCGAGGAACGCCTGTCCAAAGCACGCGGAGAACGTCGGGGTCGGCTCGGTGATGCCGCGCTCCGTGCCCGCGAGTTTCGACGTGAAGCCCGAGAGGAAGTAGTACTTCGTCTGCTCCGGCGTCAGGATCGAGACGGGCGGCAGCACGCCGAATGCGTCGGCAGAGAGGAAGATGACGTGCTTTGCATGAGGACCCGCTGACTTCTTCGCGACCTTGCCCAGCACGATGTGCTCGATGTGATCAATCGGATAGGAGACGCGCGTATTCTCGGTCACGGTCTTATCCGCAAAGTCCACATGTCCAGCGAGATCAACCGTCACATTCTCAAGAAGAGCGTTGCGGCGGATGGCGTTGTAGATGTCCGGCTCTGCCTTGGGATCAAGGTTGATGACCTTTGCATAGCAGCCGCCCTCATAGTTGAAGATTCCCTCATCATCCCAGCCATGCTCATCATCGCCAATCAGCAGGCACTCGGGATCCGTCGAGAGCGTCGTCTTGCCTGTACCGGAGAGGCCGAAGAACAGCGTCGTATTCTCGCCATTCATATCCGTATTTGCCGAGCAGTGCATGGAGGCGATGCCCTTCAGCGGGAGATAGTAGTTCATCATCGAGAACATACCCTTTTTCATCTCGCCGCCATACCACGTATTGACGATGATCTGCTCACGGCTCGTGAGGTTGAACATGACCGCCGTCTCGGAGTTCAGGCCAAGATCGCCGAAGTGCATGACGCGCGCCTTTGCCGCATTGTAGACCACGAAATCGGGCTTGAAGTTCTCGAGCTCCTCTGCCGTCGGACGAATGAACATATTCGTCACGAAATGCGCCTGCCAAGGCACTTCGACGATGAAGCGGACGGCCATGCGGGTATTTTCGTTGGCACCACAGAACGCATCAACAACGAAAAGGCGCTTGTTGCAGAGTTCGCGGATGGCAATTTCACGAACAGAGTTCCACGCTTTCTGTGAGGCGCGATGGTTGTCGTTCTTGTAGGCGTCGGATGTCCACCACACTGTATCGTGCGATGTCTCGTCATCCACGATGTATTTGTCCTTCGGCGAACGTCCCGTATAGATGCCCGTCATGACGTTGACGGCATCCTTCATATTCGTGACCTGTCCGCGCTCATAGCCCTCGAGATCAGGGCGCAGTTCCTCGCGGAACAGCTGATCGTAGTCTGGATTGTGGACAATCTCCGTCGTCCCCGTGATACCATACTGTGTCAGATCAATTGTTGCCATAGTTACCTCTTCCTTCCAAAAGATTGGCGTCATGGATGCGGGATGAGTGATTTTTTCTCTCATCTCACACTCTGTCACAATTCTACATAAATACGAAAAACCCTCTTTTATTGTGAAAAAATTCCGCGATTCAAGGAATCGCTGATAAAACAGTCCCTTGGATTGGTGCAGATTTTTTGTCCTGTCAAGAAGACAAACCGGACGCATAGCCAAAGCTATGTGGAGGATTCTAGGGCACAGACAGGGCGAAAAAGATATACTAAGACGGCGGTGCTGAGTTTATCAGTGCTTCCTCAAACGCTACGTGCAAAGTCCAGCACGGTGTCGCGCATCCCGTCCTTTTCGCAGACCTCCTCATGACGGACAGGTGCCGTACGCAGTGCGGCAAGGCGCGGCGGAATCGGCATACCGCTGTGCTCATGCAGGCACTCCATCTGAGCGAAGTCATCCCGTGTCTCTACATCCGCACCGATCGCATGCAGGACACTCGTGCCGAATTTATATGGGCTTGCGGTGGAGAGCACGATCATCGGGCGCAGATCGCCCGTCTCACGGCGATAGCTCTCTGCCGTACGATAGGCAACCGCTGTGTGCGGGTCAAGTGTATACCGCGTATGCTCGTAGATCTGACGTATCTCCTCTGTCGTCTCTCCATCGTCTGCAAATCCCGCCCAGAAATTCTCGCGAAGTGCAGGAAGAATCATGCTCGCGTCGTACACACCCTCCTCCGCAAGCGACCTCATCCATGCATCGACCTGTGCCGTATCCTCCGTCAGATGATAGAGCAGGCGCTCGAGATTGCTCGATATGAGGATGTCCATCGACGGCGACATCGTCTGATGGAACTCGCGCCTTCGATCATAGATGCCTGTCTGCAGGAAGTCCGTGAGCACATTGTTCTCGTTGGATGCACAGACGAGTTTGCCCACGGGCAGTCCCATGCGCTTTGCATAGTAGCCTGCGAGGATGTTGCCGAAGTTCCCCGTCGGCACGGTGAAGTTCACAGCGTCGCCTGCCTGAATCTTCTGCGCCGCGAGGAGATCGGCGTAGGCACTGAAGTAATAGACGATCTGCGGGACAAGGCGCCCCCAGTTGATGGAGTTCGCTGAGGAGAGTTTTGTATGGGCAGCGGCGAGCTCCGCTGCCATCGCCGCATCGCCGAAGATCTCCTTCACGCCGCGCTGGGCATCGTCAAAGTTGCCGCGTACGGCCATGACGCGGACATTGTCTCCCGCCTGCGTCACCATCTGAAGTCGCTGGATGGGGCTGACGCCGCCGTCGGGGTAGAACACCATGATGCGGATTCCCTCGGCATCAGCAAAACCTTCGAGTGCCGCCTTGCCCGTATCGCCCGAGGTGGCGACAAGGATGAGAATCGTGTCCTTCTCCCCCTGCTTCACGCGCGCCGTGCTCATCAGCTGCGGGAGAAGCTGGAGTGCCATGTCCTTGAAGGCGCTCGTCGGGCCATGCCAGAGTTCGAGCACCTCGAGATCACCGACCGACGTCACAGGGGCACGGCGCACATCGTCAAACGTCTGCCCATAGGCGCGGCGCACGCAGCCCTCGATTTCCTTCTCCGTATAGTCCGTCAAAAAAAGGCGCAGGATGTGTACGGCACGCTCCTCGTATGAGAGGCTCGCCAGTTCCTCGATGGCGGAAAGCGGCATCTGCGGAAATGACGCAGGCACAAACAGCCCGCCGTCCGAGGCAAGCCCCTTGAGAATCGCCGCAGCAGAGGAAACACGCTCCGCGCCTCCGCGCGTGCTGAAGTAATCCATTGTATACATCCTTTCATTTGGGCATTGCCCTGCATCTGTGCTATACTATGATTCGTGTTTTGGGCGATGTTGTCGTGCTTAAGGAAGCACTGATAAATTCGGTACGACCATCTTAGGGAAGTACTGATAAACTCAGCACCGCCGTCTTAGTACATCTTTTTCGCCCTGTCTGTGTCGACAAATCCTCCACATAGCCTCTGCTATGCGTCCGGTTTGTCTCCTTGACAGGACAAAAAATCTGCACCAATTCGACGGACTTTATTTTATCAGTACTTCCCAGCGCATCTTTTTTTCCCGCACTTCGGCGGAAAATCCTCCACAGAGCACCACTCTGCGTCCGGTTTTCCACCTCGTTCGGACGAAAAAATCTACGCCAATCTGGCAGACCTCATTTTATCAGTGATTCCTTAGCGTGCGAGATGTGCCGTCTGTGCCTCGGCCGCACGAATGAGATCGGCGGGCAGGAGCGAGAGCTGCTCGCCACGCCGCCCCGCGCTCACACAAATGCGCTCCTGCTGCATCATGCTGTCATCGCAGTAGACGGGATAGCTTTTCTTCGCGCCGAGCGGAGAACATCCGCCGCGCACGTAGCCCGTGAGGTCAAAGACTTCCTTCAGATGCACCATCTCCGCGCGCTTGTTGCCGCTTGCGGCGGCGGCAGCCTTCAGGTCAAGCTCCCCCGCGCCCGGGATGACCGCCATGAACACGCCCATGCGGTCACCGCGCACCACGAGCGTCTTATAGATGCGCTCGGGCGGGATGCCTGTCACCTCCGCGACGTGATTCGCCGAGAGATCGTTCTCATCGACGGGATAGGTCAGCAGGTCATAGTCGATGCCGAGCCTGTCCAGAATCCGTGCCGCATTCGTCTTTTGCACTTTCTTTTTTGCCATTTCACTCACCGTGTCTGATTATACCATTGTGGGGGAAGAAAAATCAATTTGAAAGGAAGAATCCAATGAAAATTGCACTGATCTCAATGGAGATTATCCCCGGCCGCCCGGATCTCAACGCCGTGGCCATGGCGGAACGCATCCGTGAGGCGAAGGACGCACACGCTGAGCTCGCCCTCTTCCCTGCGCTCAGCCTCTCAGGCCTCTTTCTCGGCAGTGTATGGAAGCAGCCGTCCTTCGTGCGTGACTGCACGGCCTACGCCGAGGAGATCGCCGCTGCAGCGGACGGCATCACCGTCATTTTCGGCAATGTCGCTGCTGGCGGAGAGGGCTGCTGCGGGCTCTCGCGCACCCTCCTGCACGCACGCGACGGCGTCCTGCGCGAGGTTGCACGCCGTCCGCTCCACGGTGCGGGCACGCGTTTCTCCCCGCTCCTCTATGAGCTGCCGGGAGAGCATGTGATCCTCGCCGCCGACGCCAGTCCCTTCCCGCTCTGCTTTGAGGCACGCACCCTCGCCAAGACGGCACAGGAACAGCGTGCTGTGCTCCTCTACGTCAACACGCTCGGCCTTCAGGACAAGGGCAAGACCGTCTACACCTTTGCGGGCAGTGCACAGGCATTCCGCGCGGACGGTGCGCGTGCCCTCATCACGCCCGCCTACAAGGACGGCGTGACCATCGTCGACACGGCAGTACTCCCCGCCCCTGCCGACAGACCCGCAGAGCCTGCCATCGCGCCCATCTACCGCACGCTCCGCTACGCCGTACGGAAATTCCTCGCGCGCATCTACATGAAGCGCGTCGTCATTGGTATCTCAGGCGGCATCGACTCCGCTGTTTCCGCCGCACTCTACGTCGATGCCATCGGCGCGGAGAACGTCCTGCTTGTCAACATGCCGAGCAAGTTCAACTCCGCGACGACGAAAGGGCTTGCCGCCCAGCTCGCAAAGAATCTTGGCTGTCGCCACATGATCGTCCCCATCGAGGAGAGCATCTCATACACGGCAAAACAGCTCAGCGAGATCCCCATCGAGGGGGCAGCTGCGGCTCCCGGTGAACATCTGACGATCTCCTCCTTCGTCCGTGAGAATATGCAGGCACGCAACCGCAGCGGTCGTGTCCTCGGGACGATCGCCGCCGCATGGGGCGCCGGCTTTACCTGCAACGGGAACAAGGCGGAGACCACCGTCGGCTATGCGACCCTCTACGGTGACCTCGCGGGCTTCCTCTGTGCGCTCGCCGATCTCTGGAAATATCAGGTCTATGACCTCGCACGCTACCTGAACGAACACGTCTACGGACGCGAGACCATCCCACAGGGCATCATCGACATCGTGCCGAGTGCGGAGCTCTCCGACGCGCAAAACGTGGACGAGGGCAAGGGCGACCCCATCCACTATCCGTATCACGACTACCTCTTCCGTGCCTTCGTCGAGGCGGATCGGAATCCCGAGGACATCCTCACACACTATGCGGACGACGACCTCGAGGCCTATATTGGCTGCGAAAAAGGACTCGTCAAGACCTACTTCCCCACGGCAGAGGACTTTATCACCGACCTCGAACGCTGGTGGAGGCTCTATACGGGCATGGCAGTCGCAAAGCGGATCCAGGCGCCCCCCCTTCTCTCTGTCAGCGGGCGTGCCTACGGCAGTGACCATCCCGAGTCCCAGATTGGCGCGTACGAGACGATTCGCTACCGCGCACTCAAAGAGAAACTGCTCCAGAAATAAAACAAAACGGATCTTATCGCCCCTGTGAATTTTCACGGGGCGTTTTTTTCATAAAACAATTTTGAATTGAGAAATTTTCTCATTTACAAGATTCAATTTTTGTGCTATTCTCAATACAAATGAAAGGATGGTGCAAATATGCACGCAAAAAAATTATTTCCACGACTCCTGCTCACCCTCGCACTCGCCATGACGGCACTGGTTGTCGTCGGCTGCGGCGGAGGAGGCACAGGCGGCGACAAGGCAGCCGACACGAAGAAAACCGTGACGGTCACAACCTCATTTTTGCAGGATATGACAAAGCAGCTCGCGGGCGATTATGTGAACATCGAGCTGATTATCCCCGCAGGTGAGGATCCGCATCTCTACGTTGCACAGCCCGCCGACCTTGAGAAGATCAAGAAGGCAGATCTCCTCCTCTACCACGGCCTGCACTTCGAGGGCAAGATGGCAGAGGTGCTTGAGAAGAAGGGCATCGCCGTGACAAAGAACTTCGCGGATGCAAACATCAACTACATGGAGGAGGACGGCAAGAAGATTGTCGATCCGCATTTCTGGTTTGATGTCGCACTCTACAAGCAGGCAACGGAGGAGGCGGCAGCGCAGCTCATCAAGCTGCTCCCCACGCATGAAAAGGAGATTCAGGAGAATCTGAAGAAGTATCTTGCAGACCTCGACGCGCTCGATGCCGAGATCACACAGAAGATCGCACAGATTCCCGAGGGGCAGCGCAATCTCGTCACGCCGCACGATGCGTTCAACTACTTCTCCCACCGCTACCACGTGAATGTCATCGCGCCGCAGGGGGTCAGCACGGACTCCGAGGTTGCGAATGCCGACATCGAGAAGACGGCAAACTACATTGTCGAGCACAAGGTCAAGGCGGTATTCGCCGAGAGTACGACGAACCCAGAGCGCATGAAGAAACTGCAGGAGGTCTGCAGGACGAAGGGCTTCGATGTCGAGATTGTTGGCGGTGAGGGCAATGAGCTCTTCTCGGATTCTCTTGCACCCGAGGGCCAGAAGGGCGATACCTATATCACGATGTACCGCAGCAACATCGATCTGATTGTTTCGCACCTGAAATAAACATCGCTGGAAGGGACGCAGAATGGAAGGAACGAACAGCGTCATACATATCGAAGATCTCACAATGGCATACCGCGATACCCCCGTGCTCTGGGACATCGACCTCGACGTGCCGGAGTGCGTGCGCTGTGCGATCGCAGGGCCGAACGGCGCGGGCAAATCCACCCTGCTGAAGGGGATCCTCGGGCTCCTTAAGCCCGTCTCGGGTGCGGTGCTGCTCTGGGGAAAGCCGCTCTCTGCCGTGCACAAACAGATCGCCTATGTGCCGCAGCGCGGCTCGGTGCACTGGGACTTCCCAACGACGGTCTTCGATGTTGTGCTCATGGGACGCTATGCCCATCTGGGGCTCGTTCACCGCCCCGGCAAGGAGGATCGCGCGCTTGCGATGGAGGCACTCGACAAGATGAAGATGGCAGACTTCGCCGACCGTCAGATCTCGGAGCTCTCGGGGGGACAGAAGCAGCGGGTCTTTATCGCGCGCGCACTCGCGCAGGACGCACAGCTCTACATCATGGATGAGCCGCTTGCGGGCGTTGATGAGACGACCGAACGCATCATCATGGACAAGTTTATGGATTTACAGAAAGAAAAGCGCACGGTCATCGCCGTCCACCACGATCTCAGCACGCTCGATGCCTATTTCGACTATCTCGTCGTGCTGAACCGCACGGTAAAGGCATCGGGCTATCTCGCAGGCATCGATAAGGAGGCGGCACTCGCGCGCGCCTACCGCGTGAAGGAGTGAGCGATGGACATTCTGACGAACTACACCTTTCAGATCGTCGCGCTCGGCAGCGTTCTCCTCGCCGTCGCCGCCGCCCCTGTCGGCGCATTCAGCGTCTACAAGGGGCAGAGCCTCATCGGCGATGCGATTGGGCACTCGACCTTCCCCGGCATCATCCTTGCCTACATGGCATTCGCGACACGCAGCCCCGTCATCCTCCTCGCGGGAGCAATTCTGGCAGGTGCGGCAAGCTACGCGCTCATCCAGCTCGCGCACAGGGACAAGCGTCTGGGGCTCGATGCAAATCTCGCAATCTTCCTCTCGGGCTTCTTCGGTCTTGGTATGGCACTCAAGAGTTTTATCCAAGGGAATCCCGACTACGCGGGCGCGTCACAGGCGGGACTCGGAACGTACATCTTCGGACAGGCGGCGTACATGCTTGAGGCGGATGTCCTGCTGATCGCCGCCATCTCCGCCCTCGTGCTCACGCTCCTGCTGCTCTTTTACAAGGAGCTGAAACTCTTCGTCTTTGATGCAGAGTATGCCGAGGTCGTCGGACTGCCCTGCCGCCTGCTGAACCTTCTCCTGCTCGTCATGACGATTGCCGTCATCAGCATCGGGATCAAGGCGGTCGGCGCAATCCTCATCAGCTCCTTCCTCATTATCCCCTGCGTTGCGGCAAATCAGTGGTCGAACAACTTTGCACGCGTGCTCCTGCTGAGCAGTCTCATCGGTGCGGTCTCCGCGCTCGTCGGAACGTACATCAGCACGCTCGAACAGGGAATGTCAACAGGACCGTCCATCATCCTTGTCGCCTCGCTGATTGCCTTTTTTTCGATTGTTTTCGGAACAAAGGGCATCCTCGGCAGTGTGTTGAAACGGAGGCGCACACATGGATGATGCACTGCTCGTACTCCTGCTGACGGCGGCAGCGTGCGCACCGCTCGGCGTATTCCTCATCCTGCGCCGTCTCTCCATGATGGCGGACGCAATCAGCCACACCGTTCTGCTCGGCATCGTGCTTGCCTTCTTCCTCACGCATGACCTCGGCTCGCCGTGGCTGCTCTTCGGTGCGGCGCTCATGGGTGTTGTCACGGTGTCCCTCGTCGAGCTGCTCGGCAAAACGCGCCTTGTCAAATACGACGATGCGATCGGTGTCATCTTTCCCCTGCTTTTTGCGCTCGCCGTCATTCTCATCAGCAAATATGCGGGGAATGCCCACCTCGATACCGACATGGTGCTCATGGGCGAAGTCATCTATGCAGGGCTGAACACGGTCGGGATCGGCGGCGTGGAGATTCCCGCTGCCGCGCTCAAGATGGGCGGGCTCGCCCTCCTGATTGCAGTGTTTATCACCGTGTTCTACAAGGAGCTCAAGGTCTCCGCGTTTGACGGCGAATACGCACGGCTCATCGGTGTACCGACGGGCATCCTCTTCTACGCCTTTATGTCGCTCACCTCGCTCACGACCGTCGCGGCATTCGACGCGGTCGGTGCGATTCTCGTCATCTCGTTTTTCATCGCCCCCGGTGCGGCGGCTCTGCTCTTTACAAAGCATCTGTCGCACACGCTCCTCCTCGCCCTCCTCGTCAGCATGGCAAACTCCGCGCTCGGCTACGCACTTGCCGTGCATATGAACGCCTCGATTGCAGGACTCTGCGCGGTCATAAATATGCTTGTCTACCTGCTTGCCCTGCTCATGGGGCCGAAAGGGGCAGTCACGACTTACATCCGCCGCAAAAGAAGTATGCAGCAGATGCAGCGCGACCTCTTCCTGCTCCACATCGGCAGGCACACGGCAGAACGCGTTGAGAGTGCAGAAAACCACGCGAACGAGATCGGCGACCATCTGAAATGGAGTGCGTCGAAGGTGCGCCGCGTCAGCCGTGAGCTGATCGATCAGCACCTCCTCCATCGCGCGGGCCGCTACTATCTGCTGACCGATACGGGGGCGGCGGCGTACAAGGCGCTCTGCGAGCGATATTTCATCTAAGGAATCACTGATAAATTCAGCACCATCATCTTGACGCATCTTTTTTGCCCGTACTTCGGCGGAAAATCCTCCACAGAGCACCACTCTGCGTCCGGTTTTCCACCTTGTTCGGACGAAAAAATCTACGCCAATCTGACGGGCTTCATTTTATCAGTGATTCCCTAAGACAATGCCGCCGATATGACGAACCGCCGAAGACCGACCATCCATACGCAAAAAGCGCAGGAAATCACTTTCCTGCGCTTTCTAGTCCAACGAATAAAAGGAGACATGGATATCCACTCAGCACTGGCATCTTAGTACATCTCTTTGCCCGCACTTCGGCGGAAATCTAGTGCAGAGCATCACTCCGCATTCGGTTTTCCTCCCTGTCGGACAAAACATTTACACCAATCTGAAGGACTGTTTTATCTGTACTCCCTAAAACGAGAGAGGAATGTTTTTCGTCTTTTACCGTATAAAATATCCTGCGCCCGACTCGAAGATCATCTGATTCATCTCGCCGGGGACATTCATGCTGATATTTTTCCCGATGCGCTCGGCGTGTGCCATGCGCCCGTAAATGCGTCCGTCGGGGCTCGTGATGCCCTCGATGGCGTTGACCGATCCATTCGGATTATACGGCTGATCGAGCGTCGGCTCACCCTTCTCGTTCACGTACTGCGTAGCGATCTGTCCGCGTACGCGCAGTGCCGCCACCGTGCGGCCATCCGCATAGAACCGCCCCTCGCCGTGCGATACCGCCAGTGTATGGGTATCGCCGACATCCACGCCCGAGAGCCACGGCGAGAGATTCGACGCGACGCGCACGCGCACGGTCTGTGAGACATGCCGCCCAATATTGTTGTACGTCAGAGTCGGCGTATTCTCGTCGAGATCCGTGATCTCGCCGTAGGGCAAAAGGCCGAGCTTCAGGAGTGCCTGAAAGCCGTTGCATATCCCGAGGATCAAACCATCGTGATCGTGCAGGAGTCGATGCACCGCCTCGGCAATCTGCGGAGCGCGGAACATCGCCGCGATGAACTTGCCCGTCCCGTCAGGCTCATCGCCGCCGCTGAAGCCGCCCGGCAGCATGAGGATCTGCGCGCGCTTGATCGTCTCCGCCATCACCGTCACGGTCTCCTCGACCGCCTGTGGCGTAAGGTTGCGCACGACCAGAATCTCGGGCTTTGCACCGACGCGCTCCCATGCGCGCGCCGAATCGTACTCGCAGTTCGTCCCCGGAAACACGGGGATGCAGACACGCGGTTTTGCAATCTTGAACGAGCTGCTCTTGTGCTTCCCCTTCGTATAGGGAGCAAAGGTCGGGCGATCGATCTGGCGATGCGTGTGCGACACCGTCGTCGGGAAGATCTTTTCGAGAGGCTCGGTGTACGCTGCCTTGACATCGGCGAGCACAACGGTATCGAGATCCGTGATGATGCTCGGCACGTCGCGTGTGACACCGATCTCGACTGCCCCCATGCCCGCAAGGTTCGCATTGAGGTCGAACGAAGATGCCACCTCGAGCAGGATCGTTCCATAGAGCGGCTTAAAGAGATCATCCTGCGGAATATAGGTCGTAAACTTAAAGCCGAGGTTGTTGCCGAGACACATCTTCGAGAGTGCCGCCGCAACGCCGCCGCGGCCGACGCTCTGCGCGGAGAACACCTTCTGCCCGTGGATCAGCTCATGCACCTTCGCAAAGTTCTTGCGCAGACGCTCAAAGATAGGAAGATCCTGCATATCACGCGGAACAGGAATCATGATAACACGGTTGCCGGGGTATTTGAACTCCGGCGAGAGCACCTCATCTGCAGGCACTGTCGCCACCGCAAAGGCGACGAGCGTCGGCGGAACATTCAGCTGCTCGAACGTGCCGGACATCGAGTCCTTGCCGCCGATGGCAGGAATCCCGAGCTCATGCTGGGCACGCAGCGCGCCGAGGAGCGCCGCAAAGGGCTTGCCCCACTTATTTGGGTCCGTGCCGAGCCGCTCAAAGTACTCCTGCAGCGTCAGCCGCACCCGATCCGCTCTGCCGCCGACGGCGACAATCTTCGCCACGGCCTCGATGACGGCATACGCCGCGCCATGGAATGGGCTCCACGTTGAGAGATCAGGATCAAAGCCAAACGCCATCGCCGACGCCGTATTCGTTTCACCGTAACGCACGGGGATTTTTGCAACCATCGCCTCCGACGGCGTGAGCTGGTACTTTCCACCGAACGGCATGAGCACGGAGGCTGCGCCCACCGTCCCGTCGAACCGCTCACCGAGCCCCTTCTGACTGCACACATTGAGGTCACGCAGATTCGCAAGCCACATGGCCTCAAGCGAGCGTCCTACCTTGCATACGAGGGACGGAACCTGCTGCAGATACGGCGCTTGCTCGTTCGGGGACGCCACAGCGACGCGCACATGCTGGCGCACGCCGTTCGTCGCGAGGAAGCTGCGCGCGATGCGCACGATGTCCTTGCCGCGCCACTGCATCACGAGACGCGGTTCCTTCGTCACTACGGCGACGCGCGTCGCCTCGAGGTTCTCCGCATCTGCGTGCCGTAGGAAGGCGGGCACATCCTGCGGAGCGAGCACGACCGCCATGCGCTCCTGCGACTCGGAGATCGCGAGCTCCGTACCGTCCAGCCCCTCATATTTCTTCGGAACGGCATCGAGATCAATCGTCAGCCCATCCGCGAGCTCACCGATGGCCACGGCGACACCGCCTGCACCGAAGTCGTTGCACCGCTTGATCAGGCAGCTGACCTCAGGATTGCGGAACAGCCGCTGCAGCTTTCGCTCCGTCGGCGGGTTGCCCTTCTGCACCTCGGCGCCCGAGGTCGTCAGCGACTGCTCCGTATGCTGCTTCGATGAGCCGGTCGCACCGCCGATGCCGTCACGTCCCGTGCGTCCGCCGAGGAGGATGATGACATCGCCGGGCACGGGACGTTCACGCACGACCTGCGCGGCAGGCGCAGCCCCGATGACCGCGCCGATCTCCATACGCTTAGCGAGATAGCCCTTGTGGTAGATTTCGCGCACCTGTCCCGTTGCAAGGCCGATCTGGTTGCCATACGAGCTGTACCCCTCGGCAGCACCAATCGTGATCTTCTTCTGCGGGAGCTTTCCGGGCAGCGTCTCCTCTATCGGCGTGCGCGGGTCGGCTGCTCCGGTCACGCGCATGGCCTGATAGACATAGGAACGCCCCGAGAGTGGATCGCGGATCGCACCGCCAAGACAGGTCGCCGCACCGCCGAACGGCTCGATCTCCGTCGGGTGATTGTGCGTCTCGTTCTTGAACATGAGGAGCCAGTCCTCATTCTTCCCGTTGACATCCACGGTAATATGGATGCTGCACGCGTTGATCTCCTCCGACACATCGAGATCGTCCAGCTTGCCCTCCGCGCGCAGTGCCTTCATCCCGATCACGGCAAGATCCATCAGCGTCATATCGCGCTTTTTATCCGTGTAGAGCGCCTTGCGGTCGTCGGTGTACTTCTGATACGTCTCCATGATCGGCAGGGAGAAAAAGCCATTCTCGATGGTTACTGCATCGATCGCCGTGGTAAACGTCGTATGACGGCAGTGATCCGACCAGTACGTATCGATGACGCGCAGCTCCGTGATCGTCGGTGCGCGGCGTTCCGTCGTGCGGAAGTACTCCTGCACAAAAGCGAGATCCTCCTCGCTCATGGCAAAGCCGTGGGCAGCGTGAAAACGTGCCAGCTCCTCGCGCGAAAGTGCGTTGAACTGCGTCAGCACCTCCACATCCCCCGGCATCGCAGGCTGCACCTCGAGCGTCGCCGGCGTGGCGAGCGACGCCTCACGGCTCTCCACGCGGTTGATGAGATATGCCTTGATCTTTTCAACGATGAGATCGCTGATCCTGCCGATGAGCACAATAACGCGTGCCGTGCGCACCGTGGGACGCTCCCCCTGCGTCACGAGCTGCACGCACTCCGCAGCCGCCGCAGCCGTCGGGTCGAACTGCCCCGGCAGCGGCTCGATGGCAAAGATCTTCGCATCGGCGAAAAAGGGCAGTGCATCCTCATAGACGGTGTCAACCGGTGGATCGGCAAAGACGATGTCGCGAACCTGCTCGAACTCCTCGTCGCTCAGTCCCTCCACATCGTAGCGCGTAATCATGCGTACCGCGCGCAGGTCGGTCAGACGGAACGTCTCCACAAGATCACTGCAAAGGCGTTGTGCCGGAACGTCAAAAAAGCCCTGACGCTTTTCGACGAAGATTCGCTTGACGGCCATAAGAATCTCCCTTCTTCCATGTGGTCTACACTTCTATTCTAACGAAATTCTGCACATTTTGCAATGACGGATTCATGCGGCAACAAGAAATGGGCACCGCACGAAGTTTTTTGCTTCATGCAGTGCCCCACTATCGTCAATCTGTCTTATTCCACAGCATTCAGCACATAGAGACGTGAGTCAAAGTCCGTCGTCAGGCCGTCCTCGGGATGCGGCTCGCCCGTCGTCCCGTCCGTCGTAATCAGCCCGTAGTGCATCAGCTCGTCACCGTAGCAGCGCGCGCCGCTGCGGCTGTCCTCATAGAGGGTGTCCGGCAGCAGTCCCGCAAGGCGCACGCGCGCAAAGCGGTCATTCACGCGGTTCAGCGTGCGGTACCAGCCGACAATCGCCGTCTTTTGATCGCCGCTCACGCACATCCACGCCATAACATTGTGCTCGAAGGGGCTCTGCAGGCGGTAGAACGTGCCAAACTGGAAGATCTCACGATACTTCTTCATAAAGGCGATCTCGTCCTTGACCTCGGCGAGCTCCTCCGCGCTGAGCTTACCTAGGTCAAGCTCGTAGCCGAATGTACCAAAGTACGCCGTGTTCGCACGCGTGTGGAGCGGCGTCACGCGGTTTACCTGATGATTCGGCACGACCGAGACGTGACTGCCCATGCTGCTCAGCGGATAGCACATCGACGTGCCGTACTGGATCTTCTGCCGCTCGACGGCATCCGAGTTGTCGCTCGTCCATGCCTGCGGCGCGTAGTAGAGCATCCCGGGGTCGAAGCGGTTGCCGCCCGACGCACAGGACTCGAAGAGCACGTGCGGAAATGCCGTCGTCAGCCGCTCATAGAGATCGTACAGTCCGAGAATATAGCGGTGAAACACCTCGCCCTGCCGTGCGGCAGGCAGCGCATGTGACCAGCACTCCGTAATGCTGCGGTTCATATCCCACTTTACGTAGGAGACCTTGCCGCTCGAGAGGATCGCCGCCATCTGCTCATAGATATGATCGATGACATCCTGACGGGAGAAATCAAGCACGCACTGCGAGCGTCCGAGTGATTTTCTCCGCCCCGGGACGGAGAGCACCCAGTCAGGATGTGCGCGGTAGAGATCAGAGTCCTCATTGACCATCTCAAGCTCGACCCAAATGCCAAACTTCATGCCGCGCGCCTCGATCTTCTCCGCGAGCCCGTCAATCCCGTTCGGCAGGCGGTCGCGGTTGACTGTCCAGTCACCGAGCCCCGCATGATCCGACGTGCGCGCACCGAACCAGCCGTCATCGAGCACGAAGAGCTCCACGCCGCACTGTGCCGCCACATCCGCAATCGCGAGCAGCTTCTCCTCCGTAAAGTCGAAGTAGGTCGCCTCCCAGTTGTTGATGAGGATGGGGCGTACCTTGTCGCGCCATGTGCCGCGTGCCAGCCGCCGCTGGTAGAGGCGGTGATACGTGCGGCTCATGCCGTTCAGCCCCTCGTTCGACCAGACGAGCACTGCCTCCGGCGTCTGGAATGTCTCGCCCGTAGCTAGGATCCAGTCAAAATCCGTGCTGTGAATGCCCGCCTGCAGGCGCGTCACACCGTGGTTGTCCACCTCAGCAAGCATCTCGAAGTTACCGCTGTAGACAAGGCTCACGGCGAGCACCTCGCCCTGCATCTCCGTCGTCTCGGGGCGCACGAGGGCGACGAAGGGATTGTACTGCCCCGAGGAGTGTCCGCGGCGGCTGCCAATCGCCGTAATGCCTGTGGCGAGCGCGCGCCGCTCCACGTGGCGCTCACGTGCCCACGCTCCTGTCAGCTCCAGCCACTCATAGTCCGTATCGGGCAGGTCAATCGAGAGACTCATCACCTTCTGCAGGTGCAGCATCTCCATCCCCGCATTGTGGCAGCGCATACTGCGCGCAATCGCGTTCCCCTCGGCAAAGATCGTGTAGAGGAGCTCTACGCACAGCCCCGTCGGCACATCCTCCAGTGTGATGATGAGCGTCTTTGCCTCACTTGGCGACTCCACATAGGTGGCGGGCAGCCCCGCGAGCTTCGGCTTGCCGTCCTCCACGCGCCAGTCCTTGAACTGCAAATCGAGAATGCGACTGCCGTTCTCCTGCAGCACATTCAGCGCAGGACGGCGAAAATCCGACGAGCCATAGGTCGGCAGCTCCTGTCGGATCGCATCGAGCGAGTAGTCGCGGCTGTCCGCAAAGACACACGCCGTCATCCCGCGATGCGCACGCTCAAAGAGATGCTCGAAGCCCTCGCGGTCGCGGAGTGCCGCACCGAAGTAGAGACTCCCTAACCCGCCGTGCGGAAGTACCATGAAGATATAGCTGATCGAATCATTGAAGAGATGAAAGACTTTGCCCTGCTCATGATAGATGATGTTCATGTATATCCCCTTTCGATTGTGTGATGAAATCGCTATGCAAGACGAGCGAATCTCTGCACACCCGTATCTTTCTCCACGTGAAACCCCGTCGTCTCACGCTCCACCACGGTGTTTGCGCGTACGATATTCTCCGCCGTCCCTTCCTCGATCCGCTTCCGCATGAGGCGTGCCGCCTCCCGCCCAAGATCGCCCATGTGCTGGTCGATGGTCGTGAGCTGCGGTGCCGTGTACTTGCTGAGCGCCGTGTTGTCATAGCCGATCACCGAGATGTCCTGCGGAACACGCCGTCCCATGCGCTGACAGGCGTTGACCGCCCCCATCGCCATGAGGTCGTTGCAGCAGAAAATCGCTGTTGGCGCAAAATCGAGCATCCGATCCATGAGGATGAACATGGTGTTCTCGACCGTCTCAATGCGATTGCCGTCGCCGATGCTGACGATATCCTCCGCATGGAACATCCCGCGCTCCTGCATGACGGCACGGTAGACTTCCTCTTTCACACGATAGGAATCGCTGTTCTCGCCTCGGACAAAGAGAATGCGCTCGTGCCCGTAGCGAAATAGATGTTCGAGTGCCGCACGGGCTCCGCCGCGCTGATCGCTCGTCACATGCGATATGCCCGGAATTTCCCGCGCGCTGTTGATAAAGACCATGGGAAGCCGCGCCGCCGTCGTCTCGTAGAACTCCGTCGCCGCCATCTCCGTGTTCGGGCTGACGACGATCACCCCCGAGACATTGCGCGTGATGAAGTCCCGCACGCACGCCTCCTCGCGCTGAGGATCGTTCTGTGCACAGGCGAGCAGCAGCGAGTAGGAACTCTGCCGCAGATGCTCCTCCACCCCGTCCAGCACCTCGGCAAAGAACATATTATCGAAGCCCGGTACGACGACGCCGATGCTTGAGGAACGCTGCGTGTTCAGCTCACGCGCCTGAAGGTTCGGCACGTATTCCAGCTTTGCAATCGCGCGTTCCACCTTCTCGCGCGTCTTCTCGCGCACGGGATAGCTGCCGTTCACCACGCGGGAGACCGTTGCCACCGAGACGCCCGCCTCCCGTGCCACATCGATAATCGTCGCCTTCATTCCATTCCTCCCGGTGTATCTCCGATCATCATGCTGTTCTGAATTCTGCTCCTATCGCGATGCGAAGATGCACACATGCAGCATGACAGGGCTACACCTGCTCCACGCTCTCAATCCAGCGATCAAACGCCGCCATTCCCTCGGGCGTCCGCTTAAAGACGCCCGCGTGAACGAGCACCTCGAGGAACACCGCACCGATCTCATCGCGCAGAATCCCATCCACATTCTCCGCCGTCACCGACGGATGTGCCGCGCGCACCTTGCGGTACCAGTCCGCATGCTTTGCGATATCCGCCCTGTCCGCAATATCCGCCGTCCCTGCGAGCAGCGCCGTACGCACGGCATCCATCTCATCGCGCAGGCGCGCGGGCAGAATGGCGAGCCCGAGCACCTCAATGAGGCCGATGTTCTCCTTCTTGATGTGATGCACCTCGGCGTGCGGGTGAAAGAGCCCGAGCGGATGCTCTGCCGTCGTCCGATTGTTGCGGAACACGAGATCGAACTCAAAGTCCTCGCCGCGCCGCCGCGCAATCGGGGTAATCGTATTGTGCGGCGTGCCGTCCGTCTCCGCGAGAATCTCCACCGACGCATCACTGTAGACGCGCCATGCCGCAAGAATCTTCTCCGCGAGGTCGATGAGCGCATCCGCATCCGGTGAGGTGAGCCGCAGGGTCGACATCGGCCACTTGACGCGTCCTGCACGCACCGTTGGATAGTTCTTGAACGCGTACTCCTTCTCCGTTGCCGCACGCTCCATCGCGAACGTATAGCGTCCGCCCTGATAGTGATCGTGCGAGAGAATCGATCCTCCCACAATCGGCAGATCGGCATTTGAGCCGGCAAAGTAATGCGGGAACAGCCGTAGGAAGCACGCCAGATTCTCAAACGTATGGCGTGAAATCTGCATTGGCACGTGATCGCCGTTCAGGATGATGCAGTGCTCGTTGTAGTAGGTATAGGGCGAGTACTGGAGGAACCACGACGCTCCGCACAGATCGAGTGGAATGAGGCGGTGCGTCTCGCGCGCGGGATGGTTCGCCCGTCCCGCATAGCCCTCGTTCTCACGGCAGAGCAGACATTTCGGATAGGAGGACGCCTTCGCGAGTTTCGCCTTTGCGATGTCGCGCGGATCCTTCTCGGGCTTCGAGAGATTGATCGTCACATCGAGATCACCGTACTCCGTCGCCGTCTTCCACGCGATGTTCCGATCAATGCGCGTCTTGCGGATGTAGTTCGATGCAATGCTCAGACGGTAGTACCAGTCCGTTGCCTCCTGCGGCGATGCCGCATAATGCGCGCGGAACTCCCGCACGACCTCCGAGGGACGCGGCATCACACAGTCCATGATGCGCGTATCGAACAGGTCGCGCTCGTTCACCGTGTTTTCGATCAAGCCACGCGCCGCCGCATCGTCAAGCATCTCCTCGAGCACGGGCGTCGCCGTCTCGAGCGTCTCATCGACGGCGTGCGGCACATACTCCTCCACGCCGAGCACGTCGATCAGGCGGTTCGCGGCATACACCTCGTCGGCAGGGGCGATCAGCCCCTTTTGCTGCGCAAAATGCAGGAGGCGGCTGATGCTGCGCTGTATGTTACTCATGGCAGTCCTCCCTCAGTCCCCATAGCCGTTCGGATGCTTCTCATGCCACGTCCACGCCGTGCCGATGACCTGCTCCACGTCCGTAAACTGCGGATTCCAGCCGAGCACCGTACGTGCCTTCTCGCTCGACGCGATCAGCTGTGCCGGATCGCCCGCACGGCGTGCACCGATCTCCACCTTGATCGAGCGTCCCGTCGCCTTCTGCGCGGCGGCGATCATTTCCTTGACCGAGAACCCCTGCCCGTTGCCGAGGTTGAAGATATTGCTCTCGCCGCCCTGCCGCAGATAGTCCAGCGCACGCACATGTGCATCCGCGAGGTCGACCACGTGGATGTAGTCACGCAGACACGTTCCGTCGGGCGTCGGATAGTCCTCGCCAAAGACCGTGATATGGTCGCGTTTTCCGAGCGGTACCTGCAGGATCAGGGGGATGAGATGCGTCTCCGTCGCGTGGTCCTCACCGATCGAGCCGTCGGGGAGCGCCCCCGCCGCATTGAAGTAGCGCAGGGAGACATAGCGCACACCGTTCGCACGGCTGACCCACTTCATCATCTTCTCCATCGTGAGCTTTGTCTCTCCGTACGGATTCGTCGGATGCGTCTCGTCGTCCTCGTGAATGGGAACGCGCTTCGGCTCGCCGTAGACGGCCGCCGTCGAGGAGAAGACAATCTTGTCGATGCCATGGCGCACCATCGCCTCGAGGAGCACCTGCATCCCATAGACATTGTTGTTGAAATAGAGCAGGGGCTTTTCGACACTCTCCCCTACGAGGGAGTTCGCCGCGAAGTGGATGACCGCCTCGATCTTGTTCTCCGTGAAAATCTTATCGAGCACCGACGCATCACGAATATCGCCCTCATAGAACGTGGCCGCAGGGTTCAGCGCCCCACGGTGTCCCGTCTGGAGATTGTCCACGATCACGACCTGCTCGCCCTTTTCCACCAGTGCATGAACGGCATGAGAGCCGATGTACCCTGCGCCGCCGCAGACCAAAATAGCCATGTATATCCTTCCCCTTTCTTATGAGAGACGGCGTGCGCCGTCCGCAATATTTGCCACGTAGAAACTCGGCGCATAGCCGATCTTTGCCGTATAGGCCTCGCCCACATTCTTCTCAAATGCGGGAATCGCCGCGTCGCGCACGATGCTGACCGTGCATCCTGCAAATCCGCCGCCCGTCATGCGCGAGCCGAGGACGCCGTCCTGCTGCCATGCGAGCTCCGCGAGTGTATCGAGCTCAGGCCCCGTCACCTCGTAGTCGTCACGCAGGGAGACGTGGGACGCATTCATCAGCTCACCGAAACGCTTCACATCGTTTGCCTCGAGTGCCTTCACTGCCTCCAGCGTGCGGTTGTTCTCGTAGACGGCATGGCGTGCGCGCCGACGCTCGACGGGATCGGGGATTGCCGATGCGATGGCATCGAACTCTGCATTCGTCAGCTCACCGAGAGCCTTGATCGGCTTTACCTTTTGCATGGCTTTCAGCGCCGACTCGCACTGGGTGCGCCGCTCATTGTACGCCGAGGTGACGAGGCTGTGCGTCTTGTTCGTATTCGTGATGACGATGCTGCAGCCGTCGAGTGCCAGCTTGCTGTACCGATAGGAAAGCGTATTGCAGTCGAGGAGGATCGCACAGTCCTTTTTCCCCATGCCGACGGCGAACTGATCCATGATGCCGCAGTTCATGCCGACGAATTCATTCTCTGCCTTCTGCGAGAACTTCACCAGTTCCACCATATCAATGCCGAGGTTCAGCTCATCGTTCAGGATGACCGCCATCAGCACCTCGATGGAGGCCGAGGAGGAAAGCCCTGCGCCGTTCGGCAGCGTACCATAGAGGACAATGTCAAAGCCGTGCGCTGCCCGATGCCCCGCGTCCTCCATCACGCGCACAACGCCGATGGGATAGTTCGCCCAGCCGTAGGCATCGCTCTTCACCGCGCCGTGCATGGGGAACTGCACCACGCCCTGCTCCGGCAGATTCATCGAGTAGAGCCGCGAGATGCCGTCCGTGCGCGGTGCAACGAGCGCATACGTCCCGAGGGAGATCGCACAGGGGAAGACGTGCCCGCCGTTGTAGTCCGTGTGCTCCCCGATGAGATTCACGCGTCCCGGCGAGAAATACGCATGCGTCTGTGCCGCACCAAATTTCTCCCGAAAGACTTCCTGCATTTCGTCCAATATCTTCATATCAGCGCCCTCCATTTATTATCATTTCGCCAAAGGTCGTTAGATTCCCTGCATCGTAAAGCGCAGATGCCGCGCCGCATTCGGATGCGTATACTCCGTGAGAACCGGCGCGCCCCAGCTGTCGTCGCCGCCGACGCCGCACATCCCCGCCGATGCACGCAGATAGGTGTGCGCGCTGCGCGGCAGATCGTATGCGTGACGCGCATTCTCAAGCTCGTGCGGGCCATAGGGCAGTGCCGACGCCTCCATGGGCTCTGCCCCCGTGAGGCGCAGCCCGTGCCCGCTGCGGTCACGCAGCTCGATCCAGCGCACACCGCCGTGATTGCCCGTCTCCTGCGGGCGCAGATACGGCTCGACCTCCTCGGCCGCCGTGCTCTCGTAGATGCCGAGACGCGCACCACGATGGCGGTCGGCGTAGTTCTCCTTCGGGCCATAGCCGTAGTAGCGGATGCGGTCATAGTCCGCTGCGAGCGTAAAGAGCATCGCAAAATCCGGCATTGCGGGCATCCCGTCCGTCGGTTCGTAGTCCAGTGCGACATCCACCGCGCCCGCCGCGTCCACCGTATACGTGACCGTGCAATGGGCGGCGGGGTGTGTCGCAAGCGCATAGGTAAAGCGCACGGTGACGCGCGCGGCACGCCGCTCCCCTGTTCCTGCCTTGCCGAAATAACCGTCAATGACGGTGAGCGGCTCATCGTCCGTGCTCCACGCGATCTGCGTGCAGCGGCGGTAGAGACTCGCGAGCTTCCACTGCGCGGTATCCGCCGGCGCATGACAGCCGTAGTCGTTATCCGTCGGCGCACGCCAGAAACTCGGCTGCGGCAGTTCCTCGATCAGCTCGCGCCCGCCATAGCGGTAGGAGACGAGATTTCCCTGCGCACTCGAGAACATGAGGGAAAAGCCCGCCCCCTGCACGCCGAGGTTGATGTCGCTCACGACGATGCGCAGATCTCCGCAGGCGGCAAGCGGCACGCAGCATGGTGCGGCATCACAGAGCCCGAGAACATCAAAGAGGCGCGCTGCCGCTCCTGCGGGCGGCACGACGACCGCCTGTCCAAAGGCGATCTCATAGCCGGCAGGTGCCCACAGCTCCTCATACCTCAGGCAGAGCGACGCCGTCAGCACATACTCCCCTGCGCCGAGATACGGCATCTTGTAGGGTACCGTATCAATGAATTTCGTCTCTCCGGGCGCCACGGAATGTCCCATCCACCGCGTCTCCCAGATCTTTCGCCCGTCGAGGAGGAGCGTCATCCGCAGCTCATAGTCATCCGCATCGGAGAAGAGGCTCTTGTTCTCGATCTCTACCCCGTTCCATGCAGGGCGCAGGGTGAAGTCCTGATAGTTATACTTCACCTCCTGCAGCTTCGCCGTCGCTCGGCGGTCGGCAAAGAAAATGCCGTTGCCGCTGAAATTGTAGTCCGACGGGCGGTCGCCAAAGTCGCCGCCGTAGAGGAACACCTCCTCCCCATCGCGTCCGCGCCGACGGATCGCCTGATCGCCGAAGTCCCAGATAAAGCCGCCCTGATAGAGCGGCTCGCGCTCGGCCAGCTCCGTGTACTTGTGCATGCCGCCGCAGCTGTTGCCCATCGCATGCGTGTACTCACACGCGATAAAGGGCTTGTCCCGATGCTCCTTCAGAAAGGCCTCGATGTCCGCCGCCTTCGTATACATCTGGCTCTCCATATCGCTCGACATCGGATAGCTGCGATCCCAGAAAATTCCCTCGTAGTGCACGAGTCGCGTGGGGTCAGCACGGCGGAAGAACTCACTCATCTCGTAGATATTGCGCCCGCCGCAGGACTCATTGCCGCACGACCAGATCAGGATGCACGGATGGTTCTTGTCGCGCTCGTACATCGACTGTGCACGGTCGAGCACGGCGGGCAGCCATTCCGCATGATCGCCCGGCAGACTGTTCGCATCCTTTTCACACGCGCCGTTCCTCATCCACGAGCCATGTGTCTCGAGATTGGTCTCGTCGATCACATAGAAGCCGTAAAGATCCGCGAGCTCATAGAGGCGGCTGCTGTTCGGGTAATGTGACGTGCGGATCGCGTTGACATTGGCACGTTTCAGCGCGATGAGATCCTGCTCAAAGAGCGCAGGATCCATCGCCCGCCCATGGTCGCAGTCGAACTCGTGACGGTTGACGCCCTTGAACACAATGCGCTTCCCGTTGATCTGCATCAGTCCGTCGCGCAGGCAGAACTCACGGAAGCCAACGCGTATGCGCACGACCTCCTGCAGCGTCCCCGCCGCGTCGCGCACACGAATCAGAAGATGATAGAGCACAGGACACTCTGCGCTCCACAGGAGCACAACGAAGGCATCCCCCGAAAACGTATGCGTCTTTGCGGAGATGCTCGCCTCATCCTCCCATATACAGTCCCCATCCTCGTCGCAGAGCAGGATCTCGACGTTCTTCTCTGCCGCATCGTCGAACGTGAGGTGCACATCAAGCTGTGCGTTCGAGTATCCGTCCCGTTCCATCGGCACTGCACGGACAGCGACATCCTCGATGTGGTGCTGCGGCTTCGTATAGAGCGTGACATCGCGGTAGATCCCCGAGAACCGCCAGAAGTCCTGATCCTCCAGCCAGCTCGCGCTCGCATAGCGGAACACCATCGCTGCCAGCTTGTTTTCGCCTGACACGAGATACGGCGTCAGATCGAAGTCCGACGGCGTGCAGCTGTCCTCGCTGTAGCCAACAAAATGGCCGTTGAGGTAAAGGGCGAGTGCCGCATCGACGCCGGCAAAGGAGATGAACACATTGTCCCAGTCCTCGGGTACGGCGAAGTACTTCACATAGCAGCCGATGGGGTTCTCCCGCGTCGGAATCTCCCCCGGCACAATGCTCTCGTGCCCGTCCCACGGATACGTCGTATTCGTATAGTGCGGGACGCCATGCCCCTCCATCTGGATGTGCGCGGGTACATGGATCGTCTCCCAGTCATGGCAGTCGTAGTCCGCTGCCGTAAATCCCTGCGGGATGGCGTCGATGTTCCGTGCATAGGCGAACTGCCAGACACCGCCAAGCGTACGTTCAAAGGACGATATGCCGCGCGCGAGCTCTGTCTCATCGCGGTAATAACGATGATCGCTGTGGGCGGGCAGACGATTCTCCGCGAAATAACACGGATCGCTCAGTTTGCTGAAATCAAAGCTCATCAAAGACCTCCATCTGGCAAAGAAAGCGGCCGCAAACGACCGCTTCCCATCCTGTTACTGATTCATCTCATGCCACTTGTCTTCGAGTTCCTCGACAATGCGTGCGTGCTCCGCCTCCGTCAGCGTCACCTTTGCGCGGTAGATCACCGCACCGATCAGGATGAGCACAAACGGAGCCGCAAACATCACGAGTTTGAAATTGAAAAGGTTCTCCGGCGTAATCGTCGCCGCCGTTGCGCCGCTCGTCATGCCGACCCAGATCGCCGTGATGCCGATGAGACCGCCCGTGACGGCACCTGCGAGTTTATCCACCAGCGGGCGCACGCAGAGGACAAGTGCCTCATCACGGTGTCCGAGTTTCAGCTGGCCGTATTCCACCGTATCCGTGATCGTCATGAGCACGACGAGGAAGATCAGCGGCTGCGGGAGAGCGAAGAGACCGGCCGCAAAGAGCGTCATGATGACGCTCGTCCCCGCAAGCGCATAGAGGATGATGCCGATCAACATCACCGAAACCGAGCCGAAGAAAAGCCGCCGACGGCTGAACTTCATCGTAAGCGTCGGGAAGAGTGCCACGGCGAGCAGTCCAATGATAACATTGATGACGCCGAGGAACGAGAACTGCTTCGCGTCACCGAGCACATAGATGAAGTAGTAGAGGTTAAAATTGTTGACGAGGTTCTGCCCGAGGCCAAACACGAGGTAGGCTATCGCCACCCAAAGGAGCTGATCGTTCTTCAACAGGATGGAGAATACATCCTTGAACGATGTCTCCGTCTTGTTCTCGCGCAGGGCGGAGGTCTCCTCCTTCGTCCCGAGGCCGAGGATCACCGCGCCGAGCGTTGCAATGCCGCCGCCGATCACGGCAAAGGCGAACCAGCCTGTCCCGTCGCCTGCACCGCCGTTTTCATTCAGCGAGAAGTAGAGGACGACGGGCATGACAATCGCCGTAATCATCTGCGCGCCGAACACCGAGCCGATACGTGCATACGTCGCCGTGATCTCGCGCTCATGCGAGTCGAACGAGAGCGCGGGGATCATCGACCAGATCGCAACATCCTTTGCCGAGTAGAACACATCCATGATGAGATAGATGAGGGCAAAGAGCACGAGATAGAGCATCGGGTTCGACACCGTCAGACCGCCCATGTCCGTGAAGAGAATCGCGAGCGAGATCGCCGCAACGAATGCACCGACGAGCACCCACGGCTTGAACTTGCCCCAGCGTGTTTTGGTCTTATCAATCGTATTGCCGATAAATGGATCAATGAACAGCTCGGCGATACGCAGCACGAGGATGATCGTCGTCACAATGCCGATCATATAGGCATCGTGCTCATGGTTGTCGGAGTGGAACAGATTGCTCGTGACAAAGATCATAAAGTACGTCGCGAGCATAGCATAGAACACATCATGTCCGAACGTCCCGCAGGCGTAGGCGATGCGCGGCCAGAACTTGCTCTTCGGAGATGCCATAAGAGTTCCTCCTTACCCCTTTACCGCATGCATATAGGCGATGATGCCGTCCGCGATCTGCGCGAGCGGCGCACGCCCCGTCTTGACCACGAGATCGTAGTTTGTGCTGTCGCCCCACTTGCGCCCCGTGTAGTAGTCGTAGTAACGCGCGCGCTTCTCGTTCTCGCGGTTCAGCTCCTTCAGCGACTTCCCCTCGTAGACCGTCCGTCCGCGCTCCTCACGGAACTCATCATCTGCGCAGACGAAGATCGAAAAAACATCGTCGCGCTTGCGCAGTGCATAGTCCGCACAGCGGCCGAGGAAAATGCACGGGCCGTCGTCTGCGAGCTTGCGCACGACATTCGACTCGGCCATGAACATCCCTTGGCTCGACTCCCCCATCGCCATGCCAAAGGAATGAAACGGAATGAAGCGCGACGAGAGCGGTTTCACCGTATTCTCGAGCTCCAAGAGATCCTTCTCGTGCAAATCATTGATCCCGAGCTTTGCCGCCGCGAGATGGACAATCTGGCGATCGTAGAGATGCACGTCGAGTTTCTCCGCGAGAATCTCAGCGAGCTCTCGGCCGCCGCAGCCATACTGACGGCCGACCGTGATGATGTACTTTTTCTCCTCCATGCAGTTCCCTCCTTCAAATGGATGCAGCATCGTTATGCGCGCGATGTCGCTCCTTTCAAAACCGATATAGTAAACGTTTACATTTACGGTTTCTATTATACGATATGTTTTTCAAAAATGCAAACGTTTTCTTTTTGAAATCACGAAAAAATAATTCCATTTTCCAAAAAATAACGGGGACTATTGTATATCCCCCCATCGGCTCGCTTTGCTCGCCACTTCCCCCGCAAGCGGAGGAAGCGAATATACCGGCCTTCCCCGTTATCACGGGGAAGGGGGACCGCGCAAGCGGTGGAAGGGGCACAAAGAAGAGGCTGCTGCATATTCGTGCAACAGCCCCGTTGTTTATGTGATGCTGTGTATTATTCGACCGCCGTTGCGAGGGCGATCTCAATCATATCGTTGAACGTCGTCTGCCGCTCCTCCGCCGTGCACTTCTCGCCCGTCAGCAGATGATCGCTCACGGTAAAGAGCGCGAGTGCCTGACGCCCATACTTCGCTGCGAGCGTATAGAGTGCCGCCGCCTCCATCTCCACGGCAAGCACGCCGTAGGTACGGAGCTTGTCGTTGTCGATCTCCTCGTCGTAGAAGCGGTCAACGGAGATCACATTGCCGACGCGCACGGGGAGATTCATGCGCTTTGCATTCTCCACGGCGGCAGAGAGGAGCTCGTAGTCCGCAAGCGGCGCATAGTTGATCGAGCCGCCGAAGATGCTGCGGATCATGCCCGAGTCCGTCGTCGCGCCCTGTGCGATGAACACGTCGCGCAGTTTGACCTTCTCATGCATCCCGCCGCACGTGCCGACGCGGATGAGCTTCTGCACGCCGTAGCAGTCCATCAGCTCATTCACATAGATCGAGATCGACGGCATCCCCATTCCTGTCCCCTGCACGGAGACGGGTACGCCGTGATACGTCCCCGTATAGCCCAGGATGTTGCGGATGGACGTGTACTCCTTCGCTCCATCGAGAAAATGTTCCGCGATGTACTTCGCACGCAGCGGATCACCCGGCAGCAGGATGCGCTCCGCAACCTCTCCCTTTTCGGCAGCAATATGCAGTGAACTCATTATCGTTCTCCTTCCTTAGTCCTCATCATCTGCGGCAAGCTCTGCCTCCTCCTTGATCCTTGGGTCAACACGCGCATGCAGATTCGCCGATGTTGCGAGCATATACCATCCTCCTCCTGCTAGGCTTTCATTATATGATGATGTCAGGGCAAACGCAATAAAGGAAGCACTGATAAATTCAGCACCGTCATCTTAGCGCATCTTTTTTTCCCGCTTTTTGTCGGCAAATCCTCCACATAGCTTTGGCTATGCGTCCGGTTTGCCTCCTCAATCGGACGAAAAAATCTACGCCAATCTGAAGGTCTATTTTATCAGCGATTCCTAAATGGAATGCAAAAAGTCTCGAACACCACAGGAATCGGTGTCCGAGACTCTTACATACACTCAGCGAATGTGCATCCGCTGTGCCTGCTCGCGCAGACGCGCGATGCGTTCCGCCGTCGCGGGATGCGTCGAGAACAGGCTCTTGAACGAGAAGTCATGTCCCGCGAACGGGTTGATGATGCACATGTGTGCCGTCTCCGGCGTTGCCTCCGGGAGAGGCGCGCCGTGCACGGCATAGTACTCGATCTTTTCGAGTGCCGATGCGAGGTAGTTCGGGTTGCCGCAGATCTCTGCGCCGCCCTCATCCGCGCTGTACTCACGCGAGCGCGAGATCGCCATCTGGATGAGAGCCGCTGCGATCGGCGCGATAATCGCCGTTGCGATCATTCCGATGATGCCGCCGCGGTCGTCGTCGCTCGAGCGCCCCGCGCCGAAGATCGCCGCAAACTGGGCGATGTTCGCCGCGTAGGAGATCACGGTCGCCATCGTCGCGGCGATGGTCGAGATGAGGATGTCGCGATGCTTGACGTGCGCCAGCTCATGCCCGAGCACGCCCGAGATCTCGTTGTAGTCGAGGACGCGCATCAGCCCCGTCGTAACGGCGACAGCAGCATGGGACGGATTGCGCCCCGTCGCAAATGCGTTCGGCGCGTCCTCATTGATGATGCAGACGCGCGGCATCGGAAGCCCCGCGTTCCCCGCGAGCTTCTCGACCAGGCCGTAGAGCTCCGGCGCATCCGTACGGTCAATCTCCCGTGCATTGTACATGCGGAGCACCATGCTGTCGGAGAACCAGTACGAGAAGAAGTTCATCCCTATCGCAATGATGAGCATGATGGTCATGCCTGTATGTCCGCCGAATACGCCGCCAAGAGCGACCATCAGCGCCATCAGGAGTGCCATGAGCATTGTTGTTTTCAGTGTGTTCATAGCTTCATTTCTCCTTTATCTGTCAAATCTTTGTCCTTTTGACTATATCATACAGGGCATTTATGGAAAAAGGCTGAAATCTTCGCAGGGAATCGCTGATAAAGGATACGCCAATCTGGCAGCCCCCATTTCATCAACGATTCCTTAAATTGCATCGAAATTGACCAATTTTGCATCAAAGATGCCCTCGACGGCGAGCACGCGCGCGAGTACATCGTCGGAGATGTCGTGATCGATGGTGAGTACCATGATGTTCATACCCTTGCGATCGGACTTTCCCACCTGCATAGAGGAGATGTTGATGCCTGCCGCGCCCATGATCGAGCCAATCGTGCCGATGACACCGGGGCGGTTGATGTGCGGGCAGATGAGAATGCGTGCGTGCGGGTCAACGTCGACACGGAAGCGGTTGATGCGAACGATGCGCCCCTCCTCACCGAAGAGCGCGCCCTGCACCTCGGAAGTGCCGCCCGATGCCGTCACGCGCACGGTGATGAGCGTCGAGTAGTGCGACGTCTCCTTCTCGCGAATCTCAGAGACCTTGATGCCGCGCGACTTCGCCACACTCGGTGCGTTGACGTAGTTGATCTCGCTCTCGAGGATGGGGTTGAGCATCCCCTTGAGAATGGCCGTCGTGAGGAAGCTCGTATTGACCTCAGTGATCTCGCCGTTGTAGACGACCTCGACCTGCGAGATGGGTCCCTCGGCGAGAGAGCACGCTGTACACCCGAGCTGTTCGGCGAGCGCGATGTAGGGGCGGATCACACGCATGACTTCCTTTGATACAGGTGCCATGTTGACCGCCGCGAGCACCGGCTCACCGCGCAGTGCGGCACGGATGCCCTTTGCCACATCCACTGAGACGCCGATCTGTGCCTCTACCGTGGACGCGCCGAGGTGCGGCGTGAGGACGATGCCGGGCACACTGCGCAGGGTGCTGTCCTCCGCGAGCGGCTCACTCTCAAAGACGTCGATCGCCGCCCCTGCGACGATTCCCTCGCGCACGGCCTCGGCGAGATCGTGCTCGTTGATGATGCCGCCGCGCGCGCAGTTCACGAGGCGGACGCCCTGCTTCATCCGCCGCATCTGCGCCATGGAGATCATGCCGCGCGTCTCCTTCGTGAGCGGCATGTGCACCGTGATGAAGTCCGCCTGCTCGATGATGTCATCGAGCGTCCCGACGGTCACGCCGAGTGCCTTTGCCCGCTCCTCGTTGATGTAGGGATCATAGGCGATCACATTCATGTCAAAGGCGAGGGCGCGCTTTGCGACGCCGCCGCCGATGCGCCCCATGCCGATGACACCGAGTGTCTTGCCGCGCAGCTCAACGCCGACGTATGCCTTGCGGTTCCACTGCCCCGCGTGCATGGTCGCATCCGCTGTCGGGATGTTGCGCGCCATGGCGAGCATCATCGCGACTGTATGCTCCGTCGCGGCAATCGTATTGCCGCCCGGCGAGTTGATGACGATGATGCCGCGCTCCGTCGCCGCCTTTACGTCAATGTTGTCCACACCGACGCCCGCGCGCCCGATGATCTTCAGTTTCCCCGCGCGTTCCAGGACGTCCGCCGTCACCTTCGACGCCGAGCGTACCATCAGCGCATCATAGTCTCCGATCACATCCAGTAGTTCCTCATGCGAGATCTTATCGCGCACATCGACCTCATAGTCCGTCAAAAGACCGATTCCCTCAGGTGAAATCCCATCCGCAGCCAAAATCTTCATCCGTATGCCCTCCCCCATCCTATCATACACAGTAACGCCCCTATTATAGACAAAAGAAGAAAACAGGTCAAATCTTTCCGACAGACGACCGTACTCCTTCACATATACATATCGTATTATTCTGAGAAAAATTATCAAAGAGTATGGAATATTTTTATTTCTCGTTGACAATGTTCGACGCGTGACGATATACTAATTTTCATCTGGTAATAAAGGTGTCACCAATCCGACGGACTTCCTTTTATCAGCGATTCCTAAAGAGTTTTTCTGCGATATTTCTTGTGGAAAGAGGCACACATGACATTATCCGCTCTCGTGCGCCGCTGCGCACAGTTTATTCCCGTATTCTTTGGCATCACCGTGCTCTCCTTCGCGCTGATTCACCTTGCACCGAGCGACCCCGTCAGCGTGCGTCTCTCGCTGGGCGGCATCGCCGTCGATCCCGCAGCGGCAGCACAGATGCGCACGGAGATGGGGCTCGACCGTCCGCTGCCCGTCCAGTACGGCGACTGGCTCATGCGTTTTCTCCACGGAGACATGGGGACATCCTACCGCAGTGACCGCCCCGTCGCCGCCATGCTCCTGCAGGCGCTCCCATACACGCTCGCCATAGCGGCCAGTGCGATGCTCCTCACCCTCCTCATCTCCCTGCCGCTCGGCATCGCCATGGCAGCGTATCGAAACAGTGCACTAGACTGCACCGTCCGTTTCCTCACCTTTATCGGAAATGCCGTACCGAGCTTTATCGTCGGCATCCTCCTCATGTTTCTGTTCTCCTATCAGCTTGGATGGATCCCTGTGCTCGCCGGCAATTCCCCCATCGGCATGGTGCTGCCGACGGCGGTGCTCGCACTCATCATGTCGGCGCGTTACATTCGGCAGATCCGCGCGGCGACCCTCGACGAGCTCGCCAAGGACTACATCATTGGTCTGCGCGCGCGCGGGATAACCGAATGCCGCATCCTATTTGGAAATGTCCTCAAAAATATCATGGGCGTCGTCGTCACACTGACCGCCATCTCCGTTGGCTCTCTGCTCGGCGGCGTGGTCATCATCGAGACACTCTTCAGCCGCCCCGGCGTCGGCAGTCTCCTCATGACGGCGATCAGCAGCCGTGACTACCCCGTCATCCAGGCGGCCGTCGTCTGGATGGTACTCGCCTACTTCGTCGTCAACCTGCTCGCCGATCTCTCCTATCGCCGTTTCAACCCGAGGATCAGGGGATGTTGAGGAAGGCCATGCTTGCCGCGCATAAAGCCCCGCTTCTCCTGCGTCTCCTCGCGGTCGCATCGATACTCATCCTCGTCGTCAGTCTTTTTGCAGCACAGCTCGCACCATACGATCCATACGCCACCGATCCGCAGGTGATCCTGCAACCGCCGTCCGCCGCACATCCCTGCGGAACGGATGGCTATGGCCGAGATCTCCTCTCGCGCATCCTCTTCGGTGCAAGGACATCCATCTGCGCCGCCCTGCTCATCATCCTCATCGCAGCCACGGGCGGCAGTCTCATCGGGCTCCTCGCAGGATTCTTCCGCGGGCGCACGGATGCCCTGCTCATGCGCATCGTGGATATTGTGCAGGCATTTCCGAGCCTCATCCTCGCAATCGCCGTCGCGGGCATCCTCGGGGGCGGACTGATGAACGCCATCCTCGCCCTCATGCTGACAACATGGACGCAGTACGCACGCCTCGCGCGCAGCATGACGCTGGCAGCAGCAGAAGAGACATACGTACAGGCGGCATGGCTCTCGGGGTGCAGCAGGATGCGCATTCTATTCGTGCACATCCTGCCGAACATCGCGGGGACGCTCATCACCACTGCCGTCATGCACATCAGTACGATGATGATGGGGCTTGCTGCGCTCTCCTACCTCGGGATCGGCGTCAAAATTCCCGATGCCGAGTGGGGTGCCATGATCAGCGAGGGACAAAAGTATCTGCGGCAGGCACCGTGGGCAGCACTTGCACCGAGCATCGTCATGATCTCCGTCATGATGGTATTCAATCTCTTCGGTGATGCCCTGCGCGACCATCTCGACCCAAAGATGCGAAAGCTATGATTTTCCCACAGGAGGAAGAACAATGAACAAGATGCTCAACCGCCTATGCGCACTCGGACTCGCCGCGCTCTCCTTTGCCCTCCTCGGCTGCGGCACACAGAATGCGGCAACCGGGAAAAAAATCATCCATGTCGGCGGAACGCTCGACGTAACGGACAGTACGATGGATCCCGCAAAGGAGTGGGCAGGCTGGTTCGTTCTGCGCTGCGGCATCGGCGAGACACTGTTTCGTCTGGATGACGAGATGCGTCCGCAGCCATGGCTGGCAGAGCGTGCCGAAAACATCAGCCCAACCGACTGGCGCATCACGCTGAAAGATAACGTTGTCTTCTCCAATGGGGAAAAAATGACCGCCGAAAAGGTCGCCGCCTCCCTGCAGCGCACGGCGGAGATCAATCAGCGCGCCGCATGGCTGCGCGGGGCAGAGTACACAGCGGATGGAGACGTCCTCGCCATCCGGACAAAAGAACCGTATGCGACACTGGTGAACGACCTCTGTGACCCGTACGCCATCATCCTCGATGTCGCGGGCACGGAGGATTTTGACCAGGCGCCCGTCGCCACGGGGCCATTTACCCTCGCCTCCTACGAGCCGTACCTCTCCGCCGTCATGACACGCAATGAGCACTACTGGGATGGTGCGGTACGTGCAGACGGGGTGACCTACACAAAGATTCCCGACCCTGCCGCCCTCGCCATGGCCCTCGAGAGCGGAGAGATCGACGCCGCCCTCGACCTCAGTCCCGAGAACGCGGAGACGATTGCCGCATCGGACAAATTCACCCTCGTCCGCACGCCGCAGACACGCGTCTACCAGCTCTATATGAACCTCGACCGTCTCACTGATCCAGCCGTGCGCACGGCGATCATGTGCGGCATCGACAAAGACATCATCGGAACGCAGTACCTCAAGGGTGCAATGACCGCCGCAAATGGTGCCTTCCTCCCATCGACACCCTACCGCGCCCCGGCGCCGCTTTCCTATGATCTCTCAAAGGCGCATGCATTCCTCGCTGCGGCGGGCTATCAGGACAGCGACGGCGACGGCATCGTCGAAAAGGACGGGGTCCCGCTCATCATCGGTCTCAGCATCTACCGCCGCCTCTCCTCGGAGGCAATCGCCACGGAAATACAGTCGCAGCTTCGCCGCATTGGGATCAAGATCGAGGTGGATCCACACGAGAAGGCCAGCTTCTTCAACAGCGGCGACTTTGACCTCGGTATCTACTCCGTCGTCACCATGCCGACGGGCGACCCCTACGCCTTCCTGCGCGACGCGGTGGGCAGTACGGGCGTCGCCAACTACGGGCACTACCGCAGTGCCGCCGCAGATCAGGCCCTGACGCAGCTCGCGGTCACCTTTGATCCCACACAGCGCATCCAGCTCGTCAACCAGATCCAGCAGCAGGTGGTCGACGACCGCGCGATGGACTTCATCGGATTCAACACCATGCAGGTCGGCATGGCAAAGGGTGTGAGCGGTCTCCTCTCTACGCCCTCGGACTACTATCAGGTCACCAAAGACCTGGACAAAGAATAAATGGCTGAAAAAAACGAATGCCATGTGACGCCTCCCCTCCTGCAGATCGACGGGCTATGCGCAGGGTATGGAGACAGTACCATCCTGCATGACATCACGCTGCAGGTCGCGCCGGGCGAGGTGCTCGGCATCGTCGGTGCGAGCGGCAGCGGAAAGTCCACCCTGCTCAAGGCAATCATGGACATACGCGAAACAGGGCTCATCCGCCGCGCGGGCACGATCCGATTCGACGGGCACGACCTGTATGCGTGCACAGCGGAGGAATACCGCCGCTTGCGCGGCGCGGAAATGGGCATCGTGTTTCAGTACGCAGGTGCATCACTGAACCCGACGCGCCGCATCGGGACACAGTTTGCCGAGGCGATGCGGGCACATGGCGCATATGCAGATGCGGAGATTACGGAGCGCGCGGCAGAGTTCCTGCACCGCATGGGCTTCACTGACGCCGATCACATTCTCGACGCCTATCCCTTCACACTGTCGGGTGGGATGGCGCAGCGCGCCGCGATAGCGCTCGCACTTGCCCTGCGGCCGCGCCTCCTGCTCGCCGACGAGCCAACCTCAGCACTCGATGCGGCGCTGCAGCGGCAGGTACTGCAAATTCTGCGCACCCTGCGCGACGAGGACGACACAGCGATGCTCCTCGTCACGCACAATATCGGCGTGCTGCGCCACATCGCCGACCGTGCCGCCGTCATAAAGGACGGACGCATCATCGAACAGGGCGTGACGGACGATCTACTGGCCCATCCACAGTGCGCGGACACGCAGCATCTGCTCGCCGCTGTTCCCCGAATCGGCGATCCATCACAGAGTCCATCCTACACAGAGGTCAGCCCCTCGAAAGGCACCCCCTGTGCGGAGCCCCCGCTTCTGCGCTTTGAAAACGTCTCCATGCACTTTGACGGAGACACTGCGCGGACGCAGGCGGTCGATGCCATGACCTTCTCTCTGTATGAACGCGAACGCCTCGGCATCGTCGGCGCAAGCGGCAGCGGAAAGTCCACTGCAGCCAAGCTCCTCACAGGACTGCTCACCCCGACAGAGGGACGCATCCTGCTCGCGGGGAAAAACGTCGTCGGCGCATCGGGCCGTGTGCGCAGAGAGCTCTGTCGCCGCGTCCAGATGGTCTTTCAGGACGCACATGGCTCGTTCAACCCGCGCCGCAGCATCGGTGCAGCGATCGGCGAAACCATCTGTAACCTCTGTCCCCCCGATGAGGAGATTACCGATCACCGCATCACCGCCCTCCTCGAGGACGTGGAACTCCCCGCCTCCTATGCCGCGCGATACCCGCACGAGATCAGCGGCGGCGAATGTCAGCGCGCCGCCATCGCACGTGCGATGGCAGTATCCCCTGACATCCTCATCTGTGACGAAGCGACCTCGGCACTCGATACCTGTGTGCAGGAGAAAATCGTCACGCTCCTCCGTCGCCTGCAAAAAGAGCACGGCATGAGCCTCCTCTTCATCTCCCACGACCTCCCCCTCGTCAGCTCCATCACCGATCGCATCCTCATCTTGCGGCACGGACGCATCATCGAACAGGGCAGAACGGCAGACATCCTGCGCGAACCGCATGAGCGCGATACCAAGGAGCTGCTGCACGCCGTATTATAGGGAAGCACTGATAAATTCAGCACCGCCATCTTAGCGCATCTTTTTTGCCCGCTTTTTGTCGGCAAATCCTCCACATAGCCCTCGCTATGCGTCCGGTTTGCCTCCTCAATCGGACGAAAAAATCTACGCCAATCTGACGGACTTCATTTTATCAGCGATTCCCTAGAAAGACAGCGGACGGAAATGCACTTCCGTCCGCTGTCTTTTTATGCAATTACTGATAAACAAGCTCCCTATCTCCCCACCGCGTAAAAAATCACATGTGTACCATCCTCGGAGATGCCGATGATGTCCGCGCGCGGGCGGTCAAAATCATCGCTGCCGTTCCACACGTAGAAGGCATACTTCCCCGTCAGCTCCTCCCACTTTGCCGGGTGCGGCGTATAGTCAAAGAAGATGCGCTGCCAAAGGGGAAGTGCGGCAAAGCGCGGAAGCACCTTGCTCTCATCCACCACGATGCGCGGCACACGGATCGTATCGTTGATATAGGGATGGCGCGTACGGAGTTCCGAGTGCTCACGCCCCTGCAGCTCATATTTGCGGATATTTTCCTTCGTATCACCAAAGGAAAGATACGACTCATCCCATCCCCGCCCAAAGCTGACGCGGCTCCACACCGTGACATCATACGCTGTCGACGGAATCTCATGCGGGAAAAAATCGCGCCGTATCTCCGCATAGTTCTCCCGCCCATTCGGCGAGAAATCGGAATAGAAAAAATACCCGATAAAGATCGATGCCGTCATGGCTCCGACCACACAGAGCGAAAAAGCGATGCCGATCATCAACTGGCCCCAGTCGCCAAGCCTGCGCCCGAGGAAATAGACCACGAGCGTGAGGAGCGCCATCAGGACAGCGACATAGGCAGAGCCAAAATCTTGGATAAATCCACAGCAAAAAAGACCGATCACCAAAAAGGCCGCTGGCGGACGAAATGCACGCAGATTCTCCCATAATATCTGTGCAATACGAAAAAACCTCCTGAACCTCTGCATAACCTCCCCCTTACATTTTCTAATCTCTCTATCATACGTATCATATCATAAACACAACAATAATAAAAGCGTCTGCCATGCACGACAGACGCTTTTTTCAAAAATCAATGATGGCTGGCTTATACCGCCGTACCCTCGATGCCGAACGCTCTCATGTCGTCCGCCACGTTCGTGATGCCGCCGATGCCGAACGTCTCCACGAGTACCTTTGCCACATTCGGCGAGAGGAACGCGGGCAGCGTCGGACCGAGGTGGATGTTCTTCACGCCGAGGTGAAGCAGAGCAAGCAGTACGATGACTGCCTTCTGTTCATACCACGCGATGTTGTACACCACGGGCAGCTTGTTCACATCGTCAAGACCGAACACTTCCTTCAGCTTCAGGGCGATGAGGGCAAGCGAGTAGGAATCGTTGCACTGCCCCGCATCAAGCACACGCGGAATGCCGCCGATGTCGCCGAGATTCTTCTTGATGTACTTGTACTTCGCGCAGCCCGCCGTCAGGATCACCGTATCCTTCGGCAGTGCCTCAGCGAAGTCCGCATAGTACTCACGCGACTTCATACGGCCGTCGCAGCCCGCCATCACGACGAACTTTTTGATCGCGCCGCTCTTGACGGCCTCAACGACCTTGTCCGCCACAGCAAAGACCTGCTCATGGGCAAACCCGCCAACGATCTCGCCCGTCTCCAGCTCCGTCGGAGGTGCACACTTCTTCGCGCACTCGATGACAGGCGTGAAATCCTTCTCGCCGTTCACGAGGGGAATATGTGTGCAGCCCTCCACACCGACCGCCGCCGTCGTGAAGAGACGGTTCTTGTAGCTGTCCTTCGGCGGCACAACGCAGTTCGTCGTCATGAGGATCGGCCCGTTGAACTTCTCGAACTCCTCCTTCTGCTGCCACCACGCATTGCCATAGTTGCCGACGAGATTGTCGTACTTCTTGAACTTCGGATAGTAGTGCGCAGGAATCATCTCGCCGTGCGTGTAGACATCGACGCCCGTCCCCTTCGTCTGCTCGAGAAGACGCTCGAGATCCTTGAGATCATGACCCGAGATGAGAATGCCGGGGCGGTTTCTGACACCAAGCTTCACCTTCGAAATCTCGGGGTTGCCGTAGCTCTCCGTATTCGCCTTGTCGAGGAGTGCCATGCCCGCAACGCCCCACTTGCCCGTCTCAAGGACGAGCGCCGTCAGCGCATCGCCGTTCAGCGAGTCATCGAGGAGTTTTGCTAGGGCGCTCTGCAGGAACGCATCCACCGCCTCGTCCTCATACCCGAGCGCATTCGCGTGCTCCATGTACGCCGAAAGACCCTTCAGACCGTACATCGTCAGCTCACGCAGACTGCGCACATCCTCATTCTCCGTTGCGAGCACGCCGACCGTCTTGGCCTTCGCCGCAAAGTCCGCACGCGCGCCCGTCCACTGCGCCGCCGCCGGGAGACTCGACACATCGCCAAGCTCACGCAGAAGCTGTGCCTTCAGCGCAAGGCTCTCCTCGATCACATCCATGATCGCCTCGCGGTCAAAATTGGCATTCGTGATCGTCACGAACAAATTCATCGTAATGCGATGATTCGTCTCCACCGAGACCTGCTTGCCCGCCGCACGCAGCGCCGTCGTCACCGCACCAAGTCCCTTCGTCACATAGACGAGGAGATCCTGCATCTCCGCGACATCCGGCTTCTTGCCGCAGACGCCCTGCACCGTGCAGCCCTTTCCGCCTGCCGTCTCCTGACACTGAAAACAAAACATCTTAGCATCCATAGATAACTCTCCTTTGCGAAAATCCACATTTCTTGTGTCCGATTATAGCAAAGGGAATACTCCATCGACGTAACATATGTTACTAGAGGATAATCAATAGTAGTTCTCAGTTTATGTAATAGTCCACTGGGAATCCTTCATCAAACGCCTGTATATCCGCCAGCGAATCGAATTCATAAATGATGCCGTCTGCATACTCCCGCCGCTCGAGCGCGAGTTCCTCAATATGGCGCATATAGAACTGCTCCCAGAGCAGACCGCGCACGGATGGATCCTGCTCATACGCCTCGCGCAGGAGCGCAGCAAAACGCGCGCTGAACGCCCGCGAGAAGTATGCCTGCCCGAGCATATACCATCCATGCGCGCCGCCAATCTGCACGTCGGTGATGCGTCCATTGCCGTCCACGGTGAGATAGTACTCCTCGCTGGGTGTATCGCCATACACCGACGCATAGTAGGAGCGGTAGACATACGGTGTAAAAACATTCTCCGTAAAGTAATTGTCTGCCGAGCATATATAGGTATTATCGAGCACGTCGAGCACACGAAAAATGGACGACGTATTGTTGCAGTAATGATAGTTTTCATTGTCGACCAGATGAATGTGCGGATCCGATGCCAGATAGGAAAATTGTTCCTTCAGATATCCGACGACGAGAAATATGTCTGCAATTTCCGCCGCGCGGAGCTGTGCGATCTGACGCTCGACCAGCACCTCACCGCGGACGCGCAGAAGCCCCTTCGGCGTATGGTCTGTGATGGGCGCAAGACGACTGCCATAACCCGCCGCCATCAGCACCGCATTTGTCACGCGATAGGGGGCAAGGCGTTCCGCTGCCTGTGCCCGCCGCACGGCATCATCTGCATCAAGCGATGCGATTGCCGCATCAAATGCATCTTTGGTCATATCGTCTCCCATGCCTCAATCATCGGCTCATTCAGAATGCGGATACAGCGATACAAGAAGGACTCCGAGAAAGACGAGGCCGCAGCCCACCACCATCTGTCCCGAGATCTCCGCCCCGGCAATGCCCCACTGCAGCAATACGCCCCATATAATATAGGTCGCATTCGTCGCCATACCACGCGCACAGCCGATGGCACGATTGACCGCATACCAGAGAAAATAGGACGCGCCCGCAACAGCGCCCGCGGCGGCTAGGGTCATAAAGGACAGAGGAGCTGCGGAGAGTGCATTCAGAAGAGCATCGTCCGAGAAAAAGGCCAGTGTGATCCCCAGCAAAACCATTCCTGAGATGCACTCACGCAGCGTGATGGCAAGATCCGGCTCGATGTCCGCCATGCCGCGTACAGCCAGCACAATCTCACCGCCCCAGCAGAGGGCGGCAAGAAGCGCACACGCCATCCCCGGGAGAAGGAGCAGCGGCGCACGATCCGCTGGCACAGCCCCCGTGATCACTCCGCCGGCAACAGCAAGAACGATACCAATCCCCATGCGCAGGGTGACCTGCTGATGCAGGAGCAGGCGCGCCAAAAGGCAGCCAACAACAGGATAGAGGGCCGAGAGCGCCAGCGCATAGGTCGGTCCCGCCCACAGGATGCCAAGGCAGTAGGAGAGTTGTCCAATCGGCCCGCCAAGCAGGGCGGCGGCACAGAGGAAGAAGCCGGATCGGCTAACGACCGTACGTATTGCACGAAATGTCCCGCGTAGGCCATTCACCGCGAGCAAAAAGATCGCGGCACTCATATCGTTGACTGCCGTACAGGCGAGTGGAAAACCAATGCCGACAGCAAGTCCTACCCCTGCCGCCGATGCACCGACACCGTAGAGATAGTTGTTGCAGCCCCAGAGGAGTCCGCTCATGATGCCGAGCATCACCCACATCGGATACCGTACCATCACAGCATCTCCCATTGTTTCCGTGCTTTTTCGGCGTATTCCTTCGCAAATCGGAACTGATTTTCCTCGTACGGCCCGAATGTCACGCCGAGCGAGCTTTTATAGACACTCCAATCGTACCAGAGAAGTCCTCCCACCGCCATATAGGTATAGACACGTGCACGCAGCAGAGCATCAAAGCCCTCAGGAAAGTATGCCGCGATGAGCTGCTCTGTCTCATCCTCATGATAGTCGGCATAGATGGCGAACATGGCGATGTCAATCAGCGGATCCGACAGACCTGCATACTCCCAATCGATCAGATAAGGCCGCTCCCTTCCCTCCACAAAGAGAAAGTTATCCGAAACTGCATCAATGTGACAGAGTATCTCCGCCCCCGCCAAAAATGAAGCAACAAAAGGGCGAAGAGAAAAGACCTGCTCGCGCACCGTGCGGTACACACTGCATCTGCATTTCTTCTCCGGCATCAGCGTCTCATAAAAGAGGAGCTCGGCAAACGGGTCAAATGATTTCACGCCGCGCAGCCTGCGCTCATGAAAAGAACGCAGTGCCTCCATGCAGGAAGTGACTTCCTGCTCATTATGTGGGTCACAGACATGGGAGTGCTCATAGTAACGTGAGATCTTATACCCCGGCTGCGTACTTAGTGCCACGATGCGCTCCGTGATGCCCGTGTCAGACAGGAGCTCATAGACTGCCTTCTCGTTTTCGCGGTTGATCAGGCGCTCCATCCCCTCTCCATTGCAGCGAAAAATATACTTTTTCCCATCCGCGGTAAAGAGGAACGAATCATTTGTCATGCCTTCCTTCAGCGGCAGAAGAATCCCTTTTGCGGCACTCTGCCCAAAATGCAGGCGAATCGTCCGCCGGATCAACTGCTCCTGCTCCTTGTCCATCGACTTCATTCCTCTTTCTTTCATGTTGAGAAAGCGCGGATAAATTCAATTCATCCATCTCACCCATGATTTCTTAAAGGTTCATCCTCATCTCCCGAAAGACCGCCAGTATGTCACGATAGAGGCCATCCGGCCAGAGATCAATCTCCATTGGCACAGGCAGCTGCAGCGGATCGGCGACTAGGAGCATCGCGAGAACGATGCAGCTGCGCCGTTCACGAGTCGCCTCAGCGGCATAGAGCTCAACGAGCGTTTTCCGCAGCTCGTCCTCCCCCCATGCCACCACATCACCGCGCAGGCGCAGCGGCAAAAGAGCCAGATAGCCGTCATACCAAGGCTGCGTCCGGAACGCTGCAAGTCGTCCCGCAGGCCATCCTGCGATCTCTCTGATCAACTCTTTCTTGCGGTCAAAAATCCACCGTTCCGCTGCGTGCGCATAAATGATCTGCGGCGACAGCCCCTCTGCAAAGTCCTCTTTCAACCGCGCTGCAATACGCTCGGCCGCACCCATATGCTTTGCACGCATTTCGGCGACTATTTCGCGTCGGCGCAGTGCGGCAGGATCCTCTCCGCGAATCAGATGCAGGAGATACGTCTCCACCTGTTCCCATGTCTCTGCCGCATAGCTCCCCTCGAGCATCAACGTATAGTCTTCCGACAGATCGGGATCATGCGGGCAATAAATCATCGGTCGATCCATGAGGAAAAAATTCATATTGATCGACGAAAAATCGGTCAGAAGAATATCCGCCGCTGTAAGCGCATCAAACGGCGTCTGACGGCTGTCATCCAGCGCAATGCCATGCGCTGCCAAAAGCGCCTTATAGTCCGCAATCTCCTGCTCCGTCATATAGCCGCGCTGGAGCATGTGCCGAAACATCAGCGGATGCGGACGTATGGCGAATTTCACCCGATCGCTGCCATGTGTAATGGCAAATTGTGTAAATGCATCCCGATAGGCAAGGAAATGGCTGCCGCCCGCCGGTCCGTCCATCGTCCACCGTGGTGTCCAGAGGACACGCGTTATCGTATTCTCTTCCTTGTACTGACGAAGATATGCCTCAAAGCCAGGATATCCTAGATTCTCAAAGTGTTGTAACCCAATCGACGTGTTTTCTGTGTAGGAAGCGTCAAGCATGGACTTTTCTTCGTGTGAGTCGCAGAATTGAAACGACAGATAGGAAAAAAAGCCGTCCATCTTCACTTCACTTTGCAGAAAGAACTTTGTCCCCTGTGTCCCATAGGGGATATAGCAAAGCTTTGCGATCTTCGCAAGTTCCGGCGTTCGCGTCCCACGGAGCAGACGCAGCCCCTCATACGGAATGGCGAGAAAAATATAGTCCGGCTCCAGAATACGGAGATCAAGAACATTGGTGAAATCATAGACGTCAGGATATTGGTCATGAAAAAAATGCCACTCGTCCTCATCATACCGCCCAGCGCACCTGCCCGCCTCGGCATCCATCGCACGATAGGTCGGAAGCAGAACGATAATGACCTCCGCTTCCTCATCCTGTGCAAGAGCATCATACACTGGTGACTGCTTATCCCAGACACTGGCATCCTGTACGAGAAATACGACCCGCATTTTCTTCTGTACATGCTGACGATTGTGCATCTCCTGCAGATAATATGCCGCAATCTGCGGATGATAAAATACATGATCCTCCATCGTCATCCCTGTCTTTCACGCCTGTTTCTCCGTGCTGCATCAATACGATTTACCGCAGCTTCCCGTACACTGCACCAGTCTGCCCGCCGCCGCAGATATTCGACCTGCTCCATCCCGTTCACGATGCGTTCCTCCGGAAACTGCATTTCCCCTTCATTCGGATGGAATCCATATTTCTCATGATAACGGAGCGATGCGGCATTTTCGCGTACAATGTGTGCATAACATACGTCCACACCTAATGTATCGTATACATAGTCAGCAAAAAGAAGTGTCGCCTCGGCAAAATGAGCGCTTCCCCGATAGCGGCGGTCACCGACGAGCAGACGTCCCGTGATGCAGCGATGCCGCTCCGCATCATAGGCCGTCCATCCCATGGTCGCAAAGGGTGTATCATACTCCTTGTCAACGACAACGAGCAGCCCCTGCGTGTCATCGGCCATATAGTGCTCATACCACGCACGCTGCTTTTCCATATCGAGACGGTACGGCTGGTTGAGATACCGATTGTTCGCAGGGTCGTTGCGCCATGAAATGATGTATGGGAAGTACGCCGGCGTGACTTCTCTCAACTTAGTCATGCTCCCATTCAGATGGGGATAACGCATGCTTCTCCCTCCCTATGCCTGATCCTGTGCAAATAAGATACCAGACCGGAGCCACCGTATTAAATAGTCTTGGTTGATCTGCTGCAGATATTTCTCATTGTCTTGACGCGATTGTGGAATTCTCTCTTTTCCATACTGATCAATATACTGCTGAAATACCCTTCCGTCATGATGCTCCGGATCAATCTTCCAGAGACACAAATTGCGCCATTCGGGGTGGTTTTCTGCTATTATCGCATAATACATACACATGTCGGCGTGAATTCTTGAGTTCCACTCCGTTTGCCACGTAACTCCTGAACCATATTCATACCAAATAAAATGATCATCAAGAAATCCTAGCTCGATCCCATCCGCAATCATGATGTTATAGACACAGTCCTCACCGTAGACAATCCGTCCCAAAATCTTCTTTGTATACGAGATTAGCAATTTCGCCTCGGTAAAAAATGCACCACCAACAGGAAAATCAGGGATCATAAGGTATTCTGCCTGTATGTCAGAAAAAGCTTTTCTGCGATACGACTCCAAGTTAAAAGGCTGAAGCTGTCCGAGTACCTTATAGATTTGATCTTCCAATACTTGATAGTAATACGTCAGACCAAAGGCAACCTGATAGTTATTCTCCTCGACAAATCGCAGCATCCGTGCCAGAGCATCTTCATTGTATAGAAAATCACCAGGCGAAATCACTTTAATATAGTGACCCCGCATGACAGGAAATGCACTCGCCGTATTTTTTACCGTTCCCTGATTGTATGGATTTGTCACGATCGTATAGCGATGAAAGTCCTTCTGCGCAAAATACGACTCTATTACACTGCGGTCGAAATCGGGAGTTCCATCATCCGCAATGATAATTTCAAAAGAACACCCCTGCTGACAGACAATGGATTCCAATGTCGCAAATAGCTTTATCGGATTTGGATGATAGGTAAGCACACAAACCGAAACATCAATATCCGGATGGTACGAAATACTCTCGTCCACAAACACCCCTCCATACTCAATTCAACATATATTGGTTGTGTGACGTCCGCCATACTTATCTGGCAAATACTGCGTCCGCATGCACCAACTTGGTCAGCTCTGCCGGATCAACATTTTTCCAATATGAGCCGTTGTCCAAAAGATGCTGTGCCTCTGCATAGTAGGCCTCACGCCGCTGCTCATACGACGGGCCTGCATCATGCCCGTCTTTTTGCGCGCCAAAAACCATATCCAAAATCTCACGGTGCCGCTCGATGATAATCTCTAACGTCACTTTACTGTCATGCAGCAGGCGCTTCTTCCACACCTCCGATACGCTGTCAGATATTCCGCTGCCATAATGATACCAAATCAGATTCCGATTCCAAAACCCGAGGGGAATATCATCGGCGATCATGATCGGATAGACAGCGTCCTCCGTATAAACAATACGCCCGCATATTATCTCCGTATAGGCGATGAGAAGATCTCGTTCTCCCATAAAGGCAGCACCGACACCATAGTCCTGATAGACCAGATACGCCTCCTTGACGGCAGAAATATCTTTTTCCAAATAAGGGCGCAGCTGAAATGGCTGCATGCGGTTGACCAGCTGGTATACACCATTCGTCACCACGTAATAGCACGCCCGACCAAATGCAATTTTATACTTCTCGCTCTGCATAAAATTCATCATCTCCGCCAATACGGTATCGGCGTATAGATAATCGCCGGGCGAGATCAGCTTGACATACCGACCACCGGCAGCTTTATATGCGTTCAGCGCATTCCGAACGGTGCCCGTATTCGCTGCACTGCGCACGATGCAGTAATCCTCGACATCATGCTCCGCCATCCACGCCTCGATCTCTTTCTGACGGAAATCCGGCGTACCATCATCCGCAATGATGATCTCACAGGTACAGCCCTTCTGGCGAATAACGGATGTGAGCGTAATAAAGAGCCTATCATAATCCGGGTGATAGGTAAGGACACAGACCGAAACATCATACAGCTGTGTTGAGGAGGGCATGATCATCTATGTCCTTTCTGCATCACACACTGTGGCACGGATGGGCGATAACCATTCACAATATCGATCACATAGGTGATCTCGTCTGTCCGCATGCCGTTAAAGATCGGCAGGCTCAGCACCTCGTTGGCGTACTGCTCCGTGCGCGGAAAACTGCCGCGTGTGTGCCCGAGATATGCATAGCACTCCGCGAGATGCGGGGGAATGGGATAGTGGATCACCGTCTCAATGCCATGTGCGTGGAGATACTCCTTAAAATGGTCACGTGACGACGTGCGAACGACGAACTGATGATAGACATGCTCCGCGCCCTCACGTACCTCTGGGAGATGAATGTGCTCATTCTTGATCCCTGCATGATATTTGGCTGCAATTTCCCTGCGCTCCTCGGTCAATGCGGAAAGATGCGTCAGCTTCGTGCGCAGGAGTGCCGCCTGTATCTCATCCAGACGGGAGTTGACGCCGCAGAGCTCATTATGATATTTTTCCTTGCTGCCGTAGTTTCGCAGCATACGGATTTTCTCGGCAAGCACTGCATCGTCTGTCACGACAGCACCCGCATCGCCGAATGCACCGAGGTTCTTCGTCGGGTAGAAGCTGAAACAGCCGACATGACCGAAGCACCCCGTCATCGTATCGCCAAAGTGTGCCCCATGCGACTGGGCACAGTCCTCGATGACAAAGAGATGATGCCGCTCTGCGATCTCCATCACTGCCGGCATAGCAGCAGCCTGTCCATAGAGATGCACGACCATAATCGCTCGCGTGCGCGGAGTAATTGCCACCTCAATGCAGTCGGGGTCGATGCAGTAGTGCACATCAGGCTCAACAAAGACAGGTGTCGCCCCATTCTCCGTGACGGCAAGCACCGTGGCGATATAGGTGTTTGCCGGGACAATGACCTCGTCCGCCGCACCGATCCCAAGGGCACGCACAGAGAGCGTCAGCGCATCAAGTCCTGAATTCAGTCCGACAGCATGCGCTGCCCCCGTATAGGCGGCGAACTCCGTCTCGAATGCCGAGAGCTCCGGGCCCATGATGTACCACCCAGAGCGAAGGGCACGCAGAGCCGCCGCATCATATTCTGCCGCATGAAGATCATACTGCCGATGCAGAACCGCAAGATCAATCTTCATCCCTTCGCCTCCACCATCCGCAAAAATTCATCATAATCCCGTATATAGTCCGACTCATCATAGACCTCCGAGGCGAGCACCATGAGTACGGCATCCGGAGAAAAATCGTACATCTCGCGCCACATGGCGTGGGAGATATAAAGTCCTTCGTATGGTTTTTCCAGCGGCACGACCTTTTTTTCTCGTCCATTGTCGAGGCGGATCCTGCACGAGCCATGAATACAGATCAAAATCTGTTCCAGTTTCTTATGCGCATGATGCCCGCGCACGACCCCTGCAACCGTATCATACATATAGTAGACGCGTTTGATGCGGAACGGGATATCCGTAAACTCCTCCAGAGCAACGAGCATGCCGCGTTCATCTCCGTGTGGCTGAAACATATATTTTACGATCTGCATCGTACTCTCCTCGACCCATGTGGATTACTTTCATGTATATATTCGAATGCTCCGCCGTTTTGCTAAAGGAATCATCCCCGCACAACAGGCGCATGAACGAGACGCTCTAATTCACCTTCATCGACATCCTGCAGATAGGATCCATGTTCCGCGATATACGCTTCAAAGGCATCGGTGCGATATTTTTTTTGCAGATCGCGCATTGTCTTGCCATTGGCTCCGCTTAGGATTTTCTCCTTTTCTTCGCGTATCTCCGCGTGCAGCTGTTCAATGATAAAGAGGCACACATCCATGTCCTTCCCGAGGCGTTTTCGCCATGCATCTCCCCCCTTTGTAGAGATCCCCGTGCCCACCTCGTACCAGATAAAATTGTGATTCCAAAAGCCGATGGGAATACCATCGGCGAGCATTCTGAGATAGATCGTGTCCTCCCCGTAGATAATATGTCCGACAATCTCGTTCGTATAGGCGGTAATCATCCTGCGCTCCCCCATCAGGAGTGCACCAAGAATGAAATCTCCGTAAATCACACAGGCTTTTTTTACAGCATCATAGTCCTTTGCTTCATAAATTTCAAGGTTCAGCGGACTCATTGTATCGAGCAGCTGATAGGAACTCCCGTCATGATGATAGTAACACGCCCGTCCGAATGCCACAGCATAGTGCTCCTGCTCCATAAAGCGGAGCATTTTCCCAAGGACATCATTGCAATACAGATAATCCCCCGGTGAGATTGCCTTGATATATCTCCCACGTGCAGCAGAGAGCATCTGCATCATATTCCTTACCGTGCCGTGATTCTCTGTACTGTGCAGGATCGTAAAGTCACGGCATCCTTGCTGCCGCAGCCACAGTTCAATCTCTTCCTGAGGAAAATTCGGCGTTCCGTCATCACCGATGATGATCTCAAAGGAACAGTGTACTTGCTGAACGATTGACGTGAGCGTTGCGAAAAGCTTCTCGTAATCCGGCTGATAGCTGAGAACACAGACGGAAATGTCAATCTCCTTTTCACGGGGAAAGATCTGTTCCTTATCGTCGCATCCATACGATACGCGCACGTTCTCATGGGAAGCATAATCCACACAGACGGATGAGATCCCATCCTTTGTCGTAATCAGATCATCGACATAAGAAAAGATCCGACCAAGATGTTCCTCATTCCATGTGTGCGTCAAAATGAGAGGTGCATTTTCCCCCATTGTGTTCATCAACGGCTGAATTTTGGCCGTCACTGCTTCCGCATTTTCCCCTGAAAGGCTAAGGAGGAGTGCCGTCTTATCATTCGCGGTATACGCTGATAGATAGGCGCGAATCACTTTTCGCCAGATTCCCTCCGGGGAATCAACGTCCGGTACAAAATAATAAACGCGATAGCCCTGCTCCTTGAATTCACGGAGAATCTCCACGGTCTCATCGGATATTTCATGCACGGGCGGTTGGAATTTCATAAGAAATGCATCGACATTGTCTGCCAGAATATGTATGTTCTTCCGAATATCCTCCTCCGGCCAATTCCACCATTTGATGCGCTGAAGCTGACGGATCGTATCCACGTCAAAGCGATAGCCTGCAACACGCGCCGGATTCCCTTCAACAACGGCATAGGGCGGCACATCCTCCATCAAAACGGCCCCTGCACGAACAATGGCTCCGTTTCCTACGGTAATACCGCCCCTGAAGATCACATTTGATTCGATACGCACATTATTTCCAATGATGATCTGCCTGCGCTCGGGCACATCTTCCGCCGGGGACGGTGACCAAAAAGAAAAAGGATATGCCGCTGCAGATGCTCTGCTGGCTCTATCCTCCATATCAAAGGTGATATTTCGTCCAAGAGAAGCATACCGTCCAATCAGTATATGTGCGTCATCATTCGTCGATGCAATTGTTCCGCTCAAAAGCTGTGATCGCGACCCTGCCGTCAGTACGACCTGTCCATCGTCCCGCTGAATAGCGCAGGCAGGCGTCGGCAGCTGAGGCATCGGAAGTGAAAGTGTTTCAAGCAAGACATTATCCTCTCTCATAACAGCATAGATACAGCAATTGTTCTTCCCTCCGTGCGTTTACCACCGCGGAACATGTTCCCGCAGGGCAGGCACAAGGAGCAATGCGAGTATACTATTGGCAATGCCCTCGGCGAGAAGCCCGGGCGTCGATGCGAGCGCCGCCGCCATACCGTCATAGAGCACCGCTCCCGCTAGGGTATATCCTGCCGCCATCCAAAGGCTTGCGAGGAGAAAGGCCGCCGCGCACCGCGCGCGTCCCGCCGGAACAGCATTGCTTCGTCCCAAGCGGCAGACGATCTCCGCCATGATGAGCTTGATGAGGATGGTCGGCCCTGCCCACAGTGCAAAGCCGCCGAAAATATCCGCCATCGCCGAGCCAAGGCACGCGGCGAAAAGGACGCTGCGGCGCGGTGCAAGCACGGCGAGCAGGAAGATCACGGCATCGCCGAGATGCGCGTAGCCGAGCGGAATCGGTATATGCGGCACATAGGTCGCCACAAAGACAAGAGCTGTCATCAGCCCCGTAAAGACAATCTCACGCATGGAAAATCCTGCGGTATTTCTTCCATATGTTTTCATACTATCTACCTCCATGAATACACTGTCTATACTATACCATACCACACACTGTCTTAAAGTTCAATGAGAAAACGGTCTCCCCTCATATTGAAGGAAGACCGTTGGTTCAAACAACATGGATAAAATTAGCGATTCCCTAAGACAAAATCCGAACGAGATAGCTTAGTCCATCCGCCCAGAGCAGAATACCGAGGAGGATGAGCACGACACCCGCTGCCTGCTGAATGCGCGGCAGATACTGATAGAAGCCACGCAGCTTCATGATATGGCGCCGCCAAATCACAGCGAGGAGGAAAAACGGCACGGCAAAGCCCATGCTGTAGACGAGGAGCAACAGAGCCCCCGCCCCGACGGTCGCCGCGCTGCCTGCATAGAGCAGAATCGTCGCAAGGACGGGTCCCGTGCACGGTGTCCATCCGAGTGTAAAGCCACACCCGAGGAGGAATGCCCCGCCGACGCCGTCAAAGCCGCGCCGCTGAAAGGGGCGATACTCGCGCAGAAGGAGTGGGATGCGGATCCATCCCGTCATGAAGAGTCCCATGAGTATGACGAGCAGTGCCGCGCCCTGCCGCAAGATCTCCTGATAGGAGAAAAGCCATGCGCCGAGCAGGGATGCCGTCGCCCCAAGCAAGACAAAGACGACGGTAAACCCTGCCAGAAATGCCGCTGTATTGACGTAGAGACGCTGTGCCTCCCGCCCGTCCTGTCGGCTATTCTTCGCCAAAATCAGGGAAAAGGTCGGCAGAAGGGGCAGGACGCAGGGGGAGAGAAAGGAAAGCACGCCCGCGAGGAATGCGCCGCCGAGGAGGGTCAGTTCCATGCGGTGTGCCCTCCAACGACAAAGCTCTCAGTGTTTGTTGATGACATCTTCCAGCTCCGCCTTCGTCACACCACCCGTCTTACGGTAGATCACGGTTCCCTCTGCATTCACGACGACAGTCGTCGGGATGGCACGCACGCCGTAGAGCGTCGACGCCTTCCCCTTTGCATCCAGCACAACGGGCAGCTCCGCCTGCCGCTCCGTCAAAAACTTCTGAACCGCAGGTACCTCCTCCTGCAAGTTGACGGCATAGAAATCCACCGTCTCCCGATGCGTCGCATAGAACGCCGCGAGATCCGGGATCTCCGCCTGACAAGGCGGGCACCACGTCGCCCAGAAATTGATGATGTAGGGCTTGCCCTTCGCCTCGACAGCGACGTCCTCGCCCGTGAGATTCTTCACGGCAAACTTCGGTGCCGCCTCCCCCACGAGCCCGTGTCCTGCATTCTGCGCCTCCTGCGTCTGCGCGCCCGCAGCACGCCCTTCATCGGCCGCACTGCTGCTTCCGCAGCCCGTGAACACACTGAGTGCGACGAATGCCGCCAAACATATTGTATACTTCTTCATTGTTGTTCCTCTATTATGTATCAAGATTTCCAAGTTCATACTGCGTCACGGCGAGTGCTGTGAGCGATGCCGTCTCTGCCCGCAGAATGCGGTGTCCCAGTGAGACGGACTGCCCGCCTGCCGCCGTGACCGCCGCCGCCTCAGCAGAGGAAAAGCCTCCCTCCGCACCGACGATGAGCGTCACGCGCCGCGCCTCTATGCCGCGCAGTACGGTACGCATTGACTGCCGCTCCTCCTGCTCATAGCAAAAGACGGTCACTGTATCCGCGGCACCGATGTACGCCGGGTCCTGCAGCAGCTCCGCGAGTGAGACGATCGGGGCAACGGTCATCAACGACCTGCGGCCGCACTGCTTGGCCGCCTCATCAGCGATTTTCTGCCAGCGCGCCGCCTTTACCGCCGCCTTTTTCGCGTCATAGCGCACAACGACGTGCTCCGTCACGATGGGACACATGCATACGGCACCCAATTCCGCCGCCTTTTGGACGACAAAGTCCATTTTTTCTCCTTTGAGGAGCGCCTGCACGAGGATGACCTCTCTGCCCTCTGTCTCCGCAGGCAATACGCGCTGCATACGGAGGTGCACGGCATCACGCGTGAGTTCCGTGACCGCCATCTCCGCTGCCTGTCCTGCCGCGTCGACAACCGTGATCACGTCGCCGATTTGGGCGCGCATGACACGGGCGAGATGATGGGCGTCGCCCCCCGTAATGGCAATATCCTCCGTTAGCACGCCGGGATAAAATACCTGTCTCATGCCTCTTCGAGATCCGCTGTACGGCGGATGATCATCGCCGCCCACTCCTTTTCACAGGTCATATCGAGCACGGTAAAGCCGTGTTCCTTTGCCGCCTGCTCCACATCGTCGATGCGGTCGTCGATGATGCCCGAGGCGAGCAGGACACCGCCCCGCGCCAGATGTTGGTCCAGCTGGTCAAACAGGCGGATGATGATATCTGCGATGATGTTCGCCGTGATCAACTCGGCCGGCGCCATTCCACGACATACAGCGAGAAGATCGCTCTGCAGAGCGACGACGTTCGTGACGTGGTTTTGTTTGATGTTTTCCTCGGCGACGGAGACTGCAACGGGATCGTAGTCCATGGCGATCACCTCGCCCGCACCGAGTTTCGACGCCGCAATCGCGAGAATGCCCGAGCCGCATCCCACGTCATAGACGCGCATCCCGGGGCAGACGACGTGCTCAAGCCAGCGCAGACACATCGCTGTCGTCGCGTGTGCCCCCGTCCCAAACGCCGCCCCAGGATCGAGATCGATGACGATCTCATCGCCCGACGGCGTATACTCCTCCCATGTGGGGCGCACGACGATGCGCCGCCCAATCTTCTCTGTGTGGATATACGCTTTCCACGTCTCCGCCCAGTCCTCATCCGCGACAAAGACATGGGAAACTGTCCCCGCCCCGATCGGAGCATCGGCGCGGCGCAGCCCCTCAATGCGCTCCGTAAGTGTAAGGAGGCTGCTCTCGAGTCGCTCATCCTCAGGCAAATAGGCGCGCACTGTCACAGTCTCCGTGTCCTCGGCACGCGGCAGATCGGTATAGTCCCACAGCCCTGCATCGATGTACGTATTCACGAGAGACGGATCATCGATCTCCGTCCCCGCAGCGCCCAGCTCCATCAGAATATTCCCGATCAGATCTGCGCCCTCATGCGTCGTCACAACACTCACCTGTGCCCAGCGCATACCATCGCCCCCCCGTCGCCGTTCTTCTGCATCGCTCATGCGATAATTTTATTATACATGAGTACAGAGAGAATTGCGACTGATTTTTCATTTGCACAATCCAAGGGGCTGTTTATCCGTGCTTCCTAAAACAGCCGCCGCACAAACGTGCAGCGGCTATCCATGTTCAAGAGATCACGGATAAACTAAAGCTCAGATCTCTGCCTGCCAGAGTCCATGGAGATTGCAGTAGGCAAGCACCTTGACCGGCGCATCGCCGTCAGCGAGACGAAACGTAACGGTCGGTGCATCCACTGCCGTGAGATTGACACGCTGCGTGCCGCGCTTCGTGACGAGCATCACCCAGTTGATGAGATGCTCCTCCGTCATCGGATGCGCCACCGCGCCGACGCTGACCGACACCTCATGCTTCGCCGCATCGTAGGTCGGCACGGGAACATGCTTCTCCTGCGCCGCATCGACCGTGTTCGGCTTCAGTTCCTTTAGCGGATTGCCGCAGCACGAAAGATCGAGTGCCTCGTCGCCGTAGACCTCAACAAGATGGGATTTCCCCGCAAGATAAAATACTGACATAAATATCCTCCTAAATAAAATACACAGCAAAGTAATTAATGTGGAGTATCAGATGCCATAGATATGATCTACTTCATCTTTCACAAATAATAATTCTCCACAAAATAGAATTCTCCTTCTTTGGCTCAAAATTTTTTCAAAAGAAATTATCGTCCATCGTCACGGAAGATGCAGAGTCCATCCTTTTCCTCCACGAGCTGCCAGCGCTCCGCACCGAGTTCCTTGATCTTGCGTTGGTACATAAAGTCACGCATGATGATGTACTTCGGGCGTGGATCGTCCCGTATCGCGGTGAGCTCCTCCGGCTGATTGACATCCGCCTCAAGTCCTGGGATATCCGTATAGAGCATCACACCGGGGCGCAGCTGCTTATCGATGTAGAGGACGCGCCCCTCCTCCTCGGCGGAGGGATGATACGCTGCTGCGTAGTCGCGTGCAACCTGCTTGACGCTAAAAATTCCCTCGACAGCCGGCATCATGACGCCGAAGCCGATGACCATCGTCACCACGGCCATGATGACGTGCAGCCATGCGGCAAGCATGAGGCGATGCGAGGCGGTGATATGGTAGATGATCGCCGCACCGAGGATGAGTGTCAGCGTTCCCAGCCAAAGTCCGCCCTCCGCGAGCTGTGGAAGCCCGTCTCCCGCAAGCAGCCACCCAATCCCCATCACGAGAAAGAGAACGGCACTGCCGCCAGCCCAGCCGAAATGTGTCTGTCGCCAGTCGTCGAGCATCTGCGCGAGGTTCCATCCGATGATGGTCGCAAGCGGCGGAACGAGGAGCAGCATATAGGAGACCTGCTTGGTCTGGGCAAACGAGAAAAAGACAAAGACGAAGATCCACCAGACTTGGAAGAACGCAAGCTGCTCCGCCTCCTCACCGAAGCTGTGACGATAGGCGTTCTTGACCGACTGAATGAGCAGCCCCGTCCACGGGAAAAAGCCGAGCAGTACGACGGGGATATAGAAATACCAGTGGTCGCGCACAGGATGGAGCGGATGCGCAAAGCGGCTGATGTTGTGAAAGCCGATAAAGTCGTGGATGAACGGCATCCCATGTACCGTATACATATAGACGTACCAAGGCATACCGACAAGCGCGGCAAGCAGCACGCCGCGCAGGACATGCATGCGGAGCAAAAGCTCCAGCTGACGCGTAAGCAGCAGGTAGAAGAAGATAATGCCGCCGGGGAAGACAATACCGATCGGCCCCTTCGTCATAACAGCAAGTCCGCAGCAAAGGTACATCAGCCAGTACTGTCGATGAATGAATAGGAAGAGTGCCGCCGTCATGAAGAAGAGCAGCGTCGTATCCGTGACGGACGCCTTTCCCATATACATGAGAAAGACGCTCGTCCCCGTGATCATGCCCGCCCAGAATCCCGTACGCGCACCGAAAATACGCGCCGACGCCAGTGCGGTCAGAAGAACGGAACCAATCGCCATAAACGATGCCGGCAGGCGTGCCGCAAGCTCACTGAATCCGCCGAACAACTTGAGCGACGCCACAACCAGCCAGTAGAAGATGGGCGGCTTGTCGTACCAGAACTCATTGTAGATGCGCGGCGAAAGATAGTCGCCAAAGCGGATCATCTCCTTCGCCGTCTCCGCATAGACCGGCTCATCGGGATCGAGCAAAGCCAATCCGCCGATGCCGTAAAAGATCTGAAACGAGACCACCGCGAGCAGGACAAGATAGACCGGCCACGCAAGATTTTTCTCATCGTTCATGCAGATATGCCCCCATTACATTTCAATCCCCTGCATTGTACCATAGAAAGATATGTTTTTGAAATCATTTGACGTCCCTACACCGGCGATACTCGCAAACCGCACGCAAATCATGTGCACTGTGCGTCGAGCATCTGATGTAGAATGCAAAAAGAAGCCGCCGCATCTGCGGCGACTCCCTTGGACGCATCGGTTAGTGGATTTCGATCGTCACGCCCATCTTGATGTCGTCCTTGACGAGAGGAGCATCGCCCTGCAGCATGATGCAGCCGGGGCGTTCGGGTGTATCGCCGCCCTTGAACGAAAGCGTGCAGTGTCCGAGCTCCCGCAGCGTGTGCAGCGCCTCATCACCGATCGCCGTAATCGTGAATGCCTTGTCGCCGATGATCAGCGTATCGCCGACGGCGGGATCCGCGTTGTAGTTCGCAGGCGTGTGCAGCACGGAGAACTCTGCCAGCTCCTCAGGTGCATTATTGTTAAAGATGATGATGAAGTTGGCATTCGGATCATCTAGGAACAGAAGGGATTCCTCACCGATGCTCGTAATTTCGCAATAGAATTTCATACTGCCTACTCCTGCCTTTCACCATACGGGACAGAAACGTCCCCCTTACACCTGTTTTACGTCACAACGTTTCTGGTCGAGACCAATCCTCTCCGTGACAGGACCACAAATCAGATTATCATCGTTATCAGTTGTATCATACTATATATTCGCCGATTAGTAAAGGAACCACGGATAAAATGAAGGGATAAAGAGATAGAATTATTCACGGCATATCCCATGAAATGGCGTCGATGCTTTCTTGACATACCGACCCAATTCTGCAATAATGCAAATTGAACTATTTTATCGAAATTTTTGGATATGATTCGGAGGGATCAATCATAAACAAGTTAAATAAAAAGGATCTTTTGACGCTCGGATTTATGATGTTCTCCATCTACTTCGGCGCGGGAAATCTGATCTTTCCGCCCGCACTGGGACAGGCGGCAGGTGAGCATACCCTGCTTGCGATGATCGGCTTTATGGCGACGGGCGTCGGTCTGCCGCTGCTCGGCATCACGGCGATCGCACTGACAGGCGGGGAATATACGCCGTTGCTGCGCGAAAAGACATGGCCGCGCTTTGCGACGGTGCTGCTCATCCTGCTCTATCTCATCATCGGCCCGCTCTTTGCGATGCCGCGCACGGGCGCAGTCTCGTTTGAGATCGGTATCCGCCCGTTCCTCACGGAGGAGAATTTTGCACTAGGGCAGCTGATCTACACGGCGATTTTCTTTGCTGCGTCCTACTATCTCTCGTTGAACCCGAACAAGATCATCGACCGCGTGGGCAAGATGCTGACCCCTGCCCTACTCGTTGTTCTCTTTATCCTCTTTGCTCAGGCGTTCCACGCGCCGCTGGGGAACATCCTTGCGCCGACAGGCGCCTACCTAGAGGCGCCATTCGCACAGGGATTTCAGGACGGCTATCAGACAATGGATCTACTTGCCTCGATCGCCATCGGTGCACTCGTGACGAATGCGATTCAGATGCGCGGGATCACAGATCGCCATGCCATCGGCTCGGCCTGTCTGATCTCGGGACTGATCACGGTGACGCTCATGACGGCGGTCTATGGATCGCTCGCCTACATTGGTGCGACAAGTGCCTCGGTACTGGGGCAGTCAGAGAACGGCGGGCAGATCCTCGCGGGTGCCGTCGGGATTTTCTTCGGCGCATCGGGCAATCTGCTGCTCGCCGTCATCATCGGGCTGGCGTGTCTGACGACGTGCTGCGGCATCACGTCGAGTGCTGCCCTGTTCTTCAACAAGCTGCTAAAGGGCCGCATTTCGTACGAACGACTCCTTCTGATCTCCATTCTGTTCAGCTTTGCCGCCTCGAACATCGGGCTGACCCAGATCATTACGCTTGCCGTGCCCTTCCTCGTCACGATTTACCCGATCGTCATCGTCTTTGTGATTCTCTCGCTCTTCGATCATTTCATTGGCTGGCGAAAGAGCATCTATCAGGGAGCGATCTTTCTCACACTCATATTCTCGCTGATCGACAGTCTTCATGCGGCAGGGTTGTGTCCCGCCGCTCTGCATGAGCTGCTCTCACGCATGATCCCGTTCTACGGTATCATGATGGGGTGGGTCTGTCCCGCCGCCATCGGTGCACTCATTGGACTCTGCGTCTCGCTCTTTCAGACAGCGCCGGCGCCCAAGGAAGCAGATACATAGACATAAAGGAGGGCTTGTTGTACGAAATTTGCAGTTTCGTGCAACAAGCCATTTTTATTTTCTATTCTTCTTTCTCCGCCAGCGCAGGTAGAGGACGACAATCACAATGACGGCGACAACGACGAAGATCATGCTCGCCTCGTGTCCGTATTCCATGAGGTCGGTCCAGCTCTCACCGAGCACCATGCCAGCGTAGAGGATCGCCGCCGTCCACGGGAGCGCGCCCGCAATCGTATAGAGGAAGAAGCGCTTCGGGTCGACGCGGGCAAATCCTGCCGGCAGCGAGATGAAGGTGCGCACGACGGGCAGCATGCGGCTAAAGAACACCGCCTTGAGTCCATAGCGGTCGAACCAGTCCTGTGCGACGTTGACGTGTGACTGCTTGATGAGAAAATATTTTCCATATTTGTCCACAAAGGGACGCCCGCCGCGCGCGCCGATCTCATAGGCAAAGAGCGAGCCGAGGAGCCCGCCGACCATGCCCGCAAGGAGTGCGCCCTCGAACGACATGTGTCCCGCGAAGATGAGGTAGCCCGCAAAGCCGAGAATCAACTCGCTCGGGATGGGGATGCACGCGTTCTCTGCCGCCATGAGGACGGCGACAGCAACATAGCCCCATGAGGCGATGAATGAGAGAAAGATCTGCGTAAAGTGCTCCACGGGCATGCGCTCCTTCAAGACAGAGAACGTCCAACAAAAAATCCCCAGTGCGTACACAGTGCACCGGAGACTCAGCTACAAGGTGGTGCCTCAGAGCGGAATCGAACCACTGACACGGGGATTTTCAGTCCCCTGCTCTACCAACTGAGCTACCGAGGCAAAAGGAAAAATGGCGACCCGAAGGGGACTTGAACCCCTGACCTCCGCCGTGACAGGGCGGCATTCTAACCAACTAAACTACCGGGCCGTTCCTGGTGACGCGTACGGGATTCGAACCCGTGAAGCCGCCGTGAAAGGGCGGTGTCTTAACCACTTGACCAACGCGCCGTATCCGCGCTGTGCGGCGGATGATCCTTGCAGACCATCCGCCGCACATTCACGAACGCCATTATATGGGATTTTACCCCACTTGTCAACAAATTTTATTTACAATCTACATACAATATAAAATCCGATCTCAGAGCGTCATCCCGCTGCCGAGATTCGCCCACTGGACATCAGCGGCGTACTCCTCGAGTTCCGGCAGTTTCTCCATGAGATACGAGTTCGTGACGCGTACAAAGGTGCCCTTCATGCCGAGCGACTTCGACTCGATGACGCCGGCGGACTCGAACTTGCGGAGTGCATTGACAATGACCGAGCGCGTGATCTTCGCCTCGTCGGCGATCCGCGACGCGATGAGTCTTCCCTCGAACTTCCCCTGGCTCGCGAGCTCCTGCAGAATCGCATGTGCCGCCTTGCGCTCGGAGTACGAGAGCGTCTCGACGGCGATCCGTACCGCCTCACGCTGACGTGCCTCGACCTCGTTCTTCTGTGCCGTGTCGCGCAGCATCTCCATGCCGACGACGGTCGCACCGTACTCGCTGAGCAGGAGATCAGGGTCGCCGAACTCCTTCTTGGCATTCGACACAACGAGCGTTCCGAGACGGCGGCGCGGTCCGTAGATCGGCGTCACGACGATGTTCTGTTCATGGAACAGCTCTGCCATCTCTTTCTCGAAGGACGCGCCATCCGTTCCCACACGGATGTTGGAACGCGTCTCCTCAAGTCGGTTGAGCCAGTCCACGAATTTGCGCGGGAACTGTCCCAGCTCAATCGCCTCATTCGTCATGAGGTCGTCATTATCATCATAGAACGCATAGCCGCAGATGCGGCCTCCTTCGTCGGTGATATAAACGTTTGCCTCAAGGACGTTACTCAGTACACGTGAAATCCCGTCATACTCAACGCTTTCCGAACGTTGGAGCAGACGATTGATTTGCCGCGTCTTTCCCAGCAATGTAATCATCTGTATCCCCCTCTTTCCCGAGCTGCACCCTTACAGCTCTGCGAAACGATAACCACACCCCGCAAGATACATTTTTCCTTCATATTTATCATACTACATTTTTGTAAAATTTCAAGAAATACTTGAATGTTTTCCCTCTTCCATTGATAAAATTATTCTATCTCTTTATAGTTCAGTGTGATAATTTCGAAAAATCTGTCTTATTTGGAGTGGAGTTCATTCGATCAAGAATCTCTTAGAATTTTTTCTATGACACCTTGCTTAACGGAGAGAATCATAGTATAATGACACGGTGTTTGCGTGCGGCTTGAGTGAAGCCCACGTTGAGGAGGTGTAACAATGGCAAGTGTATGCGAGGTCTGCGGCAAAGGGATGATGAGCGGCAACAATGTGAGCCACTCCCATGTAAAGACGAAGCGTAAGTGGAAGCCGAACATTCAGCGCGTCCGCGCCCTGGTCAAGGGTGAGGTCAAGCGTGTCAATGTATGCACGCGCTGCCTGCGTTCCGGCAGCGTCGAGCGTGCCGTTTGAGCGAATACGCGCATAGAAAATCCGTCTGTTTAAGAAATCGCTGATAAATGAGATGTGCCCAATTAGCATGCTAAATTTATCCGTGTTTTCTTAATTCGGGCGGTTTTTTTATAAGAAATTGCAGCGATATCGGAGAGAGAAGGGGTTCGCCAATGGGAACAAATGTCACAGAGATCCGTGCAGCAAATGAGCGCTACGTCGCCACATTCGGCGACAAAGGAGGGCTATCACACGGTCCAACGCGGCGGTTTGCCGTCGTCACGTGCATGGACTGCCGTCTCGACCCGGCAAAATTTGCGGGGATCGCGGAGGGCGATGCGCACGTGATCCGCAACGCGGGTGGACGCGTATCGGACGATGTGATTCGCTCTCTGCTGATCTCCTACAGGATGCTCGGAACAAATGAATGGTTCGTGATCCAGCATACGCACTGTGGAATGCAGGGGCTCACCAATGAGGCGATATGTGCGCGATTCGAGGAGGATGCTGCCGCGCACGGCGGGGATGCCGTCGAGGCGCACTATATCGACTTCATGCCAATCGCAGGAGAGCTTGAGGAGAATCTCGTCCGCGATGTACGCCGTCTGCGCACTCATCCGCTCGTTCCCTCCTTCATTACGATTCACGGCTGTATCTACGATGTGCACACGGGACGCCTGATCGTCTCGGAGGAAGCGGAGAAGATCGGCGCGGCAAAATAAGATAAATCAGCACAATAAAAAATGCTCCGAATGGAGCGTTTTTTATTGCATCTTACTGTTTTCCCGAGCCCAAGTATTTAGTACCTTCTTTACTTCACGCCAGTCGGGGAAATAGCGATCCATGCGGGCGTAGAACTGCGCGTTGTGCCCACGCACCCATAGGTGCGTGAGTTCGTGCATCATGACATAGCGCAGAGCACGCACGTCATACTGTACCAGCTGCAGATTGAGCGTGATGTAAGCCGTCCGCACATTGCAGCTGCCCCAGCGTGTCTTCATCGCGCGGATGCGCCAACGTTCGGCATGTTTTCCGACAATTGCCTCACAGTGCGGTGCTTCCCGTTCAATCGCCGCTGTGAGTTCACGACGGCAGAGTGCATCGACTGCCGCACGGCGCGTTTGTGCATCCGCGTCCGCAGGCGCGTGGAGCACAATCATCCCGCCGACCCATTCGGCGTACGCCTTCCCGTGCACCAGCGGAGCATCGGCAATATGACAAGCTTTCCCCCAGAGATGCACAATATCCCCCGCCGCATAAAGCGACGGGGGCTTTTTTGCACGCATAGAACGCAGGCGCGCCTCAATCCACGCACGCCTGTGCCTGACGAAGTCCTCCATATCGCACAGCAATGTGCGGCGCGGCACACTGAGTTCGATGCGGCTGCCATCCGCACTGACGCGGAGGTAGAGGTTCTTGATGTTCTTGTAGCGGATGACGGCAGGAATCCCCGCCAGTGTCCGCTCCACCTCGCGCAGGATGCGCCCCTTCATTTTCTATGTCCTGTACGCATCTTCTGCGCGACGTTATACATGGCGTCGAGTTCTTCCTGATCGAAGGTATAAACTGCACCGCAGAAGTGGCATTTCACCTCTGCCGTCCCGTCGTCGCGGAGTGCGCGCAGATCTGCCTCACCAAGGGTCAGCAGACGGTCGGTGATGTAGTTCTTCGAACAGTTGCAGCGAAAGGCAAGATCGGTATGGGAAAGGATCTTTACATCGTCAAACCCGCCGAGGACGCTGCGGATGATGCCCTCCGCATCCAGGCCGCCCTCCACCATGTGAGAGACAGAGGAAATCCCCTTCAGGTTCGCCTCAAGGCGGTCAATCACTGCATCCGATGCGCCCGGCAGAGGCTGGACGAAGAAGCCGCCCGCGCCGAGGCACTGCAGCTCGGGACTGACGAGGACACCGAGCCCGATCGAGGACGGTGTCTGCTCCGAGGTGTAGAGGTAGTGGATGAGATCGTCGGCGATCTCTCCGCTGACGATATTGACGCTGCCTGTCACGGGCTCTTTCAGCCCCGTGAAGCGCGTGACAGAGAGGATGCCCTGCCCAATGCCGCCGCCGACATCGATCTTGCCGTGCGCATTCAGCGGCAGATGCACATGCGGATGATCGACACAGCCGCGCACCGAGCCATCCGCCGTCGCATCGGCCGTCACCGTGCCGAGAGGTCCGTCTCCCTTGAATTTGATCGTGACGGATTCCTTGTTCTTGAGATTTGCGGCAAAGAGGAGCGCGCCCGTCATCGTGCGCCCGAGTGCCGCCGCCGCAACGGGCCAACAGTCATGCCGCCGCATTGCCTCGGCGACCACATCCGTCGTCACCGCCGCAAATACGCGCAGCTGTCCGTTTGCCGCCGTTGCTTTTACCAGTTGATCCATATTGCCTTACCAGTCGAGCGCGCGCTCATGCAGAACATCGCCCGTATCAATATCAAAAATCCGAATCGTGCCGTCCTCGAGGACAGCGACGGTATTGCGCCCGTCGGGGCGCTTCGAGAGCGCCACCGAACCAGGGTTGAGAAACACCGTATTGCCGCGCTTTTCGAGAACGGTGATGTGCACATGCCCGCTGATAAAGAGATCAGCGCGCAGATGCTGCGCCATTTCATCTTTCTCCGCATCCGTCATAACGGCATCGCCGTGCGTGACGATGATGCGCCGCCCCTCCCACACAACGTAGGCGTAGGGAGACAGAACGGGAAGTGTGAGACAGCTCGCATCCACATCCGAGTCACAGTTTCCCTTGGCAATGATGACGGGGATCTCCGAAGCGTTGATGCGCTCGATCAGCCCCATCGGGTTATAGTCCGCCTTCATTGGGTTGCGCGGCCCATGATAGGCGACGTCACCTGCATGGAGGATAAGGTCTGCCCCCGTGAAAAACTTCTCGCACGCGCGCGTCCATGCGCCCTCATGGCCGTGCGTATCACTGATGATGCCAATCTTCATCGCATCACAGCTTTCCGAGGAGACTTGCCATCTCCATCGCCGCCATCGCGGCATCGGTGCCCTTGTTGCCTGCCTTCGTGCCCGCGCGCTCAATCGCCTGCTCGATGTTCTCCGTCGTCACGACGCCGAAGATCGTCGGCACGCCCGTCTGGAGGCTGACCTGCGCGACGCCCTTGGAGACCTCATTGCACACGTAGTCATAATGCGTCGTCGAGCCGCGAATGACCGCCCCGAGACAGAGCACTGCATCATATTTCCCGCTCGCCGCCATCTTCTTCGCCGCAAGAGGGATCTCGAACGCCCCCGGCACCCATGCCACGTCGATGTCACTGTCCGCCGTCTCATGGCGGTGCAGCGTATCGAGTGCACCGCCAACCAGCTTACTCACAATAAACTCGTTGAAACGCGCGGCAACAATGCCGAATTTCAGCCCCTTGCCGCTGATGTAGCCTTCGATGATGTTCGCCATGTCAGTTTCTCCTTACTCCTCCATCATCTTCACAAATTGATTGTGTGATGATGCATTATAATACCCCAACTTATGTAGGCTGTACCAATCCTCGATCAGAGTTTCCTCCGCAGCATGGAGCGCAGCCAGAACTTCTCTGGCAAATTCCAGAGGTGCAGCCCCGTTTGCCGTAATGATGTTCCGGTCGAAAACCGCCTGCCTCGCCTGATAGTTCTCTGCGCCCTTGTATTTTGTCCCCTTCCACTCCTGCAGTGCAGACAAGCGGTTTCCTGTATGCTTGACCGAATCGAGCACACCGATGGATGCTAAAAACGCCGCCGCATCGCAAATCCCGCCAAGTATCTTGCCGTTTTTCACACAATGCTCGACCAATGGGATCATCTTCTGTGTACGCTCTTCACGCCACCTCATACCGCCGATGAGGAGCAGAGCATCGTAATTCTTCGGTGCAGAATCCACTGTATAATCCGCCGCCGCATGAATACCGCCAATGGAGGTTATAGGCTCTTTCGAAAGGGAGACTGTCTTGACCGCAAATTTTCCCTGACCAAGCATGTGAATTGCTGTCGACACGTACGCAGCTTCCCAGTCTGCATACTGTTCAAGAAGTGCCAGTAAAACCGTCTTCATCTCTCACGCCCTCGCACTCATTTCCCCAATTCCTCATCGCTGAGGATATGTCCCATCTTTTCCTTCTTCGTCTCCATGTAACGACGGTCATGCTCATTCGGATGGATGACGAGCGGTACGCGCTCGACGATCGTCAGCCCATAGCCCTCAAGCCCCGCACGCTTTGCGGGATTGTTCGTCAAGAGACGGATGGTCGAAAGCCCGAGATCGGCAAGGATCTGTGCGCCGATGCCGTAGTCGCGGAGATCCGGCGCAAAGCCGAGCTCGACGTTCGCCTCGACGGTATCGCGCCCCTGATCCTGCAGTGCGTAAGCGCGCATCTTGTTCGCAAGCCCGATGCCGCGTCCCTCCTGCCGCACGTAGAGGACGACGCCCTCGCCCTCCGCCTCGATGCGGCGCATTGCCGTTGCGAGCTGATCGCCGCAGTCACAGCGCATCGAGCCGAGCGCATCCCCCGTCAGACACTCCGAGTGTACGCGCACGAGAACATTTTCCTTGCCGCGCACATCCCCCTTGACGACGGCGAGGTCACAGCGTTTGTTGAGCGTGTTCTCGTAGGCGATCAGTTTGAAATGCCCATACTTGCTCGGGAAGTCCACCTCCGAAATCCGATGGACAAAGTTCTCCGTATGCTTGCGGTACTCGATGAGATCCTTGATGGTGATGATGTTCAGCCCATGCTGTTTCGCAAACGCCTTCAGCTCGGGCGTGCGCATCATGTGGCCGTCATCCGCCATGATCTCACAGCAGAGCCCCGCAGGGAACAGTCCCGCCATCCGCGCAAGGTCGGTCGTCGCCTCGGTGTGTCCCGCACGGCGCAGGACGCCGCCCTCGACCGTACGCAGGGGGAAGACGTGCCCCGGGCGGCGGAAATTCGCGGGCTTTGCCGCAGGATCGAGCAGCATCTTGACCGTGTGGCACCGCTCGTACGCAGAGATGCCCGTCGTCGTGTCGTACGCATCGACACTGACGGTGAAGGCAGTCTCGTGGTTGTCCGTGTTGTTCTCCACCATCTGACCGATCTCAAGCTCGTCGAGACGGCTGCCGATGATCGGCGTACAGATCAGCCCGCGTGCATGCGTCGCCATGAAGTTCATGTGCTCCGGCGTCATCTTCTCTGCCGCAACGATGAGGTCGCCCTCGTTCTCCCTGTCCTCATCGTCCACGACGACGAGCATCTTTCCATTTTTGATATCCTCAATCGCCTGTTCAATCGTTGCAAAATCTGACATGCTATTTCTCCTAAAGTATTGTGAATATGACATCTCTGTGCTGCGAGTCCCACGCGAACACCTCGTTACGCAAGCGGTCGCATGCTTATCTGTCTAAATACCGGCGCACTTCTTAAACGCGCTGCGCTTGAACGAAAGAAGCACGCCGGGGACAGAACGCATGCTTTCCCCGCTTGCTTCACTAGGGTTCGCTTAGGGACATCGCACCCCACATCTACCACACTAAAACCCATGCTGCATCAGATATTCCCGCGTCAGCCCCGTCTTCCCCGCAGCAGAACTTTCACCCCCGAGCAGCTTCAGCGCATATTTCCCGAGGATATCCGTCTCGATGTTGAGCAGACTGCCGATGCGCTTCGCGCCGAGATTCGTCACCGTGCGCGTGTGCGGGATGAGGCTGACGGTAAAGTCCGCCGCGCCGGCTGCCGCCACGGTGAGGCTGATGCCGTCGAGGGCAACCGAGCCCTTCTCGACAATCCCGCGCAGAATGTCTGCATCGGCGGCGACCGTCATGAGAATGGCATTTCCCTCCTCGCGCATGGCTCGTATCTTCCCCACGCCGTCGATGTGCCCGCTGACGAAATGTCCGCCCATGCGCGTCGTCGGCAGCAGCGCCCGCTCCAGATTGAGCGGTGCGCCGCGTGTCAGCTCCGCGAGCGAGGTGCGCCGCACCGTCTCGGGCATCACGTCGGCAGAAAAGCCCTGTGCATCGAATGAGGTGACCGTGAGGCAGATGCCGTTCACGGCGATGCTGTCGCCGATGTGCGCATCCGACTGGACGAGATGTGCACCGATCGAGAGCACGCCGCCCGAGAGGCGGGCAAATGTACCGACCTCCTCAATGATTCCTGTAAACATATCCTCACCTCACTCCGCCGGTGTGTGCAGGCTGCCCGTCACGAGGAGATCCGCGCCGACCTGTTCAACGTGCATATCATGGAGGTGCAGTGCCTCCTGCGGCGCGTCAAAGCCCATACCGCCGACGGGTGTCGGTGCCTCCCCGCCGCCCATCAGCATAGGGGCGATAAAGGCGCAGATCCGATCCACATAGCCGCCCGCAAGAAATGACCAATTCACCGCAGCACCGCCCTCAACGAGGAGGGACGTGCAGTCACGCGTGCCGAGCCAGTCGAGCACGCGCGGGAGCTCCACGCGCTCCGCCCCGAGTGTCACCACCTCTGCGCCGCATGCGCGGAGGCGATCCACGCGTCGCTGATCGGCACGCTCACTCACGGCGATCACCGTCGGAGCCGCTCCGTCCGTCACCAGTCTCGCATCATGCGGCGTGCGCGCCGCCGAATCCAGTATGACGCGCAGCGGATTCTTCCCTGCACGATGCGGCAGTCGCGTTGTCAGGCTCGGATCATCCGCGAGCACAGTGCCGATGCCGACGAGAATCGCGTCGCTCGCATCGCGCATCTCATGCACGCGCAGACGTGCCTCCTCGCCCGTAATCCAGCACGACGCCCCCGTATGACTTGCGATCTTCCCGTCGAGCGTCATCGCCGTCTTGAGCGTGACGAGGGGGCGCTTCGTTGTCACCCACGTGAGAAACGCAGCGTTCTGCCGCCGCGCTTCCACCGCGCAGACGCCCGTCACGACCTCGATGCCCGCCGCCTCAAGCATCGCGATTCCGCGCCCTGCGACAAGCGGATTCGGGTCACGGAGCGCCACCACGACGCGCGTGATCCCCGCGGCGATCACCGCCTTGGCACAGGGGCCCGTCCGCCCCTGATGCGCACACGGCTCGAGCGTCACATAGAGCGTCGCACCGCGTGCCAACTCCCCCGCCATGCGGAGCGCGTGAATCTCCGCGTGCGGCTCGCCCGCCGCACGGTGCCAGCCGCTCGCAGCGACGATCCCGTCACGTACGATGAGCGCCCCCACGAGCGGATTCGGCGACGTGCGCCCGCGCGCAAACTCTGCCAGATGCAGAGCCTCGCGCATATAGGATTCGTCCGTTTCGTTCATAGTAATCCCATTCTGTTCTTTACCTTCTTGAGAAGCTTATCTTGTGCTCCCGAAGTGACCCCTAGTGAAACCATCGGGAAAAGTGCACGGTACGCCCCTGCGGATTTCTTCCGTTCAAGCGCAGCGCGTTTAAGGAATCCGCAGGTATTTCAGCGTACAAGGGCGCGGCCGATTGTGTAACGAGGCGTTCACGAGGGAGCACAAAATAACAGAGAAAAATTAAAAGCCGCCGGAAGAATCTCCTCCGGCGGCACATAAATCGTCCCAAGAAATCACAGATATTGCATATCCATGTTCCTATCATAAGACGCGCCTTTTCTCATCCAGACTGCGAAAGCATCTGCCTTCTTCACTGTCGGCTCCGGAATTACACCGAATCATGCCGCTCTCACAAGCAGCTTGCGGGCTGTACCGCCGGTGGGGATTCTCACCCCGCCTCAAAGAGCATCATTCGTATGCTATTGTATCATTCTGTATTTGGACTGTCAATTGTAAATCTTGCACGTGCCGCGTGTCTCCTCAGCGCGGCGCACGACCTCATCGAGATCCGCCCCGCAGACTGCGGCAATCGCAGCGACCACACTGCCCTCAACGATAGGGCAGTCCGCCATGCGCACGCGGCTGCTGCGCAGCTCCTCGATGATCGTCTCCGCCGTCAGCACAGAGCTGCCTCCGTCCGCGAGCACAACAACGCCATCCGCGCTGCAGACACTGTCGATCGCTGCTGTAATGCGCGCATAACTCGTCCCAAAGCCGCCGTCCTCCATGCCGCCCGCCGTTGCGATATGCGCATCCTTTGCCATCATGCGGCACGTCTCCGCGATGCCATGCGCGAGCACGGCACTGTGCGTTACAATCACAAGTCCGACCATATCAGCCTCTCCGCCGTGTCCATGCCCCGACGCCGCACACCGCTCCCGCGAGTACCGCCGGCAGGAGATATGCCGCCTGCGGCAGTGCCGCCAGAATCATCACACCAACCGTACGGTCGTGCACAATCATCGAGCCGCCTGTCCAGCCCAGAATCGCCGCACCGAGCACAACGAGCACGGGATACTTTTCCATCAGTTTTCCGATGAGCTGACTGCCGCTGACGACAATCGGAACGCTGATGAGCAGCCCGAGCACCACGAGCAGGAAGTCGCCGTGCGACGCGCCTGCAATCGCGATCACGTTGTCAATCCCCATCGCCGCATCGGCAATGATGATTGTCTTGACCGCGCCCGCAAACGTCTCCGCCGCCTCGATATGCTCCTCGCCGTGGGCAGGGCGCAGGAGCTTCACGGCGATCGGCAGCAGCACGAGCCCGCCGAGTGCCTGTAAATACGGCACGGAGAGCAGCTGCACCGCAAAGAACGTCATGATGAGACGTATGCCAATCGCGCCCGCCGTTCCGACGTAGATGGCGCGCTTCCTCAGATGTGCCGGCAGACGGTTGGACGCCATCGCAATCACGACGGCATTGTCGCCTGCGAGCACAAGATCAAGCACAATGATCGAAAAGAGTGCCACAAAGAACTGCGACGAGAAGAGTTCGACTTCCACAGCTTCTCCTTTACTTCGCCATCATCTTGGCAAGCTTCTGTGCAAAGGCGACGGGGTTCTCCGGCAGAATGCCCTCGATGAGCAGCGCCTGCGTGTAGAGCAGATCACAGTAGTCTTTGAACTCCTCGCTGTCCTTGCCTGCCGCGTGCACCTGCTGCAGTTTTGCAAAAAGCTCATGATGCGGATTGATCTCAAGAATGCGCCGCGCCTTGAACATCGGATTATTCATCTCGGCAAAGGTCTGCTCCATTGAGAGCGACGGGCCCGCCTCATCCGCGACAAGACAGACGGCACTCGACCGCAGACGCTGTGATATCTTCACCTCAGCGACCTTGTCACCGATGGCTTCTTTTACGTCCTTGATGAGATCGTCGTTCGCCTTGGCGATGTCTTCCGTTTCCTTCTTCGCCGCCTCGCTCTCCGCATCACCAAGATCGAGGTCGCCGCGGCTGATCGAGTGGAAGTTCTTTCCGTCATACTCGCGCACGGTCTCAATGGCGAACTCATCCACCGGGTCGAGCAGGAAGAGTACCTCAAGGCCGCGCTCACGCAGCTGTTCCATCTGCGGCAGCTGCTCAATCGTCGTCTGATCTTTTGCCGTTGCGTAGTAGATGCTCTTCTGGCCCTCGGGCATCCGCTCAGCGTATTCCTTCAGCGAAACAAGCTTACCCTCCTTCGAACTGTGGAAGAGCAGGAGATCCTTCAGCTTGTCCACCGTATCGCGGCCGGAGTACATGCTGTTGTAGATGCCGATCTTCAGTGCGCGGCCGTACTGCTCCCAGAACTTTTCGTAGTCCTCGCGGTTCTTGTCGAGCTTTTTGCCCAGTGCCTTGAGAATGTTCTTCTCCAGTGCGCGTCCGATGGTCTTCAGCTCACGGCTCTGCTGCAGCAGCTCACGCGAGATGTTCAGTGAGAGATCGGGCGAGTCAACGAGGCCCTTGACAAAGCGCAGGTAGTCCGGCAGCAGATCCTTGCATTTGTCCATGATGAAAACATGGCGCGAGTAGAGCTGAATGCCGGGCTCATAGTCCGCCTGGTAGAGATTGAACGGTGCACGTGCAGGGATCTCGAGGAGCGCCGTATACTCCACCGTGCCCTCCGCCTTCGTGTGGAACACCTCCATCGGAGCTTCCCACTCGTGGAACTGATCGCGGAAGAAATCGTTGTACTCCTCGGGTTTGATCTCCGACTTCGCACGCGTCCAGAGCGGCTGCATCGAGTTCAGCGTGCGCAGCTCCGTCTTCTTGATCTTCTCCGCACCCTCGATGATCTTTCCCTCATCATCGCGCGGCATCTCCTCCGTCGTCACGTTCATGCGGATCGGATAGCGCACGTAGTCGGAGTACTTCTTTACAAGGCTCTCAAGCACAAACGTATCCGTGTAGTCCGTCTCGCCCTCCGTGAACTCCTTCGCGAGGTGGATCGTCACCGTCGTGCCGCGCGACTCCTTCTCTGCATCCTCAATCGTATAGCTGCCGTCGCCCGCCGACTCCCAGCGCGTTGCCTGCTGCGTCTCACCGGCACGGCGCGTCACGATCGTCACGCGCTCTGCAACCATGAACGCAGAGTAGAAGCCCACGCCGAACTGTCCGATCAGATCCTTGTCCGGTGCGCCGCCGCTTTCCTCCTTCGCCTTTGCCAGCTGCTCCATGAATGCCTTCGTGCCCGACTTTGCAATCGTTCCGATGTTCTCCACGACCTCTGCACGCGACATGCCGATGCCGTTATCGGAGATCGTCAGCGTCTTGCTGTCCTTATCCGGGACGAGAAAAATCTCATAGTTTTCGTTGCCCTCAAGGATGTCGCGGTTCGTCAGACTCTCAAAGTGGAGCTTGTCGATCGCATCCGACGCATTTGAAATCAACTCGCGCAGAAAAATCTCACGGTTTGTATAGATCGAGTGGATCATCAGCTCGAGAAGCTGTTTTGTCTCTGCCTGAAACTCAAATGTCTCTTTTGCCATATATCGTTCCCCCTGTTTCTACGCACCACTAGATAAAGGTGATGCAAAACTATGCCTATCGTACACGAAAAATGACAAAAAGTCAAATTCTTTCTCATCATGCGCGCTTCGAGTCTCGAATTTTCCTGTTTGCAATCCACGGCTTTTTTCGGTATACTCTAAAGTGATTTTTATAGGCAGTTTTTTGTTGAAAAGGAGATGTACTATGGATCAGGAGCAGAACACACAGCAGCCGCAGCAAGAACAAAACATCCCGCAGAAGCCGCAGACGATCATTGTAAAGTCGACGAAAAATGTCGGCCTTGCCGCTGGTCTCGGATTCTTCTTTGGTCCGCTTGGCATGTGCTACGCGACACTTAAGGGTGCACTCATCATGTTTCTCGTCAACATTGTCATCGGAATCTTCACACTTGGATTTGGTGTGTTCCTTACATGGCCGATCTGCGCGATCTGGGCATACGTGGCGGCAAAGAAATATAATGAGCAGCTATACGCCGAACTCGGTTAATGCTGATTTCATTGAACCTCTGCGAGATTGTGCTATAATGAACACAGTTTTAGGCGTTTTGCTCTAAAGAACGGAGGATTTTCATGAAGCAGATTTCGTTCACTTCGCTCGCGCGCACCTCTGTGCTCGTACTCGCACTTGCCCTGCCAATGGGAGCGGCATCCGCTGCCGAGACCACGGCACCCACGCCCGCGACGATCACGATTGGGGGAACGGGCACCGCCTACGTTGCCCCCGATACGGCGGAGATCACTGTCGGCGTTGTTACGGAGGAGGCGGATGCCGCACGCACGCACGCAGAGAACGCCGCACAGACGGCACGTGTCCACAATGCCGTCCGCGCACTCGGTGTCGCCGACCGCGACATTCAGACCGTGCACTATGATTTTTCACAGCGTTACGATATGCGCGACGGCAGCCGCAGCGAAGTCATCGGCTATACGGCACAGAACTCCGTCGTCATCACCGTGCGCGACCTCAACAATGTCGGTAAGATCATCGACGTAGCACTTGCAAATGGGGCGAACCGCATCGACTCGCTGAACTTCACGGCGAGCGATACGAGCGCCGCGAAAAATGAGGCTCTCACAGATGCGGTACGCGGCGCAAAAGAGAAGGCACAGGCGGTCGCCAGTGCACTTGGCGTCCGCCTCGTCCGCATCGCAAATGTCTACGCCGACACACAGGCAGACATGCCGCGCAACGAAAACTATATGCCGATGATGATGGCGAAGGGCGCATCGGCTGCAGCGACGCCGATCGCACCAGGCGAGCTCTCAGTCGCTGCTACGGTCAACGTGACCTATGTCGTCGAGTAAGCGCCCGCGCGTATCTGCTGTCGAGGCAATTCGCGGCATCTCTATGATGGGCGTGATCGGCATCCATATCGGCGCGGAGTATCTCGCCAACCCATCGCCAAACATTCATCTGGTAGCGCTTTTCGACATCGGCACGCGCTTTAGCGTACCGATTTTTTTCTTTATCTCAGCGTTCGGTCTGTTCTATGGAAAATCCCCATCCGCTCCGTTTTCCTATCGGGATTTCCTCACGCGCCGTGCCCATGCTGTCGTCATCCCCTACCTCATCTGGTCGCTCTTTTATCTTCTTCATGACGCATGGCACTACGGTGTCGGCTTTCCGCCTCTTCTGTCCATTCCGGGGATTCTCTTTTTCGGCAACGCAAAGTATCAGCTCTACTTCATGGTCATTCTGATCTGGTTCTACCTCTTGATGCCGCTCTGGCGCATCCTCCTGCGCCGCATGACGCTTCCGCTGCTCATGGGCATCCTCGCTCTCCAGATTGCCTTTGACTACTGGTCAAGCTTCGATACGGCGTTCAACCTCTACGTCTACGGACTGCCCGAGGGATCGCTTCTGCGTGCATTGCTCTTTTATCGGCTGAACTATTGGGTCGTGCATTACGTCTTTATCTTCCTCCTCGGCGGCTATATTGCCCTCCACTGGGAGACATTTCGTACGTGGATGCTGCACCGAGCGGGTCAGCTCTATGCATTCGGTATTCTGAGTCTCATCGCCCTCCTCGCATGGTACTACAAACTGCTCCTCGTGGACGGCTATACCCCGCTTGAGGGAATCTATACCGCACATCAGCTCTCACCGCTCGGCATCTTCTACACCATCGGCGCATCGCTCGCACTCTTTGCGTTCTTCACACGGCTGGGGACAGAGACTATGCCGGGGCGTGCGTTTCAGATCCTCGGAAAGCACTCCTACTTCATCTATCTCGCCCACCCGATGGCGATCACCTATCTGCTCGCTGTCCTCCATCGGACAGGACACATACTGACCGCCCCGCTCGCCCTCGCCATGTATGCGGCAGCGCTTCTGCTGTCGCTGTGCGGCGCGGTCATCATGCGGCGCATCGGGGAGCGTATCCCGCTGGTGAATGAACTGACCATCGGAATGAAGGAAAAGAAATAAAAATGTCCAAAAAGGGCTGCTGTACGAATTTTTCTCTCTTCGTACAGCAGCCCAATTTTATGTCTTAGACCGTATCAGTCCAACGCCTTACAGCCCAGCTTCCTTCTTCAACAGCTCCGCCTTGTCCGTCTTCTCCCACGGCAGATCGACATCCGTACGGCCGAAATGTCCGTACGCCGCCGTCTGACGATAGATGGGACGGCGCAGGTCAAGCATCTTGATGATGCCCGCAGGGCGCAGATCGAATGTTTTCTTGACCAGTGCGACGATTTTTTCCTCATCGACCTTGCCCGTGCCGAATGTCTCGACCATGACGGAAACGGGATGTGCCACACCGATGGCGTAGGCAAGCTGGATCTCTACACGGTCAGCGAGCCCTGCCGCGACGATGTTCTTCGCCACGTAGCGCGCCGCATACGCCGCACTGCGATCTACCTTCGTGGGATCCTTGCCCGAGAAAGCACCGCCGCCATGGCGCGCCCATCCGCCGTAGGTATCGACGATGATCTTGCGCCCCGTGAGCCCCGAGTCGCCGTGCGGTCCGCCGATGACGAACTTGCCCGTCGGATTGACGAAGTACTTCGTCTCCGCACGCAGGAGTTCTGCCGGGATGATCTCCTTGATGACCTTCTCGATCATGTCCTTGCGGATCGTTGCGAGATCAACAGCCTCGTCGTGCTGGGTCGAAATGACAACCGTATCGACATAGACGGGCTTGCCGTCCTCATAGGCGACGGTGACCTGCGTCTTTCCGTCGGGACGCAGGTATGGAAGCATCCCGTTCTTGCGCACTTCGGTCAGGCGGCGTGCCAGCTTGTGGGCGAGCACGGTCGTGAGCGGCATATACTCAGGCGTCTCGTTCGTCGCATAGCCGAACATCATACCCTGGTCGCCGGCACCAATCGCCTCTGCTGCGTCCATATCGCCCTCGCGCGACTCGATTGCGCGGTCAACGCCCTGTGCGATATCCGGCGACTGCTCGTCGAGCGAAACAAGGATGCCGCAGGTGTCGGCATCAAAGCCGTAGCTGGCATTCGTGTAGCCGATCTCGCGCACGGTCTGGCGAATGATCTTCGGAATATCGACATAGCACGAGGTCGAAATCTCGCCGACGACATGCGCCTGTCCCGTCGTGACGAGCGTCTCACAGGCAACACGTCCCATCGGATCCTGTGCAAGGATCGCATCAAGGATGCTGTCCGAGATCTGGTCAGCGAGTTTGTCCGGATGTCCTTCGGTGACGGATTCGGACGTAAAGAGCATTTTCTTCATGTAGAACCTCCCCTAGTTCATAGGTCCTCCCTCTCCATTTTCCATAAGAAAAGCCTCCCGCTGAGATGTGGGAGGCTGTGATTTCTGCCGCTCTCATCTCATAGGCGCTCCGCCTATAGGAATTGGCACCGTTGGCACACATTGCCATGGTTGCCGCAGCTTCATCGGGCCACTCCCTCCGCTGCTCTGGATGAGGTATATTTACGGAATCTTTGATAACGCCAATCTGGTGGACTTCATTTTATCAGTGATTCCTTATTTCCATGTAATGTATTATAGTGAACGCCGTTCACTTTGTCAAGGGCGAATTTTACCGTGCGCGGGTCAAGGAAATACATTCTCCAGCCGATCGAGAATCACGCCCGCGAGCGCGGACTTTGCCATCATGGGGCACTCCTCCATGCGTCCATCTGCGTAGAAGATCTGGGCATGATTCGTCGGCGTGCCAAAGCCTGCATTCTGCTCCGCGACGTTGTTCGCCACGATGAAGTCAAGGTTCTTCTTCTGGAGTTTGGCACGTGCATACGCCTCGATGTTCTGCGTCTCTGCCGCAAAGCCGACGAGCACCTGATGCGTCTTTTTCTGTCCCAGCTCATAGAGGATATCGGGGTTGCGCGTCAGTGTGAGGGTCAGCGTTCCCTCCGATTTCTTGATCTTCTGCTCCGCCGTCTCTGCAGGACGATAGTCAGCGACCGCCGCCGCCTTGATGACCGCATCCACGCCGTCATAGTCGGCAAGCACTGCCGCATACATCTCGCGTGCCGTACGCACATCCACGCGCCGCACACCTGCGGGCGTTTCGAGGGGCGTGGGGCCGGAGACAAGGATGACCTCTGCGCCGCGCTGTGCTGCCTCTGCCGCAATGGCGTAGCCCATACGTCCCGTCGAGCGGTTGCCGAGGTAGCGCACGGGATCGAGCGGCTCCTCCGTCCCCGCTGCGGTCACGAGGATGCGCCGCCCTGCGAGGCTCTGCCCACGCGCAAAGTACTCCTTGACGACGCGTACGATCTCCTCCGGCTCGGGCAGGCGCCCTGCGCCCGTCGTGCCGCAGGCAAGCATCCCTATGGCGGGAGGGATGATCTGGACACCGCGCGCAGCGAGCCGCCGCACATTCTCCTGCGTCACAGGATTCTCCCACATGACGGTATTCATCGCAGGAGCAAAGAGAAGAGGAGCACGCGTCGCGAGCAGCGTCGTCATCAACATGTCGTCGGCAATGCCCGCCGCCGCCTTCGCGAGAAAATTTGCCGTGGCGGGCGCGACGAGCACCATCTCGGCAAAGGACGCCAGAGAGATATGCGCCACGTGATGCTGCGGCGCCCCCCACATGGTCTCTGCCACGGGTGCATTGGCGACCTCACGGAAGGTGAGCGGCGTGACGAAGGAGGCTGCCGCCCGCGTCATGACGACGCGCAGCTCCGCTCCCTCCTTGCGCAGAAGGCTCGCGACCTCAACCGCCTTAAAGGCGGCGATCCCGCCCGTCACGCCGAGAACGATGCGCCGTCCTGCGAGCGCGCCCATGTCAGACACTCTCCATGCAGAGGTTGTAGCTGATCTTGCCCTCGGCAATCTCCTCAAATGCATTCGTGACATTCTTCGTCGAGCGTGCGCGCTCAGACTTGATGGGATCTCCCTCAAGAATCTGGCGTGCACGCTTTGCTGCGAGCACCACCATGCCGTAGCGGCTGTCCACCTTCGTCATCAGCTCATCCGTCGAAGGGTTGACCATGCCGATTTCTACATTCGTCTTCATTGTGTTTTCTGCCTTTCACATATCAAACTGGGTTGGGTTCATATCTGCACGCAGGCGCTCCGCCGCAAGGATGGTCTGTATCCGTGCCGTCGCATCCTCCACCGTGTCATTGAGCACGGCGTAACGATAGCGTCTGCCAAGCCGAATCTCGTCGCGTGCCGCGGCAAGCCGCCGCGCAAGACTCTCCTCGGACTCTGTGCCGCGCCCCGTAATGCGGCGGCGCAGTTCCTCAAGCGAGGGCGGCAGGAGGAAAATAAACGTGCCGTCGGGACATCGCTCCATCACATTCAGCGCACCCTGCGTGTCGATCTCAAGCAGGATGTCCTCGCCTGCACTGCGGCGTGCCTCAATCGGAGCGAGCGGCGTGCCGTAGTAGTTGCCGTACACATCCGCGTACTCGAGAAACGCCCCCTCCGCAATCATCGCCTCGAACTCCGCACGCGTGCGGAAATAATACTCGCGTCCGTCCTGCTCCCCCTCGCGCGGGGCGCGCGACGTGGCAGAGACCGAAAAGGCGACGCCGCGCGCCCGCGCAAGAAGCTCCTTGCAGACCGTCCCCTTGCCTGTGCCCGATGCCCCCGAGATCACAATCAGCAGCCCTTTTTTCATGTCTCCTCCTCCTTTCGCGTTCCCATGCGTCCTGCAATCGTCTCCGGCAAAAGCGCCGAGAGGACGATGTGCCCGCTGTCCATGACGACGACAGCACGCGTCCGCCGCTTGTATGTCGCATCGATCAGCCGTCCCGCGTCGCGCGCATCCTGCACCATGCGCTTGGCGGACATGGAGGTCGGCGCGACGATGGCGACCATGCGTCCCGTCAGGACGATGTCGCCGAATCCAACATTGACCGTCTCCATCTGTCACTCCAAATTCTGCACCTGCTCGCGCAGCTTCTCCACCTCGTTCTTCATCGCGACGACCACCTGCTGAATGGCTGCGCTGTTCACTTTAGCGCCGATCGTGTTCGTCTCGCGGTTGATCTCCTGCAGCAGGAAATCGAGCCGCCGCCCGACAGGCTCCTCCTCTGCGAGGATCGTGCGGAACTGGGCAAAGTGACTCGCCAGCCGAACGAGCTCCTCCGTCACATTCACGCGGTCGGCATAGAGTGCCGCCTCCTGCATGATGCGCGTCTCATCGGGCGTAACGGTGCGAAACTCCGCCAGCACCTCCGTGAGATGGGCACGGTAGTCCGCCACGATCTGCGGCGCATGCCGCTTCACCTCTTCGCGCTGCTCCTCGAGGCGCGCGAGACGCTTCTCAAAGTCGCGCACGATATGCGCACCCTCAGCGAGGCGCATGACATCGAGCGCGTCGAGGGCGCGTGCGGCAGCATCCAGAAAGGCCGTGCGCGCTCCCGAAAGATCTGCATCCTCGCTGATCGTGATGACGCCCTCGTACGCCGCCGTCATGCGCATGCCGTCCGACAGCGGTGCGTCCACGGCATGCGCCACACGGCCGAGCGCTGCGTAATAGGCGCGGGCAAGACCCTCGTTGACATGAACGGCATAGCGTTTCTCACTGCGATCCTCAAAGCTAACGTAGACATCGAGCTTGCCGCGCGCCACGCGCGTACGGATGAGCTCCCGCAGATCGCCTTCCCATGCGCCAAAGGCACGCGGCATGTGCGGTGCGATCTCAAGAAAACGCTGGTTGACCGCCTTCATCTCGACCACGACGCGGTAGTCCGCCGTCTCCGCCGTTCCCGCGCCGTAGCCCGTCATACTCCTGCGCTGCGTACTCATCGCACCCCCGGCCACTCGCCCGTGAACACCTGCTCGGCAGGCCCCATCATCACAATATGTCCGTCCTCGCGCCATGCCACATGGATCACGCCGCCGTCCACCTCAATCGCCGCCTCACGGTCAAGCACATTGTTCAGCACACCTGCCGTCAGCGTCGCGCACGTCCCTGTCCCGCAGGCGAGCGTAATGCCTGCGCCGCGTTCCCAGACGCGCATGCGTGCATGGCGGCGGTCGCGCACCTCGACAAACTCCGTATTGATCCTATTCGGAAACGCCGCATGATGCTCAAACTGCGCACCGAGCTTTTCCAGAGGAAAGCCGTCTGCATCATCCACAAAGACCACGCAGTGCGGGTTGCCCATCGAGACACAGGTCATCGCGTATTCCTTGCCCGCGACCGTGATGGGCTGCGCCACAACGCGCTCCGTACCGAAGCCCGCCACGGGGATACGCGCCCCCTCAAGCACAGGAATACCCATATCCACAGCGACCGCCGACACGGTGCCGTCCTGCACAATGACGCGCGGCACCATCGTCCCCGCCAACGTCTCGACGGTGAACTCGTCCTTCGTCACGTACCCCTCTTCGTAGAGCCAGCGCGAAAAACAGCGGATGCCGTTTCCGCACATCTCCGGCTCCGTCCCGTCGGGGTTGAACTCGCGCATCCGCACATCCGCCGTCTCCGAGGGGCACGCCGCCATCAGGCCGTCCGCACCGACGCCGAAATGACGGTCGCACATCTCGCGCGCGAGGACAGCGAAGTCCACTGGTTCATGATCAAGAAAATCCACAATCACAAAATCATTGCCGCAGCCCTGCCATTTGCTGAATTTCATAAAGTCCCTTTCCTTATCGTATGATATCCCCCATTATAGTATGAATGACCTCTGTGCGCAAGGCACGCAGCCTGCCCTTTCTGCGATAATTGTGGGGACAGCATGCCACCTAGGAAAGCCCCGATAAAATGAAATTCGCCGACTTGCACATCATTTTTTTGACGTGTATAGGAATCACTGATAAAATGAGGTCTGCCAGATTGGCGTAGATTTTTTCGTCCGAACGAGGTGGAAAACCGGACGCAGAGTGGTGCTCTGTGGAGGATTTTCCGCCGAAGTGCGGGCAAAAAAGATGCGTCAAGATGGTTTACCGAATTTATCAGTGCTTCCTATCATTTTCCTCATCAGACCAAGCGAAAGAAAGGTGATACGATGAGCCTCGACGGCTTCTCCATGTCCGCCCTCGTGCGTGAGCTCGCAGGCGCTCTCACGGGCGGACGCATCGACAAGATCAATCAGCCGAACAAGCAGTCCATCGTCCTCGGCATCCGCCAGCCGGGACAGAACCTGCTGCTCTATATCAATACAAATGCGGGCAACCCCTCGGCGCACCTCATCGATACGGCTCCCGAGAACCCGGCTGAGCCGCCGACCTTCGTCATGCTCCTGCGCAAGCAGCTTGAGACAGGGCGCATCGCCGCCGTGCGGCAGGAGGGGCGTGACCGCATCATCCACCTCGACATCGACGTCATCGCGGGCGGCGGCCGCATCGTCACGCGCACGCTCACACTCGAGCTCATCGGCAAGTACAGCAACATCATCCTCCACGAGGACGGCATCATCACCGAGGCACTGCGGCGCATCGGCGAGAACACGAGCCGCGTGCGCACCGTCTACAAGGGGCTCCCCTATGTTCTCCCGCCCGCACAGGAAAAATGCGACCTCCTCACGGCAGACACAGCGGAGATTCTCGCGCGCGTCCGTGCAGCGGGGGAGGCAAAACTCTTTCAGGCACTCATCGGCGCCGTCCTCGGCTTCGGCCCCGTCTCGGCAAAGGAAGCGGCCTTTCTCGCCGGACTCACGCCGAACATCCCTGTCGCTCAGCTGGACGATGCGGACTTCGCCGCGCTCGCAGATGCACTGGTCGAACTGCGCACATGGATGGAAAAGCCCGCCCCCTCTCTGCGCCTTGACGAAAACGGCAAAGTTGCGGCGATGGCGGCGTTCCCGCTCAGCGCTCTGCCGAAAACGACACTCCTCTCCTATCCCACGGTCAGCGCTCTCATGATCGACGCGGATCGGCGCCTTGGCAGCTACGTCATCCCCGACCGCGAGCGCTTTCGCCGCCTCGTGCGCACGGAGCTCTCCCGTGCGCGAGAGAAATATGAAAAGCTCGGCGCGGAGATCGCCGCCGCCGAAAACGCCGAGGAGCAGAAGATCGCCGCCGACAACCTCATGACCTATCAGTACAACTATGCGGATCATGCCGACGATGCGGTCACGGTCACGAACATCTACAGCGAGACAGGAGAAGCGCTCACCATCCCGCTCGACCGCCGTCTGAACATCATCCAAAACATGCAGGCCTACTATAAGAAGTACGACAAGCTGAAGCGCGCGCAGAAGCTCCTCGCCGTCCAGCAGGATGCGTGCCGTGCGAACATCCGCCATCTCGAAAGCATCGAGGCATCGCTCGACTCCTCCACGCGGCTCGCTGAGATCGCGGAGATTCAGGAAGAGCTGATCGCCTCGGGCTATCTGCACGAGAAGATGCCCAAGAAGAACAAGGATCGCCGCGCGCAGCCCTTCTCCTTCACCGCCCCCGACGGCATGACGATCCTCGTCGGCAAGAACAACATGCAGAACGACGCGCTCACCTTTCGGACGGCCGCACCGACAGATCTCTGGCTGCACGTACGTGATATCCCCGGCTCACACGTCATCCTGCGCACGGGCGGTGCGGCGCCGAGCGAGGAGACGCTCCACCTCGCCGCACAGATTGCGGCGCATTTCAGCAAGGCACGCGGCTCCTCGACCGTCCCCGTCGACTACACCGCCATCCGCTTCGTCAAAAAGCCCTCGGGATCCGTCCCCGGCTTCGTCCGCTTTACCCATGAGAAAACGCTCTTCGTCACCGAGGACGAAGAGGCTCTCGCACCTATCCTCGCACAGAATCCAGCAATATAACAAAAAAGGGGTCTGGTACGAAGTTTCTCGCTTCGCACCAGACCCCTTCTTTTTTCTATGAAATTTTACGCAAACAGCTCAACCTGATTGCTCTCCATCATGCCGTCGAGGCAGCCGTGTGTACGCAGCACCTCGATGGCAGGCGCGGGCACATGGGCGCGCGTCGCGAGATCCTCGACGGAGATGAAGCGTCCATCCCGCCGCGCCTCGACAATCGCCTGCGCCGCCTTCTGTCCCATGCCCGGGATCGCCGTAAAGGGCGGCAAAAGGGAGTTTTCATGCAGGATGAATTTCTCCGCATCGGAGGCGTAGAGATCGACGGGCTCACAGGAGAAGCCGCGCAGGTACATCTCCCATGCGAGCTGCAGGACAATGAGCGTGTCCTGCTTCTTGTTGTCCAGCTTGCCGCGGTGCTCACGCGCCTCAGCGAGGAGCGCGTCGATTGCCGCACGCACGGCATCCTTGCCCTTCGAGATGATGTTTGCATCGAACTCTGCGGCGCGGATGGAGAAGTAGGCGGCGTAGTATGCGAGTGGATAGTGCACCTTGCAGAACGCAATACGGTAGCCCATCATGACATACGCGGTCGCATGGGCGCGCGGAAAGAGGTATTTGATCTTCTGGCAGGACTCGATATACCACTCGGGGATCCCGCCCGCGCGCAGTTTCTCCACGACATCGGGCGCGATACCTCTGCCCTTTCGCACATTCTCCATGGTCTTGAACGAGAGCAGCGGCTCGATGCCGTTCTGCATGAGGTAGTTCATGATGTCGTCACGCGCGGAGATCGCGTCCTTCAGCGTACTCGTGCCCGCCTTGATGAGATCCTGTGCGTTGCCGAGCCAGACGTTCGTCCCGTGGGAAAAGCCCGAGATCCGCACGAGATCGGCAAAACAGTCTGGGTTCGAGTCGTCGATCATCTTCTGCGTAAATGACGTGCGGAACTCCGGGATGCCGTACGTCCCCATATTCGCCCCGAGATCTTCAGGCGTGATGCCGAGCGCGTCGGTCGAGGTGAAGATGGACATGGTCGCGGGATCGTCAAACGGGATGGTCTCGGGGTCGCGGTGCGTCAGCTCCTCCAGCATCTTGATGACCGTCGGATCATCGTGTCCGAGAATATCGAGCTTGACGAGGCGCTCACTGATGGAATGGTAATCGAAATGGGTTGTGAGCGTATCCGACTCCATATTGTTCGCAGGGCGCTGGATAGGCGTGAAGTAGTGCACGTCCATGTCGCGCGGCACGACCATGATGCCGCCCGCGTGCTGTCCCGTCGTCGCTTTGACCCCCATGCAGCCACGCATCATGTGCTCGATGTAGGGGCGGCCCTTCGCCTCGCCCTGATCCTCGTAGTAGTGCATGGCGTAGCCGTAGGCATTCTTGTCCTGCAGGCCTGCGATCGTGCCCGCACGGAACACATTCATCTTGCCGAAGAGGACTTCCGTGTACTTGTGTGCGACGGGCTGATAGTCGCCCGAAAAGTTCAGATCGATATCGGGCACCTTGTCCCCGTCAAAACCGAGGAATACAGCGAACGGGATGTTATGTCCGTCCTTGATGAGCGGCGTGCCGCAGACGGGACAGTCCTCGGACGGCAGATCAAATCCGCTCCCAACCGAGCCATCGTCGATGAACCGATTGTACTGACAGTGCGGGCAGCGATAGTGCGGCGGCAGCGGGTTGACCTCGGTGACGCCGATCATCGTCGCGACAAAGGAGGAGCCGACCGATCCGCGCGAGCCGACGAGATAGCCGTCATCGTTGGATTTTTTCACGAGGCGCTGGGCGATGATGTAGAGCGCGGCAAATCCATGCCGCAGGATCGGCTTCAGCTCGAGCTCGAGACGGTCGGAGACAATCTTCGGCAGATTCTCGCCGTAGAGTTTTCGCGCGCGTGCGTAGGACATCTCCTGAATCTCGCGATCTGCGCCCGGTACCATCGGCGCATAGAGCTCATCGGGGATTGGGAGAAAGCGCTCCGTCTCCTCCGCGATGCGGCGCGGATTCGTTACGACGCACTCGTAGGCGCGCTCCGCACCGAGATAGTCGAACTCCGCGAGCATCTCCTCCGTCGTGCGCAGATAGAGCGGCGGCTGACGCTCGGCGTCACGGTAGCCATTCGCCTTTTGGATCATGGCGCGGTAGACGGCATCCTCGGGATTGAGGAAATGCACATCGCAGGTCGCGATCAGCGGCTTGCCGAGTTTGCGTGCCAGCTCGTCCACCTTGCGGTTGATGTCCCTGAGATCCTCGTCCGTCTGCATGGGAAAGCGGTCGTCAAATTTCAAAAAGTCATTGTTGTGAATGGGCTGGATCTCGAGGAAGTCGTAGAACTTCGCCATCTCCTCCAGCTCCGCATCGGGACGCCCGGCGACGATGCCGCGGATCAGCTCGCCCGCCTCGCAGGCAGAGCCGACGATGATCCCCTCGCGGTACTGCTCTAGGACGGCACGCGGCACACGCGGCCGACCGCGCTTCTTTGTCCCGCGGAAGTAGCGAATATGCGAGAGCGAGACGAGCTTATAGAGGTTATAGAGCCCCGTCTTATTTTTCGCCAAAAAGATGATGTGAAAGGCACGGGCGTCGTCCTCGCCGTCGACGAGATAGCCCTCCATGCCATAGATGATCTTGATGTCGATGCCCTTCTTCGCGAGGGCGCGCGCCGTATTCATCGCCTCGGGGAATGCCTGCACGACGCCGTGGTCGGTGATGGCGACCGCCGGCCAGCCCCAACGCGCCGCCGTCTCGACGAGCACCTTGGGCGGGACGACGGCATCGAGCGCGCTCATCTTCGTATGCGCGTGCAGCTCAACGCGTTTTTCCTCCGCTGTATCCTCGCGCTGCGGGACGCTGCGCCGCTCCATGCTGTCGATGAAGAGCACATAGTCGCTGATGAATTTATCGTATTCGATTTTCCCTTGGATGCGCACCGCACCGCCCTTGCCAATCGCCTTGATGATGCGTTCGACCTCGGCGTCAATCTCCTCCTGCGTCGTCTTGCCGCGCGCGGAGAAAAACTTCTTGCAGCTGATTCCGTTCGTCGCATCGGCAAATTTGATGGTGAGGATATAGGCACCGGACTTCAGCTGGTTCGCCTGCGGGTCAAAGACCTCGCCCTCGAGGACGACGTTCTTGACCTCGTCCTCGATCACGCCCAACGTGCGTGCCTCGCCCGAGACGCCGCGCCCCATAATGACATTGGCGGGGAGCTCCTTCGCCTTGGTGTTCTTCGCCGCGCGCGCCAGTGCGGCGGATGGTGTCGCCTTGGTTGGTGCAGCGGCAGGCACGGCGGGCGGTGTCCAGTCTGCGCTGGGGAGTGCACCACTGAGCGCAGACTCCTCGCAGACGACGCGGCAGGCGCAGCCGACATGCGTGCGCACGGCATGCTCGATACGTCCTGCCGTACTGCTCTGCGCAAAGAGCTCTGCGCCGAATGCACCGGGCGCAGAGATACGGATGACGTTGCCGTCCACAGCGTAGTCCGCCTGCAGCAGCGTATGATAGAGGACGGCATCGCCCGCGGCAGCATCGCGGACGATCTGCTCCCAGAGCGGCGCGACCGCCGGGGCAAGCGCGACGAGATTCTGCTGGATGAGCACCTGCGAGAGCTGATAGTTCGCCGCCACCTGCGCCGCGATGCGCTCGATGAGAGCATCATCCATGACCGTCTGCGTTCCGACGACAATCTCCCACGTATCGCCGCATACCTCGACATGACGGACGACGCAGGCACGCAAAAGAGCCCGCTCCTCCTCGGTGAGGGCGAGCCCATGCAGCAGGCGCAGCAGCAGATCTGCCGCACATGAAAGGATTCGATAGGTCTTCATTCGTCGTACAGCCTCTTGTACTGTTCCCTGTCCTCAAGCACGCGGCGCACGTAGAGCCGCGTCTCGGGGTAGGGAATCGCGTCGATTTCGTCGAACTGATCGGTCCAATGACGGCGCTCCATCCAGTCGCGCACATTGCCGCGCCCCGCATTGTACGCTGCGAGCGCGAGAATGTCGTTGCCGCCGAACTCGCGCTCCAGTTCGGCAAGATACCATACCCCGTAGCGGATGTTAAGGGCGGGATCGTAGAGGTAGTCCTCCGTGAACGGTTCCCCGAGCTGCCCCGCGATCCATGCAGCGGTCTGCGGCATGAGCTGCATCAGCCCAACCGCACCGCCGTCCGAGCGCGCTGTCGTCTGAAACTTGCTCTCGTGCTTGATGACAGCCGCAACGAGGAATGGATCCGTGCGCTGCTGCGCGGCACTCGTCTCGATGTAGCTGCGGTAGTCATAGGGGTAGAGCCACGTCCGTTCGACGATCGTCCAGCCGCCAACGAGGGCAAAGGCGATTAGTGCTGCGACAACAAGACGCAGCAGCAACCACAGCCGAAGCCGCAGATTACGCACGCCCGAGGTACGTCTCCCATAGTTTTTCCACACGCTCTTTCGTCTCTTCCCTTGTCCCACTGTTATCGATTACCACATCCGCCCGCATGCATTTCTCGGCGAGCGGCATCTGCGCAGCGATACGTGCACGCGCCTCTGCCTCGTCCATCGTATGATCGCGCGCAAGGAGACGTGCCAGCTGCTCCTCGGGCGGGAGGGTAACCACCCACGTATCGTTCGTGAGGGCATCCCAGCCCGCCTCAAAGAGGAGCGGCACATCGAGCACCACAACAGCAGTGCCGTCCATGTGGGCGGCATCCAGACGATCCTCTGCAGCCGCGCGGATGATCGGGTGCACGCGGGCGTTCATCTTGTCGCGCAGTACTGTGTCAGAAAAGACACGCCGTGCGATCTCCGCGCGGTCGAGCGTCCCCTCGGGAGTCACAATCTCCGGCCCAAAGAGCTCCACATAGGCGTGAAAGATGGGCTGATTTGGCTGAGAGAGTTCATGGGCTATCGCATCTGCATCCACAATACATGCGCCGCAGTCCTTCAGCATCTTGCTGACCGTAGATTTTCCGCAGGCGATTCCGCCCGTCAGTCCGATGATCCTCACGCGTTACTTTGCCTCCGCCCAGTTCTTCCCACTATGCACATCGACGGCAAGCGGCACAGCCAGCTCTGCCGCCCCGCTCATCGCTGTGCGCAGGAGCTCCGTGACCGTCTCCGTCTCCTCTGTCGTGACCTCTAGGACAAGCTCATCGTGCACCTGCAGCAGGATGCGGCTCTTTACGCCCGCCGCCTGCAGTGCCTCGTAGGCGCGCACCATCGCGATCTTGATGAGGTCGGCCGCTGTCCCTTGGATCGGCGTATTCATCGCCATGCGCTCCGCGAAGGAACGCTGCATATAGTTGCGGCTCGCGAGCGCGGGAAGAGCGCGCCGCCGCCCGTAGAGCGTCGTCACATAGCCGTTTGCATGCGCATCCGCCACAATTTTATCGAGGAAGGTGCGTACGCCGTGATAGCGTTCAAAATAGCGGTCGATGTAGCCGCCGGCCTCCCTGCGTCCGATGCCGAGATCACGCGCCAGCCCAAAGTCGCTGAGCCCGTAGACAATGCCGAAATTGACCGCCTTGGCACGGCGCCGCTGCTCCGGCGTCACCGCGTCCAGCGGCACGCCGAACACCTCCGCTGCCGTGCGCGCATGGATGTCCTGCCCCTGACGGAACGCATCGATCAGCGTCGCATCGCCCGACATGTGCGCGAGGATGCGCAGCTCGATCTGCGAGTAGTCCGCCGAGAGCAGTGCGTCATAGCCTTCCCCCGGGGTAAAGAGAGCACGCACGGCGCGCCCCTCCTCCGTCCGCACGGGGATGTTCTGGAGATTCGGGTCAGAACTCGAGAGCCGCCCCGTCGCCGTCACGGTTTGGTTAAAGCTCGTATGGACGCGCCCCGTGACGGGGCGGATGAGTGCGCCGATGCCGTCGAGATAGGTCGAGCGCAGCTTCGTCCACATACGGTAGGTCAGTACCTTATCAATGATGGGATGCTGATCACGCAGCCCCTCCAAGGTTTCCGCATTGGTCGAGTAGCCCGTCTTGGTCTTTTTGACCTTCCCGTCGCCGAGCCCGAGCTGCTCAAAGAGGATCTCCCCGAGCTGCTTGGGGGAGCTGATGTTGAACTCCGTCCCCGCGAGTGTATGAATCTCACGTGCCAGTGCGTCGATGCGCTCTGTCGCTGCCGCGCGCTCATGCTCCAGTGCCGCACGATTCACGCATACGCCCGTCTGCTCCATCGCCGCGAGTACGGGGACAAGCGGCAGCTCCACCGTACGATAGAGATGCATCAGTCCCTGCGCCGCAAGCTCCGTCTCCATGATGGGCTGCAGGCGCGCAGAAAGAAGCGCCTCGTGCACAGCATACGCCTCAGCTGAGAGTCCCTCTGCCGAGGTCGTATCGCCAAGGAACGCAAACGCCGCGCGTGCCATGTCGCGTCGGCTCTCCTCGGGGTGCAGCAGATAGTCCGCCAGCTCCAGATCAAAGACCTGTGCCGTCCCCCGCAGTCCTGCCTGTACGTAGCGCTTCGCATTCCAGAGTGCGACGGAACGCTCCGCCAAGCATGCCAAAATGGCGGCAAAATGCGGAGACGATGCAGACAGGATGCGCCGCTCCCCATCCATGACGAGGGCGAGTGTCGTGACCTCCACGAAGGGCGGCGTACCCGCAAAGACGCCGCCGACGGCGACCTTTTCCGCCGTGCGCAGCAGCTCCATATCGGCATCACAAAATTCCGCTGCCGTGAGATCGGCGGCAGGTGCAGGCGCGCCAAAGAGCGACTGCTGCGCTGCGGCGGAAGCCGGTGTCTCAGCCGCCCCTATGTACTCCGACAGAGCACGCCAGACCGTGCGCAGCTCATAGGCATGACAGAATGCCTCGAGCGCAGCACGATCCGGCTGCATGCGGAAGGCCTCCGCATCGTAGTGCAGCTCCGGCACATGACATTCGATCGTGGCGAGCTGCTTGGAGAGCAGTGCCTGTTCGCGATACTCCACGAGCGACGTACTGAGCTTTTTCCCGCTGACCTCTGCGGCATGGTCGAGAACGTTCTCGATGCTCTCATAGGCGAGCAGAAGCTTTGTCGCCGTCTTCGGGCCGACACCGGGCACGCCCGGAATGTTGTCCGAGCTATCGCCCATCAGCCCCTTCATATCGATCAGGCGGATCGGCGGGAAGCCGTACTCCTCCTCGAATATTGCCGTATCATACGCCTTCGTCTCGCTGATGCCCTTCTTGGTCAAAAGGACGGTGAGCTGCGGGCGAATGAGCTGCAGGGCATCGCGGTCGCCCGTAATGACGCGCGTCTCCACGCCCTCTGCCGCCGCCTGCACCGCGAGCGTGCCGATGATGTCGTCCGCCTCGTAGTCATCAAGTTCGAGAAACGAAATGCCGAGTGCCTCCGCCAGCTCCTTCAGCAGCGGGATCTGGGCGATCAATTCTTCCGGCGTTTTGTCCCGCGTTCCCTTGTAGTCGGGATAGAGAGCCGTGCGAAATGTCGTACGGCTCTTGTCGAATGCGATGACGATCTGTGTCGGCGACAGCTCCTTCAGGAGCTTTACGAGCATCATGGCAAAGCCATGTACTGCATTCGTATGAATTCCGCGCGCATTCGGCGGGAGCTGCAGCGCATAGAACGCGCGAAAGAAGAGGCTGCTCCCGTCAATGACGGCAAATATTCCGCTGCTCACAGGTTCGGCTTGTCCTGATCCTCAAGGCGCATGAGGATGAAGATATAGTCCGAGAGACGGTTGAGATAACGCAGGTCGATCTCTGCCACAGAGCCGCGCCGCGCCAAGGTCCACGCATGACGCTCCGCCGCCCGTGCCGTCGTGCGCGCGAGATCGAGCATTGCACTCGACTTCTTGTCGCCCGGGATGATGAACTCCTGCAGCTCGGGCAGGCTCTCCTCAATGTCCGCGATCGACTTCTCGATGCCTGTGACCATTTCCTCTGTGATGCGCGGTGCCTTGTTGCGGCTCGCGAAGTCCGCCATCAGCACACCGAGCTGCTTCTGCAGATTGTAGATACGCTCCTTGACCTCGGGGCTCGTCACGAAGGCACGCGCCATTCCGAGGGTCGAGCCGAGGCTGTCCACGGCTCCATAGACCTCCACGCGCATATCATCCTTCGCGATGCGCTCCCCCGTAAAAAGGCTCGTCATCCCCTGATCGCCGGTTTTTGTTGTTACACTCATCGCATGTTCCTCCTCTGCCGATAAATGCACCCGATCATACCGTGTATGATCGGGTACAGCAAACATCATTAATTAATTTCTAGAAGATCTCCGTCTCACTGAAGAAGATATGCACCTCGCGCGCCGCACTCTCGGGACTGTCGGATGCGTGAACGGCGTTCTCACTCCCATTTTTCGCAAAGCGCTTGCGGATCGTTCCCTCAGCCGCGTTCGCAGGATTCGTCGCGCCGTGCAGCTCACGCACGCGCGCAATCGCATTGTCCCCAGCGAGTACCATCGCCACGAGCGGCGCCGAGGTCATGAACGCGGCGAGCTCTCCGTAAAACGGCTTTTCAAGATGCTCTGCATAGTGGATGCGTGCGATGCGGTCCGTCATCTGCATCATCTTCATCGCGCGGATCTCAAGCCCTGCCTCCTCGTACGCCTTCGTAATGTCCCCGATGTGATGGGCACCGACAGCATCCGGCTTAATGAGAACCAATGTCCGTTCCATTACTTCATCTCCTCAATGATACGTTTATACTCTTCTCCAAGGTCGGCGTAGTTGAGTGCCGCCGCCTGAAGTGCCTCGATTTCATCGTCGCGCAGGGCGCGTACGATCTGTGCGGGATTGCCGAACACAAGAGAATTCGATGGAATCTTTTTATGCTGCGAGAGGAATGTCCCCGCGCCGATCACAACGTTTTCGCCGATCTCGGAGTAGCCCATGATGATCGAGCCCATGCCGACCAGCGTATTAGCCCCAATGTGGCGTGCATGCACCACGGCATTGTGTCCGATGATGACACCATCGTCGATCCGTACGGGTGCATCTCCCATAACATGGATCGTCGCGTTCTCTTGAATGTTGGTGTTCTTTCCAATCGTAATCGGCTGAAAATCTCCGCGCACCACAGCACCAAACCAGACACTCGAACCGGCTCCGATGGTCACGTCGCCGATCACGGCCGCCGTGGGCGCGATAAACGCCGTTTCATCGATAACGGGAGTCTTCCCGCGATAGGGCAGAATGATTTTGTCCACCTATACGCGCCTCCTTCGTACAGATCATCCAGCATCATACAAACGTATTATAACACGCTTATTCCTTCTCCAACAAGAGTTTTTTCAGGATGGCGATGTGCGCCGTACGCAGCCATGCACCAATTTCCGCACCGCGCAATGCAGGCGGCGCGTCACGCCCCGTAACCGTGCGCATCGCTGCAAGATATGCCTCTCCGCAGCGGAGATACCGCGGCAGACTGCCGTGATCGGCACGAATCACAACGTTAAAGTCCGTGACAGAGAGCCCTGATGATTCAATTCCAAACAGGAGATCCACGATCTTTCCGGGATGCGTCAGGCGCGGCGCACGCATGTGCTGACGGATCACAAACGCCGCCGCCTTTTTCCAATCATGGGGAAGTGTCATGCGTTGATTCCATGATGCGAGTGCCTCAAGCCCTGTTTCTTCATGCCTGTAGTGATGCGGCAGCATCTCCTGCGGCGTCCTCCCCTTGCCAAGATCATGCGCAAGCGCAGCGAAACGAACGATGATATTGTCTGACCTCTCCGCGACAACATCGAGCATCGCCATCGTATGAGCATAGGCATCGCCCTCGGGATGAAACTCCGTCGGCTGCGTCTGCCCGACAAGTGCCGCGATTTCCGGAAACGTCACCGTGAGGAGATCTGCCGCATGCAGCACGCGGAAGAACACCGAGGGGCGCGGCGTCATCAGTGCGCGCCGCAGCTCCCCCATCAGACGCTCAGACGGTTCATGCTGCAGCTCCTCCGCACAGGCCCGCATCAGAGCCAGCGTCTTCTCCTCCACCGTGTACCCGAACTCCGCCGCCTGCCGTGCCGCACGCAGGGCACGCACGGGATCCTCTAAGAAATGCGGCGATACGGCACGGATGATCCCAGCCGCAAGATCTGCCTGTCCGCCGTAGGGATCGAGCAGTGTGCCCGCCGGCAGCTCCACCGCCATCGCATTCATCGTCGTATCACGGCGATAGAGATCCTCTTCGATGGTCACGGTCGGATCAAACGTCACGTCAAAGCCGCGGTACCCCGCCCCCGTCTTGCGCTCTCTGCGTGCAAAGGCGACCTCGGAACGTACGCCGCCAATGCGCACATGATAGACGGGAAACCCCTTGCCGATCTTCTCCGCCCGCGGGAAAAGCACACAGAACTCCGCTTCCGTCAGCCCCGTGACAACATAGTCCACATCCTTCGGCGGCACACCGCGGACGGCATCACGGACACAGCCGCCAACGCGGAAAACATGCGCTCCTGCACCGCGCAACTCCGCCACGAACGCCCCCTCTGTCATGCGTTCACCTCCTCGCACATAAAGGAAGCACTGATAAATTCGGTACAACCATCTTGACGCATCTTTTTTGTCCGCACTTCGGCGGAAAATCCTCCACAGAGCACCACTCTGCGTCCGGTTTTCCACCTCGTTCAGACGAAAAAATCTACGCCAATCTGGCAGGCCTCATTTTATCAGTGATTCCTAAAATAAAAAGCACCACTTAGAGAAGTACGGATACACGCGAGGCTCCGCCTTGGCACATCTTTTCGCGCGGTCTTTATCGACAAATCCTCCACATAGCTCTTGCTATGCGTCCGATTCGTCTTCTTGACCGAACAAAAATCTGAACCAATCTGACGGACTTCATCGTATCAGCGATTCCCTGTGTGATGCACTCATGTCGATTGGTGGGCCCACTTGGACTTGAACCAAGGACCGACCGGTTATGAGCCGGTTGCTCTAACCAACTGAGCTATAGGCCCCAAACAAAGTGGAGCATACCGTCCGGGAAACACTGCTTCCATCAGCGATCTCCCAAGAGCTTCTGCGCTTCACTTTCAAAAAAACCTGCGCAGAGCGCAGGTATAAAAAACGATGGAGCGGAAAACGAGGCTCGAACTCGCGACCCCCACCTTGGCAAGGTGGTGCTCTACCACTGAGCTACTTCCGCGGAATGGAGCGGAAAACGAGGCTCGAACTCGCGACCCCCACCTTGGCAAGGTGGTGCTCTACCACTGAGCTACTTCCGCATCCTGACAGTGCTGTCAATCAACGGATACTATTCTAACAAGAGACAGGTTTTCTGTCAAGAAATAATTTTAGTTGCCGTCATCGTATGGGCAGCACATCCCTTCGCGCAGTTCTTCCCGCAAAACAATCTCAAAGCTGCGCCCCTCTCCCTCACAGCGAGCCCAGCCATGCCGTATGTGCTGCACAAAGAAAAATCCGCGCTGAAAGTCAGCGCGGATTCCCTTCATCCATTTACACCTTGAACTTGTCCGTCTCCGTCTGCAGATCGTTTGCCATGTTGGCAAGGCTGCGGCTCGAGGAAGCAATCTCCTCCATGCCGGCGGCCTGTTCCTCCGTCGCGGCGGATACGTTCTGCGACTCGCTGCCGATCCCCTTTGCCGAGGCATCCACCTCAGTCATGCCATTGATGATTGTTCCCATATTCTCACGCAGGTGCAGCACGTGATCACTGACGACAAGCGATGCCTTCTTGACATCCTCCACCATCTGCAGGATCTCGGAGAAACTTTCGCCCGTTGCCGTGACGTTCTCCTTGCCCTTTTCGGCCTCACGGCGTCCTTCCTCCATCGAGGCGACTGCCTGGTCCGTCTCATCCTGAATGCTTTGGATGAGCTCAGAGATCTTCTGCGATGCGTTCTGCGACTCCTCGGCGAGCTTGCGCACCTCCTCGGCGACGACTGCGAACCCGCGCCCATGCTCGCCGGCACGTGCCGCTTCAATCGCCGCATTGAGAGCAAGCAAGTTTGTCTGTCCCGAGATATTCGAGATGATTTCGACGATGTTGCCGATCTCCTTTGAACGCTCACCGAGCTTGCTGACGATCTCACTCGTCTGCTGAACCGTCTGTGCAATGGAGTTCATCTGCTCGACGGTCGACTGGACAAAGGCATTTCCCTCTGCCGCCTTCTCTGCCGTCGCCTGTGTCTGCTCACGTGCATGACGCTGATTGGTAATTGCCTCTTCGAGGCCCTTCTGGAACTCTTCAATCGTCTCATTGCTCTTGTGGACAATGTCCACCTGTTTCTCTGCCGCCTCGGCAACCTCCGTGATGGACTGCGCCACGCTCTGCGTCACCTGTGCCGACTGGTTTGCATTCGCCGTCAGTTCCTCGGAGGAGCCTGCCACATCCGTTGCCGTTGTCTTGATCTTGCGGATCATCTTCTGCATGCTCTCGACCATCGTATTAAACTGATGTGCAATATGTGCAAATTCATCATCGCCGTCCAGCTCGATCTTCGAACGAAGATCGCCGCCGGCAATATGACGTGCCCCATCCAGAATCGTATCGACCGACCTCTTGATGCTGCGAAGGAGCAGGACGAGGGTAATAATCGACAGGATAACAACGATCACGAGCGCAATCAGTGTCGTCGTCTTAACCCCTGAGAAAACATCCTCACTGTACGCCATCTCCGCGCGCGCGAGACGTACGCTGTCCGCCTTGTCCTCCTCTAAGAGTTCGGTCATACGTTTATAAACATCAGACTGATCATTGAGAGCCAAAGCGATTGCCGCATCATGATCGCCTGCATCCATAAGATCCGTCGCACGCTGACGCACATCGGCATACGCCTTGCGCTCTTCTTTCAGCTTATTGAGACGTGCCAGCTTCTGTGAACGATCCGACTCGTTAGAGAATGGTGCCTCTTGGATGGCCTGCTCATACTCTTCGTACGCCTTATTCAGCTTCGGTGTGAGTTGGGATATGAGCCCTTCCGCACGGGAACGCTCTGCTTCGTTCGGCGCCATAATGCGCATCAGCTCATACTCACGCCCGTCGGCCGAGAGAGCCTGCACCTGGCTGCCCACATTGATAACATGCGCCCACTTGAATACGCTGACCGTATTTTCATTCAGCGTACTGCTTGAATGATTCGCATAGAATCCGTAGGCAGCAAACATAACCACCAGGAATCCGACGCTCAGCACAATTTTCTTTGCTACTGACATTTCTCAAACCCCTCCACAAAACCCGCACAGGGCTCATCTCCCCGTGTCCAATGATACGGTCTTCCTCAGATGGTTTTCATTATAGCATCATCCCTGCCGAATTACCATATGGCAATAAAGATTTTTCTATGATATACTAACATTATTACAGCAAATAAATAGACAAGAGGACGAATACTTATGGCAAAAATGTTAAAAAAGCTGCAAAGCAAGACAGCGCCGCAACAGGAAGAAAAACAACAGCGTCCGCCGGGCAAGGACTACGTTCTCCTCATTCTGATGGCGATGTCCGTAATCCTCGTCATCGCGGCATGGGACACTCTTGATACGCTGACGATCACCATGTACATCCTGCTGACGCTTTCACTCGGGCTGACATACACGCGCCGCCATGCGGCAGATCGCCTCACTGAGACACAGATGATGCTCGTCACACGCGGCAGCATGGTCACCATCGGCATCGCAGGCGCACTGTTTCTGCTGGATGCCTACTATCGCTACATCGCATAGAACCGATGCGAAAGCCCCGCCCTGCACTGGGTCGGGGCTTTTTCTATTCATCTGCCGCATCCCGTTCGCTCCGCGCACGAAATTGTCCCGGTGTGCAGTTCATGTATTTCTTGAACACGAGCGTAAAGTACTTATAGTCCTGAAACCCGACGCGTGCACCGATCTCATAGATTCGCCCGTCTCCCGCACGAAGATATTCCGCCGCCCGCAGAATGCGGTAGCGGTTGAGGAAATCGTTAAAGGTGTACTTCGTATCCTGTTTGAAACACTTCTGCAGATATGTCTCGGACACCCCGTACTCGGCGGCAATATCCCGCAGCGACAGTCGTTCTGCATAGTCCGCGCGAATGCGGCGCAGGAGTTTTCCCGTATATTTGCCGACCGGTGCCCCCGCCGATGGAAAAATCTCCACTGGTGCAGATGCGGCATGTTCCTGCGCCAGTCGCCGTGTCTCTGCCCTCCTCCGCAGGCGCTCCTTCGCACGTACAAGGCTCTCATGAAGCGCATCGAAGTCCACGGGCTTCAGCAGGTATTCCGCGACATCGAGAGAGATTGCGCGTTTGGCATAGCTGAATTCATCGTACCCCGAAAGAATGATCGCCTCATAGCTGCGATCTCGGCTCTGCTCGAGCATCCCGAGCCCATCGAGGTACGGCATCTTCACATCAGTGATAACAATATCCGGACGGAGTGTATCGATTTTTTTCAGTCCGTCTATGCCGTCCATTGCCTCGCCGACAACCACACAGTCCTCCTTCAGCCAATCCACCGCATAGAGGAGTCCGCGACGAATGATATCTTCATCCTCAACGAGCAAAACTTTATCCATGTTCTTCCCCCTGCTGCAGCGGCATCCGCAGGATGACCTTCAGCCCGTTTCTATACTCCGCAATCGTCACGCCATAGGCACCGCCGTAAAGCAGGCGGAGCACCCGATGCACGTTGTAGAGGCCGATGTGTTCCGGCTCGGCCGACGCCGACGCAAGCATAGCGCAGATCTCTGTATACTTTGCCGAGGTCATGCCTGGACCGTCGTCTATCACGCACAGCAGCAGATCTCCCTGTTCCGCGCGGCACTCGACGCGCAGGCGCAGTTCACGCGTCTGCTCCAGTCCATGGACAATGCTGTTTTCAACGATCGGCTGAAGGAGCAGCTTTGGCACACGGCAGCTGCGCAGCTGCGCAGGGAGCACGATATCGTAGGTCAGCCGATCGCCGTAGCGCATCTTCTGGAGGGTCAGATAATCCTCCACATAGCGGATGTCCACGGCAAGCTCTGCCATGTCCCCGCTCGCACGAATGCCGTAGCGCATCAGGCGGGCAAAGGCAACAACCATCTCTGAGGCGCGCTTTGGATCGATGAGGATCTCATAGCGCAGTGCCTCCATTACGTTAAAGACAAAATGTGGATTGAACTGTCCCTTAAGCTGACGTACCTCCATACGGCGCTTGCGCTCGGCGAGCTCTGCATTGCGTGCGAGCAGACGTCGGATGCGCGCGAGCATCGCATTATAGTCTGCATAGAGGACGTCAAACTCATAGAAGCTCTGCGGCAGATCCTGCGGTCCCATATCGCCGTCCCGACACGCACGTACTGCACGCAGAAGCCCGTCGACAGAGCGCAGGCTGCGCTCCGTCACCCTGCGCGTGAGCACCGGCATGGAGAGAAGGAGCAACACACTGAGCGTGAGCAAAAAGACTGCCCCCGTCGCGGCAAGCTGCTGCTGCCGCAAGAGCGAGGTCATCGTGACAACGCGCACACGCCCCTGCGCACAGGACTGCACAGCGGCATAGGCAGGCTGCCCATCTATTTCCGTTCTGCCGCTCTCCTCCACCGATGCCGTAAACTTTCCAAGCGTCTTTTCTGTCAGGCGATCCGTTGCGAAAATCACATGGTCAAATGGGTCCATCAGTACAACCTGGTCGGCGCCGCCGCGTATGGCGAGTGCATGGAACGCCTCGGTCCGCAGGGCAAAGACGAGATAGCCTGCCGTTCCGCCGTCCTCGCCAGGCACAACAGCAGAAAAGGCATACACTGCCCCCTGATCGTAGGCAAGCGGCAAAAGTACCGTGCTGCTCACTGCTGCATCCGGCGTCCGGTTCAAACGCAACAGTTCCCTGCGGATACCATCATGACGGGCAAAACTGTCACTGTTTACCGCGTAAAGATTCGACGCGCATACTGTCCCGTCCTCCCGCAGCAAGGCAAAATCGGCGCGCAAAGGGCCTGCGAACGAGAATGCATAGAGACGGCGGTATGCCTCCGTAACTGTCTGCCCATCCAATGCACCGCGTACATCCTCCGTGCGGGCAAGGCTTTGTACCCCCGCATCATAACGCTGCCACTCGGCATCCGCCACCGCTGCGATCGCCGCGCATTCCTGCTCCGTCTCACGAACAACGCAGACTTCATAGTATAAAACGACAAACACAGCATAGCTGACGAGCATCAGTGCAATAAAGGCAAGGATGGAACGCATGAAAAGGCGGCGGATATACGCACGAAAGCGAACCGACTGTGCCACAGATCCTCCCACCTTCTCCTCCAATATTATCAGCCTTTCCGAAATATTATAAAACGAGAGCACTGCAAATGCAACGCTCTCGTTTTCAATCGTATCACCGGCGTCTGACCGGCACGATCAGAAAGAGTGGATCAGATGCTGATATCGCGCCGCCCTGTCACTTTGTAAAAGAGCAGCAGGGAGAGGATGGACGTGACCGTGAGGATGGTCGCATAGGCGGAGGCATTCCCATAATTGCCGCGTATGACCTCCGTATAGATCGAGACAGTCAGTGTTTGATTGGCATTAGTATAGAGGATAATCGACGAGCTCAGCTCACTGATGATCGTCACCCAGCTCATGATCGCACCCGCACAGACCCCCGGAAGCATCATCGGAACGGTCACGCGCGCGAACGTCGTCATCTCCGATGCGCCGAGCGACACCGCCGCCTCCTCGATGCTCGGGCTGATCTGTCCGAGGGCAGCAGCACTCGATCGCACCGTATACGGCATCCGTCGTACACTGAACGCGATGATCATGATGAGCATTGTCCCGCTAATGACAATCGGCGGACTGTTGAACGCGAAGAGGAAGGCAATGCCGAGCACCGAGCCCGGGATGATAAAGGGAAACATCGTAATCGTATCGAGCGCATTGTTGACCGCATTTCTCTTACGCATGCTCAGATAGGCGACGAGAACACCGATCACGACAACGACGGCAATGCTGAGTATCCCAAGCAGATAGGTGTTCAGCACCGCATCGTTATCCTTCGCAAAGAGCGTCGCCTCATAGCTCTGCAGCGCATAGCCGCCCGTAAACACCTGCCCGCCGTTGCTGCGGAGGAACGACGTATAGATCACGACGACCTGCGGCAGGATCGCAAGCCCTGTTACAAGATAGGCAAAGCCATGGGCGGCGATATTGCGCAGCCCCGTCGCACACTCTGCACTCATCGGCTTGAGTGCCGTCATGGCATAGGTACTCCGCCGTGCCAGTATCCGCTGAGCGAAGAACATGGCAAGGGTCAATCCGATCATGATGACGCAGATCGCCGCGGCGAATCCATCGTCGCCGCCGACCTCTCCCATGAACTGTGTATAGACGAGGACAGGCATCGTCTTGTAGCCCTCGCCGATCAGCATAGGCGTACCAAAGTCGGCAAAAACACGCATAAAGACGAGCAGTGAGCTTGCGAGAAGTGTCGGCATCACGAGCGGCACGATAATGCGGCGAATCCGCCCGATGCGCCCGCAGCCGAGGCTCTCCGCCGCCTCGTTCAGCGAGTTGTCCATATTCTTCAGCGCGCCCGAGACATAGATATAGACGAGAGGGAAGGACTGCAGCGTAAAGACGAGCAGGATCCCCGCAAAGCCGTACACACCGTCAAAGGAAAGACCGAAGGCACTGTTCACCAGCTGCGTTATGACACCATTACGCCCGAGCAGCTGAATCCATGCGTATGCGCCGATGAACGGCGGCGAAAGATAGGAGATGACGATGAGAATGTTGAGAAAACTGCTCCCACGTATTTTCACACTGCGCATCAAATATGCCATGGGCAGACCGAGTGCTGCCGAGAGCAGCGTCGCACAGACCGTGACGCAGAGGCTGTTCACCATCGTCTCCCAATAGAATCGCTTGGTGAAGAACCGTGCAAAGTAGTCCCATGTCACCCCGCCGGAGAATGGATCGACGAAACTCTTATAGAGGACAAGCACAAGCGGATAGAGGACGAAGATGCCAAATGCTGCGAGGATGAGAATACTGAGGATCGACCATAACGATAGATTTTTTCCCGCGCCGCCCTTCATGACAGATCACCTTCGATCAACGTCGTCTCCGCATCAGCGCGGAAAACATTGATGCGCTCCGCCTTGACGCGCAGGGTAACGCGTGTGCCGTCGGCGAGCAAGGCACCGTCCTCCTGACCGCGGATTGCCTCGACTGCCCGCCCCTGCGCCGTTTCGAGAAAATAGTGCGTCGTCAGGCCAAGGAATACACTGCTCTTTACAACAGCGGGGATGCCATCCCCCTCGCCCTCCGTTATGATAAATTCCTCCGGGCGAACGGAGACGACCACCGCTTGTCCGTCAAACGCCTCAGCGGCAAGATTCTGCATTGGCACACGGTAGTCCGGCAGAAGCTCAACTGACTTGCGGTCGGCCTCTGACCGCACGACCCCGTCAAAGAGATTCGAGAGGCCGATGAAGGTCGAGACAAAGACATCGGCAGGACGGCGGTAGATCTGCTGCGGGCTGCCGATCTGGCGGACAACGCCGCCCTCCATGACCGCGATACGGTCGGAGACGGCAAGCGCTTCCTCCTGATCGTGTGTAACATAAACGGTCGTTATGTCGATCTGCCGCTGGATCTGCTTAATCGCGTTGCGCATCTCCACACGCAGCTTCGCATCGAGATTGGAGAGCGGCTCATCCATGAGCAGAACCTCTGGTGCGATGACAATGGCACGTGCGAGCGCGACACGCTGCTGCTGCCCCCCTGAGAGCGCCGTCGGCATACGATCGCGGAGCGCATCGATCTTCACCACACGAAGGATCTCGTCGACGCGGCGGTCGATCTCCTCTGCGCTGACACCGCGCATCTTCAGACCAAATGCGACATTATCGCGCACTGACATGTGCGGGAAGATGGCGTAGTTCTGAAACACCATTCCCATGTTGCGCTGATTCGGCGGGACATCGTTGATGCGACGGTCGCCGATCCGTATTTCACCGCCCTCAATCGAATTGAAGCCAATAATCATGCGGAGCAGCGTCGTCTTTCCGCAGCCTGATGGTCCGAGCAGTGTAAAGAATTCACCCGGCCGAACATCGAGAGACAGCCCGTCGATGACGGTGTGATCACTATATTTTTTTACGACATTGTCAATATGAATGGATACACTCACCGTGTTTCCCCCCCCTTTCCCGAAAAAAGCGAATTGCACACGCCTTGCGGCGGCAGCAATTCGCTCCTGTCAGGCTGTCTGCTACTGTTTGAAATTCTCGAGATGCTTATTCCACATTGCAACGATCTCATTCTTATGCTGTGCTACCCATCCCTCGTCATAGTTCGGGAAGAGTGCAATGTCCTTCATCGGCGTCATATAAGATGCGAGCGGCACATCCTTGCGCAGGGGGCGCACCGTCAGCTCCTTGCCGGCTGCTTCCTGAATTTTCTGCGAGAGCATATAGTCAACGAACTTCTTTGCATTTTCCGGATGCTTGCAGTCCTTGATGATCTGTACTGACTCACCGGGGAAGATCGCACCTTCCTTGGGGAAGACCACACGCACAGGAGCACCATTTTTCACATAGGTTGCCGCAGGATCCTCCCACGTGAGACCAACCGTATACTCACCGTCCGCCACACCCTTGTGGACGCCGCCCGAGCTGTTCAGTATCTTACCGTCGAGATTTGCGATGAACTGATCGACGTATGCCCATGCTGTATCCGACATAGGGTCACCGTTCGTCCCCTTGGCATAGAGCATGGCGATCAGTGACTGCAATGCCGAATTCGATGCTGCTGGATCACCGAAGGCGATCTTCCCCTTCAAGGCAGGATTGAGAAGATCCTCAAAGCTGTCGATCTTCATATCCCCCGCCAGATTCTTATTGACGATCATGACGGTCGGATCAGCAAAGGCAGGAGAGAAGTATCCCGTCTTATTGCGAAACGCCTCCATCATATTCGCATCCTCAGGGGAGACATACTCCATAAAGAGATCCTTCTGCGACTCGAGCGTCATCTGATCCGATGCCCAGAGAATATCCCCCTGTGGGTTCCCCTTCTCCGAAGCCACGCGCTTGAGGAGCGGTCCCGTCCCTGCAACAATGACATTGACCTTGATGCCCGTGTCCTTTTCAAAATTTGGGATGACGAGATTGTTTAGGCTCTCACTGCGTGCTGTATAGACCGTGAGCACCTTCTCCTCCTCGCCGCCTGCCGCCTTCTTGTCCGTGCCGCCACCACAGCCTGCAAGCATCGTTCCCGCGACTGCAGCCACCGCCAAGACGGACAGCCACTTCTTCATCCGTTTCATTCTTCTTCCTCCTTACAGCAGTAAAATTCTGTTAATTATGATTTTATCATATTCTACGAATTTGTATATCCACAAAACAAAAACACTATCCAAAATACGAAACAAAAAAACCAACCTGCATGCACAGATTGGTTATTTTTTACAGGCTGAAATTCTCGCCGAGATAGAATTTACGTGCAATAGGGCTCTCGGCGATGGTCTTGCTGTCGCCTTCGAGGAGGAGCTTGCCCTCGCTGAGGAGGTAGACACGGTCGACGATGTGGAGCGTCTCACGGACGTTGTGGTCGGTGATGAGGATCCCCATGCCGCGCTGGCGCAGATACTCAATAATCTCCTGAATGTCGGCGACGGCAAGCGGATCGACGCCCGCAAACGGCTCATCGAGCAGGATGAACTGCGGCTCGAGCGCAAGACAGCGCGCGATCTCGACGCGCCGCCGCTCGCCGCCCGAGAGCTCCGTTCCGCGGCGGTCGCGGACGTGTCCAATGTGGAACTCTTCGAGGAGGGCATCCAGCTTGTGCCTCTGCTCTGCCGCCGAGAGCTTTGTCGTCTCCAAGATCGCGGCGATGTTCTCCGTGACGGTGAGCTTACGAAAGATGGACGGCTCCTGCGTGAGGTAGCTGATGCCGAGCTCGGCACGGCGATACATGGGATAGTCCGTGATGCAGATATCGGAGAGATAGACATCTCCGTGCGTTGGCTTCTCCAGACCGACGATCATGTAGAACGTCGTTGTCTTGCCGGCGCCGTTCGGTCCAAGGAGTCCGACGATCTCGCCCTTGTCGATGCGCACAGAGATGCGGTCGACCACGGTACGGCTTCCGAACTTCTTGATGAGACTGCGGGATTCAAGATGCATTGCACTCGCTCCTCACTGGGTCACAGCGGTGCCGTCATCGGCGAGGTAGACGGTCATGTGATTGCTGCGCGCTGTATTGTTGCCCTGATATACCCACGCATTCCCATCCAGCTCGACGTAGGGTCTTGGGTCATTGCCATAGTAGTCCATGCGGTCGCCGCCGCCCTCAAGATCACGCGCGGGATTCGTGACATGCGCGTTTCCGATCCCCGTAAAGCGGCTCTGCTTCAGCCATCCCTCAAGATGATCCGCTGAGAGTGTACCGTCGGGGCTCGTGATCGTCCCGCCCGAGGAGGCGACAATGTGGTCATCCTGCGCGGGATAATAGTCCACCAGAGGACCCGTAAAGGTGCGGCCTGCCTTTGCCATGTGGACGCTGCCGCTCGCCTGCCAATGCTCCTGCCCTGCGGCAAGGAGGCGATCGCAGGAGAGGTTCATGTCCTCACGCTGTACGCGAACATTTCCCTCAATGGTGCCCTCCTGCGTCTTTGTGTTGTAGGTAGCACGTGCACCCTCGATGTTCCCCGTGCCCTGATCCACGTGTACGCCGCCTTCGGCGGTGACCACGCCCGTTCGCGTATCGTAAGTCAGACGATCCGCCGTGAGATTCGTCGGATCTGCGTTCTGCGGTGCCGCCAGTCCTGCCGTGCAGACCGCGCCTGCCGCAAGCAGGAGCAGTCCCCCGCGGCAAATAGTCCTCTTCGTCATTTTACGTCCCTCCCCTTAATAATGTGCGCATTCCCCTCGATGGCAAATTTCTCAAATTCATCCGCGCTCGTAATACGATCCCCGCTCGCGCACAGATCATCACGTGTGAGGACGGCGCTCCCCTCCGCTGCCAGCTCTTTTTTCGCGGCGGTCCAGTGCAGGGCGTTCGCGCGCAGGGTGATTCCGTTGCTGGTCTCGGCATATATGCCGCCTGTGAGGACAACGTCACGCGTCGTGCTGTCCATGTGCCCCGTATCGGCTTTCAGCGAGAGTGTATTCCCGTCCTCGCTGTAGAAGGTTCCCTCGATCCCCTTCATTGTCGTGTCCTGCGTATCGATATCCACACTCATATTCTGTGCGGTAAGCGTCCAGACCGTGCGCCCATCCTGCTCCTCATGGAGCGTGTTGTCCTCATAGGACATGATGCGCGGTCCCTGCTGTTCATCCGTCTGTTCGGGCGGCTTCGGCACGGAAAGCACAGCCCAGAGGACAAGCCCGAGGAAGGCAGCCGCCAGAACGCCGCCGATGATTTTATTCCGTGTCATCCGACCCTCTCCTCCTGCCCTGCCGACACATGATGCTTTCCTGTCTTCTGCTCCTCTGGAGACGTATTCCATCGCTTTTGAAACCAGATCCACTGCGTCGGATTCTCGCGGATGATCCGCTCGACGATGGCGGTCATCTGCACGGTAAACTCATGGAGATCGCGGTCACTATCCCCCGTATTCGGGCAGCGCATGATCTCCCCGACAATGACTTTATGCTTTCCATTCGGCTGCCGCAGAATGAATGCGGGCACGACGGGGGATCGGAACTTGCGGGAAAAGACCGCCGGTCCGAGCGGGGTCGATGCCGTACGTCCGAGAAACTCGATGAACGCGCCGCCGGGGCCACCATCCTGATCGGCAAGAAAGCCGAGCAGTTTGCCGCGCTTCAGCGCACGCGCCGCCGCGATCAGCTCGCTCGTTCCGCGCGAGAAGATCTCGACGTGAATCGTTGCACGCAGATCGTCGAGCACACGCGTATACTGGATGTTCGGCTGTGGCTTGGCAATCGCACTGACGGGCATCCCATTCAGCGTGAACGCCGCCGAGAGCCACTCCCAGCAGCCGATGTGTCCTGTGAGGACAACGACCCCATGCCCCTCGGCAAGAGCCTCCTGCATCCGCTCAAGATGGTCGATCTCGATGTAGTCTCTGAAATTGCGCTCGTTCAGCATGGGCATCGCAAGAATATCGAGAAAGTTTCGCGCCATATTGATAAAGGAGGCTCGCACGAGCTTCTTCGCTGCTTCCTCATCAATGCCGAGTGCGGGCATCATGTGCGCAACAGCACGCCGCCGCATCTTTGCGATGATGAGGTAGTAGAGATTCCCGAGCAGCCAGCCAAGGGCAAGCAGGATGGGACGCGGCGTGCGGCAGGCAATACGGCTCAGAAGCATCAGCGAACGATAGAGCATGTCCGCACCTCCTTTTCCTATTGTACAGCGTCGCCGGCATCATTCTGAAATGCCGTAAGGACACGATCCCACAGTCCCTGTGTCTTTAAAATGATCTCGTATATCTCACGCACCGCACCGCGCCCGCCGGGCTGCGCGGCGATGATCTGCGCGATCTCCTTGACCTCGGGAACGGCATCCCCGACCGCGCACGGCAGACCGACCTGCCGCAGGATCGGCAGATCGACGAGATCATCTCCGACATAGGCAAACGCCTCATCGGAGAGCCCTGTCTGAGCCTTGATGTCCGCATACGCCTCGCGCTTATCGAGGCGTCCCTGATAGACGAGGTCAATATGCAGTTCTTTCGCACGATTCGCGACGATGGGCGAGGCGCGCCCCGTAATGATCGCCGTTGTCAGGCCAACCTTGCGGGCAAGGGAAACGGCAAGCCCGTCACGGGCAAAGAACGGCTTAAAGAGCTCGCTGCCGTCAGGCGCAGCGTAGATGCCCCCGTCCGTCAGCACGCCGTCCACATCAAGAATCACACATTTTATCTTTTTCGCACGTACAACTGCGCCCTCGCGTATCGGCATCAGACCACCCCCTGCCGCAAGAGATCCGTCAGATGAACAATTCCCACGGGAACACCCGCATCATCAATGACAGGCAGTACTGTGACAGGGCGCGGCTGATGCTTCTCCATAACGGAGAGTGCCGCCGCCGCCATCTTATCCGGCGCAATCGTGAGCGGCGCGGCGAACATGATACTCTCCACGTCCTTGTCGAGGAACGTGTAGTCCTTCGCGAGCGCACGGCGGATGATGCCGTCCGTCACGAGCCCAATGAACTTTCCGTCCGCATCCACGACGGAAACAGCGCCAAGGCCCTTATCCGTCATGACAAAGAGAGCGTCCTTTGCCGTCGTATGATATGGCACGACGGGGTTCTCATCGCCCGTGTGCATGACGTTCGCTACAGTGAGCAGGAGCTTGCGTCCGAGTGCCCCGCCCGGATGAAAGAGCGCATAGTCCTCCTTCTTGAAGTCGCGCACCGCCATGAGTGCCATTGCCAGAGCATCGCCCATCGCGAGCGTTGCCGTTGTCGATGCGGTCGGTGCAAGCCCCAAAGGACACGCCTCGCGTTCGACGCCGATGTCGATGTAGAAGTCCGCACTGCGCCCAAGCTGGGACTTCCTCCGTCCGCTCATCGCAATGATGCGGGCACCTATGCGGTGGATGATCGACAGGATATTGACGACTTCGTTCGACTCACCGCTGTTTGAGATGGCGATCACGATGTCATCTGCCGTCACCATGCCGAGATCTCCGTGGAACGCCTCCGCTGGATGCATGAAGAAGGCGGGCGTTCCCGTACTCGCAAGTGTCGCCGCGATCTTTCGTCCGACGTGACCAGATTTTCCCATGCCTGTCACGACGACGCGCCCCTTGCATGCAAGGATCGCCTCTGCTGCTGCCTCAAAGTCATCATCAACGCGATCCGTGAGACGCGCGACGGCGTCTGCCTCCAGTTTCAGCGTCTCAACTGCCTTCTGTCGGATGGTACTCTCTTGCATAGCGTTCTCCTAGTTCAGCTTTTTACGCACGACCTCATAGATGGCGAGGGCATCCTTCAGCAGCTCTTCGAGTTTGTCCAGATAGACCATGTTCGCCCCATCCGAAAGTGCCTCGGCGGGATTGTCATGTACCTCGAGAAAGAGTCCATCGACCCCCGCGCCAACAGCAGCGCGCACGAGATACTCCACGAACTCGCGCTGCCCCGAGGAGCTCGTCCCCGCGCCGCCCGGCAGCTGTACGCTGTGCGTTCCGTCAAAGATCACGGGGTAGCCAAAGCTGCGCATGATGGGCAGCGCACGCATATCGACGACGAGATTGTTGTAGCCGAAGCTCGCCCCGCGCTCTGTCAGCAGGATGCGCTCGCTGCCGCTCTCGTGGATCTTGTCCACGACGTTGCGCATATCGTTCGGCGCGAGGAACTGCCCCTTCTTCACATTGACGACCGCACCCGTCTGTGCTGCCGCGTGCAGCAGATCGGTCTGGCGCGAGAGAAATGCAGGGATCTGCAGGATGTCCACGACCTTCGCCGCCGGTTCCGCCTGACAGGTCTCATGGATGTCAGTCACAACGGGAACGCCAAGTTCCTTCTTGATCTGCCCCAGCATCTTCAATCCATCCGTGAGCCCCGGCCCGCGAAAACTATGGTACGCAGAGCGGTTTGCCTTGTCAAAAGATGCCTTGAAGACATAAGGAATACCAAGCCGCTCGGTGATCTCTTTGATGCCGCGGCCGATCATGAGTGAGCGTTCCAGCCCTTCCAAGACGCATGGTCCTGCAAGAAGGACGAGCGGCTCACCGCCGCCGATCTCAAAATTCGCCAGCTTCACTTTGTTCATCTTCAGGGCTCCTTTCGGCTGCTTCGTATTGCACTATAGTTCCTATTATAAATACTTCATATCCCGAGGTCAATCAATCCCCTGTCGCCGATACTCCGCATTGACCGCCGCCAGATCCTCCTCGGTATCGACGCCGATAAACACGGCGTCCGTCTCCACGACGCGGATGCGGTACCCGTTCTCGATCGCACGCAGCTGCTCCAGAGACTCCGAGCACTCCAGCTCCGTCTGCGCCATCTTCGCATAGGCGAGCAGAAAATCCCTGCGGTAGGCATAGATGCCGATGTGCTTATAGACCTTTGCGCCCATATTGCGTGCATAGGGGATGCGCGCACGGGAGAAGTAGAGGGCATTCCCCGTACGGTCGGTAACGACCTTGACATTGTTCGGATTCTCCATCTCCGCCGCATCCGTGATCTCCGTCTTTGCCGTCGCCATCATGAGCGCATCGTCATGCTCAAACGGAGCGACAAGGGCATCGATCACGGCGGGATCGATCAGCGGCTCATCGCCCTGTACGTTGATGATGAGATCGCAGTCCGGCCGCTGTGCGGCAACCTCGGCGAGACGATCTGTCCCCGTTGCATGATCGGCGCGCGTCATGACGGCGTGACCGCCATGCTCCTCGACCGCCGCACGGATGCGTTCATCATCTGTCGCCACGACAACCTCATGGACACGCTGTGCCCGCACCGCCCGCTCATAGACACGGACAATCATCGGCTTCCCCGCGATATCGCGCAGGGGTTTCCCGGGCAGACGCGTCGATGCATACCGCGCAGGGATAATGCAGAGAACCTTCATGCGATCACCTCTATATGATGGATAACTGAATTTTCGCAGTGACACACCGCGCGAATCCCTCGCTGCGCAGGCAGCCGAGCACTGATCCTGCCCACTAGGATCCGCTGTGGAAAACGCAGCTTCATCCTATCGTGCACTGCTTCCCAAGCTTTGCTGCAAGCTGCTCCTTAAGGGTCTCGAAGAAGACCTCCTGCCCCTTCTGCAGGGTGACCTCGACAGAGAGCACATACATCGGGATACGCCATTTCGCGCGTACGACATCGCCCGGCACCTTCACTGCATCCTTTTCTGTAATGACAATTGCCTCAACGCCGAGCGTCTCCGCACGGTAGAGTACCTCTGCCATATCGCGTTCGCCGTAGTCGTGATGATCGGGGTAGCGCATGCTCTCCACCATCTCAACACCGAGATCGGCAAGCGTCTGCTCGAAGGAGGCGGGGTTCCCGATGGCCGAGACAGCGAGCACCTTTCTGCCCTCCATCTCTGTCACGGGCACACCGCCCGCCGCAATGTCCTCAAACCAATCCGAAAGGCGGACAAACTGACGGGGCTGATGGATGCTCTCCATGATGAGCCCGTCCTGATTGTAGCTGCGGAACGTCTCCCAGATGTACTCAATCGCCCCCGGTGCCGCCTGATCGACTTTCGTCATAAGGCATACATCTGCGCGGTTGATATGCGAGAGCGGTTCGCGCAGAGTTCCGCGCGGCAGAAGGTAGCCGTTGCCAAATACATTGACCGCATCAACCAGCAGGATATCCATATCGCGCTCAAGCTGCCAGTGCTGATAGCCGTCATCGAGAATCGCCACCTGTGCGCCGAAATGCTCAATGGCATAGCGTCCCGTCACGGCGCGGTGTGGCCCGATGAGAACGGGCACATCCGGCAAATGCTTGGCGAGCATAAACGCCTCGTCCCCCGCCGTCTCCGCATCCATCTTCAGTGCACGCCCGTCCGAGACGATGCCGACTGCTCCGCGCCACTTGGCTCGATAGCCGCGGTTGAGAATCGCAGCGCGATACCCCATCGCATGAATGGCACGCGCGAGATGCTGCGCTGTTGGCGTCTTTCCCGTTCCGCCGACCGTCACATTGCCGAGGCTGATAACGAAGCAGGGCAGCTGTTCTTTCTTAAACCAGCCCCAACGATACATGGCAAGCTTCAGATTGACCAGCTGTTCATAGATGAGGGAGAACACGTAGAACACGCCCATGATGAGGCGACGCGTGACGCCGTGTACCTCTTTGTCGTGAACGAGGTCGATGAAATAGGTCTGGAAGTTTGCGACCTTCTGTGTCGCGCGCACGCGGTGGGCACTGATGCGCTCCTGCGCGCGCTGAGCACGGCGCGTCTCATAGGCAGCAAGCATATCCACGAGGATCTTGGCCGACTTTTTCGATGCGCCCTTGTTCTCGTTGATGATCGCGAGCGTCTCGCGCTCAAGGCGTGCGCGCTCCGCGTCATCAGCGAAGAGGCGCAGCGTCTCCGCGGTCAGCTCCGCGCCGCTCGTAACCGTCACGACGGCGCTGCGATTGCGGAAAAGCGCGTGGATGTCCTTGAAATTGAACATCTGATTTCCGACGATGATTGCCTTGCCATGCGCCGCCGGCTCAAGGATATTATGTCCGCCGTGCGGGACAAGGCTGCCGCCGATGTAGATCACGTCGCCGAGCCCATAGACGCGGCCGAGCTCACCGACCGTATCGAGGATCACAATGTCCTCGCCGCCCTCTGCTCCTTTCTGGAGGTTCTTGCGCGTGTTGACCGTAAACCCGGCTTTGCGGCAGAGATGCTCCACCTCCATCGTGCGCAGCACCTCGCGCGGCGCGATGATGAGGCGTACGTTCGGATCTTTTGCACGCACGGCGGCAAAGGCGTTGAGCACCAGCTCTTCCTCCCCGCGGTGGGTCGAGCCCGCGATCATGATGCGGCTCGCCCCCGAGAGGCCGAGCTCCGCGATCAATGCTGCGCGCTCTTCGGGGCTGACACTCGTATACGCCTGATCGAACTTCGTATTGCCCGTCACGGTGACGAGCTCGCGGGGCGCACCAAGGCGCATGATGTAGTCCGCATCGATGCCCGACTGCATCGCAAAGCATTTCACCGTCCCGATCATCTCGCGCAGCATCCCGAACAAGTACTTGTACTGCTTCACGCTGCGGTCGCTGATGCGGCCGTTGACCATCATGACGGGCACATCGAGCTGCTTCGCCTTCTTGAGGAAGTTCGGCCACAGCTCCGTCTCTACGGGCAGAAAGACACGCGGGCGGATCCGTTCCACGACGCGCGAGGCGAGGAACGGCAAATCCAGCGGGAAATAGATGATCGCGTCCGCATCCTTGATGATGCGGTGCGCCATCTCATAGCCACCCGTTGTCACGACCGAGACGAGGATAGGCGTGTCAGGAAACGCCTTGCGGAACTCACGCACGAGCGGACTCGTCGCCACGATCTCCCCAACGGATGCCGCGTGCACCCAGATGGCATTCTTTCCCGCCACCTTGTCTATCGTGTCCTGCGGGTAGAAGCCAAAGCTCTGCTTGATGCGCTCGACAAAGCCGCGCTCCCGTGTGGCGCGCAGCATGAAGATAGGTATGATGATGGTGACGATGAGGATTGCCGCTAAATTGTAGAGAAATCGCATGCGTCACTCTCCCCGAAACTGAATGTCATAGAGATGCTGATAGAGCCCGCCCTTTGCCAAGAGCTCCTCATGGGTTCCCTGCTCCACGATGCGGCCGGCATCAATCACATAGATGCGGTCGGCATGGAACACCGTGGAAAGACGATGGGCGATGACGAAGCTCGTGCGCCCGACCATCAGATTGTCGAGCGCCGCCTGCACGATCTTTTCGCTCTCCGTATCAAGTGCGGAGGTCGCCTCGTCGAGGATGAGGATGCGCGGATCCTTCAGGATGGCGCGTGCGATGGCAATGCGCTGGCGCTGACCGCCCGAGATACTGACGCCGCGCTCCCCGATCTGCGTATCGTAGCCATGCTCCAGCTGCGCGATGAAATCGTGTGCGTTTGCCGCACGCGCTGCCTCCTCGATCTCCGCATCCGACGCATCGAGGCGTCCATAGCGAATGTTCTCGCGAATCGTCGTGGAGAACAGCATCGTCTCCTGCGGTACCAGCCCGATCTGCCCGCGCAGCGAGGCGAGCGTAACACTGCGGATGTCGTGTCCGTCCACCGTGATTGCCCCGCTGTCCGGCTCGTAGAAGCGCGGGATAAGATTCGCAATCGTCGATTTGCCTGCGCCCGAGGGACCGACAAAGGCGATCATCTCGCCGGGCGCGGCCTCAAGCGTCACACCGTCGAGCGCCTTGCGTCCTTCCTTGTAGGAGAACGTGACATCCTCGAAGCGCACGTGCCCTGTCACGGGGGGAAGCGGCTTGGCGTCGGGACGATCTGTAATGCTCTCCGTGAGATCGACAACGGAGAACACGCGGTCCACGGCTGCCATTGCCTTCTGCAGGTTGCCGTAGATGCGCGAGAGGCGCTTGACGGGATTTGCAAGGTTCACGGCATAGGTGAGGAACGCGACGAACGCGCCCGCCGTGATGTCACCGTTGACGACCTCGTAGCCGCCGAACCAGACGATGAACGTGACGGCAAGAGCAGCGAGGAACTCCACCGTCGGCGTGAGCATGCTCGTCTGCTGGACATTTTTCATCACTGCTTCGAAGTTGCGCTGGTTGCTCACGACAAAGCGGTCGATCTCATAGTCCTCACGGACGAAGGACTTCACGACGCGCGTCGCAGAAAAGCTCTCCTGCAGGAGTGCCGTGATCTCTGCGAGCCGCTCCTGAATCACGGTGCTCGACTTCTTGATCTTGCGTCCAAAGATCTTCATCGCCTGCCCGACCATAGGAATGACGATAAGCGTCAGCAGGGAGAGCTTCCAATCCAGATAGAACATGAGGGCAAGCGATCCGATGAGGATACAGCCCTCCGTCACGAGATCGATGAGGTTGTCGACGAGTGCCGACTGGATTGCCGCAACATCGTTCGTGACGAAGCTCATGATCTCGCCCGTCTGGTGGCGGTCATAGTACGCGAGCGGCATCCGCTGGAACTTGCGGAACATCACCTCACGCACATCGATGATCACCTTCTGTCCGATGTAGGAGACGAGGTAGGACTGCCCGAAGTAAAAAATTCCGCGCAGGAAAAAGATGACGACAATGCCGATGCAGATGGCGTTCAGCAGAGCCATGTTCTTATCGGCGAGAACGTCGTCGATCATGTCCTTGATGATCCACGGAACGTAGAGATTCGCCGCCGAGGCAAGGATGATACACACGACTGCCAGCACGAATTTCTTTACGTACGGCCGCATGTAGGTCAGCAGTCTCTTATAATTCTTCATAGGTCTCCTACGGGGTACAATATCTCTTGCGTCCAAGAGCGAGAATCTTCTCCGCCACACGGCGCGCCGCATGGGGTTCACCAAGACGTGCTGCCGCGCGCGACAGGCGTTCCGTCACGTAGCGGCGATCCGCGCCGTCCGCGATGATCTTCTCCATCTCCGCCGCGATGCGGTCGGGCTGCACGGCCCCTTGCAGCAGCTCTGTCTCAAACGTCTCGCCGAGCAGGATGTTCGGCAGGGAAAAGCGCGGCACATCGACGAGCAGACGCCCGATGAGATAGGAGAGTGCCGACATCCGATAGAGGACGACGGCGGGCAGCCCCATGAGCGCCGCCTCCATCACCACTGTGCCCGAGGTTGCCATCGCAGCGCGTGCGAGCCCCATGAGGGCATAGCGCGCGTCGTGGGTCAGCGTCACCTCCGCCGTGGATGCAGCGAGATGCCTTCTGATGCGCTCCTCATCCACGCCGCCCGCGACGGGCAGAAAGAACCGTCGCGTGGGGTCTGCCGCTCCGAGCCGCTCCGCCGCCCCCAGCATGGGAGGAAGGAGACGCTCGATCTCCTCACGGCGGCTGCCCGGGAGGAGCAGGATCGGCACATCATCTGCACCAATGCCGAAGTGACGCCGTGCCTCTGTGGGCGGCATCTCGGCACGCACCGTATCGACAAGCGGATTGCCGACGAACGAGATGTTCGCACCCGCCGCCTCATAGGGCGGCAGCTCATGCGGGAAAATCGCGACGATCTCGTCGGCGAGAGCCGCGCAGGACTTCGCGCGCCCCTTACGCCATGCCCACGCAGACGGAGGAATATAAGAAAAGACGGGAATCCCCCGCTCCTTTGCCCGCGCCGCCAGCCGCCAGTTAAAATCCGGATAGTCGATGATGACCAGCACATCGGGACGCTCCTCATCCATCAAGTGCGTCAAATCATCAAGCAACGCGAAAATTCGGCGGAGATTCAAAATCACCGCCGAAATACCCATCACATTGTAGTCCGCATAATTTTGACGGAGTGCCACTCCCGCCGCCGCCATCTCCGCACCGCCGAAGCCGATCAGCTTCACCGCCGGGTCAAGTGTGCGCAGTTCACGCGCTAACGCCGCCCCGTGGAGGTCGCCGGAGGTCTCTCCCGCCGAAAGCATGATCTTCAAATGGGCAAGGCCTCCTCGGTAGAATCAACAGCAAACACCGTCCGTATTTGCAAGGGATGCCTCACTACATCGCCGCTATCGTAATGCCGTTCGCCTCGGCAAGGGCAATCGCACGCTCCTTGTCCACAAAGAGTGTCTTTCCCGCCTCAATGGCGAGCGCAGACGCCTTCACCGCCACCAGCGACTCGATCGTATCGAGCCCGACGGCAGGTACATCAAAACGACTGTCCTGCTGTGGCTTTGCCGCCTTTGCGACGACCGCACCGCCGCCGGCAAGCTGCCCGCCGCGGCGGATGCAGGCATCCGTCCCCTCGATCGCCTCAAGCGCCATGACCGCACGGTCTTTCACCACCGCCGTCTGTCCCACATCGAGACGTCCGATCTCGCGCGCCATCTGAAGCCCATACTCCATATCAGCGCGCTCTGCCGCCGAAGGCTGACGGCTCGTCAGAACTCCCGCGGGCGGCATCAGGGGACGGATGAGTGCCGTCTGGTCAAGCGGCGTCACACCGATCTTCATCAATGCCCCGATGAACATCATCATAATTGTATCGTCATTCTGGTTCGGCAGCTGCATCAGCATCCCGCGCAGCATCTCATCCGGCTGAACCGCGCCCGTAAAGAGCAGCTCCTTGGTCACCTTGCCGATCATCGTGACCTTTTGGATCTTCTCCTGCTGCAGATACGCCAAAATCGATGCAATTGAGCCGATGCTGATCTCACGATAGGCATTCGCCGCATCCTTCAGCTCAGGGTCGCAGTCCGGCAAGAGTGCAATCGCATGCACCTCAAAGCCCTGCGCACGTGCCGCGCGTGCACACGCGGCGGGCAGGTGTCCGACACCTGCGAGCAGCCCCAGTTTTTCCATGGCAGTCTCCCTCACTCGTCCTCGTGGCGTTCTCGGCAGATCCCGCGCTCCGCATTGCGGAGGAAGCGCAGCATGTGATCGATCTCCTCGCAGGAGTCCACCTCCTGCTCAATCACGGCAATCGCCTGTGTGAGGTTCAGCCCCGAGCGATAGAGGATCTTATAGGCCTGCTTGATGCGGCGGCGCACATCGAGCGGGATGCCGGCACGCGAGATGCCGACGCTGTTTAGGCCCACGGCGCGCGCGGGATGCCCGTCCACCATGGTGAACGGCACAACATCCTGCACGAGTTTTGACGTGCCGCCGATCATCGCGTTGCGACCGATCTTGACAAACTGATGCACGCCCGCCATGCCGCCGATCACAACGCCATCCTCGACGATTGCATGACCCGCCAGCATGGCGGCGTTGCTCATGATAATATGGTTGCCGAGCACACAGTTATGCGCCACATGGGTATACGCCATCAGCAGGCAATCGTCGCCAATGCGCGTCTCCTCGCCCTCGCCCGTCGCGCGGTGCACGGTCGCACACTCGCGGATCGTCGTGCGGTCGCCGATGAACGTATAGCTCTTTTCCCCTTTGAACTTCAGATCCTGCGGCACCTCGCCGATGGATGCGCCTTGAAAAATCTGGCAGTCGCGCCCGATCTGCGTCCATTCCCTAATGACGACGTGCGGGGCGATCTTCGTCCCCTCGCCGATCTGGACATGATCCGAGATGACCGCATAAGGGCCGATCTCCACGTCGCGGGCGATGCGCGCCGTCGGTGCGACCACCGCCGCCTCGTGGATATAGGCAAGAACCTTGCTCGTGCCTGTCATCTGTTTCAACTCCTTCAGCCCCGCAGGAATCGGGGCAGACATATTCCACTATCCATTACAATCCGACAAAAGGGCAAGACTTTCACATGGCAAAATCAGCCATTATCGCCGGATTTCGCGTTTTATCGTGAATTATGTCCGTTTATCCTGTCATTATGACGCACAGTCAAATGTCTTCGCCGTTTTTCAGAGCAAACTTGAAGTCTGCCGATGCGACAAGATCCTCTCCGACGTACGCATCTGCATGAAGCACGCCAAACACGCCGCGCACACGCACCAGCTCCGCCTTTGTCACGACCACATCACCGGGAACGACGGGACGCTTGAACTTTACATTCTCCATCCCGCCGAAGAGTGCAATCTTGCCGCGATGTTCCTCAGGATAAAGCATTGTCACCCCGCCGACCTGCGCCATTCCTTCGAGCAGGAGTACCCCCGGCATAATTGGATGCCCCGGGAAATGTCCGAGGAAAAACGGCTCGTTCATCGTCACACACTTGATGCCCGTTGCCGACTTGAACGGCTCCAGCTCGATGATCCGATCCACAAGGAGCATCGGCGGACGATGCGGCAAAATCTTTTGAATCTCATTGATATCCAACGTCATGCTTGATCCCTCTCCCCTGCAATCTCTTTTGCCAGCGCGGTATTGAGTGCGTGTCCCGAGGCAACGGCGATGATATGCCCGCGAACCATACCTGCCAGACGAATATCCCCGATTACATCGAGAATCTTATGGCGCACCAGCTCGTTGGGAAAGTTCAGCGGGTTCATCCATCCCTCGTCGTTGTAGACGATCACCGTCTCCAGCGAGCCGCCCAGCCCCAGACCATGCGCACGCAGTGCCGCAATCTCCTTTTCATAGGCAATCGTCCGCGCCGGCGCAATCTCGCGCTCGTACGCGGAGGGCGAAACCTTGATGTCGTAGTACTGTACCCCGATGAGCGGATGCTCATTCAGCGAGGTAAACGAAACGCGCAGCCCATCGTACGGCAGTGCCATGATGAAGTGTCCGCCATTGTCTACACGATAGATGCGGTCAATCACCGTCTCCTGCCGCACGGCATCCTGTTCGATGCTCCCGGCGCGTGCAATCAGTTCAAAGAACGCCCGTGCACTGCCGTCAGCGACGGGCGGCTCCTCTGCATCGAGCATCACGCGGCAGTTGTCAATCCCGTGCACATGCAGTGCACTCATCAGATGCTCAATCGTAAAGAACTTCAGTGCCCCTGCACCAATTGTCGTTGCGCGCACCGTCGCCGTCACATGTGCTGCCGTCGCCGCCACAGGCGGCACATCCGGCAAATCGGCGCGCGCAAACAGGATTCCCGACCCCGGCGGTGCCGGTGCGAGTTCCATATGTACCGGCCGTCCCGAATGCAGTCCAATCCCATCGTAGACCACCCGTGACGCCAGTGTTTTCTGTTTTTGCAAGCGTAAACCTCCATGAACGGACGAACAAAACAGCGTACCGTCCAACAATTCCGATTGCTTCTTCCCGTACATGATACTAAAAATTTTGCGAACATGCAAGAAAAAACAGGATTTGACAACATATCCGCCTTTTGTTATAGTATGGATAAGCGCACAGCTTCCATTATCGGGGATGTAATGGTCTCGACGGGGATGGATGGCATGTGGACAGCGAGCCGGGGGGTCATCATCCCGTCAGTAAGGTGAAACTTTTATTTAAACATAAAAGCAAACGAAGACTACGCTCTGGCGGCTTAAGCCAGCCCCTTTCCGTCTGCCTCCCGCACGGATGGAGACAGGGGTCAAACGCGGGATACCTGAGAGCCACCGCACGATAACTCTCACGGGAACTTCATCGTGATCGGAACGGCGCACCCTGTCTGCGGGGGCCGCCGAACCTAAAGCAAAGCACAGACTGCGCTCGGAGAAATCCATGTGACGTTATCTTCGGACAGGAGTTCGATTCTCCTCATCTCCACCAAACGACACGACAAAAGCCGCCCAATCGGGCGGCTTTTTTTGTATAAAAAGACCGCCGCACGGCCCTCCGTGCAGCGGTTCAATACATCCATCATAGATTTCGTTTCAATTTTTCCAGATCGGGGAACAGCTCGCCGATCGAGTTTGAAAGGCCGTCGCTCGGCTCTAGGATCTCGAGGACGGGGCGCATGGTCTCACGAAACTTTGCGTCATCCTGCATGAGTGCGAGAACCGCACTCGTATTGACGGCATCGGCAAGTGCCGAGTGCTGACTTCCCTCGAACTGGCGCCCCATCGCGCCGAGTGCATGCTTCAGTGCAAGACTGTTGTGGAGCCCGAGGCGGTCGTCAAACTCCTGCTGGAGGTCAACCCAGCGTGTATCGAGCCACGTGATGTCAAAGTCCGGCAGCTTCAGACGGCACTCCTTGCGCAGCTGTTTAATATCGGACATGCTCCACGAGTAGATCTTCGTCTCTGCCTCGCCGATCCACGCAACGAATGCGTGAAAGCTGTCGGCAAACGCGGGATGCCCTGCGACCTTCTCCTGTGTGATGCCCGTCAGCTCGGTGATGTGCTTCTTTACCATCCCATACTCAGGACAGACATAGCACTGAAATTCGTCCTCCTGCACAAAATCCTCATTCAGGCGCACCGCGCCGATCTCGATGATTTCTCCGTTCAATTTCCTGCGGACATCCCGGTATTCCTTCCCCACGGGATTCATTTCCAAATCTACGACGATGTGTTTCATGACAGCCCTTACTTTCGAAAATTATCTGCCGTAAGTGACGCGCGGCAGATGGTGTTGCAGTAGTTTAGATTTTTTGATATCGTCACGTCGTTTTTCAATCATAGCACAATGGCGCGTGGAAATCAATGTTTAAGGGTATTTAGTCCTATATTCATCGCTTACTTTTTCAATGAAACGTGGTAGAATGATAAGAGAAACACGATAAAGAGAAAGGGTCTGTCATGAACTGGAAAGTGGTACTCGCGCTGCTCACATGCAACGTGCTCTTCATGTCCGCAAGCTATACGATGATCATTCCGTTCCTGCCGATGTATCTGACGAACGAACTTGGTGTGGACGATGCCTCCGTGAATCTCTGGTCAGGACTTGCGTTCTCGGTGACTTTTTTCGTCTCCGCGGTCATGGCTCCAATCTGGGGTCGTATCGCCGACCGCAAGGGAAAGCGTCTCATGGCCATGCGCGCGAGCCTTCTCATCGCGATCAGCTATCTGCTCGGCGGACTCGTCACGTCCCCCGAGCAGCTCATCATCGTGCGCCTTTTTCAGGGCTTTGCCGCAGGACTCTGGCCGATGGATCTTGCGATCATGACGCTCTACGCGCCGCAGGAGCGGCTCGGTTTCTCCCTCGGCATCATGCAGGGCACGCTCACGGCGGGCGGTGTCGTCGGGCCTCTGCTCGGCGGTGTCCTCGCGGAGCTGTTCGGGATGCGCACGAGCTTCTATATCGGCGGTCTGGCACTCTTCATCAACTTTCTTGCCTTTACGTTTATCATCAAAGAACCGCCGATGCCGAAAGAGACCGCACCGCTTACAGCAGAGGAAAAGAATCCGATGCACCTCTGGCACATCCCCATCCTGCGTACGATGATGATCGTGAGTACGCTCGCGCAGGTGGTGCTCTACATCCTCATGCCCGTCCTGACAACCTACATCAAGGTGCTCGCGGGCGCGATGGACAACATCGTCTTTGTCGCGGGCGCAGTATTCTCTCTCGGCGGCATTGCAGGAGCGATCTCCGCGCCGCTCTGGGGGATCTACGGCACACGGCGCGGCTATTTCAGCGCGATGTTCCTCGCCATGCTGTGCGCGGGAGGCATGTTCATCCTGCAGGGCATCCCCGACACCCTCGTTCCCTTTGCCGTCATGCAGTTCGGCGTGGGGCTCTTCCTCGCCGGGATTCAGCCCTCGCTGAACGCCGTCATCGCTCAGCATACGCCCGCGCAGCTCAAGGGAAGCGTCTTCGGGCTGCTCTTCTCCGCCCAGCAGATTGGCTCTGCCGCTGGGCCGCTGCTCGGCGGCGCCGTCGCGACTTACCTTGGAATGCACTACCTCTTCCCGACCTCGGGCACGATTCTCCTCATCCTCGCCGTCTTCGTGCGGTGGCGGTATGTGAGGAAGGGGCATCCCGCGGTGGAATAATATAAAAAATGCTGTACGAAATCAAAACACTTCGTACAGCATTTTTGTTGGCATTGACAAAGCCCCCGCGGCAGGGGAACCATTTACAGCATATCAGAGAAGCAGCACACCGTGCCGATAGGGCAGCTCCTTACAGGTGTCTGAGCACCGCATCCGTCATTTCCTGCGTACCGACCTTCGTGCAGCCCGTATCCGCAAGGTAGATATCCGCTGTCCGCATCCCATCGGCGAGTGCCGCATCCACCGCCGCCTCGATGGCGGCGGCCGCTTCCTCCTCATGGAGCGCATAGCGCAGCAGCATCGCCGCCGAGAGGATCGTCCCGAGCGGGTTTGCGATTCCCTTCCCTGCGATGTCGGGCGCACTGCCGTGAATCGGCTCAAAGAGACTCGTGCCCGTCCCGATCGACGCCGACGGCATAAGACCGATCGAGCCGCCGACCACCGCCGCCTCATCGGAGAGAATATCACCGAAGAGATTGCCCGTCACGACGACATCGAACTGTGTCGGGCGCACGGCAAGCTGCATGGCGCAGTTATCGACGTAGAGATGATCGAGCTCCACATCTGCGTACTCCTTTGCCAGTGCCGCCACCGTACGCCGCCAGAGCCGCGACGTTGCCAGCACGTTCGCCTTGTCCACGGACGTGACCTTGGAGCGTCTGAGACGCGCCGTCTCGAACGCAAGGCGTGCGATGCGCTCCACCTCGGGCACGGAGTAGTTCTCCATATCCCACGCACGCTCCACGCCGTCCACCTGCTCCGACTCACATTTCTCGCCGAAATAAATGCCGCCGATCAGCTCGCGCACAATGACGAGATCGACACCGCGCACGAGATCGGGCTTCAGCGGCGAGTGCTCGATGAGCGCATCCGCCACCTTGACCGGACGCAGATTCGCATAGAGTCCGAGGCCCTTGCGCAGACCGAGGATGGCGCGTTCAGGACGCAGTGCAGGCTCCACCGCATCCCACTTCGTCCCGCCGACCGCGCCGAAGAGCACGCCGTCCGATGCCTTGCAGACGGCGAGCGTATCCTCGGGCAGCGGCGTACCGTATGCATCGTACGCCGTGCCGCCCGCATCGCGCGTTTCATAGGAAAGTCCGAGTGAGAACTTCGCATCGACAGCCTTCAGGACGCGTACGGCTTCACTCGTGATCTCCTGCCCGATGCCGTCGCCCGGGACGACCGCAATCTTATACCCCATGACGAAATCCCCCGTTCTCCTTGATATAGTTCAGAAGACCGCCCGCACGCGCAATATCCTGCACAAAGCCCGGCAGAGGATGCGCATGGAACGTATCACCCGTCGTCAGATTTTCAATTGTTCCCGTCTCCGTATCGACACGCAGACGGTCGCCCGCGCGGATCTTCTCCACATCATCGCCGATCTCCAGGAGCGGCAGACCTATATTGATGCCGTTGCGGTAGAAGATGCGCGCAAAGCTTGCCGCAATCACGACGGGAATGCCCGATGCCGCAATGGCAATCGGGGCATGCTCACGCGAGGAGCCGCAGCCAAAATTCTTTCCGCCGACCATGATGTCGCCCTGCTGCACACTGCCCGCGAACGTCGTGTCGATGTCCTCCATGCAGTGCGCCGCGAGTGCCTTCGGCTCGAACGTATTGAGATAGCGTGCAGGGATGATGACATCCGTGTCAATGTTATCGCCGTAGCGCCAAACCTTTCCCTCGAACATCACGCCACCTCCTCAGGGGCCGCAATCCGCCCCAGTATTGCACTCGCCGCCGCGACATGCGGCCCCGCGAGATAGACTTCGCTGTCCACATGACCCATGCGCCCGCGAAAATTGCGGTTCGTCGTCGAGACGCACCGCTCGCCCGCCGCGAGGATGCCCATATAGCCGCCGAGGCACGGACCGCAGGTCGGCGTCGAAATCGCCGCCCCCGCCTCCATGAAGATCGCCAGATAGCCGCGCTTCATCGACTCCTCATAGACGTACGGCGAGCCCGGGATCACGATGCAGCGCACGCGCTCATGCACCTTGTGGCCCTTCAGAATCGACGCCGCAATCTCCATATCCTCAAGACGTCCGTTCGTGCACGACCCAATCACGACCTGATCGATGGCGATGGGCGCCCCGATGTCCATGACACGCTTCGTATTCTCGGGCAGATGCGGGAACGAGACGACGGGACGCAGTGCGCTGAGGTCGATCTCCACCGTCTGCGCATAGCACGCATCAGCGTCGGCAGCCACAGGCGCGAACGGCTTCGTCATGCGTCCCTCGACGTACGCCCTGCATACATCATCATACGGGAAAATGCCGTTCTTCGCCCCCGCCTCAATCGCCATATTGGCAATCGTCAGACGGTCGGTCATGGAGAGCGACGCAGCACCCTCGCCCGTAAACTCAAGGCTCTTGTAGAGCGCACCGTCCACGCCGATCATGCCGATGAGCGTAAGGATGACATCCTTGCCGCTGATGTCCTGCGGCTTCTTCCCCGTCAGGTGCACATTGATTGCCTCGGGTACCTTGAACCATGCCTCGCCCGTTGCGATGCCGACCGCGAGATCCGTCGTGCCGACGCCCGTCGAGAACCCGTTCACCGCACCGTAGGTACAGGTGTGCGAGTCCGCGCCGATCGTGAGCATGCCCGGCCCAACGATGCCGCGCTCGGGCAGGATAACGTGCTCGATGCCCACGCGTCCCTGCTCGTAGTAGTGCAGGATGTTATGTTTGTGCGCAAAGTCGCGCATGATCTTCGCCAGCTCTGCGGACTTGATGTCCTTCGCTGGCTGAAAATGGTCGGGAATCAGCGCGATCTTCGTCCGATCAAAGACAGGGCGTCCCGTCTTTTCAAACTCCTTGATGGACGGGGGACCCGTCACATCGTTTGCGAGCACCATGTCGAGCTGGCAGACAACCAGCTGCCCCGGCTCCACATGGTCAAGCCCCGCATGGCGTGCGAGAATTTTCTCGCTCATGTTCATGCCCATACAGCCCTCCTGAAATTACGATATGGCAATCATTCCCTGCCGTGCTCCTATGTGAATTCTATTAAAACAAGTGGGTTGGTATTTAGACTTGCATCACGAGGCATTCGCGCGGAGCAGACAGGAAAAAGCTCTCCTTTGAAAAAAGAAGTCTCTCCGTGCGGAAAGACTTCTTTTTCATAAAGGAAGCACTGATAAATTCAGCCCTGTCATCTTGGCGCATCTTTTTCGCCCTGCCATCGTCGACAAATCCTCCACATAGCTTTGGCTATGCGTCCGGTTTGTCTCCTTGACAGGACAAAAAATCTACACCAATCTGACAGACTTCATTTTATCAGCGATTCCTAAAATACATGTATCGTTTAGAAATTGAGCTCTTTCTTGTCACGCAGCCACGGCATCATATTGCGCAGCTGTGCACCGACCTGCTCGATCTGATGCTCCTTGTGGAGACGACGCTGTGCGAGGAAGTTCGCACGTCCGGCAGCGCGGTTCTCGAGAAGCCAGTTGCGCGCGAACGTGCCGTCCTGGATCTCCTTCAGAACCTTCTTCATCTCCTTCTTCGTCTCCTCGGTGATGATGCGCGGTCCGACCATGTAGTCGCCATACTCCGCCGTATCGGAGCAGGACTGACGCATCTTCGTCATGCCGCCCTCATAGCAGAGATCGACGATAAGCTTCATCTCATGGAAGCACTCGAAGTATGCCATCTCGGGCGGATAGCCCGCCTCGACGAGCACCTCAAAGCCCGTCTGCATCAGCTGGCAGACACCGCCCATGAGGACGCACTGCTCACCGAACAGATCCTCCTCCGTCTCATCGCGGAACGTCGTCTGGAGCACACCGGAACGCGTCGCACCAAGGCCGCGTGCATAGGCGAGCGCGAGATCGAAGCACTTGCCCGTCTCGTCCTTCTCGACAGCGAATACAGCCGGAACGCCCGAGCCCTCCTCGAACGTGCGGCGGACGAGGTGACCGGGTCCCTTCGGCGCAACCATGAACACATCGACGCCCTCGGGCGGAACGATCTGCTTGAAATGGATGTTGAAGCCGTGAGCAAAAGCGAGCGCACTGCCCTTCTTGAGGTTCGGGCCGATCTCTTCCTTGTAGACATCCGCCTGCTTCTCATCAGGGATGAGGACCATCGTGACATCCGCCTGCTTCACCGCATCGGCAACCGACGTGACCCTCAGACCATGTGCCTCAGCCTTCGCCTTGGACTTTGAGCCCGCGTAGAGACCAACAACGACGTCGAGGCCGCTCTCCTTGAGGTTCAGTGCATGCGCATGACCCTGACTGCCATAGCCGATGATCGCAATCGTCTTGCCCTCGATTGCACTCCAGTTGACGTCCTGGTCATAGTAAGTTTTTGCCATAGTACTCCCTCTCCTCACAGTGTTCATATATGGTGCGTTCTCCGCGTTCGAGCGCGATGAGCCCCGTGCGGATGACCTCGACAATACCGTAGGGCTTCAGCACCTTTAGGAATGCGGTCACCTTGTCATCTCCGCCCGTGATCTCAAAGATGATCGAGGAGGACTCCACATCGACGACATGTGCGCGGAACAGCTCGCCCATTTTCAGTACATCGAGGCGATTCTCATCGCCCGCACGCACCTTGATGAGCGTCATGCCGCGGCATGCCGCGCTCTTTTCGTCCAGACGCCGGACAGCCCGCACGACGGGCATCTTCTCCAGCTGCTTGATCATCTGCTCGACGATATTCCCATCCCCGTGCATCACCACCGTGATGCGTGAGAAATCCGGCGACTCCGTCACACCGACAGCCAGACTGTCGATGTTGAACTCGCGCCGCGAGAACATGCTGACAACACGCACCAGAACCCCCGTCTGGTTCGCGACAAAGACGGACAGCACATGTTTCATGGTCATCCGCCTCCTTCCTCAGCATGTTCTTCTCGGGAAAACTTCTTTATTATCGCCTCCGCGCCTCTATTTGTCAATAGATTTTTCCATGCAGACCCCATTGCGCACATGAATACACGTGCACGCAGATCGTCCTTTCATACCCGCACCTCAAAATGCGGCTGATTCCCCTCCGGCGGCGCATCGTCCTTCTGTGCCGCTGTTGGAGCAGGTGTGAGAGGCGGCGGCATGCGCACCTCCTTTGGCGGGACGGCAGGTACGTTGGGCTTTGCCGCCGCAGGACGTGCGGCCGGTGCACGGCGCGGCGGCCTCGGCGCATGTACAGGCGGCGAGGAGGGCGCAGGTACGGTGTGATCCTCTCCTGCCAAGCGCTCCAGTACCTCCCCCGCCGTCAGCCCTGTGTACTCGGGAAGAAGTTCGCCCTGCGGCGTGCGTCTCTGCCGTACCTGTTCTGCCGCCGTGAGGAGATCCTCATGAGCGCGCGGCGGCGGTGCTTCCTGCGGCTCGCTCTCATGAGCGAGAATACGCTCGCCGAGCGACGGCTCTGCCGCCTGTGCATTCTCCTTTTTCCGAAAGAAGCGGAAAAAGAGAAACGCCCCGACTGCCGCCGCAAGGACGATCATCCCCGCCCAGTAGACACCGCTGGCCGCCGTATAGGACTTTGGCGGCGGCTCAGCCCCCGTCTGGCTGAGCTGCTGCTTGAGTGCCGCATTCTCCTGTGCCATATCCAGCCCGTTCGCGACATCTGCGCCCGTCTGTCCATCCGCCTTCGTGCCGTGGTCAACACGCGACGCAGACGTACTGACGTGATCGCCCTTCGCCGCATCGGAACGCGTGCCCGCATTGCCCGTCTTTCCTGTCTGTGCTTTACCATCCTGCGGTGCGCCCGTCGTCGTCTTGGAGAGCGCACCGTTCCCCTGCGCGACCGAGTCACGCGCCTGCTGCTCCGCCTGCGCATCACCCGTTGTATGCGTCTGATTTGCCTGTGCGTCGCGCGCCGCATCCCCGAGTGTGATCTTCGGCGGTGTCGGGGGCGTCGGCGGTGTCGGCGGTGTAATCGCCATAGCAGGGCTCCTTTCTCATCAAATTGCTCTCTCTACTATAGCAGAAAAATCTCTTCGGCGAAACAGAAAAAGCGTCCCGCCGATCACAGGACGCTTTTATGATGTCAAAACGATTATTACGCCTTATACGCCCGAACGTTCAGACGGTCATGCGCCAAATCCTCGTCGATCTCCACGCGCGCAAATCCCGCGCCCCTGAGCAGGCTTTCGAGTTTCTCGCCGGTATAGACGGACATGCCGTCGACAATCTTCAGCCACTTCTCATGACTCTTCGTCTTGCCGCTCGTCTCATTTGTAATCATAAACATACCGCCGGACTTCAGTACGCGGTGCACCTGTGCAAAGCAGCGTGCAATCTCCGGCCAGAAATATACCGTCTCGAACGCCGTCACAACATCGAACTGACTGTCATCAAACGGCAGTTCCTGCACATTACCCTGCACGATTTCACAGCGTCCCGCCGCAATCGCCGCATGGTTGACCTCACGCGCCTTCTCCACAGAGACGGACGAATAGTCCAGCCCCGTCACATGCCCCTCGTCCACCATCCGCAGGAATACGGCGATGTTTGCACCGCCGCCGCAGCCGCAGTCAAGCACCTGCTCGCTCCCTTGCAGATCAAGATGCGAAAATCCCCACGCTGCAATCCCCGCATGTCCACGATTCATCATAGCGACGACGATTTTTCCCATCGTCCCCTGAGGTTTTCCCGTATTGCTGAAAAATTTACGGAGCAGTCCCATGACTGCACCTCCTTTCTGCGAACACCGCAGTACCGATGCAAAAGTGCCCCGTACAAAGCTGCACGAGACACCGAAACAAACCAATTGAATTTTACAGCAGCGCCTTGCGCAGCTCCGCATCCGTCTGCGCCGTGAGATAGCACGGCGCGATATCGAGCACGGTCCTGCACCCCTTTGCGCCCTCAGCGGCGAGTCGGTATGCCGCACGCGCGTATGCAGCAAGGACACATGCCGTGAACTCGGGGTTCGAATCGAGCTTCAGGCTGAACTCGATCACATGCTTATGCGCATTGTTCTCCCCCGTCGCGCCCGAGCGGATGACGAAACCGCCGTGCGCAAGCCCTGCATGGTCGCGCTGCAGCTCCTCCTCACTGATGAAGTGCACCGTCGTATCATAGTCGGAGAAGTAGTTCGGCATCGTCACGATCGCCTTCTCGACCGCCGCCGCATCCGCGCCCTCCTCGAGCACGACATAGCACTCACGCGTATGCTTCTCGCGCGTCGTGAGCGTCGGATTCGAGCCGCTGCGGACAGCCTCGAGTGCCGCCGGGACAGGCACGGTGTACTGCTTGGCATCCCTCACCCCCGGGATGCGGCGGATCGCATCCGAGTGCCCCTGGCTGACACCGCGCCCCCAGAACGTGTAGTCCGCTCCGTTCGTGAGCACCGCATTCGCATAGACACGTGCGAGGGAGAACATGCCGGGATCCCAGCCGACCGAGATCACACCGACGTGCCCTGCCGCCTTTGCCGCCGCATCCACCGCCGCATAGTGCGTCGGGATATTGGCGTGCGTATCAAAGCTGTCCACCACGTTGAAAAGCTTCGCGAACTCCGGGGTCTGCTTCGGCAGATCGGTCGCCGAGCCACCGCAGAGAATGAGCACATCCACCTTGTCCTTCCACTCTGCCGCCTGCGATGCCGCCACCACCGGCACCTGCGTGCGCGGCTTCACCGACGCGGGATCGCGGCGCGTAAATACAGCGGCCAGCTCCATGTCAGGATTGGCCTCGACGGCGTACTCCACGCCGCGTCCGAGATTGCCATAGCCAAGAATACCAATGCGAATCATATTTCCTCCCTTGCCGTCCCCTGACGGCATAGAATCTGCACTAGCTTTTAGTAATGCGGATGTTCCTTCACGTAGTCCACCGGCCGCGACCAGTCCACCTGCACGCCCGTATCATTCCACAGGCGCGTCAGCGCGAGCGTCAGACTCTCTTTGTCCGCGAGCGGCGTGATCGTTTCCTTCGTAAAGTCCATCAGCGTCTTGTGCGGTACCTCGACCTCATGGTCTTTGGCGAGGAACTCCTCCACCGCCGTACGCCCCTTCTCATCAGCAAGATGAACCTCTGCACATCGTGCACTGCCGTCATAGTCAATCCAACCGAGAACATCGCCATAGCTGATGGCGACACTGTATGTATCACTCACGCATATCACCTCGTATTCAAATTTTTTGTCCCAGTGAAGGACGCATCTTATTATAGAACGATTCTCTCATACGCGCAACAGAGGGGCAGAAATTTATTCCGGGCAGAAATGCACGATACCGAATCATCCATGCGACCCCGCCCCCGCGATGGGTGAGGATGACTGAACACCTTCGCCGCGCAGAAAAAACGCAGCGTCGCCAAGGTGCTGCAGGATGCGCTCACCGCACTCTACCAAAAGGAAACGGCGGCACAGTAAAGAAGGAACGGTCAAATAACAACGAGGACCGTGATACGGAATCGTATCACGGCCCTCGTTTATTGTGTCGATATTGTTTAACGTATTAGAACGCCCAGTGCATCTGGACGCCGCCAGAGATGCCCCGACGCTGGCCCGTCATACCCATCAGCTGGATGCCGTACGTTGCACGGCCGTTCTGCGGGGCAAAGCGATAGCCCAGCTCAAGGATGCCCGTGCCGCCCGTAAGGCTCGGGCTTGGCGTATTGTAGCCCTGATAGGATGCCGCAAAATCATCGCCGAACTCGTACTCATAGGCAAGCCCTGTGTAGAACGATGCGTCGCCCTTCTTCGAGGTGTAGCGCGTACCGAAGCGGATGCGATGCGAATTCGCCGCATCGAAGTCGTAGACAGCACCGTTGCTGAGACGCACCGTATCCCCACCCTGATGAGCAAAGAAATACTTCGCGTATGTATCAATCGTATTGCCGTTCTTCAGCTGCTTCTCCTGCCCGACACCAAGATGTCCGGCGTAGTAGGTGCTGCTGCTGTCGTACGTCCGATGCGTATCTGCAATTGTCCCTGCATAGTCGCTCTTTACGCGGCCGACGCGAACACTGCCCTCAACGTATGCACCGTTTTGGCTCTGCGACTTCGCCATAACGCCCACGCCGAGATAGTCCATGTCGCCGCTGCCGTGCAGACCGTCGTCCAGATAGGAGTCGTACGAGCCCTTTCCGTACTCGACGAACGGGCCATACGTAAGCGTATTGCGTCCCGACACGCGCTGCTTTGCAAAGCCGAGATTGAGACCCCAGCCCTTTGCATCGACATGCGAGCCGGAATTGAGGCGCATGGACGAGACGTTCTGCACCGCCCACATACCGTACTCCTTCGGTGTTCCGTCGACACGGGCGCGTCCTGCCTGCGACTCAGAGGCAGGCGTTGCCGCAGCCTCCATCGCCGCTGTCATCGCAGCGTCCGTCAGGAGATCGGATCCACTGTTGATGAACGCCATTGATGCCGCACGCGTCTCGACGAGAGACTTAGTCTGCGGGTCAAGTGCAGCCTCGGTGACCTTTGCAATCAGCTTGTTGTTCACCGCAGCAGTTCCGCCTGTCGTTGTCGGAACTGCCACAGCATCTGCCGCCGGCACAGTAACGAGCTCGAATTTATACCTCAGAGCATCCTGATGCCCCTCTGCCGGTGCTTTGATCAGATGATCCGGCGTAAGCTCCACCGGTGTATTCGCATTGTATGCTGTCATCAGGCTGATATTATCACCGCTGTGCAGTACTGCGCGACGTGCATCAAGCTCCACACCGACCTTGATATTGCTGAGATCCTTCTTGCCATTTGCATCGACATTCGTCACGTTGGTAAGTTTCAGCATGGTCGGTGCATTGACATCATTCAGCGGATCATTCTTAACATCCTCCGGCAGGTAGAAGTTGAGGTTCTGTACCCCTGCAAAATCGCCAGCCTTGGAGTCGTATCCATGGACTGCGAGCGTATTATTCTTGCCGCTGACAACATCATGTCCTGCTGCATCCTGTGCCATGCCGCCGTAGATCGTACCGCAGATGACTGCCTTATAGAGGTTAATGGTATTGCTGTCCGTCGCAGCCGTCATGTTCGACGCATCCGCTGCAGCATAGGCACCGTAGACATCGCCTTTGATTTCTGCCTTATCTCCAATTGTAACAGTGTTGTTGCGCACTGCGGAAATTTCAGGAACCGCAGAGATCCCGACACCTGCTGGTACTTCCGGCGTTCCCGCCGTCGTTGCATAACCACCGTAGACAGTGCCCTTGACCGTGCCCGAAAGAATAGTGACATCGTTGTCTGTCGCCGTGGCACCATAGCCGCCAACCATTTTGTCAACGATAATTGTCGCATCCCGCTCTGTAGGCGTCGCTGCATTCATCACGACAGGCGAGTTGACATAGACTGTATTCTCATGGGCATCGCCCGTACCGTCCGTGCGCCCGCCATAGACACTTCCAAGATAGTTGACCGCTGCGCCGCTGGTACCATGAGGATACGATCCGCCGACCGTGCCGCCTGTGATAATCACATGGTTATCGACGACATCCGATGTCGGAGGGGTTGTCCCGGTAGGCAGATTTGTCGAATCAATGTAGCCGCCCATGAGGTCTTTGAGGGTTGCGCCCTGCGAGAAACGTACTGTATTGCCAGATACAATGCCGGCATTTGCGCCTTTTGCATAGCCGCCATAAACAGAGTACAGCTCGCCTGACGCCACATGATTGGGCAGTTCATCCACATCGACATTAACAATATTGTTCACTGAACCGCCATGAGCACCCGCCGTATAGCCGCCGAATCCTTTGAGATCATGCGTACCATGGGCAACGCCTGTGATGTTCAGTATATTGCTCTCGGTTATCGTGCCGACAGTGATGTCATGCCCGTCCTTGTCCTTCTCCGTATGATCGTAGCCGGAGTAGCCGCCGTATACCTCAGCAGGCGCTGGTGCTGCTGTACCGTCATGGGTCACCTCATCGTCGCGGAAACGGTTCAGTTCAAGCAGCACCTTATTTACCGACCGATCCGTCGAGCCTGCAGCAACGGGTGCGCCATCTGCCGTCATCTTTTTCTCGTAGACGCGGTCGATCTCCGCGAGCCCCGCCGTATCTGCATAGTTTGCGAAGGCGAGATCGTTGGGATAGGAGATCGTTGTTCCTGTGCCCGGCACGGCTTCCTGCATCAGTGTGAAGGTATTTCTGCCGTGGATGCCCCCTCCACGCCGATCGGTCAGCTTGGAGGTATTTGCCTTGACTTTCGTCCAGTCAACCTTCACAGGAGGATTCGATGCTACCGAGACTGTACCAAATCCGCCCGCCTCGGTGAGCGTGAGCATCGTATCTTTGTTCTCGAAATTGTCGCCGAGGATAAAGGTATACGAATCGAAATTGCGAACCTTCTTCGCGGATACACCTGTCGTCGTGACGGTCAACTCGTTGCCTTTGATCTGGTCGCTGGCGCTGTCAAAGGTCAGCTCCGGTGTTCCTGTAACTCCCGACGTCACGTCACGGTAGTCCGTCCCGTAGATGGACGCGCCTGCAACGTTCATGTCCAACGCGCTGGTCGGCTCCTCCGCGCCAAGCATTACATTATTTCCGTTCGAGAGCGTATGCGTCGCCGTGGGCGTCGTATCGTACACGGCACGTGCGCCTGCAATCTCGCCCGTCACCTTACCGCCGCGCACCTGAACTTTGTTCTTCGTCGCCGCAGCATCCACCTTGTCCACAGCACCGCCGTAGACATTCGTCACCGTACCACCTGCAACATATACCGCATTTCCCTGCACGTTGCCCGCACCCACCGTGTAGCCGCCGTAGACATTCGTCACCTGCCCACCGCTGACGGCTACGCGATTTCCTCGATGTTCCTCAGAGCTGCCAACCGCACCCGCATTATTGGCATTCGTGATCGCGCCGCCATAGGCATTCGTCAGTGTCCGTGTTACAGGTGTGGGTGATGTATGATCATCCGTCCCCGTAATGTCAAGCATATTGCCGAACAAAGAACCTGCAAGACCCGCGACCTCGCCGCCATAGGCAGCCCCCAGTCCCGCCGACGGGAGATGAGTGACCTCCAGTATGTTCTTCGTCACATCATGACCGTATTCGGAGTAGCCGCCGCGCACGGCATTGTCTGCATCCGGCGCAGACCCCGCATAGACCGCATCTGCATTCTGGATGCGGTTCAGCGTCGCCTCGACACGAGCAACCGAAACAGACCCGCCTGCCGTCGCCACAGCAGTAGCATTATCTGTCGCGAGTTTGTACTCAAAGTCGCCGCTCTGACCCGTGCGGGTCAGCGCCTCAGCCTTGCTATTATGAATAGAAAGATGACGATTGTTGCCCGAGGTCTTGATGAGCGTTACCGTGCCGCTTTTTCCATAGTGCGTACTGCTGTCATCTGTATTCTTTACGTCATTCCACTTCGCTGCATCGAGCTGAATGTCACTCCACTGCACATTCGCCCCATTGCCGAACCCGTTCGCATCTGCAACCGTCAGCATGGTGGCGTTTTCGCCCACGCCCTTATTCAGGTTGAACTTATACTTCTCGAAGTTGCGTACCTTATCGACGGCGACATTCTGTGCGTTGACGGTGAGCGTATTTTCCTTGATGCGCTCGTCAACCTCACTTCCTGCAATCACACCAGCCGTATCGTAACGAGAGCCCCAGATTTCAGTGTGATCCAGCTGTGCCGTATACGCACCCTCCGCCGAGCCGAGGATGATCTTATTCGCATTCGATTTTGTAGAGGTCGTTCCCGTTTCGCCGCCGACAATCCTGCTGCCCGCTCCAAAGGTACCGCCCGTGACGGTGACGGTATTATCGTTGACCGTCGAGCCATTCTTGCCGATACCACCGTTGACGGTCGTCAGATTGCCACCCGAAATGGTAACTTCGTTGCCGGTGACAGTGGCATTATCGCCGCCCGCACCACCATTGACCTGACCCTCAATCTCGCCGTTTGAGATCGATACGATGTTATGATTGACACTGGAATACGTACCGCCGATACCGCCGGTCACATTACCTTGAACCTTACCACCCGTGACAGTAACAATATTGCGCTGTGCACCATGTGTGCCCGCAGTACCGGTTGAGGTGCTCTCTGCGCCGATCAGCTCATTGACCACGCCGCCATGAAACTTGATGCTGTTACCTTCGACTGTCCCTGCCGCATGTGCGCCGTAGACACGACCATAGTCCGCATCGACGGCCTTGATGCTTTCGATGATAATATCGTTCCCGCGTGCGTCATTCGCGATACCACCGACGACGTCCTTGCCAATGACAGGATGCTCCATCGGTGCGGTATGATTTGCCGGATCACCGCCTACCGCACCGATAGTGAGTTTATTGCCGTTGGTTGCCCCCATAGAGACGCCGTCCGCATACGGCGTTGTCGTATCCGCCGGAATGGTACTCGCATACGCCGTCGATGCGTCGAGCGTGAGCCCGCTTCCTGCGGAGAGACCGAGCGCTACATAGAGCGCCAGTCTCTGCCGATCCTTCAATCCTGTCATCACAGTTCCTCCTCATAAAGCACTTCGACCGACATAGTAAACACACGTTCTGTTACTTTCGTCTAGGTCGGACTAAGTCCACTCCCTTAACATTGAATTATACACCGAATATTTTTATGTAGCAAGGCTTTTCCTAACGCTCATCTCGTTGTTGTGTATCTATTCTTAATCTTCGTCACTATGTTCGCAATAGTATTCTTTAGGAATCGCTGATAAAATGAAGTCCGTCAGATTGGCGTAGATTTTTCGTCCGATTGAGGAGGCAAGCCGGACGCATAGCCAAAGCTATGTGGAGGATTTGCCGACAAAAAGCGGGCAAAAAAGATGCGCTAAGATGGCGGTGCTGAATTTATCAGTGCTTCCTTTACCTATCGACAACGACAGCGTAGGTGATTATAATGAAAAAGAATCATGGGCTCAGAAAGAGAGGTTCGCTATGGAGTTCAACGAAAAAATACACGTCGGTGCAACGCATGAGGTACACGGTGCGGTCACAGAGGAGAATACAGCGGCGACGGTCGGGAGCGGCTCGCTCGCGGTCTATGCAACGCCCGCAATGGCGGCGCTGATGGAGCGTGCGGCGGCGGAGCTGTGTGCGGCGGGATGCCCCGAGGGGTGGACGACGGTCGGCACCGAGATCGCGATCCAGCACAAGGCAGCGACCCCCGTGGGGCTTGACGTGCGCGCTGTCGCCGAGGTGACGGCAGTGGACGGACGCGCCGTCACGCTGAAGGTCACGGCGTACGACACACGCGAGGAGATCGGCGCAGGAACGCACACGCGCTTTGCCGTTGCCGTCCAGAAGTTTATGGCAAAGGCAGAGGGGAAGAAATAACAGAAAAATCTCCGCTTTGACCGTTGGCCAAAGCGGAGATTTTTCTGCCGTTGTTGTAATACTGTTTACCCAATACCGTAGCGACGCAAGAGTCGATGCGCCTCCTCCTCTGTGATCTGTCGATCTGCATAGCACTGATGTACCCCCGCCTCAAACGCATCAAGATAGGGATAAAAGTAGGCATCATTTCCACTGTCATAGTATTCCTGCAAGACTTCTACGTCACGAAGCAGATAGCGGGGCAGATGTTCCGGCAAAGAAATCGTGTTGTCAATGTACATGCCCACCTTCCCCCTTCGTGATCTGTTCATATACAGGAACGAGTGATTCATGCAGGCGCAGCGAGAGAATACGATGCAGGAAATTTCTCTGCACAGACGTAAGTACCGGCACCTCGTCGATCAATGCATGGATCGCTGCATCGTGCATCTGCATCTTCGGCACGAGCAGAGCAACAGCACGCGCACAGTCCTCGTTGCGCATCTCGGCAATATATTGGAATGGATTGATTCTCTTCCCATTCTGTTCAAAGATATTGACGACACCACGATATGCCTGCGCACGCATTTTTGACGCATCGTCCAAAATCGACTGAATCCGTGCTTCATCCCATTTGTTGTTCAGACAGGCACCATTATCGTAGACAGGCGCTAATTCGATCCGTCCATCATATCGGGAGATCACGCCCCAGTTTCCATTGTTGCGATCCATGTTCCCGATGTAAGCATCGACAACAAACATCTGCCAGAAGCGCTCTTTGACGCCCGATATCCTGCGAAGCAGAGGATGCTCATCAATGACCCGCAGGATGTCACACAGCTCGACACCGCTCCCACTCGTCTCACTGCCGCTGATTTCCCCTCCCGGCGATTCAAATGTTGTTTTTATTTCGCGAAATTCAAAGAGACGATCCCCCTGACCAAGAAAATCCCGACACGCAACGACAGGTTTTCCTCGACGCATTCCGAGCAAAGTTTCATGTACAGGGAGATCAAAAAGCTCGTAGATGTGCGACCCCAAATACTCAGAAATCGGCGATGTCGAATAGCTCATCGCAACGTTGTTAAAGTGACGTTCTTTGAGGTTCTGCGGATATTTCAGGATATAGTTTGCACCATGATAGCAAATTCCAATTTTTGCTCCGGAAAGCCCGCCGTACATGCGATCATTCTGTTCATAACCATCAAAGTTTATGCACTCCATTCGTGACACCCCCCATTCTTTTTCACATCTCCTGCCCGTAGATGGCGCGAATCTCGTCCGTGTAGCGCCCCTCTGCGTCGCGGACGATGAGTGCCGGCTCGTGGCGCAGTCCTGCGGGCGATGCACCGCGCACTGCCTCCATGAGGAGGAGGTTCGGCGGGCGGTCGGCGCGCGGCTGTACCATGCGCAGACGCTTCATGGCAAGCCCTGCCGCATGAAGCGCGGGGATGATCTCGCCGAGCCGCTCGGGGAGGTGTACCATCGCCAGTCTGCCGCCATGGCGCAGGGCAAACGCCGCCGCACGGATGACGTCGGCGAGCGTCGCCGTGAGCTCATGCCGTGCCGCCGCACGCGCGCCCATGCTGAGTGCGCCGCGCCCAACGGGGCGGTAGGGAGGATTCGCAAAGACGATATCGTATACCGCACACGAAAAAAGTGCGGCAGGGTCGCGATAGTCGCCCTCCCGCACGGTGATTTTCTCCGTGAGTCCGTTTAGTTCCGCATTGCGTGCGGCGAGCTCCGCCTGTACGGGGTCGATCTCGACCGCCGTCACTGCCGCTGCATGGTCGGCGATGAGGAGTGGGATGATGCCCGTTCCCGTGCCGAGGTCGAGTACGCGCTCGCGCCCCGTGAGTGTCGGAAAGTGTGCGAGAAGGACAGCGTCCATGGAGAAGCAGAACAGATCCGTGCGCTGGATGATGCGCCGTCCGCCTGTACAGAGATCGTCCAGCCGTTCCTGCGGATGGCGCAGATCACTCATCCGAGACACTATTCGGACGGGGTGGACGCTGCTGTGGGCGGGAACGACGTCCGCTCTGCGTCCGCCGCTTTCCGCCCTCGCCCTTCGCCGATGGACGCGGCGGGCGGTCACTGCGCTCTCCGCGTTCGCCGCGCTCACGGCGGCGATTTGCCGGACGCTGCCTGCGCTCTCCGCGCTCACGCGGCGGGCGCTCTGCGCGCGCGGCGGGCATGGGACGCATCGAGCCCTCGTCATCCTCCTCCACGCGGACGATGTCCTCCCATGCGGAGACGAGTGTCTTGCCGTCGTCGAGGAGGATGGTCGCCGTCCGTCGCTGCTCATGCACCGAGACGACACGTCCCTCACCATCGTCGGCGACGACGCGGTCGTTCTGCGCGGGGACATACTCTTCTTTCTTTTTCATGCACATACAGCCGCCGCAGCCGTAGCCCTCGCTCTCGTATTTCAGGCAGCACATGAGCCGTCCGCAGATCCCCGAGATCTTCGTCGGGTTGAGGGAGAGGTTCTGTTCCTTCGCCATGCGGATGGAGACGGGCACGAAGTCGTCGAGGAATGTGGCACAGCAGAGCGGTCGCCCGCAGCAGCCCATGCCGCCCATCATCTTCGCCTCGTCGCGCACGCCGATCTGGCGCAGCTCGATGCGCGTGCGGAAGACGCTCGCCAGTTCGCGCACGAGCTGACGGAAGTCCACACGTCCGTCCGCCGTGAAGTAAAAGAGCATCTTCGAGAGGTCAAAGGTCAGCTCGACGCTCACGAGTTTCATCTTGAGCCCGAGCTGCCGAATCTTCTCCTCACAGACCGTGCGCGCCTCGATCTCGCGAGCGCGGTTCTCCTCGACGCGGGCGCGATCGGAGGCATCGGCAAGGCGATGTACGACGCGCAGATGCGGCGGGACTGCCTCATCGGGGACATCGTGGGGCGCGACGACGACTTTGCCGCACTCCATGCCGCGCGTGGTCTCCACGATGACGTAGTCGCCCTCGGCGAGCGAGAGCCGTCCCTGTCCAAATGTATAGATTTTGCCCGCCGACTTGAAGCGGACACCAACAACCGTTTGCAAGTGTTCCTCCTAGGTATAAGGAGTGCCCCCACCACCGCTCCGCGGTCCCCCTCCCCCGCTCTGCATGGGAGGCTAAGGGCACACTATTTCAGACTGATGCGAAAACTTCCCTTCACTTTACCATCTCCCACACTGCGGGAGACCAGAGTGGCAGTATTCTCCACCCATGAAGTGCATCTCTTCATCTCAATCCTGCGCCGCCTGCCGTGCACGCAGAAAGAACGCCTCCGCCTGCAAGGCAGGGTTCACATTCGCACCGAGGCGGCGCAGGAGCGTTCCCGCCTCCTCCATGAGCGCGAGGACACGCGACCGCGGCATCGCAGAGAGGAGTGACGTCAGGTCGGCGCGGCGGTCTCCGTGGTACAGCTCCGCGCCCGCGTCCTCACGCAGGACGAGCAGGTCGCGCAGCGCCATCTGCAGATAGCCGAGCCATGCACTGCGCTCCTCATAGGGACGCGCACCGAGCTCCTCCGCGCGCGTCCACAGCTCCTCGACGCGCAGTGCGCTGAGCGAGGTGAGAAAGGCGAGCGCATCGTCGCGCAGGGAAAGCCCCTCCGCCGCGAGCCGCTCGGCACGCCCGATGCTGCCGTCCGCGAGGGCGGCGATGGTCTCTGCATCCTCTATGCCGCGCCCCTGCAGCTCCGCTGCGATCTCCGCACGCGGCACGGTGCCGAAGGCAATACGCACCGCACGGGAGCGAATGGTCGGCAGGACGGCATCCCACGCGCTCGTCACGAGCAGAAAGAGCACCGTCGCGGGCGGCTCCTCAAGGGTCTTGAGCAGGCGGTTCGCCGCGACCTCATTCATGCAGTGCACATCGTCGATGAGGATGATGCGGCGATCCGCACTCCGCGGCGACTCACTCGCCGCGATGAGGATGTCGCGCACCGCGTCGGCACGGATCATGGCCGCACTCTTGCCGCGCGACTCAGGGCTCACCTCGAAGTAGTCGGGATGCACGCCCGCCGCCATCGTACGGCAGGAATCACAGTGCCCGCAGGGCGCATCTCCCCCTGCCGTGCAGAGCAGTGTCCGCGCAAGCACATGTGCCGTCCGGCGCTTGCCGACACCCTCCGTCCCCGTAAGCATCAGGGCGTGCGGCAGGCGTCCGTTCACCGCGAGATGACGCAGGCGGGCGATGACCGCCGCATGACCGCGGATGTCCGACCAATCGCGGGGGAACGGCTCACGCTCCTCAGCGGCGGCGGGGATTTCCTTTGCCTTTGCCATCACATATAGAGATCGACGAGCAGCCCGCGTATGGCATCGTGGCTCGCGATGATGCTCAGCTGATCCGCCTGACCAAGGCGTATCTTCTCCGCCATCTCCTCGAGCTTCTTGTCGATTTTGCGCACGGAGGTATAGACCTTCTGCCGACCGAGGCGATCCCAGCCCGCCTGCGTATGCAGCTCGTACATCCCATCGACGGCCTCGCCGATAAAGCTCTGTATGAGCGCACGATAGGAGCGCAGCTCCTCATAGGTCGGCGACTTCGAGAGCCGTGCTCCCTGCTCGTCGATCTTTTCGAGCAGCCGATCCATCGCCTCGCGTGACATGGAGGACTTTTGATCCGCCAGCTCCGTACCGAAATCCGCCGCTGCGCCGCGCACGCCCACATCACTTGCCGCACGCGGCATCGTCATGGACGTACTCTGCGAAATCGTGCTGTCTATCTTCATTGCCATGGCACTCACCCATTCCCTTTGTCATGGTGCGCGCGTCCCCCATCCACGGAGTTACGACCGCATTCCCATTCCCCTACCAAATGGGGACAAACTTCCATAGTTATTATAGCTTGAACCCGCATCAAAGTCAAAGCATGAAAAGCACCTTAAGGAATCGCTGATAAAATGAAGTCTGCCAGATTGGCGTAGATTTTTTGTCCGATTGAGGCAGCAAACCGGACGCATAGCGGGGGCTATGTGGAGGATTTGCTAACGAAAAACGGGCGAAAAAGATACGTCAAGATGGTTGTGCCGAATTTATCAGCGCTTCCTTAAGGAAGTGCAATCCGCTGTCGATATGATAATGGAATGAACGACAGAAAGGACAGACACCATGACACTCGAAGGAGAAAAGCTCACGGCACTGTTAAAGCATGACGCTTCCATCCATATCATTGACCCCGAAACTGACATCGACTACTACGGATCACTCGAACTCAACGAGGAGGAGCAGGCAGCCGGCGCACCTGAGGGGGCGCTCAGCGTACGTCTCAACATCCCCGTCGGAAAGTTCGTCAACACACCTGAGGCGGGGTATCTCTTCCCATGCCACCTCACGGGTCCGGGCTGCGTCTATCACTTCACCGTTGCCTATCGTTCGGCATCGCAGCTGCCTGACACCATCTGGTACCTCGATCTCCCCGAGAGTGCCGAGCGCATCCAGCTGCGCGACTTCGTCCGCGTCCCCATCCCGATGAGTATCGAGGTAAAGCTGGCAGGCGACCACGGCAGTCTCAAGAACTTCCGTGAGATGCACCTCATCGATATCAGCGGGGGCGGGCTCTGCTTCGTCCACGAGGAGGAACTGCTCGAAAACGCGCCCGTCGTCGTGCGCGTGCCCGACCTGCCACATATCGGCACACTCGAGACGGAGGGCGCTATCCGCCGCTCCACGCCCATCGAGACGAACCTCGGCATAACGTACCACATCGGCGTCGAGTTCACCACACTGACGCCGCGCGAGCGCGAGCATCTTGTCCAGAGCATCTACCAGCTGCAGCAGAGCTACCTGCGCAAAGGGCTAAAAGTACCGCAGATCGATCATACCAAACGGGGCTGAGCAGCATAAGAAAAGAGCTGTAACAAGAAGGAAATCCTTCGCGTTACAGCTCTTTTTCATTGTCCTCGGATGCGGCGATGCGCGCCGCATCTGCCGCGCTCACGACCACCGCAGCTTCATGAGTTCCGGGTAGACCTCCTCGATCACTTGGAGTCCGACGCCGACCATCGACATGAAGCTCTCCACCTGGAAAGCGCCGACGTGCAGATCGAGAGGCAGATCGATGTCCACCACGACATCCTGATCGTCGTCCACCACGAACTTCACATAGCGGTACTCGCTGTTCCACTCGTTGAGTTTTTCGTGAAAGACCGTCGGCTCCGCCTTCTCGCCGAGCCGCACTAGGTCAAAATACTTGATCTTGATGAAGTCGTTCGTATCGCCGTTTTCCGTTACCACGATGGCAATGCTCACGACGCTGCCATTATCCAGTTTTTGCCGCATGCGCAGGATATGATCCTCACCATCTTCGGAGGTATCCTCGCCGTAGCTCAGCTCCTGCTTGTCAAATTCTGTCTTAATCGCCTCGTATGCACTATTTCTGAGCCCTTCTTCGCTTCCGCTGAAGCCGTCAAAAAGTCCCATACAGATAATCCTCCGTTCAATGTGCGTATCATTCCGACGCCTGTGCGTGCGGGCGGTGCCCCCGTTCGCACAGTCCCATCAGACTTTCATGAACCTGCTCCACGACGCGCATCCCGATCGCCATCATTGCAATGACGGCATCCGGTTTGAACTCACCGTTGTGGAGATCGAGCGGCAGGTCGATATCGACGACCACATCCCGATCGCCGTCGAGGCAGAACTTCACAAAGCGGTACTCGGCGTTCCATTCATTGAGCTTCGCGAGCAGCTCCGCGCGGTTCCCGTTTTCCTCGAGATAGGCGATGTCATAAATCTTGATCTTGATGAATCCGTCCGCGTGATTGTACTCGCGCACGGCAATGACGACGGTGACGGGCTCGTCATTCTCGAGCTCATTGCGCATATAGAAGTAGGCTTCCTTGCGCGTCTCGTCACTCTCCTCATTCTCCTCATAACTCCATTCACGGCGATCGAGCTCGGCCTTGATGGCACTGCGAATGCCCATGTCGACCGGCTCACCGCCTTTAAATCCATCAAAGAGTCCCATTGTCCCCTCCATATTCACCCTCTGCTGAGGGCATCGTCCCCATATACGTAGAAATCGCGGTAAGATGTGCAGCAAACGATGCTGAGATCACCCGTAATTCCCAATGATGCCGGAGCAATAAAGCCAATATGCATTCGCATATCGATCGCCGCGGTACCGCGTACATCGAAGTGACACGGCTGTGCGTCCATGTCCCCCAAACACTCCAGATCTGCGATGAGAACTTGACGTTTTTGCGTGATTTCCTCCCCTTTTGCCACTACTGCATCGGCACGGCGGAACGATGCCCCCCGCATCTGTTCCGCGTCGTGCGTCTCCAAAATAAATCGCTATGCCGGCACTGCAGCAGTCCGGGGACGAGATGTGCACACCCCCATGTGCACTGCTCATCCCTGCACTGCCGCAGTGCGCTCCGCCGCGAGAAACAGAGCTCCGGCCGACACGTGTTCTGTGCTATGCCCCCTCTGCCACGCCCGCGCGCAGCTCGCTCAGCCCCCAGGCGAAGAATGCGTCCATCCCGACAAAGGCAAAGGCATTGTCCGTCACCGCCTCGCCGAACTCCTCCATCGTACCGATGGCGAAGGAGCCGGCATAGCGTCCCGGCGCACGCTTCGGCAGATCGCCGCGCACGCCGCGCTCGAAGAATTCCTCCGTATCGAGGTTAACGGCGGCGAGCTCCTTCAGGAAGTTGCGCGCCATCTTCATCTTGCCGAGGCGATAGAAGAGCATCGCGAGCGGCAGGTACATCATCGCCACGCCCTCCTCGTAGCGCTGATACAGTTCAATCGCTGCATCGCCCTCCTCCATTGCGGCGTAGATGAACATGAGCTGGTAGCGGCGCCCAAGGCCATCGTGTTCAGAAAGCCGCAGCATCTCTTTGCACTCCTTCGCTGCAAGACGAAGTTTACGTGCGGCGAGCAGAGCCTCCAAATAGGAAAGTCGGAGGAACATATAGGGCTTTGTTTGCGGCATTGACCAGAACTTGCCGATGTTCTCCTCAGCGAAGAGCCCCTCCTCCGTAAGACGCGCCGTTGCCTTGCGTGCCAGGTCTTCGTAGTGGTGAACGCGGTCATCGGCATTGCGGGCCAGATATTCCACGCGCATGCACGCCGCTGTGATGTTTTCCGGCTCGATGCGCAGAACACGCTTGATGATGCGGTAGCGCTCCTCGCCTGACGCCTTGCGTGCGCGTGCAATCAACTCATCCGCCGTAAGCGTGTTCATCTCACGCGGCAGGTTCGGATTTTCGCGCAGCCGCCGGCTGAGTTCCGAGACAATCTCGGTCATACGCTCGACGCTGATCTTACCGCCCTCCGCCTTCACCATGCGGTTCAGCTCATGCTGCATCCATTCCTTGTCTGTCATGCGCGTCACATCCTCCTCCTAGTAGGCTCATCCCTATTATACTTTGTTTTCAAAAAAAAAGCTAGAGACTCCCAAATAAAAAGAAGCGTCCCTCCTTGATATCAGTGGGACGCTCCATATTTTATCGTTTTATCTTGCTTTATGGATGCTTGGCGGTTTTTTTCTGTTCTTTCGCCGCCTTTGCCTGTTGTTCCGCCAGTATTTTGCGGTCAGCATCGCTCAGTATCCCCTTCGAGCGGTGGATGAGCTCCTCCTGATGGGCCGCAGCGTAGGAAATAATTGCATTAAAAAATTTTTTCTCCACGTCCTTGTCCGAGAGGGAGGCGAGGGTAAACTCCTTCGCGTTCTCCTCGCGCGAGATCGTCCCCCACGCGCTGTCCAGATCCTCATGCGCCGTCACGCGCACCGTGCCCGCGCGCAGGTCGATCAAAAGATACTCCGCCGCGCCCGAGAGGTCACCGTACCCCTCGAGCGGGAGCATCCGCCAGCGGCGCTTCGAGACAACATCTTGGATCTGGATATTATCGTAGACGCGCAGCGTCGGCACGAGGATCTTCGTGAGGTCGATGTAGCCGTGCGCATCGGCGGCGTACTGGATGTACTCCTTGTTGAAGTAGTAGCCCTGCCGCGCTGTGGACTGCACCCATTCGTAGATGTTTTTGGGAATCGCCTCTGCCGCATCGGCGGAGCGGACGCCCATGAACAGGACGGCACAGGCGGCCAGCACTGCGCCCCATCGTTTCTGCAAATCGATCGCTCCCATCGTATTGTTCTATCAACGAATACTATGGTAGTACCAAAAGCTGAATTTTCGCTGAACATTCCGGATGCTGCAATATTTCGCCGCTTCTCAGTCCTCCGCGTTGTCAAGGCTGTCCAGCTCGTATGGTGTACCCTGATAGACGTAGTAGTTCAGCCAGTTCGCAAAGAGCAGATGTGCGACGCTGCGCCAGCGCACGACGGGCGGACGGCTCGGGTCGTCGTCGGGGTAGTAGTTCAGCGGGATATCAGGGTTCATCCCCGCCGCGCGGTCGCGGTCATACTCCGCCTTCAGCGTCAGTGGATCGTACTCGGCGTGCCCCGTGATAAAGAACTGCCGCCGCCGCAGATTCGCGATGATGTAGACGCCTGCATCGCCCTCGGCGAGAACGGTCAGCTCGGGCACGGCATCGACGTCGGCACGGCGCGTCTCCGTATGGCGCGAGTGCGGCACATAGAAAATATCGTCAAAGCCGCGCAGGAGGCTCTCATGCTGCACACAGCGATGGTGCTCATAGACGCCGAAGATCTTCTTCTCCGTCCAGTGCTTCGGGATGCCGTAGTGATAGTAGAGCCCCGCCTGCGCGCCCCAGCAGATGTGGAACGTCGAGAAGGCGTGCTTCTTGCTCCACTGCATGATCTCTGCGACCTCGTCCCAGTAGGCGACCTCCTCGAAGGCATACTGCTCGACCGGCGCCCCCGTGATGATAAAGCCATCGTATTTTTTATGGCGCACCTCGGCAAACGTTCCATAAAATTCTGAGAGATAGGCGCGTGACGTATGTGTCGGGACGTAGGACTCCGTATAGATGAAGTCAGCCTCCACCTGCAGCGGCGTATTGCCGAGGAGGCGCAGAAGCTGTGTCTCCGTCACCTCCTTGATCGGCATGAGATTCAGAATGAGCAGCCGCAGCGGACGGATATCCTGACTGTAGGCGCGCGCTGCGTTCATGACGAAGATGTTCTCCCCCTCGAGAACATTCGTGGCGGGCAAATTGTTGGGTATCTTAATCGGCATATTTTTCCCTTCCCATGGATATTATCGAACCTGATAGCGCGTCACCCACGTGCTGTAGCCGTCAGCAAAGGCACGCAGACGGACAAGCCCGCGCTCCTCGGGTGCGTCACGGTTAATCATGCGGTACGCTCCCTCATAGCCGTCGTCGAGTGCCTGCCAGCCCGCCTGCGGCGACCAATAGCGCCCCGTGACAATGCGCTCCGTGCCCTGTGGGAGGTTCACTGCACGTTTGTCGAACTTGATCTCAAGAGCCTTTCCGTCGGCACCCCGCACCTCCGTCCATGCCCAGAAGACAAGATTGTCCCCCATGCGGCGCATGGTCGAGGTGTCTGCCGTCACCTGCGTTTTGACCCCGGACGTTTCATCCGACCAAAGCAGGATCCAGCGGTCTTCCGCACGCAGGCGCTGCATCTCCCCCTGATGGAACACCATGTCGATGATGGCTGCATAGAACTCCTCATCGAACTGCTGGGAGTTCATCTCCTTTTCCTTGCCCTCACCCTTCGACCAGAGCACCTTGCCGGCGCTGTCGTAGAACGTCTCACCGAGGTACTGCAGCGTACGGCTCTGCGGTACAACGCGCACCTGCGCAACGGAGTACGAGAGCTGCGCGGGATTTGGGATAACGTGGTCGATCTTGTAGTTGCGGATGGTCTCCTCCGCGCCCTCATAACTGAACGAGGTCTTGATCTCTGCCTCGATCTCCGTCGCCACCGCTCTGCCGTCACTCGTCGCCACACTCTGGGCGATGTGGACAGAGGCGGGTGCGTAGTATTTCGAGTACCTGTCGTTCGAGCTCAGCCAGACCCACGTCTGCCCCTCGTCGGCAAGCACCGCAGGGCAGAACATGAGCAGGGAAAGGAGGAGCGTCGCCGCCCCCATCCAAAACGATCTCACTGCACTCATCCGTTGCTCTCCTCTCTTGTGGAAGCACTGATAAATTTAGCCGTGCCATCTTGACGCATCTTTTTTGCCCGCACTTCGGCGGAAAATCCTCCACAGAGCACCACTCTGCGTCCGGTTTTCCACCTCGTTCGGACGAAAAATCTACGCCAATCTGACGGACTTCATTTTATCAGCGATTCCTTGTCACTGTGCATCAGATCAGCGGGACGCTCTCACGCGTGCGCCCGCCCGTAAAGTGAATCTGCTCTGTATAGCCAAAGGAGCGGGCATACTGCACTGCCTCCTCATTATAACGCGCACAGTCCTCGGGCTTATGCGCATCCGATGTCGTGATGAGCGGCAGGCCGTGCGCATATGCCACGCGCATAAAGTCCGGATACGGCGAAAACTCGTGCACCGGATAGCGATAGTACGTCCCCGTGTTGAGATCGACGATCATATCTGCCGCTGCCATCGCCGCCGCCACGCGCTCGAGATACGGCGTCACATCGAACGTTGGAAAGTGACGATACAGGCGGATGTTGAACGGATGCCCGAGCACGTCGTAGAGATGTGCCGCCGCGAGGTGCTCTGCCTCCTCCGTATACCACTCGTAGATCTCCGTCAGCGGGTGGTTGTCCCACTCCGCCACGATGGCCTCTGTGTCGTACGCCCAGCCGTGCAGGAAGTGCACCGAGCCGATCACATAGTCGAACGGATAGGCGGCGAGGATCTTTGCGGCCGCCGCCTGATCGCGGAAATTGCAGACCTCGATGCCCGCGCGCACCTTGTGCTTTTTCCGCAGCTTTTCAATAAAGGAAAAATACTCGTCAAGCGTGTACTTGAACTTGTTCTTTTTCAGCCATTTCCGCTGAAACTGTCCCACAGTACTGTCGTCCAAGATAAGATCGTCATAGTAGAACTGCTCGAACTCAGGAAAGGTATGGGAGTGCTCCGAAAAACCGATCTCATAGACGCCGCGCTGCTCTGCCGCACGGAAGAATCCCTCCGCGTAGTCCTCATCGTACGAGCCGTACTCAAGATGCATGTGATAGTCAAAGCGCATATGACACCTCAGTCAAACTCCCCCGCGAGAATGCGCTCGCAGACCTCTATCACGCCGTGCTCGCGATTGCTCGGCGCACGGTAGCGCGCACGCTCCTTGACGGCGGGCAGGGCGTTCTCCATCGCAAAGCTGTAGTGCACGGCATCCATCAGCTCAAGGTCATTGTCGTAGTCGCCAAACGCCGCACACTCCTCGGGCGCAATACCGAGCTGCCGCTGAATCTGCGCGACGGCTGCCCCCTTGCTGACACCGAGGTTAAAGAGATCGATCCACTTCGTACTCGAGAGCGTAACCTGCAGGCGGTCTCTATACTGCTGCATCGTCGGCAGTATAGAGGTCTCGGCGTGTCCTGTAAGATCACAGAGCGAGATTTTTATCAGGACATCGTCCACGCCGGCGAAGTCCTCTACGACCGACGACACTGTAACGTACTGATCCAGCTCATGGCGAAATGCCGGTACATTGTCGCGTGACAATATGTAGCCGCTCTTTTTCCCGCACATGACCATTTGCACGCCGGGGATCTCCATGCCCGTCCGCAGGCCATCGAGCACAAGCGTCCGCTCAATCCCGCTCGAAAAGATCTCCCTGCTGCCCTCCATCACCATTGTCCCGTTCTCCGCGACGAAGATCAGCTCGTCCTTCCACGGAGCGAACGTCCGTCGGAGCGATGCGTACTGCCGTCCCGAGGCGGGGGCAAAGCGGATGCCGCGCTCCTTCAGCCGCGCATAGAGATCGCCGAACTCCTCCGGCAGCCGCCCGTTCTCATCCAAGAGCGTCCCATCCATATCTGAAAAAATCAGCCGTATCACATCATCGCCCCTCTCCCGTTCGATACAATGTTCTCATTATAACAAAGAACAATTTTTCGCGCAATAAAAAAGGGGGCGTCTGTATGTGCTGATACAGCCTCATACCCCCCAGAGAACAGCTCCGCCATCTCAGTGCATCAGAGATCGTCATCCTCATCATCGCCCATCGTTGAGGCATGGAAGAGCTGCGTTCCGTTCTTTCCCGCCTCTGCCGCCTGTTCCATGAGAGCGAGGATATTGTACGCTCCGCCGACAAGCTGCGCGCTGACCATCTCGATCAGCATGGGGAGATTGACTCCGGTGACAATGCCATACGCTTCATTGTTTGCCGCGAGACGGCAGGCTGCGTTGTAGGGACTCCCGCCAAAGAGATCGTTGAGAAAAACGACTCCGTCCGCACAGTCAAGCTCCTCGATTGCCGCCTCGTATTTCTCCACGACATCGTCGGGTCCCTCGCCCGGCACGAGCGTCACCGCACGCACATTCGGCTGCGGTCCACAGATCATCTCGCAGGACGTAACGATTTCCTCGGAAAACGTCCCATGTGTTCCAACAATGATTCCAAACATCTTGCATACCCCTCTCAATCCACCATATCAATTTTCTTCAGGAAGTGATAGATGCCGTCGGCATCATTCGCCTCCGTAACGCTTGCGGCAATCCCCTTGACTTCCTTGGGGGCATTGCCCATCGCGACGCCGTGTCCGACATAGCGCAGCATCGAAACGTCGTTGTAATTGTCGCCGAAGGCAAGTGCCTCCGTGCGGTCAATCCCATAGTGCTCGAGCAGCACCTCGATCCCCGCCGCCTTCGATACGCTGCGTTCGATGATCTCCAAGAGATGCGGCAGGGAGCGCATGACAGATAGTTCCGGAAAGACCTCCGAAAGCTCCCGCTCCATGCGTTCGATCAGCGCGGGTGCCCCCATGGCAAAGAGTTTGTTCGGCAGAACGCCGGCCGCCGTCAATGCCGCAAAATCCGCAGTGACGGACGTAACCGTTGTGATTCCCTCCTCTCTGCACACCTCGGGGTCATCGCGATGACGCACGTACCATGTATGTCCCGCATAGTAACTCATGGACGCTGCAGGATACTGCGCAGCAACACGGTGCAGTACCGCCTCCGTATGCGCGCGCGTCATGCGCTCATCGTGAATCTCCGTCCCGTCCGGTGTGATGACGAGAGCCCCGTTGTAACTGATAACGGCAGTGCGCCCCCCGATCTCCTCCACAATCGGAGCGATGGCCTCGGGCATCCGTGCTGAGACCAGTGCGAACGGAACTCCCTTTGCGACAATCTGCCGTATCGCTGCCGCCGTGCGCGGAAGAACGTGGTGATCGGAGGTGAGCACCGTGCCGTCAATGTCCGAGAAAACGATTTTGTAGTCCATATCTTCTTCCCTATTCACTCCTCCATGTCTCACTGCTGCAAAATTGCATTGATCTCCTTTTGCAGCCGATTGAGTGCGTTGTGAAACGGCGGCGGCTTCTCGATCATCGCCGTGATTTCGCGGTCGGCATAGAGCATTGCCTCCGCACGCCGCTCGAAGCGGTACGGGGTGACAGCAGCACTCATAGCATCGCTCACATCTGCCGCTGTCATCGCATTCTCCCCTGCATCCCAGAGAAAAATTTCCTCTGCCGCGCGCGACCGAATGACATCACGCCGCGCCGGCAGGGCGTGCGACTTCTCGAGCACCATCGCCTGTATCTCCGGATCGGAGGTCAGGATCTTCATCAACGACCATGCGAGCTCCTTCCGCTGCGTGCGTGCGCTCATCCCCACGAGCAGGCTGTCCATCGTCGTGATATTGCCGCCCGATGGTCCCGCAGGAAGCGGGATGCAGTCCCACTCGAACGAGCTGTACTTCTTCACGCGCCATGGATAGGGCTTGTACGTACGATACTCGGCAAAGGTAAACGGACGAAACGCGACACGTCCCATGTCAAAGTCATGTGCCGTGACCTTGTACCCCGCGTGGGTTCCCTCAAGCTCCTTGATGAAGCGCACCGTCTCCTCCATACGCGGGTCGGCGAAATACGAAGCCGTTCCATCCTCCCGAAAGAGACGAACGCCGTTCGCAGCGGCCGCCTGCTCCCATGTGTAGTCGTAATAGCCAAACTGATCGGGCACACCGTCGCCGTCCGTATCCTTCGTAAGTTGACGTGAGAGCGCGCAGAAATCCTCCCACGTCCAGTCCAGCGGCGGCATGGCAAGCCCCTCATGCGCGAGCAGTGTCTTGTTGACAAACATGAGGGTAATCATGTTCTCGCAGGGCAGCGCATAGGAGCGTCCATCCTTCTGTCCGTTCTGAAATGCCGCACGATCATAGAGCTCTGGGGAAAACTCCGCATCCCTCTCCACAAAGGGGCTGATCTCCATGAGCGCACCACGCGCCGCGTAGAGTTCGAAGTCCTCGGTCGGCAGGAGGAAGACATCGGGTTCCTCTCCTTTCAAAAACTGTGCGGCGAGCCACTCCGGATAGTCCTCGCGGCGTATGCCGCTCACGTAAACAACACGAACGCCTGGATGCCTCTCCTCGAACTTTTCAATCGCCCGATCAATGACGGCATACGGTTCGCCCTGCGGCACCCCCCAGTTGCTGCCCGCAAAGATGCCAACGGTCAGAACGGGGCTGCTGCGCTGTACCAGCCATGCGACAAGGAGCGCAGCAATGAGGAGCACGAGAAGGGCGAACGCATAGTTTCGCTGCACGTGCATCTCACCCATCCCCTTCCCCCTTCATCTGTGAGAGTCCGATCTGCACGGCCCAGAGTGCAAGCTGTGTCCGGTCGCGCAGATTCAGCTTTGAGAGTGCCGTGCTGAGGCTGTTGCGGACGGTACCTTCCGAAAGGGAAAGAGCAGCAGAGATCTCCTTGTTCGAGAGGCCGCGCCCGACGAGCTGGGCAATGCTGCGCTCCGTATGACTGAGGTCGTGCAGACCCTGCAGATCCGTCTCCGCGACATAGGAGCCATGTGCCATCTGGCTAAAGAGTTTCACCACTTTGTTCGTAACGTCGGGATTGAGGATATTCCCACCGGAGACAACGATGCGGATCGCATCCGCCAGCTCCTGCACGCTCCCGCCCTTGAGCAGATATCCGCTCGCCCCGTATTTCAGTGCAGAGTAAACGTAATCATCATCATCAAACGTCGTGAGGATAATGATGCGCACATCGGGATATCGCTCCTTGACCGCTTTCGTGCAGAGCACACCGTCAAGCTCCGGCATGCGTATATCCATGAGGATAATATCGACGGGCGTCTTCGCGAGAGCGGCAAGTGCCTCGCGCCCATTCGACGCCATCGCCGAAACCTCCATATCCTCATTCATCTCAAGTACGATCTTCAGGCTCTCCCGTATCAGCTCCTGATCGTCAGCTATCATGACGCGAATCATACAGCCTCTCCTCCCCCGCTGAGCGGTATCGTGACATCCACCGTAAATCCCGCCCCGCTCCGATACGCCGCCGTACCATGCAGGAGGCAGAGGCGCTCCTGCATGTGGCGCAGGCCGAAGCCCGGTATCACCTTTGGACAGCCCACACCGTCGTCGACAATGCGGATGCATAGCATTCCGGCCTTTTCCCCAATGGTGATGTGCACGTGCTTCGCCTGTCCATGCCGGTGGGCATTCGTCAAGCTCTCCTGTAAGACGCGGTAGATGACATCCTCCTGATCCTCACGCAGATTCGCCGGCCACTTCTTTACATCGAGCGAAACCTCCATGCCCGACGTCTGTGCATAATCTTGCGTCATGGCAGTGATCGCCTCCTGAAAGGGCAGCTTCTCCATCGCATCGGGGCGCAGCTTCTTCATCGAGCGACGCACGTCCGTGATGCCATGCTGTGCCGCATCACGGATGCGCGCAAGCTGTGCACGCGTGAATGCGGGAGACGAGTCCAGCGTCACCATGCAGGCGTCCAGTCCTGCGGTGATCCCCGTCAAGGCGTGGCCAAGCGTATCGTGGATTTCGCGTGCGAGACGGTTGCGCTCACGCGTCTCCGCCATGTGTGCTGCATGAATGGCATAGACGCGGAGACGTTGGTTTGCCTCTTCGAGCTTCTCATTGAGCAGACGAATGCGTGCACGCTCCTCATTCTTGTGTCGGATGAGCAGAACGAGATAGGAGATGAAGAGAATCGTGTTCAGCGAGGAACAGGCACTCCGAAGGGCGCGCAGAATGCTCTGTGTTTCGCTGTTATAATAGGCGACGTAGGACTCAAAAGGGATGACTTTCGTCTGGTAGAGTGCGAGATTGACATTCGCTATGAGGTAGAGAACAACAAGCGCGCCAATCAGGAAATAGGCACGATGATGTCCCTCATAACGCTGCATCAGATCTGCGACGACAAGCAGGACGACACCGTCATAGGCAAAGTTTACACTGTGCATCAGTGCCATGCACGCGGCAATCTCAAGCATGAGCAGGAGATAGAGATGCGGCCGCCGATCCGAACGATCCATGCGGTAGAGCCCGCCGAACAGGACGAGCAGGAGAAAGGACAGCGCCGTCAGCAGGCAGCTCTCCACGAGCGGGAGAGGAAGCGCCTCCACCTGTTTCAAGAACGCGTATGCGTTCATGGACGTGTAGATCTTGTACTGCGTCAGACAAAGAAAGGCGCTCAGCAGAGTGATAACGAGGGCATTGTATGCGTAGAGCAGCCCGTACATCTCGCCAAACACGCGCCCATATACGGTGCGCAGAACCGCCTCTGCCGCCATTCAGTCCCACCCCCCGTCGTCATTTTCATTCATATTTTCGCGTGTCAGGAGACGTGTCGGCAGCTCGACATCAGCTGCCGACGCCCCCGAAAGAATGCGATATGCCTCTTCTGCTGCCATACGACCGATCCCGCGCGGCGACTGCACAGCAGTCGCCGTCATCCAGCCCGTGCGGATGAGCTCCCGACTCTCCGGTACGCCGTCCACACCGTACACCATCGTATCCCCCGGCATACGCCCTGCACTCTGCAGTGCTGCAATCGCGCCAAGCGCGGCAGGATCGTTCAGCGCCATGACTGTGTCGATGTCGGGGTGCTCCATGAGCATTTTCTCCATGGCGGGCATGGCGCGCTCGAGTTGTCCACTGCACTCTGCCTCGGCGACAATCTGAAAGGACGGATGCTGTGCTATCTCCGCACGAAAGCCTTCGATGCGCTGCTCCGCCGAGCGCGCTTCGGCGTGTTTAAGCAGAGCGATGCGTGCGCCGTCCGCATGTGCAAGCAAATGTGCGGCACATTGCCGCCCCGCATTGTAATTGTCCGATACAACAGTCGCGGCAACATCGCTCCCCGCTGCGATATTCGTATCAATAGCAATGACAATGACGCCGGCGGCACGTGCTTCACGCAGCACATCGTTCATTCGCGTACCGTCAACGGGATTGATGAAGAGCACCCGCACCCCTTCCGCAATGAGCGCACGGATCTCCTCAATCTGTCGATCGGCATTGAGGGCAGGATCGCGCGAGATGAGGACATCGCCGTTGTTCTCGACCACGGTGCGGATTTCCTCATCAATGATCTCATAGAAGGGATTGTTCGTCGTCATGTAGACGGCGCCAAACTTCGTGCGCATCTCGTTCCCGCGCGCGGAGTGATCCGTTCGGGCAAACTGCGCACAGGCGAGTCCCGTGAGAAGAACGACGAGAAGCAGTCCCCATCGCCATGACAATCCTTTCTGCATGATGCGGCTCCTCTAATCAAAACATGATGCTGCCATGCCGTTATCCATACGTCCTCCATTATATATCAAAAGGGGCTGCCGCACGAATTTTTCTTCGCAGAGCAACCCCCAAACTGTTTAGGCAAGCAGGCCGATGGCATAACCGACAATGCCGATGGCAAAGAGTCCAAGAATGATGATGAGCGGATTGACACCCTTCCGCAGGAGATACATGCAGGCGAACGTCATGAGAAGCGGAACAATCCCGGGCATGAGGCTGTCGAGAATCGACTGCACCGTCGTCACAACGACCTCGCCCTTTGCATTCACATATTCCGAAAGCACGAGCGGCATATTGACCGTCGTCCACTTCGCAACGAGTGCGCCCATGACGAGAAGTCCAAGCACGGATGAACCCTCTGTGAGGTAGCGCATCTTGTTGCCGCCGATGCCCTCGACGAGCTCCGTGCCCTTGGAATAGCCATACATAACACCGTACCAATGGGTCAGAAGACGCAGGGCATTGAACGCGACAAAGAAGATGATCGGGCCAAGGATGCTGCCCGTGAGTGCAATGCCCGCGCCGAGTGCAGCAAGAACAGGCCGCAGCGTCCCCCAGAAGATCGGATCGCCAACGCCGGCGAGCGGTCCGATGAGACCGACCTTGACACCGGAGAGGGTCTGCTGACTGATGTCTGCACCGTTCGCACGTTTCTCCTCCATCGCGGCGATGATGCCCATGATGGCAGCACCAAGGAACGGCTGCGTGTTGAAAAATTCGAGGTGGCGCTTGAGGGCCGCCTTGAGCTCATCGCCCTGATAGAGCTTCTTGAGCGCAGGAATCAGCGAAACGCAGAACCCCATCGCCTGCATACGCTCGAAGTTGAAGGAGCCGAGCAGGAAGTTGGAACGGACAAAGATCCAGAAAAGATCTTTCTTGTTTAATGTCTTAGTCATTGCCCTGTCTCCTCACATCAGATCTGAATCATCAACATCATCGACGGGGTTTCCCGTACCGCCGCCGGCACACGCAGCAGCCGCCTGTGCCTCACGCTCCAGTCCCTTGATGTGGAAGAAGGCACAGAGAAGGCCGACCGCGCCAAAGCCGATGAGGTTAAAGTTCGTGAAAACGGCGAGCAGAAAACCGAGGAAGAAGTACGGCATCAGCGACTTTGCATTCATCATGTTGATGACCATCGCGTAGCCGACGACAACGATGAATCCGCCGGCAACCTGCAGACCGCGCGTTACGACCTCGGGAATCGAATTGAGCATGGCACTGACCGTATCCGTGCCCGCAATGAGTGCAACGAGTGCAGCGGGAACAGCAACGCGGATGGCCTGCAGAAGAAGACCTGCAACGTGGCACATCTCAATACCGAAGGTATTGCCCGTATCGGCAAATTTATCCGCAAGATGCTGGAAGAAGACGGTGATCGTACGAACGAAGATCGTGAGCACCTGACCTGCCGCCGCAAGCGGAACCGCAAGGGCAATGCCCGCGGCAATATCCTGATGTCCGACGATGACGAGGATGGTCGCAACCACGGACGCAAGAGCCGCATCCGGAGCCATTGCTGCACCGACGTTCATCCATCCGAGTGCCATGAGTTCGAGCGTTCCACCGAGAATGACGCCGGTGGTGACATCGCCGAGCACAAGTCCGACGAGCGTGCAGGCAATCAGCGGACGGTGAAACTGCGCCTCATCGAGCACACTTGCCATGCCTGTGAGCGCCGCAACGGCGATGAGCAGGACAAACTGTACTGTATCCATATACGTTACCTCCTATGTCCAATCTTGGCTAAACAAGCCCCTTTGCCTTGAGTGCCTCCATGACGTCGCCCTTCGGCTCATTCCACAGCTTACGAATCTCTACCTCAATCCCCATATCGAGGAGCTCCCGGATGGCCTTGACATCCTCAGCATTGACGGCAACCGCCTGTGAGATGAGTGTGTCGCCATCCTTGAAGCACTTGCCGCCGAGGTTGACGGACTTGAACGGAATGCCGCCCTTCACCGCACGCACAACGTCCGCAGGATTCGTGAAGAGAAAGAGCGTCTTGAAGGAATCGTACTTCGGATCCTTGTACGCAGCAACAGCCTTGTCCACAGGAACGACATACGCCTTGATGCCCGGAGGGGCAACCTGAATGAGCAGCTTCTTGCGCATCTCGTCCTGCGCCACATCGTCGTTGACGCACATGATGCGGTTGCAGCCCGTCATCTTTGTCCAGACCGTTGCGACCTGTCCGTGGATCAGACGGTCGTCGATGCGGCAGAATGCGATCTCCATGATGAAATCCCCCTTGATCTTAGAAAGCAGATGATTACTTTTTTTCATATTATAATTACTGCGATAAATAATGTCATCTGAGATATGTCACCTCTTTTCAGGTTTTTTTCATGACAAATGTCATGAAGTCATTCTTTTCTGTCACCATGCCTGTGAACGCAATCTGTGGTATAATGAAAGAAATGTATGAGATGAAAGGGGATGCGCCATGCTCACAGAGCGAATCAATGTGCACCTGCGTGAACTGAGTGAGGCGGATCGCTGCATCTGGCGTTACATCGACGCCAACCGCGCGGCGGCGAGCCGCTCCTCCATCCACGAGCTGGCACGGGCGTGCGCCGTCTCGAGTGCCTCGGTCGTACGCTTTGCACAGAAGCTCGGCTTTGACGGGTTCGGCGAGATGAAGGCGATCATGCGCATGGAGGCTGCCCCTGCCGCAGTACCGCCGCAGGATGTCCGCACGGCGCTCAGCGGTTTCTACGATCAAACGTGGCGTGCGCTGATGCAGCGCGACTACACGCGGGCGAGCCGCCTGATGAACGGGGCGCACCGCGTCTTTGGCTACGCCTCTGGCTACGTGCAGACGAACGTGATGCAGGAGCTGAAACGGCTCTTTTTCTATGACAATATCTTTATCTATGAGATCGCGGGGCGCGAGGAGTTCTACTCCGTCTATCAGGAGGCGGGGCCGGACGATCTCTTTATCTTCATCTCGCTCTCGGGCGAGTCGGCGCGCACGGTGGAGTTCGCGGAGCAGCTGAACCTGAAGGGCATCCCCGTCCTCTCCATCACGGAGATGCGTCACAACACGCTCGCGAGCCGCTCCACAGAGAACCTCTACGTCATGCCCGCAGAGTTCAATCTGCCCGAGAACGAGGCGCGTCTCCAGTTCAAGTCCATGCTCGCCTATTTCCTCCTGCTCGAGATCTGGTACGTCCACTATCGGCTCTATGCGGAGGAATGTGCCGGGATGTAACAAATTTCATATGATGTACTTCGGTACGACCTCTGTATATCGCTCCCGAATGCCGCGAAGCTATTGCTTTCGCGGCGTTTTTGCATTATCGTAGACATAACGGATTATGGCTGATCCAATATCGTTGCGGAATGGGTTAAGGAGGAGAAGGCACATGGCACTCAGCAAGGATGTCATCATGCAGAACATGCAGCGGTTCGGCGGCGCGATGTATACGCCCGTCATTCTGTTCGCGTTCTTCGGTCTCACGGTGGCGGTGTCCATCGTATGTAAAAACACGGGGCTGCTCGGCAGTATCGCCGCGCAGGGTACGGTATGGTACGATTTCTGGTACGTGGTCGAGCAGGGTGCGTGGACGGTCTTCGCACAGATGCCGATCCTCTTCGCCATTGCCGTGCCGATCGGCTTTGCGAAGAAGGAGCCCGCACGCTGTGCGATGGAGTCGTTCGTTATCTATATGCTGTTCAACTACTTCATTGCAGGTTTCCTGACGCTCCATGCGGATGTCTTCGGCGTGGACTACAGTCAGGCAGCAGGCCCCGGCACGGGACTCGCGATGATCGCCAACATCAAGACGCTCGACATGGGCATGCTCGGTGCGATCTTTATCGCCTGCTGCACGGCGTTCCTGCACAATCACTTCTATGACACGGACATCCCGGACTGGCTCGGCATCTTCAAGGGACCTGCCTTCGTCGTCGCCATCGGCTTCGTCGTGATGATCCCGATGGCACTCATTTTCTGCTTTGTCTGACCTGCCGTTCAGCACGCCATTGAGCACTTTCAGTTTTTCCTCAAGACCAGCGGCATCGTCGGTGTCTGGGCATATACGTTCTCGGAGAAAATCCTCCTGCCCGCCGGTCTGCATCACTTCATCTATCTGCCGTTCATCTATGGCCCCGCGATTGTGGACGGCGGCATTCAGGCCTACTGGCTCGGGCATATCAATGACTTTATGACGAGCGCGCAGAGTCTGCGCGAGCTCTTCCCCGAGGGCGGCTTTGCTCTCCACGGCAGCGGCAAGGTGTTCGGTCTGCCGGGTGCGGCACTCGCGATCTATGTCTGCGCCAAGCCCGAGAAGAAGAAAAAGACGGCGGCGCTCCTCATCCCCGCGACGATCACGGCGATGCTTTGCGGCATCACGGAGCCGCTGGAGTTCACTTTCCTCTTTGTCGCACCTCTGCTCTATCTGATTCACGCGCTGCTCTCGGCAACGCTGTCGGCGACCCTCTACTCCTTCGGACTCTCGGGGAACTTCGGCGGCGGTCTGATTGACTGCTTCGTGCAGAACTGGATCCCGCTCTTCCCGTATCACTATACGGAGTACATCACGCAGATCGTCATCGGACTGTGCTTCACTGCCATCTACTTCTTTGTCTTCCGCTGGGTTATTCTGCTGAAGGACTACAAGACGCCGGGACGCACGGATGATGCGGTGGAGGACAAGCTCTTTACGAAGGCGGACTACAAGGCAAAACAGGCGGGTGCCGCTGCGGACGGTGCCGCTGCGCCGAGCATGAAGCTCGATGAGCGCGATGTAAAGGCAAAGGCATTCCTCGAAGGACTCGGCGGCCCGTCGAACATCGTCGATGTGACGAACTGTGCAACGCGTCTGCGCGTCACGGTCAGCGACCCCGAGCGCGTTGCCCCGGCGGTTGCCTTTACGGATGCAGGCGCACATGGTCTGGTGCGCAACGGTCACGCATTCCAAGTCATTGTCGGACTCTCGGTGCCGCAGATCCGCGAGCGTTTTGAGGCACTGCTCACCGCCCCCGCATCGGATGCGGCAGAGACGGCGGTCGGCACGGAGAAATCCGTCGCGATCAACGCGGTCACGACGGGACATGTCATCGACATGACCGAGGTCAAGGATGAGATGTTCTCACAGAAGATGATGGGCGACGGCGTTGCCGTCGAGCCGACGGAAGGTGTCGTCGTTGCACCGGCGGATGCCGAGGTGACGATGGTCATGGAGGACAGCCGTCATGCGGTAGGTCTGCGCATGGACAACGGTGCAGAGATGCTCATCCACATCGGCGTGGATACGGTGAAGCTCGAGGGCAAGGGATTTGAGATGCACGTCGCGATGGGCGACCGCGTGAAGGCAGGAACGCCGCTCGTGACGTTCGACCGCACGGTGATCCACGAGGCTGGCTATCAGGATACGGTCATCATGGCGGTGACGAACTCCGGCGAGTATCCGCTGATGAAGAAGACGACAGGCATGGATGCAAAGGCAGGAGAGACGCCCGTGCTGACGTTCTGAGAAACACTATGCTGTTGTGCAACAACAACAAGGCGTCTCGATAATAGGAAAAATAGGGAAAGGAAAGGGTCTGCGATGAACGAGTACAAATGGTGGCAGAACACCGCCGTCTATCAAATCTACCCGAAGAGTTTCAACGACACGACGGGCAGCGGGACGGGCGACCTGCGCGGCATCACGGAAAAGCTCGACTATCTGAAGGAGCTCGGTGTCGGCGCGGTCTGGCTCACCCCCGTTTACCCGTCCCCCATGATCGACAACGGCTACGACATCAGTGACTACACGGGCATCAATCACGACTTCGGCTCGATGCACCAGATGGAGGAGCTGATCGCAGGCGCAAAGGAGCGCGGCATCCGCATCATCATGGATCTCGTCTACAACCACAGCTCCGACCAACATCCATGGTTCCTGAAGTCGCGCTCCAGCCGCACCAACGAAAAGAGTGACTGGTACATCTGGCGCGACCCGAAGGAGGACGGCAGTGCGCCGACGAACTGGCGCGGCATCTTCGGCGGCTCTGCGTGGACATACTGCCCCGAGCGCGGGCAGTACTACCTGCACACATTTGCCGAGGCGCAGCCCGATCTCAACTGGGAGAACCCGGAGGTACGCGCCGCCCTCTACCGCGCTGCGAACTTCTGGCTCGACAAGGGCGTCGGCGGATTCCGCATCGACGCGATCACCTACATCAAGAAACCAGCCGTCTTCACCGACGGCACACCCGATGCGGCAGACGGCATGGTGAGCGTCCACACGATGACGGTCAATACGCCCGGCATTCTGGACTTCCTCCATGAGTTCCGCCGCGAGGTATTTGACGGACACGACATCTTCACCGTCGGTGAGGCGAACGGCGTCAGCCCCGCAGAACTCCCCGACTGGGTCGGCGAAAACGGCGTATTCTCGATGCTCTTTGAGTTTGCCCACGTCCTCGTCCCCTACGAAAGCGGCGAGGCATGGTGCAAGATGCAGCCGTGGAAGCTGACGAAGCTCAAGGCGGCGCTCTCCGCAAGTCAGGCGGGGGTCGCCCGCGAGGGCTGGTGCCCGATCTACTTTGAGAACCACGACCGCGCGCGCTCGGTGAACTACTTCCTCCCCGAGGACGCCGACCCCGTCCTCGGAGCAAAGGCACTCGCCACGGTGCTGCTCACCCTGCGCGGCACGCCCTTCATCTACGAGGGCGAGGAGCTCGGCATGACGAACGTCGCATGGGACAGCATCTCCGACTATGACGACATCTCCTCGCACGGACAGTACGAACTGGCGCGCGCGGAGGGATACCCCCCCACTGAGGCACTGTCCTTCGTTCATTTCAACAGCCGCGACAATGCACGCACGCCGATGCAGTGGAATGGCTCCGCACATGCGGGCTTTACGACGGGCACGCCATGGCTGCCTGTCAACGAGAACTATCCTGTTGTCAACGCGGCGGCAGAGGAAAAGGATGCGGACTCCGTTCTCGCCTACTACAAGAAACTCATCCGCCTGCGGACGGAACATCCGCTTCTGCTGCGCGGCAAGTATGAGGAACTGCTGAAGGACAGCGAACAGATCTATGCGTTTGCGCGGACGGAGGGGAACCGCCGCACGGTCACAGCGGTCAACTTTACGACAGAGCAGGCAGCGCTCCCCGCAGAGCTGCAGCGCGGAACGCGCCTCATCGGAAACTATGCGGATGCGCCGCTGTACGCGCTGCGCCCGCTCGAAGCCATCGTCTATGAGGAGGAAATCGGATGAAAGTAGCGGCAAGCGACTATGATGGGACACTCCTGCGCGGCGGCAAAATCGACGCCGAGACGAAGGAGGGCATCGCCCGCTGGCGCGCGGCGGGGCATAAATTCGGCGTCGTCTCAGGGCGTGACTACGGGATGCTCGTCCCGCAACTGCGCGCCTACGGCGTTGAATTCGACTACACGGTCTGCAACAATGGCGGCATCATCCGCGGCACGGACGACAGTGTACGGTTTCAGGCGGAGATCGCACCGCGTGCGCTGACGGCAATCGCCGCCGAGCCGACGGCGCAGAAATCGTTCCACTTCGCCTTCTCGGCGGCAGAGACGACCTACCTCTGCCACCATTCCGAGGGCTCGTGGATCGAGCGCGAGGCAAAGGAGTGGGACTTCCCCATCACCTACATTGAGGAATCCGACATCGCGGGGCTGACGAAGATCCATCAGTTCTCGCTTGGCTTTCCGGAGCCGGAGCAGTCCAATGCGTGCGCAGAGGTACTGAATGCGAAGCTCGGCGACCTCATCCATGCCTTTCCGAACGCGTGCAGCCTCGACATCACGCCCGCCGGCATCGGCAAGGACGAGGGCATCCGTACCCTCCTCCGCGTCATGGGCTGGGATGATGCGGAGATCTACGCCATCGGTGATGAGACGAATGACCTGCCCATGCTGAAGGCATTTGACGGGTTTTCACTGACTACAGCGCGCCCCGCGATTCAGGAACAGGCGCGCGCGGTATTCCCGAGCGTCGGTGCGATGCTCGATCATTTTTGTTGAAAAGGAGGAAAATCATGGGTCTGGATCATAAGAAATTTAAGGAAATCAAGGCAGCCTTTACCTTGGACGACGATACGCTGCACCACATTGCCGATGATTTTCGCACTGAGATGCACGCAGGGCTTGCGCACGAAAAGGGTGCGAGCCTGCGGATGCTCCGCACGTTCGCGAGTCTGCCGACGGGTAAGGAGACCGGCACATTCCTCGCGCTTGACTTCGGCGGGACGAACGTCCGCGCCGTCCGCCTCCGCCTCGACGGCAGCGGCAAGTACAAGGTCGAAAGCAAGGTCGCCAAGCCGCTCACGCTTCCCGGCGTCTACGACTACATCTGCGCGGATGCAACGGCGGATGAGATGTTCGACTTCCTCGCCGAAATCATCGACGAGGCAATCGAGGGCGACCACGAGACCAAGTATCTGCTCGGCCACACCTTCTCCTTCCCCTCGGAGCAGACGAACCTCTGCAACGCGCGGCTCATCACTTGGACGAAGGAGTTCGCCACGAAGGGCGTCGAGGGCAAGGTCGTAAACGATCTCCTCGAGGATGCACTCATGCGGCGCGGCATGAAGAACGTCGTGCCCGTCGCCGTCATCAACGACACGGTTGCCGTGCTCCTTGCGGCGGCGTACAAGCGCGAGCACACCTACATCGGCTCGATCTACGCCACGGGGCAGAACACCTGCTACTTCGAGAACTTCGCGGACGGCAGCGAGAAGCCAATGGTCATCAACATGGAGTCGGGCGGATTCAACCGCCTCCCCTTCTCGAAATACGATGATGCCATCGACGCCTGTTCCGAGCAGCCCGGTGCACAGCGGCTCGAAAAGATGGTATCGGGACGCTACCTCGGGATGCTCTACGGCTCGGCACTCGCCGATCTCCTCGGGGAGGAGGGAGCCTCGTATCCCTTCACGAGCATCGAGCTCTCTGCCATCGTGGCAGATGCCTTCCTCGACCGCCACGCCGCGGGCGCGATCATCGAGGCCAAGACGGGCATGACCTTTTCCGCCGCCGACCGTGCCCTCATGCAGGATCTCGCGGGGACGGTGATCCAGCGCTCCGCGCACATCGTCGCCGCGACCTATGCGGGCATCATCCGTCACCGCGCGGGTGAGACAAAGGCAGAGAACCAGTTCATCGCCGTGGACGGCTCGGTCTATGAAAAGGTGCCTCTCGTCGCGCATCATCTGCGCGGCGCACTCGATAAGCTCCTCCTCGATGAGGCGGTCAACATCCAGATCATCCTCGAAAACGCCGGCTCCGCTCTCGGCGCAGCACTCGCCGCCGCCATGACGGAACAGAGCTGAGCGAACAACCAAGATACAGCCGAATATACAGCAACGCCCCGCAGGACTGATCTGCGGGACGTTTTCATCGTTTTTTTAGCAATTCCTTAATGTATCTCAAGCACCAAACAGATCGCTATGGGTACCCGTTCGTGCAAGCGTCAACATCAGCATAGTATCTTCAACACGATAGATGAGCAGCCAATCGGGCTGAATGTGGCATTCACGATAACCACGCCATCGACCGAGCAGAGCATGATCTCTATTCCTATCTGGAAGAAGCTCTCCGCGAGCCAAGCTGCGAATCACATCATCAAGAAGCTCTATGGGTAGACGGCGTTTCATCGCCGCCTTATAGTCTTTCTTAAACTGACTTGTCCATACGACATCGAGGTTCTTCATGCTTTGAGTACCCTCAACGCTTCCTCAACATCGGAGTATCGCTTGACTGATGGATCGTGCAAAAGATGTTCTGCTTCCATCAGTGCTGCGGAAGTTTCATTGTTCGGAACATCCATACGTACCTCGAACGGAAATCCTCCGACACGAAGTGACTGACGAAGAAATACATTGATTGCTGTCGTCAGATCCACGCCAAGTTCACCATACAGCGCCTCGCTCCGTTCTTTCACATCACGATCTAGAGAAACATTGACATCCATAACAACAGCCATTGTCCACACTCCTTTACAGATAGATCGTCTTGAGCAGATGCGTGCCCGTCGCCGTCTTGAATACGTGGTCGCGGAAGTTGCGTATCGCCGCAGCCCCCATGTGGCTCTCGTCGGCGTTGACGAGAAAGTCCGCCTCAAGGAGGATCTGATAGTCGCGCCCGTCCACATCGTTATACGTATGGTGGTGGCTGACGAGGTAGACGAGGCGCTCCGCCATCCCCGCAGGGAGTTCGATGTCCTTGAGGAACTCCTCCGTCAGAGGGCCGCCCTCCTCCTCCTGATGATTGCCGTTCGTGTTGCCGTATTTCTCGCGGCAGAGCGGACAGGCGATGTCGTGCAGGATCGCGGCGATCTCCACGGTCTCCTGCTCCGTCGGCGTAAGATTCTCCGCGACGCCGATCGTGCGGGCAAAGGCATAGACCTTCATAAAGTGTGCTATATCGTGCAGATTGCCCTCCGAGTAAGCAATCATTTTCTGCATGACATCGTTTACTGTCTTGTTCCCCATGTCTCATATATCTCCCATAAATTCTGAACGCCGTGCGTCCCATACGCACGGCGTTACACCAGCTTGAAATACTTCAGCTGCCGATAGAGTGAGTAGATCGCGGCTGGAAAGCCGAGGAGGATGCCCGTGATGGTGCAGACGCGCCCCGTCCCGAGAAAATCATCGGCGCATTGGCCGAGAAAGAGGAAGATGCCGAGAAAGACGACAAAGTAGATGCCGACCCCCGAGAGCAGTCCAAAGGCGCGCATGGCCTCTGCCATCCCCGACGGCATTGGCTTCTTTTCCTGCATCGGTGTCCCCTCCTCTCCCACACCGAGCCGTCACGCGCCGCGAAAGGGCTCCGGCGGCGTGTGGATGTGTCCCGCGTGGTAGAGAACTGCCTCGATGATGCGGCGTGCCGCCTCCCCATCGCCGTAGGGATTGACTGCCTCCGCCATTGCCGCGTATGCCGCTTGATCGGTGAGGAGACTCTTGGTCTCGGCGTAGACGCGCTCCTGCGCCGTGCCGATGAGATGCACCGTGCCCGCCGTCACCGCCTCGGGGCGTTCCGTCGTGTCGCGCAGGACGAGGACAGGCTTGCCGAGCGCAGGTGCCTCCTCCTGAATCCCGCCCGAGTCCGTAAGCACGATGTCCACACGTGCCATGAGATTGGCGAACGGTTCGTACTCCAGTGGGTCGATGAGGTGAACGTGCGCCAGCCCGCCCAGCTCCTCACGTACGATCTCGCGTACCTTCGGATTGCGGTGTACGGGGAAGATGACCTCCACGTCCCCCATCTCGTCCACGATATCGTGAATGGCACGGTAGACGTGGCGCATCGGCTCGCCGAGGTTCTCGCGGCGATGCGTCGTCACGAGGAGGACGCGGTGGTGCTCAAAGTCCACCTGCGAAAGCTCCGGCGGGAGGACGTAGTTGGGGCGTACGGTATGATGCAGCGCGTCGATGACGGTATTGCCCGTGACGAAGATGCGCCGCTCGGGCACGCCCTCTGCCGCTAGATTATCGTGTGCCGTCGGCGTCGGGGCAAAGTGCAGGGTCGCGATGCCGCCCGTCAGGCGACGGTTCATCTCCTCGGGGAATGGGGAGTAGATGTCGTGCGTCCGCAGTCCCGCCTCAACGTGTCCGACGGGGATCTGATGATAGAACGCGGCGAGTGCCCCCGCAAAGGTCGTCGTCGTATCGCCGTGGACGAGGACGAGGTCGGGGCGATCCTTCTGGAACACCTCGTTGATGCCCTGCATTGCACGCGTGGTGATGTCAAAGAGTGTCTGTCCCGCCGCCATGATGTTGAGATCGTAGTCGGGGACGATGTGAAAGAGATGGAGCACCTGATCGAGCATCTCCCGATGCTGTGCCGTCACGAGCGTCTGTGTCTCAATCTCCTCTGGATGGCGCGCCAGCTCCATGACGACAGGCGCCATCTTGATCGCCTCCGGGCGCGTCCCAAAGATCGACATGACTTTGATTTTGCCGGTCATTCTCCTCTGCTCCTCTCTGCGAATAGCAGCATGTATATAAAACTGTCGTATGTGCCCCCGTGAACGCCTCGTTCCGCATGTGATCGTGCGCTTGTACGCTGAAATACCGACGAACTTCTTAAACGCGCTTCGCTTGAACGAAAGAAGTCCGTCGGAGCGTACCGCGCACTTTACTCACATGCTTCACTAAGGTTCACTGGGGGACACATAGCTCTCTTTTCTCTTACACGCTATTTCTGCGGCGCATCCATGCCGAGGATGCCCAGCTTGCGCGCGCCGACGAATACCGCCGCTGCGACGAGCAGTATGATGAGTGCCGCCGCTTGGATGCTGACCGCCGTCAGAGCGAGTGCACACAGGCCGAACAGCGCGCTGACGACATACATGAGCAGCACCGCCTGTTTCTGACTGAACCCGTGTGCGAGAAGGCGGTGGTGCAGATGTCCCTTGTCGGGCTTGAAGATCGGGCGGTGGTTGCGCGCGCGCCGGACGATGGCAAACGTCGTGTCGAGGATCGGCAGGCCGAGCGCGAGAATCGGCACGATGAGGGCGATGGTCGCCGCGCTCTTGACCGCACCGACGACGGAGATGCCCGCGAGCATGAAGCCGAGGAACATACTCCCCGTGTCGCCCATAAAGATGCGCGCAGGGTTGAAGTTGTAGTAGAGGAAGCCTATCGCAGCCCCCGCGAGCGCAATGGTGACCATGGCGACGGGCGGTATGCCCTCCTCCATGGCAACGAGGAAGATCGTCAGCGCGGCGATGGAGGAGACCCCCGCCGCCAACCCGTCCAGCCCGTCGATGAGATTGACCGTATTCGTCAGCCCGACGATCCAGAAAATCGTTGCCGGGATCGCAAGGAACTCAAGGTAGATATAGTCGCCGAGCGGGTCGGTGATGACGTCGATGCGCACATCGAATCCGATAACGACCACGGCCGCCGCAATGATCTGCCCGAGCAGCTTCACCTTTGCCGGCAGGTCGCAGTAGTCGTCGATGATGCCGATGGCGACGATGATCGTGCCGCCGACCATGAGTCCGATGAGACTCGTCATGTACTCGGGCGCGAGGTCAACGAAGGTGAGCTGGACAAGAATCGACACCATGAACGCCGCATAGATGCCGATGCCGCCGATGCGCGGGATGGGGCGCACGTGCACCTTGCGCGCGTCGGGCTTGTCGAGTGCCCCCGTGCGGCGCGCAAAGGCGATCACAGCGGGGGTCAACAGGAGTGCCACGCCGAGCGCGACCAGAAAGGCTAAGACATTATCGGGCATGAATGATTGCTCTCCTTAAAGATGTATATAGTTTCATCTTACTTTATTGCGACACTTCTGTCAAATATTGCTGTGCAAGTATCACGGCGACGAAATCGTCCACCGGCACGGGCGGCACAAGCATCCCGCGCGGCATGAGCCGACGCCAGCCGCGCGGCGGGTGCGCCGTCCAGTAGGCCGCCTTTGCCGCGTCCGTCGTACGATACTCATCGACGAGAGTGACCTCCGTGCCGAGTTCCTCAATGCGAGCCCTTGCCGCTGCACTCGTCGTCCCGTTGCCCATGATCACCGTCGGTGCGTACGTATGGATGAGACGCACCGCCGTCGCTGTGAGCTGCGTCGTCGGCACAACCTCCTGCAGGAGCACTGTGCCGTCTGCCGCGAGGACAGCGACGCCACATTTCTCTCGCCCGGGATCAACGGCGAGAACTGCGCCGCTCAACTGCCGCTCTCACTTTCGACCTTGAAGCGCAGGCGCAGGGGCCCCATCGCATCCGTATCAGCCGCCGCGTAGGCGGAGAGAACGACGTTCCCCGTATGCGCCATCAGCTCCTGCACGAGGCCATAGAACTCCGCCCCCTCGATCACGCCGACCGTCCCGCGGATCGGATCGGGGAGAATCCCCTTTGCCGACGCCGCCTCGTTCACATCGCGCAGGAAGGAGACGACCGCCTGCTCCGCGGCTGGTCCCTGTCCCTCCGGTGCGTAGACACGCGCGGCGATCAGCTCACCGCCGCGATAGATGATGCGGTTCGGGTACAGCTGGATGGTCGCGCGGATCTCGTCGCCGCGCACGAGATTGCCCGCCGCGACGATGCGCACGACCATGTCCACGGGGCTGTGCATGATGGTCTGAACCGCCGACTCATACTCCGGCCCGTAGATCCATATATCCTGATCCGTGTGGTTCTCGCCGAGGCGGGTCGAGGCGTTGCGCGTGCCGAGCTGCGCGATGCCCTCCAGCCCGCGCTCCACCTCGTCACGCGTCAGCCCCGCGGGAATCGTTCCGCTCGCGATAATCTCCCCCGCCTGATAGACGATGTTGCCCTCGCGCAGGTTCACGATGTTCTCGCGCAGGACATTGGCACGCACGCCGAGCTCGTCGATGTCCGTCAGGAGCTTGGCGTTCTCGCCCGAGAGCCGCCCGTTGAGCGAGATCAGCCCTTCCTTTTCCATCATGAGCGCACGGTTGCCCGCCGAGAGGCGATCCGACTCTGCGCGCAGATCGTCCTGTTCACTGCGCAATCCGGCGATCTCCTCCTCGGACTTCACGAGTTCCGCATCCGCCTGCTGCTTTGCATCCTCCGCCGAGGTGAGTGCCGATGCCGTCGCATCGAGTGCCGCACGCGTGTCCGCGATCATGGCGTTCAGCCGATCCATGCCAAAGAGCGCTGTCCGCACATTCTCCGATGCCGCCGCGAGGATGCCGAAGGTCACCATCGTGATGCAGACGCCCGTAAAGATCGTGACGACCACCGCCGTATGGCGCGGGCGCAGCCCAAAGAGCGTAAGTTTTTTCTTTCCGATGCGCGTGCCGAGCCGGTCGCCGATGACAGCGATGACGCCGCCGACGACAGCGAGCACGAGAATCAGCGTAACACCGTACATGACGTCACCTCCTTCATGCGTCAGGCAAGAGCAGCAGCAAACCTCAGCGCGATGCGCGCCGCAGGAGGATGATGCCCGCGATGATGCCGACGATGTTTGGAATCCATACGGCAAGCATCGGCGGAAGCACCTCGCCGCGTGCAAAGGCATTTCCCATGGTCATCAGCGCGTAGTAGATAAAGATGATGATGACGCTCATCGCAAATCCTGCCGAGGACGAGTTGCGCGTCGGCTGGAGCCCGAGCGGCACGCCGATCAGCGTAAAGATCAGGCTCGCCATGGGGACGGAGACGCGCTGATAGAGCTCCGCCTCGAGCTTGCTCGTGTTGACATACTGCGTCTGCATGAGCGCGATCTGATGGCGCAGCTCGCGCATCGTCATTTCCTCGGGGGATTTCTGCTCACGGATGATCTGGCGTGGATCCTTCTCCACGGGGAGCACCTGTGTCTCAAAACGCATCCGCCGCTCGAGATGTTCATCTGCGATGTCGTAGACATCCCCCTTGTGCATGATCCACTCGCTGCCCGTCCACTCAGCGTACTCGGCATTCTCGACGTGCGAGACCTTGCCGTCCGCGCCGAAGATCTGCAGGCTGACCCCCGTCAGCTGCTGCTGTTCGGCATTGTAGGAGCGCGCGTAGACGAGACGCTTGATCTGCCCGCCCTCGATCTCCTTGATGATGACGTGCTCCTGCGACTTCATGCCCGAGTTGCCCTCGATCTCGTAGTAGATCACGTTGCGGTACGCCGTATTCGCGCGTGGAACGACGTGCTCGTTGAAGAGGATCGCGCCGACGCTCACGAGAAAGCCAAGCAAAATCGCGGGCGCAGCAATACGGCCGAAGCCGATGCCGCAGGACTTCATTGCCGTGAGCTCGCTCGACGAGGAGAGCCGGCCAAACGTCAGAAGACTTGCGAGGAGCATCGACATTGGGAACGTCCACATGACGACCCCGGGCAGACTAAACACGAATATCTTTATGACGGACGGCAGGGATGCCCCATAGTCCGTGATGTACTGTGCAATGCGAAAAAGCGTGCCCGAGCCGATGAAAACTGCCGAGAACGCACAGATGGCAAAGAGAAAGGACAGAAAGACCTCACGAAATATATACTTGTCAAGAATGCGGATTTTCAGATGCATACGCTCCCCTTTGTTGATGCAGAATTGCATTCTATTTATTCTATCATTTTCGAGCGTTCTTGACAAGGAGACAAAAGAGGGACTGCCGCACGTGGCAAATTGCAAGTTTAATTGTCGCAAGGTCTCGTTAAACTTTTAGCGGTTCATTGTAAAATGAAATCGGACACATAAAAAAGTAGAACATACAGAATCAATCTGGTAAAATATCTTTGCACAAACACTACCAGGAGGTTCTGTATGTCCCACACTCATTCTACCACAAAACGCCGCACATTCAAGCACTTAAACGCCTATCAGCGCGGGCAGATCGAAGCGATGCTGCGTCTCGGTGTCCCCAAGGTGAAAATCGCCAAAGACCTTGGCATCGCCCGCTCCACCTTATACGAGGAAATAAAGCGCGGCACGGCAGCGCAGAAGCGTTCCGATTGGACGTACTATGAGCAGTATTTTGCACAGTCCGGTCAAATGCGCTATGAGCGCAATCGTGAGAACTCCGGAAAACCGTCCAAATTTAATGCTGCACAGGACTTCATCCGGTATGTAGAAAACGCCATTCTCAAAGACAAACACTCTCCTGATGCAATCTGCGGGCGTGCCAAGCGTATGAATCTGTTCGAGGTGTCTGTCTGCACAAAGACCATCTACAACTACATTGCGATGGGGCTGCTCAAGGTCAAAAACATCGACCTGCGACAGAAGGTACGCCGTCGTAAGCGCAAAGAGAAAAAGAACCATGACGACGGCAGGACGCTCGGTGAGAGTATTGACTGCCGTGACCCTCTTGTTGACGAACGCTCCACCTTTGGGAATTGGGAACTTGACACCATCGTCGGGAAAAAGGGAACGGATCCTGTTCTGCTTGCCGCAGATGAACGTAAGAAGCGAAAGAGACACCTTATAAAGATTCGTGCAAAGACCGCAGAGGCAGTTGCCGAGGGGATTGCCAAACTAAGAGAGCTCTATGGGGCACAATTTTCACAGGTATTTCGTACGATCACCTGCGACAATGGGAGCGAGTTCGCTCGTCTGCAAGAAGCTGTTCCAGAGGCGAAGGTGTACTATGCTCATCCTTACGCACCTTGGGAACGTGGAACGAACGAGAAGCAGAATGCCCTCGTTCGGTATTTCATTCCGAAGGGCATGGATATGACGAACTTGAGCGAGGAAGAAGTGCAGCGCGTAGAGGATTGGATCAATTCACTGCCACGTAAAATTCTAGGTTATGAGACGCCACAAGAGCGCTTCGATGCCGCGCTAAAAAATCTTCACCCATAATTTTTGATTCTGTTATGCTCTACTGTCCGATTTGATATTGCAATTTAGGAAAAGAAAAGAACCCATAAAAAGGCGTAACAATCTGTTTATTTTCGATAAAAAAACGCTCTACAGCAGTCTCCCTTTCTGCTATAGAGCATTTGTTTTATTTTATAAAGTCAACAGGCGCCGACCATGCGCCGTACCATCAGACAAATACAGATCGATCATTTCCCCATCCTCCGTGCATGCGAAGTCTAGTCGTGTGATTATAATTACATTATATACATGTTTTATCACACGTCAATCTGTACGTTCAAAATTCCTGTCGGATGCCCGTATAGAAGGCGCGGCGTTGGTGGTCGTTCACCGCATTCCACTCGCCGAAGAGGTAGGTGCCGCCGCTGAGCTGATACTGACTGCGCAGGCGGACGGTGAGGTCGTTCGGGTTATAGGCATCGGCGGAGAATTTGAATTTATCCCCCGCGTAGGCGTCGACACCGACACCTGCGGCGCCGCCGATCACGCCCGCACGCGCACCGAACGCGCTGCCGCGCTTTCCGATCTGGGCGCTCACCTTATCCCCGCCGCCGATGTCGTCCACACCGAAGGAGGCGTACATGCCCTGCTGCTCACCGACATCGAGGTTGAAATTCGTCCGCCAGTCGTCAGCCTTGCCGCTATACATAATGTCCACCTTCGGTGTGACCTTGATGCTGCTAAGCCGTCCCATCAGCCCACCCGCCTTGTCCGTCATCGTGCGTGCGTTGTGAATGAGGGTTCGTGCATCCTCCTGCGTCTGCGGGTCGCCTGCCACCGCCTCGATGCCCGCGGCGATGCGTGCGATGCGCCCCGAGGCATCGGTAATGTTCGCGAGCGTCTGGCGCAGGTTCTCCGCCGTCGCGGGGTCTGCTCCGACGCTCTCAAGGTTCGCCATGATGCGCTCGACGCTCGCCGTGCTCTGCGCAAGGTTCGCTGTCATGGTGTTCATGTTCACGAGGATGCCGCGCAGGTCGCCGCGATTCTCCGCCGCCATCTGCTCCAGCGTCGCCGTGAGCCCGTCGAGGTTCGCCGTGATGTGCTCCATGTTGACGGCGAGCTGCACGACGGAGGTTTGGAAGCCCGGCGCGCCCACGATGGCGTTGACGGAGGTGAGCATCTCCTGCACAAGGACGATCATCTTGTTCAGCTCAACGAACATCGTGTCCATCCCCATCTCATCCGTGCCGTAGAGATAGTCGCCGTTTGCGTATGTGTCGCTGTTTCCGTTCGGCGTGATGATAATGAATTTATCCCCCATGATGCCGGGCTGCCCGATGGTGACGGCAGAGCCGCGCGGGATCTTCACCCCACGCTCTATGATCATGGAGACGGTGACGCCCGTCCCGTCGCTCACAACGTCCTGCACGTGCCCGACGGGCACGCCCGAGAGGAGCACCTGCGCCTCCGGATTCAGCCCGACGGCGCGGTGAAATCCTGCGTACAGCGTGTAGTCGCGGCTGCTGCCGAGGCGCAGTCCGCCGAAGAATACGACGACAGCAATCAGGAGGATCACGCCTCCGAGGGTAAACGCCCCCACCTTTGCCTCTGCACTCATGCTCCTGCCTCCTTGCGGTGATGCATCGTACGGAAAAATGCCTGTACGCGCTCGTCTTTGATGTCCTGAAAACGCTCCGTCGTGTCCACGGCAATGAGTGCCCCGTCGTAGATCATGGCAATGCGGTCGGCGATACGGCACGCACTTGCCATGTCGTGCGTGACGACGACGGAGGTCACGCCGAGTTTTTTCTGCATACTGATGATGAGTTCGTCGATCTTCGCCGTCATGATGGGGTCGAGCCCCGAACTCGGCTCGTCATAGAAGATGATGGAGGGGTCGGTCGCAATCGCACGCGCGAGTCCGACGCGTTTTTTCATGCCGCCCGAAAGTTCCTGCGGCATCATCTCTGCCGCATCGGGCAGTCCGACGAGGGCGAGTTTCTCCGCGACGATGCTGCGGATCTCGGCGTCGCTCTTATCCGTGTGCTCACGCAGCCCGAAGGCGACGTTCTCACCGACGCTCATCGAGTCAAAGAGGGCGGAGTACTGGAACACCATGCCCATGCGCAGGCGCACGCGGTCGAGCGCCGCCTCATCCATCGCGGCGATATCGTCCGCGCCGATATAGATCGCCCCACTCGTCGGGCGGTCAAGGCCGATCATCAGCCGCAGGAGGGTCGATTTGCCCGAGCCCGAGCCGCCGATGATGGCGAGCGTCTCCCCCTCGTTGATCGTGAGCGTGATGTCCTTCAGGGCTTCCTTTGTCCCAAAGCGCTTGGTGACGTGTTCAAGTCGTATCATTGCGCCACCGCCTTGTCAAAAGAGGAAGAACGTCAGCACGGCGTTCAGGATAAAGATCACGATGATGGAGGTAACGACGGTCTGCATCGTCGCCGTACCGACGCCCTCCGCCCCGCTCGGCGCGTGGAGGCCATAGTAACAGCCGAGGACGGCGATAACATTGCCGAAGAAAATCGCCTTGATGAGTCCGCCGGTCATGTCGTAGAGGAGCGCGTACTGCGTGATGGAGTGCAGGAAGGTGTAGCCCGAGATGCCCGAGTAGTACACCGCCGTGAAGTAGCCGCCGAGAACGCCGATCACGTCGCCAAAGACGGTGAGGATCGGCACGACGACCATGCACGCGAGCATGCGCGGGACGATGAGGTAGTTCACAGGGCTGACCGCCATGACGCGCAGGGCATCGATCTGCTCCGTGACCTTCATCGTCGAGACCTCCGCCGTAATCGCTGCGCCCACGCGCCCCGCGCAGACGACACCGACGAGGACGGGGCCCAGCTCGCGCCCGATGCCGATCGCAATGACCGCGCCAATCGTGCTCTGCGCACCGTAGCGGATGAACTCATGGGCGATCTGCAGGGTAAGCACGATACCCGTAAAGAGGAGTGTCAGTCCGACGATGAGGAGGGAGTCCGCGCCGAGATGCGCCATCTGGTAGACGATGCTCCGCACGCGCAGACGGCGTGTCACCTGCCGCATCGTCTCCCCGTACAGGAGCGCGATGCGTCCGATATTCGCGAGATGCGTGAGGACGAACGCCCCGACGGATTCCAATACGTGCTGCACAGCGTTCCTCCTCTCATGTCAATGTTGCTATTCTCCGCCACAAAGGACGGTGGTGCAATGTTCCTAAGCGACCCCTAGTGGCGCAAGTGGAGGAAGTGCGTGTTCTGCCCCCTGCGGATTGCGTCGTTCAAGCGAAGCGCGTTTCGCAATGCGCAGGTATTTAGGGAAGCACTGATAAATTCGGTACGATCATCTTGACGCATCTTTTTCGCCCGCTTTTCGTTAGCAAATCCTCCACATAGCTCTTGCTATGCGTCCGGTTTGCTGCCTCAATCGGACAAAAAATCTACGCCAATCTGGCATACCTCATTTTATCAGCGATTCCCTAGGCAGATAAGCGCACGACCACTTGCAAACGAGGCGTTCGCGCGGAACATTGCACCGTGTCACAAGACGATACGCGCCACCGCCCTTAAAACCTCTCCGCTTCCGCGCGCGCAAGCGCATCGCACCGCTCGTTGCGCGGATTGCCCGCATGCCCCTTGACCCAGTGGAACTGCACCTGCCGCGCGGCAAACGCCGCATCGAGCTGCACCCAGAGATCCTGATTCAGCACGGGCTCACCGTCCGCCTTCTTCCACCCGCGCTTCTTCCACGCGGGCAGCCAAAACTTTGTAAAGGCGTTCTTAAGATACTGACTGTCCGTGTAGAGCGCAACGCGCGCCCCCTCCGGCACGGCGCTGAGTGCCATCAGTGCCGCCGTCAGCTCCATGCGGTTGTTCGTCGTCTCGGGGTCGCCGCCGCTCTTCTCCTCGACCGCACCCGTCGCCGCCGTCTCGATCACGGCAGCCCAGCCGCCCGCACCGCCCGGATTGCGAAGGCATGAGCCGTCCGTGTGGATGATGTAGTCCGCATCAGGGGCAGAAGGCTCTATCGTCGTCGCAGCGGAACGGGGCTGCTCCGTCCGTGCGTCCGCACCGCCAAGCCATGCCCGCGCCTCATCCTCCGTCATAAAACCCTTGTAGACGGCTCCCTGAAAGCCCTTTACCTGTGCCGCGCACTCCGCCCAGACGGTGAAGAGCCCCGTTTTGTGCCCGCGCTTCACCGCATAAAATTTCTTTGCCATCAGTAGGTGTACCGATAGCCGATCGAGATGCCGACCCCGTTATAGCCGGGGTTTTTTGTACGCTGCCCGTTGGACACGTGATGTCCGAGATAGGCGATGCTGAGCGCATTCCGATCGTTGAAATTATACGTGAGGCGTGGGCCGATGCGCCACATGAAGTCATAGTTCCGCGTGTGTGCGGGATGCACCTTGTTGTAGACCATGAGTCCGCCCGTAAGGTCGAGAGAGACCTCCCATTTTTTCCCGAGAGGCTTCGTCCAGCGCACCATATAGGATGGGCCGACGCCGACCGCCCCCGAGTCAAGGCGCACATCCGGCGCATCCTTCTCCGCCCACGAGCCGACGGGGCGCGTGACGGTCAGTCCCCAGTGGAGCGACATCCCGTGCATCTCCTTGTACTGGCGGAATACATGCAGATTATAGAGATTGATATAGCGGCGCTCGCCGCGATGCTGGAAATAGTCCGCCTGAATCTCCGCCCGGCGGTTCTTCTCCTCGCTTGTCCCCATGTGCATCTGCTGCAGCGGGGTCTTTACCGTCTCCTGCGCGGCCGTCTGCGACGGTGCGGCACTGGCGGCACTCATCAGGCAAAGTACCCCTGCCGTCAGGAGTGCGGCTGCATACATCTTTTTCACGATACTACCTCCAACGCGTATATAGCTCCGCCTCGATGCCGAGGCGGTCGAGGATCTTCCCCACCATCATGTCAACAAGGTCGTCGAGTGTCTCCGGACGATGATAAAACCCCGGCGCGGCGGGCATGATGATCGCCCCTGCCCGCGCCAGACGCAGCAGGTTCTCCAGATGAATCTCGTGCATCGGCGTCTCACGCGGCACGAGAAGGAGCCGCCGCCCCTCCTTCAGCGTCACGTCCGCTGCGCGCGAGAGGAGATCGTCCGTTATGCCGTGCGCGATGGCCCCTGCCGTCTTCATCGAGCAGGGTACGACGATCATTGCATCCATGTGGAACGAACCGCTCGCAATCGCTGCCCCGACATCCGCATTTGGATAGAGCACGGTCACGCGCCGCGCCAGTTCCTCCGCCGATACGCCGCACTCATAGTCCAGCACGCGCATACCGCTCTCTGTGACGACAGCGTGCACCTCGATGCCGCGTTCCGCGAGCACCTCGATGAGGCGGAGGGCATAACAGCTGCCGCTCGCCCCCGTGATGCCGACGATGACTTTTTTCATCGGATGACCGTGACCCCGTGCATGTACGGAACCAGCGCCTTCGGCACGATGACCGAGCCGTCCTCCTGCTGATTGTTCTCGAGGATCGCCGCCACCGTGCGTCCGACGGCGAGTCCCGAGCCGTTCAGTGTATGGAGGAACGTCGGCTTCGCCCCGCGTGCGGGACGGTATTTGATGTTCGCGCGGCGCGCCTGATAGTCCGTACAGTTCGAGCAGGACGAGATCTCGCGGTACTTGTCCTGTGCGGGCATCCAGACCTCGATGTCGTAGGTCTTTGCCGAGGTGAAGCTCATGTCGCCCGTGCAGAGCTGGATGACGCGGTACGGCAGCTCGAGGATCTTCAACACGTCCTCTGCCGCCGTCACCATGCTCTCGAGCTCGTCCCAGCTCGTCTCCGGCGTGACGAATTTGATCAGCTCCACCTTGTTGAACTGATGCTGACGGATGAGCCCGCGCGTATCGCGCCCCGCGCTGCCCGCCTCCGCGCGGAAGCATGCCGTATAGGACGTGTAGTACTCCGGCAGCTGCTCTGCATCGAGGATCTCATCACGATGGTAGTTTGTCGTCGGCACCTCCGCCGTCGGTACGAGGTAGTAGTCGAGCCCCTCCAGCTTGAACATATCCTCGGCAAATTTCGGCAGCTGTCCCGTCCCGATCATGCTCGCCTCGTTCACAATATAGGGCGCGAGCATCTCCGTGTAGCCGTGCTTCTCCGCATGGAGATCCATCATGAAGTTGATGCAGGCACGTTCAAGCCGTGCGCCGAGCCCCTTGTAGAACGTAAAGCGTGCCCCCGTGACCTTGGCTGCGCGCTCTGCATCGAGGATGCCGAGTGCATCGCCGATGTCCCAGTGTGCCTTCGGCGTAAAATCAAACGTACGCGGCGTGCCGCAGCGGCGCACCTCGGGGTTCTCCGTCTCATCCCTGCCGATCGGCACATCCGCCCTTGGCATATTTGGGATCTGGAGCAGGAGGCCGCGCAGGCGCAGCTCCACGTCGCGCAGGTCCTCATCGAGGGCCGCGATCTCGTCGCCGACCGTGCGCATCTCCGCGACGATCTCATCCGTGTTCTCGCCCGCCTTCCTGCGCGCACCGACCTCCTTCGAGACGGCGTTGCGGCGCGCCTTCTTCTCCTCTACATTCTGCAGGATCCTGCGGCGGCGCTCCTCGAGCTCTGTGAACGGCGAGAGGTCGAGCGTATTGCAGCGATGCTTCAGCATCTCCTGCACGGCGGGCAGGTTCTCACGCACAAACTTCATATCCAACATTGACAATCACTCCATCATATTGTAGATATCATTTATTTGTTGCTATTTTAGCATACACAGGACGCAAAAGCAAAAGCCGCCCTTACGGACGGCTTTCCATCATAGTAATTTGGCTGGCGCCCAATTCTCCTGCATCTACTCGGTTTTCCCCTGTCACACCATCGGCGCGTAGGCTGGGCGAAATTTCCCACCTCAAATTACTATTTTCTATGTTTATTTTATATGCTTTCTCCTCTTTTGTAAAGCAGTTCCCTTTCACCCCCGTTTCACATAGCGATAGTAATATGGAAAAAAAGGAGAACCATCTATGAATATACAGCCTTGGGCGGGCGCAGACGTCTTTCCCGCCCTCTGCCGCGCCCTGCTCACATGGCGCAAGTCGGCCCCCGACACGCGCGACCTGCCGTGGCGCGACGAACCGACACCGTACCACGTCTGGATCTCGGAGATCATGCTCCAACAGACGCGCGCCGCCGTCGTACGCGCCTACTACCTGCGTTTTCTCACGGCACTGCCGAGCGTCCATGACCTCGCCGCCGTGAACGACGACGCACTCATGAAGCTGTGGCAGGGTCTCGGCTACTACAGCCGCGCGCGCAACCTCAAGCGCGCGGCACAGGTGATCGTCAAAGAGCACGGCGGAGACCTCCCGAACGACTTCGATGCGCTCCTCAAGCTCCCCGGCATCGGACGCTACACGGCGAGTGCCATCGCGTCGTTTGCCTACGGACAGCCGCGCCCTGCCGTTGACGGCAACTTTCTCCGCGTCGCGGCACGTATCACGGCGAACCCCATCGACATTGGAAAGGACAGCACAAAGCGTTCTCTTGAAGCCGCGCTCTCCGTCTCCTACCCGACGGGGCGTGATGCAGGTCTCTTGAACGAGGCATTCATGGATCTCGGCGCGACGATTTGTCTGCCGCACGGCGCGCCGCTCTGTCACAGCTGCCCCGCCGCGCAGCTCTGCCTCACCCATGATCGCGGCACAGAACAGGACTATCCCGTAAAGTCCGCCGCCAAAGCACGGCGCAAGGAAAAACACACCGTCCTCGTCCTATCCTGCGGTGACCGCATCGCCATACGAAAAAGGCCCACGAAGGGACTCCTCGCAGGTCTCTGGGAATATCCACATCTCGACGGAAAGCAGTCAAAGCGTGCCGTGCGTACACATCTCGAGGACGAGGGTTTTCGCATCCTCTCCATCGACCCACTCCCGCCCGCACGTCACATCTTCAGCCATATCGAATGGGAGCTCACGGGCTGGGCGGTCACGGTCGCGGAAAAGAACGAGCCGCCGCTCATGGCCGCCGAGACCGCATCGGACGCGCCGTCCAGCCTCCTCTGGGTGCGCCGCGCGGAACTCGCCGAGACGTACAGCATCCCTGCGGCGTTTGGATATTTTACGCCGTATATGTAAATGAAAATACCTAGCATAAAGCCCCGCCAGTCGACGGGGCTTTGCTTTCGTTATACCGCTTTGCCAAGGTCGCGTGACTGGGTGCGCATGACCGTATTGAGGTCATGATCTGCCCCCGCGGCGCGTTCCTTTTCACGCTCTTTGCGAATGAGCTCCTTCAGCATCTGCATGTGCGGATGGTTCTCCATCTCCGGTGACGGTTTTCCTGCGAGTGCTGCCGCCATCTGTGCGGGCATCCCATCGGGGAACATCGCCTCCAGCATGGAGCGCACGGATTTCGGTATCATGTCCTGCACAGCGACGTTTTCCTTGCGGAGCTTCACCGTATCCTCCTGTGTGAGGGCATACGCCTCGAGGAAGCCCTGAATGAGGTTGTCATGCCAGAACTCGCCCGCACGCGTCAGGCGGAATCCCGTCTCCGTGCGCGTGACCAGCCCGTTCTCCGCCCATGCGGCGAGAAGCGGCTCCATCTCGGTGAGGAGATCGACACCGTATTTTTTCGTGAAAAACGGCGCATAGAGATAGCCGTGCTCGATCTGGTCGCCGATCTCGCTCTGCATGCGGTGTGCATCTGCCTGTTCGCCCATGAACTGGAAGGGCTTCGCCCCCTCCTCGACCATCTTCTCATACGGCGCGAGTGCACCGTGATTGCGCCACATCATCTGACCGATGAAGCCGCCCGCGCCCGAGCCGAAAGCGAGGACGTCACAGCCGCGCTTGGCGAGCGTATTATAGATGCTGCGCTCACGGTGATCCGTCGCCCAGTGGGTTGTGTCGATGCGGCGCACCATCGGGTACTCCATGACGATGTCAATGCCGCGCCGGAAATACTCTGCCTGCTCCTCCGTCGTCGGCAGCATCGGCAGATCGCCCGATGCGACGCGGCGTGCCAGTTCGCTCGACGGGAACACATTGAGCTGATAGAGGTCGCCGCCCGCGATGCCGATCTCGAACTGCGTGCGCACATCGTTTTCCCAGACCTCCATCGACTGGTAGGGCAGCCCGTAGATGAGGTCGGCGATGACGACAGCGCCCTGCTGCTCCACCATGCGGCGCAGTGTCGCGATGACCGTTTCGCCGTCGTCAATGCGCCCTATCGCCTGGCGGACGCGTGTGTCAAAGGACTGCACGCCGAGGGAGAACCGATTGATGCCCGCGTTCATTGCCGCCTCAACCTTGCTCTCCGTGAGATCGTGGATACGCCCCTCAAGTGTGATCTCGCAGTCACTCGTGAGCGGCAGACGTGCACGCACCGCCTGTACGAGGCGCGCGATATCCGCATCGCTCAGCGCCGTCGGCGTACCGCCGCCGAAGAACACCGCCTGAAAGGGTGCGCCCTGCACGTAGGGCGTATCCGCCGCCGCATCCAGCTCATCGAGGAGTACATCGACGTAGTGATGTGCCGCTTCTTCCCGCGTGAAGTTCTGAAAAAAACCGCAGTAGCTGCATTTTTTGTCACAGAACGGAATATGGATGTAAACCGCTCGCTCGTCGGCAGGATTCGGCGTCTGTGCCATCAGATCCGCCCAGATCTGCACCTGCTCCGCCTTGTCCGCCACCATGCGCTTGCCGCCCGCACCGGGATGCACGACGCGCTTTTTGGCGAAGGCACAGCCGAGTGGGTTCTTCGACTTCGTTCCAAGCAGCCACGCACGTTCCTCGATGGGAAGCGCGTTGATTTTCGCCTGCAGTGTACTCATGCCAATACCTCCCTTGCCGCCGCAATCACGCGGGCAAAATCCGCCGCATCGGGGTGACGCGCCGCCGCTGCATAGCGCACCGCACTCTCCTCCGTATAGGCGTGCACATTATCCTTCGGCATACTCTTGAACATCTCGATCAGCATTGGGTCGACTGCCCCCTGCACGAGAATCGCACCGAGGATCTCATTCGACGCGTCACAGAGTGCGCGGATGTTCGCGATGCACTTCGCTGCGTGTTCCGAGTCCGGCTCCGCGCCGAGCGTGCCAAAGAGAAAGATGCGGCGTCCGCGCAGACGCTCGATGTACTTTCGTGCCGCTGCGTCTGCTGTCCCGCGGTCAATCCACGTACCGATGCAGAGCGTTGCCTGCTCCGACACGGCAGAGGCATCCGCGACGCTGTAGCAGGGCGCGCCAAGAGCCTCCGCCAGATGCTCCGCCACCCGCTTCGTATTCCCCGTGCGCGAGGAATATATCACTGCTGTTTCATTCTTCATACTGTATTCCTTTATGTGAATATGTTTTTTCTCAATTCATTTATATCATAACGCAACGCCGTCCAAAAATCAATAGATATTTTACATAATCATAAATTTTAATTATGAATTTTGTTCATATTTCTCGCCAAATATCTGTTTTATAATTTATATGTATATTCTTTCTCAATTAAAATACGCGTTCTCATTGAATAAATCCATGATAATCCATTGCTCCTTTGAACGTAAAATAAATGAGTATAAATCATCTCAATTCCATATATCATCAAATCCATATCTACAAGTTATCGTAAAATATTTACTCCTTGACATTTGTGCTATAATATATGTAAACAGAGAGGGGGAACATCAATGAAAAAGGTACTGATGGGACTGGTCGCCGGCATGATCCTAGCCACGGGCGCACAGGCTCTTGCTTACGTCTGCGACGGCGATACGTGCACCCTCCCGGAGCGCGAGAACCAGTCGTACTGCTACGGCGGGAACAACAGCAGCGCATACTGCGGTGACCGTGCCAACTGCTATGACGGCGGCGCGTACTGCAACAACAGCCGTGCGTCACGTGCACGCGGCTGCGGCTGTTACTGATCAGAGAAGCTGCACATCAAAAAACGGTTCTGTTCGGAGAGATTATCTTTCCAAACAGAACCGTTTTTATATTTCAATGACGAAATCAGCGTTTGATCAGAATCACACTGCCTTTTGTGATGGAAACAAGTTCCGTCTCCATGCCGATCCGATTGACATGATCCGCATAGATGCTGTCATCATCCGGCACTTTACGTGCCGCAATATGTGCGATCCGTTCGCACACCGCATAGGCATCCATAGAGCAGTCACGATATGCCTCATCAAACAGCTCCGGATTCAGCGAGGTTTCCAAATCCTCCAGTATGTAGACACCGCCGCGCGGCAATACATCAAATAGGGTAAAGAGCGCCAACAGCTGGTGGCTCACGATATGGGACGCATCATCGACGATGATCCGGGGGTGAATCTCTCTCAGCATTGATACCTGAGCGGCATCCGAAAGATCTGCCTGGATAATGTGGATGCGTTCATCCTCATACTGTCTGCACGATGCCTCAATATCTACCCCAAAGATCTCTGCACGCGGGAAATACTCCTGCCACATCCGTACACTGGAGCCGTTGAACACCCCGAGTTCAAGAAGGCGAATCGGTTGGGTACGGAATTTCTCCAGAAAAAATGCGTACTTATCCAGATAGTTATGCATCATACTGCATTTATCCGTACGATATTTGATCCCGATGGCATCCAAAACCGAGGATGCGTTGAAATACCCCTGCGGCACATTGTCTCCGACTTCGATGCGCTTGCCTTCCCTCGTATGAAATAAGAAGCTCTTCGACCCTGCTGCCCGCTCCACGCGCGTCAAAAGTGCACAGACGATGCCATATGCCTCATCGACAGCGCTCATTTCAACAGCACAGCGGTCAAACAGCCCCGCCAGTGAATCTGCTTCATAACGCCATATATCCTCATACGCATTCAAGCTCACCCGAGAGGAGACATCATGTGGGGTTCGTGCCGTCACGAGTATTTTCCCGCCCACATGACAGATCTCCTGCAGCTGTCGAACGCCCTCACGAATATCCCGTGTCGTTTCCATCCCGCTGAGGACAATAATTAGGTCGTAGGTCAATGAACCAACGGCTTCTTTCACATCCGTGAGATCACAGTACGAATCTGAGATGCCGGGGTTAAACAAAACAACATGATCGCATTGTTCCGCCCCCGCGTGCATGAGCCGATCCTTGAGTTTCATGGCGTAAGCAGCTCCGTCGGAGTAAATCTCTCCGATAGTGAGGCAGTTTTTACCCACGATATCCTGTTCTTGAAATACCCCTTGCCCCCATAAGTATTCCACAAATATTTCTTCACGTGACGGCATAACCAATCGCTCCCTTATATAGAGAAATCTCTGACCAATTGATTGTACCGTAGAAAATAGATCCTGACAAGTGTCTTCCAAAACTGAGAGCTCCCCAGATGGCATCATCTATGTTATAATACTCTCAAACGATTACAGCAACTCACACAGCAACAGGAGCTTGCCCATGGCACATAGACTCTCCCGCATGCTCGCCGCTTTGCTGACGGCGTGCACATCCCTCCTCTCAGGCTGTTCGTTCCTCGTAACGACGGAGCACGGCGCGCCCTATACGCCGGATGATGTCATCGCGATGCTGGAAGAGGAGTTCGCCGACTACGGACCGCACATCGTTCTGCAGTCGGCGGAGACAGAGAAGCCCGCCCCCATGCAGCGGAACACATACGTGCTGTATGACGAGGCGAATGACTTCACCTTTTCCTGCACGGCCTATGTCCGCCACTGTACGCTCCCTGTTCCGCAGCCGTTTGCACAGCGCGCCGCAGATGCCGACCACGCCTATGCCGCAGCGTACGCCGTTCATCTGAATCCACGCATCGGAGAAGTCGCTGCGCAGCACAGACTGTATGCAGCAACAACGGAGGAGGCCGCGGCGCTGAGGGACAGCAAGGTGAAACGCCCAGCAGGAACGAATGACGAAGTGTCTCTCTTCAGGGGCGGAAATTTTATCTTTGCCGACGAGGATACGAGACCGGAGGAGATGGTCTATGCGCTCCGCGAGATTCACCATCTCTACGCCCCGAAGGGACACGGCGCCGTGCCGTCCGCACTCCACGGCCGGGATATTACATTCTACTACCTGCCGAAGGCGGAGACGGATCGGACGAAGGCGATTGAGCTGACCTTCTTCACGTTGTGGAGCGACGACTGGAAGGGTACGCTGGCCAACAAGCTCCATCATCAGGGTGACAAGTACGACACGGCCGCCATGGAGAAAGAGCTCGCGGATAATTTCGCCTCCATGCTCCATTCTGCACGCGCGAACGCGCAATGGAAGAAGGTGAAGAAAAATGCCTGACGCACCGAAAAACGCCGTACCGCGTCAATCGCAAAAAACGCTGTCATGGTGGCAGAAAATCCTGCTTGCCGTCTTTGGCGCATATCTCGCCGAAAAACTCTTCGGCATCCTCACCCCATCTCTGCCCCATGTCAGTATCCCATCCACGCCGCGCGAGACGGCATCGACGGACAATGCCTATGACAACGAACTGCCGTACCGCCGCGAATACGAAGAGGACGACGAGGATATTTCCTCAGAGGATCCGCAGGGCACACCGGATGACGATGCGTATGCCGATACCTACGGCGGCAGTACCCCGTACGGCGGGCAATACGGCGAGGACGAGGACATCCTCCACAATGACTGGCACGACTACGGCGAGGGGTATGACGACGATTATTTCGACGACTGAGACGCTCAGCCGCGTCAGATGTGTAGCTGCCAGTGCGTATGCGAAAGGAGTATTTTTATGCCCACAGAGGTAACAAATGATTTTGAGACGCGCCTCTATCGTCTCTCCGACATCATGACATCGGGTGATACAGCGACGCGCACACCGATCTACGGGACAGCATCGACAAGCGGCGTCGTCTGGGTGCTGAAGCCGGGGCAGGAGATCAAGCCGCACGGGCACGCGAAGGCGGACGATATATGGATCTGCATCCAAGGAGAAGGTGTCTTTTATCCTGCGCCCGGAGAGGAACGCCCCATCGCAGCGGGCGATGTCATTGTCTCGGCGAAGGGGATGTGTCACGGCATGAGGAATACGGGTACGGAGGACTTCATCTTTGTCGGCATCCTCGCCCCCGTACCCGCGGACTTCTTCGCGATTGAGTCATAAACAATCCACTGCTGCGCAAAAATCACATAAGGAAGCACTGATAAAATTAGGTCTGCCAGATTGGCGTAGATTTTTTGTCCGATTGAGGCAGCAAACCGGACGCATAGCGAGGGCTATGTGGAGGATTTGCTAACGAAAAGCGGGCGAAAAAGATGCGTCAAGATGGTTGTGCCGAATTTATCAGTGCTTCCATAAAAAAGCAGTCAACAAGACATCCATCTTGCTGACTGCTTTTTTCCTATATCAGTGCTGCCGGCTCATACTCCTCGGGCAGGATACGGCGGAGGAAGCGGCGCGTGCGCTCCTCGCGCGGCGCGGTAAAGATCGACTTTGCACTCCCCTCCTCGACGATCACGCCGTCCGACATAAAGACGACGTGGGTCGCAACATCCTGTGCAAACTTCATCTCATGCGTCACGACGATCATCGTCGTGCCCTCCTCGGCGAGCTGCTTCATCACGGAGAGTACCTCGCCGACGAGCTCGGGATCAAGCGCAGAGGTTGGTTCGTCAAAGAGGATCACATCGGGCTTTGCGGCAACGGCGCGGGCGATGCCGACGCGCTGCTGCTGTCCGCCCGAGAGCTGTGCAGGATAGTAGTCGGCGCGCTCCGCCATCCCCACGCGCCGCAGAGCATCCATGCCGATCTCCTTTGCCTCTGCCTCCGCCATGCCGCGCCCGACGGTGAGTCCGAGGGTCACGTTCTCGAGGGCGGTCTTATTCGCGAAGAGGTTGTAGTTCTGAAAGACGAAGCCTGTCTTTTTCCGCACAGCGGCAATCTCGCTCTTGGAAGCATCCACGAGGGAGAGCTGCGTCCCGTGAAAGTCCATCGTCCCGCCGTCGGCACGCTCAAGGAAGTTGAGACAGCGCAGGAACGTCGTCTTGCCCGAACCGCTCGGCCCGAGGATGACGACCACATCTCCCTTTTCCACGCTGAGGCTCACATCCTTCAGCACCTCTGTCTGCGCGAAGCTCTTGCGCACATTCTGTACTCCGAATAACATGCTGCACCTCCTAGCGGAACGCTCCGACACGCCGCTCCGCCGCCGCAAAGAGCAGCTGGACGATCGTGCAGAGGATGAGATAGACGATGAATACGTCGAGATACGCCTCAATGTAGTTGTACCCATAGGAGGCGGCGACCTTGCCGACCGCCATGATGTCCTTGACCGTCATGAGGAAGGCGAGTGACGTCCCCTTGATGAGATTGACCGTGATGTTCGCGATGCTCGGCAGTGCCACAACAAGTGCCTGCGGGAGAATCACATGCAGGTAGGTCTGCACCTCGCTCAGTCCGCACACCGCCCCCGCTTCGAGCTGCCCCTTGGGGATGGCGAGCAGTGCCGATCGGAATGCCTCCGTGAGGAGAGCAATGGTATTGAGTGTAAAGATAAAGACGGCATACCAGAACGGATCGACCGCCTCGAATACGTTGAATCTGCTCCCCGCTGCCTTGACGAGCAGATTCAGCAGGCTCGGCAGAAGACTGTAGAGGAGAAGAATCTGGAGGACGAGCGGCGTGCCGCGCACAAAGGAGACATAAAGGCGCGCAATCGTCCCGCCCACACGATGCCCGCGCACGCGCAGGACGGCAAAGCAGAATGCAGGGGGCGCCGCGAGAACGAGCGAGAGCGCTGTGAGTGAGAGGGTCACGCCCGCGCCCTGCCAGATGAGCAGGAAGGTTTCCTGCATAAAGTCAAGATCCAGTTCCAACGGCGTTCCCTCCCTTCAGTCCATTCCGCAGTGTCTTAGGCGCAGTGCGCAGCCCCGTGCCTCGGTCGAGACGATGCTCTGCCCACGCGAAGCCCTGCTCGATGAGCAGGACGAGCACCCAGTAGATCAGCATGGCGCTGAGATAGACCTCAACGCCATACGCGCCGTAGTTCTGCGCGATGATGAGATTGCCGCGTCCGATGAGGTCAATCAGCCCGATGGTATAGGCGAGCGACGCCTCCTTGAGGAGATTGATGGTCGAGTTGCCGAAATTCGGCAGAGCGATGAGAGCCGCCTGTCCGAGCATGACATGGCAGAATGCCTGCCACGGCGAGAGCCCCGCACTCACCGCCGCCTCATACTGCCCGCGCGGAACCGCCGTATAGGCAGCGCGGAACACCTCCGAAATGTATGCGCCGAACAGCAGCGTAAAGGTGACGACGGCAAAAACGGCGCGGTGCATCGCATTCATATCATAGTCAAAAAGCGCAAAGACGAGCTTCGGCGCACCGTAGAAGACGATGAACAGCAGAACGATGGGCGGCGTACAGCGCATCACATACACGTAGGCGAGAGAACATGCGCGCAGCACGCGGCTGCCGCCGAGATTCGCCCATGCCAGCAGTCCGCCGAGCAGGGATCCGATGATGATGCTGAGGCCGGCAACGAGCAGTGTGACGTCAAGATAGGAGAGGAGATCGGGCAGAAACTGAACGATCTGCCCGAAGTCAAAGACACGTGTTTCCATCGAATGCCGACCTCCTCTCGTTTACTTCAGGTAATCGGAAAGGCTCTCACCGAAGTACTTCTGCTCGAGCTCCGCGATTTTACCCTCGGCGCGCAGCTCCTCAATCGCCTTGTCGTAGTCGTCCGCAAACGCCTGCTCCTTCTTGTTGAAGATCGGATAGGTCGGGATGCCCTTGTAGCGGACGTATGCCATCTTATCATCGAACTGATGATACGGCGCGTCTTCCTTCGCGATGTTGTTCTTGTAGCTCAGCTCAACATCGAGGTAGCCGTCATAGCGCCCCTCGAGCACCCAGCTGTACGCATCCGCCACCTGGAATGCCTCCGAGGACGTCAGCTTGATCTGGTTATCGGGGTTCTCCTTGTTGTACTCGTCGATGACCATATAGCGCGCATCCTGCGGAGCGATCGGGACGAGCTTGCCGCTGAACTGGGCAAAGGTCTTTAGATCCTTGATCTTGTCTGCCGTATCCTTGCGGATCGCAAGGCCGATCACGCTCGCGCCGATGTTGTTCTTCGGGAACACATACTTCTTCTTGCGCGCATCCGTGATCCAGATGCCCTTGGTGCCGACGGTGTACTTCCCGGACTCAACGCCGATTAGAAGATCGTCGTCCGAGGTCGGGACGAATTTGAACTCATATTGCGGCAGCTTCTTCGCCACTTCCTTCATGACGGCAACTTCGAATCCGTCGGATTCCCCCTGCTCGTTTACATAGTCGTAGGGGACGTAATAATTCGTATGGGCGACGGTGACGATCTTCTTCCCGTCCGCCGACTTCGCGCTGTCCGCTCCGCTCTTGCCGCAGCCTGCCAGCCCTGCCGCAAGTGCTGCGGCGAGAAGCCCCGCGAGCGCCGTCTTCGTGATTTTCTTCAAATTCATGTCATGCTCTCCTTTTATTGCGGCCCTGCCGCATCGCGTACCCAGTCAAAATGCTTCCAGTCAATGTCGCGCGGCACGGTGCAGTCCGCCCCGAGCAGGATTCCTGTGCGCCCTGCCGCATCGAGAATGCGCTGCGTCTCCGACGTAATCTCCTCCTGCGTGCCGCGATAGAGCACATCCGATGCGAGATTACCGAATCCACCGAGCAGAGCGTGCTGCGGGAAAATCTTTCGGCCCTCCTCAAGGGGTACTCCCTCGACGACCGCCGCCCAGTTGATCGTCTTGACATCGTAGTCACGATACCAGTCCAGCGCGTTGCGGTGTCCCGCATAGCCGCAGATATGGAGGATATTGTAGCTGCTCACGACGTTTGCTGCGCGCAGAATCTCCTTTTCTCCGGGGGCGAATACCTCCTCGTAGACCGCGCGGTTCGCGCCCTCGCCGATGAGGTTCTGCAGGCTGAAGTAGATGCCCGTCACACCCGCCTCGGCGATGATGCGGCGCGCCAGCTTCGCGAGATCGCCGGAGATGACATCGAACGCCGCGCGCACCGCTGCGGCGTCCTCGCGGACGAGCTGCGCGAGGAATGCCTCATCCTCAGCAAGTGTCCCGGGCTGCATGAATTTCACCGTTGTGCCCGCACAGAAGAGATTGTAGAATGTGGCGACCTCGTTCCCGTACCGCTTCGTGATCTCCTTCGCATAGGCGATCTGCCGCGTAAAGAAGGGGTGGTCGTCGGGCAGCGGCTGCACCTTTGCCAGTTCCTTTGCCGTACGTGCGGTCTGCACGACGGGATTCGGATAGGAGAAGAACCCATCCGTCATGATCTTTACGAAGTCCGGCTGAAAGCCGTCAATGTAACGCAGTTCCCCATCCAAAAGCGTCTGCTCGAGACGCGGGTCGGCATAGGCATCGGCATGAATCTCATCTGCGAGAAAGTGGAACCAGAACCCTGACGGGACGCGATCCACTTCCCTGCGGTCCATTGCGCTGAGGACGAGTTCCTTTTTTGACTGTGCCATTGTATTTCCTCCATAACTATGTTTGCATATATGTTTCCCTGTTCGATGTTGCTATCTTACACGCAAGTATCATAGTTGTCAAGTATGTTTTATATATTTTTTGATTGACAAAGTATCCTGGCGATGTTTATAATGAAACGACCAAAACGGTTCTGCGATGCGCGGGCTGGGCGTGACTGTCCATGCCCCGTCTGCGCAGGACATAAACGATACAGGGAACTATGGGAGGAAATACAATGAAAGATTACACTGCAGAGGTACATGGCTGTCACGAGTTCGACGCGACGGGCGCACTCACCACGCCCGTCTATCTCTCGGCGACGTTTCGCCATCCCGCATTCCGTCAGAGCACGGGCTACGACTACAGCCGCGTTGCGAATCCGACGCGCAGCGATTTTGAAAAGGCGATTGCCCTCCTCGAGGGCGGCGAACGCGCATGGGCACTCTCCTCGGGCATGGCGGCGATCAATCTCGTCTTTGCCCTCTGCGCCCCTGGGGACCACGTACTCCTGCCTGAGGATCTCTACGGCGGAACGGTGCGTCTCGCGAACGACATCTACAGCCGTTACGGCATCGACTTCGAGTACATCGATATGCGCGATACGTCGCTGGTCGAGGCCAAGATGCGTGCTACGACGAAGATGATCTTCATTGAGACGCCCTCCAACCCGATGATGTTCATCACGGACATCCGCGCACTCGCCGCTGTCGCTCATGAGCACGGCGCACTCCTCGTCGCGGACAATACATTCCTCTCACCGCACGCACAGAAGCCGCTTGCGCTTGGTGCAGACATCGTCGTCGAGAGCGCAACCAAGTATCTCTGCGGGCACAACGACGTGATCTGCGGCACACTCGCAGTAAGGGACGCGGACTCCGATCTTGCAAAGCGGATTGAACTGCTCGTAAAGTCCGAGGGGCCGAATCTCTCTCCCATGGATTCATGGCTCATGCTGCGCAGTCTCAAGACGCTCGGTGTGCGCGTCGAACGCCATGCGGAAAATGCACGCGCTATCGCAGCGTGGCTACTCACCCGCCCCGAGGTCACGGAGGTCTACTACCCGGGGCTCGCAGACCATCCCGGACGCGCCCTGCATGAGAGTCAGAGCACGGGCTATGGCGGCATGATTTCGTTTAAGGTCAAGACCTCCGCCATCGCGCAGAACGTCCTCGCGCATCTGCGCCTGATCGCGTTTGCCGAGAGTCTCGGCAGCGTCGAGAGTCTCCTGACCTATCCGCTCGTGCAGACGCACGCAGAGATGCCCCGCGAACTCATCGAACGCACAGGGCTCGATGACCGCCTCCTGCGCCTCTCCGTCGGCCTGGAGGACGTGGAGGATCTGAAGGAAGATCTGGCGCAGGCACTGGAGAAGGCAGCACGGGCGTAGCAGCAGGGTTTGGTCTTGGAGGGAACGGTCCTCCCCGCACCGTTCCCCTGTCTGCCCCAAAGAGGAAGGAAAAAACATTATGTCCATCAATTTTGACGAAATCATCGACCGCCGCGGCACGTCCTGTCTGAAATACGACTTTGCTGCTGAGCGCGGCTACCCCAAGGATGTCCTCCCGTTCTGGGTCGCGGATATGGACTTTCGCGCGCCCGTACCCGTCATTGACGCCCTGGCAGCACGCACGGCGCACGGCATCTTTGGCTATACGCAGATCAAGGACGACTACTTCAACGTCCTGCGCGACTGGTTCCGTACGCATCACGCGTGGACGGTGCAGCGCGGCGAGCTCGTCATCACGCCTGGCGTCGTCTTTGCCGTCGCCACCGCCATCCGCGCCTATACCGCACCAGGTGAGGCCGTCATCATCCAGCAGCCCGTCTACTATCCCTTTGCGAGCATGATCCGCCAGAACGGGCGCACGCTCATCGACAGCCCCCTGCAGTTTGCTGACGGACGCTACAGCATCGACTTCGCGGATTTCGAGCAGAAGATCATCGACCACAAGGTAAAGCTGTTCATCCTCTGCAGCCCGCACAACCCCGTCGGGCGTGTATGGACGCGCGCAGAGCTCGAACAGCTCGCCGCCATCTGCCTGCGCCGTCACGTCATTGTCGTCGCGGACGAAATTCACGAAGAGTTCGTGCGCCCCGGCTTCCGCCACATCCCCTTTGCCTCTCTCTCCGCGGACGCCGCCGCCATCACCGTCACCTGCACTTCCCCGAGCAAGACGTTCAACCTTGCGGGACTGCAGATTTCCAATATCTTCATCAGTAACGAATCCCTGCGCCGCCGCTTCAAGGAAGAACTGAGCCGTACCGGCTACGATGAGCCGAACACGCTCGGGCTCGCAGGCGCAAAAGCCGCATACGAACACGGCGCTCCGTGGCTGAAGGAACTGCTCGCCTACATCGAGGAGAACTACGCCTTTACGAAGGAATACCTTGCTGCGCATCTGCCGAAGGTAAAACTCATCGAGCCTGAGGGAACCTACCTGATCTGGATGGACTTCTCCGCCTACGGTCTCTCGGACAAGGAACTCAACGAGAAGGTCATCCATGAGGCGAACCTCTGGCTTGACGACGGCCCGATCTTCGGTGCGGGCGGCAGCGGCTTCCAGCGCATGAACCTCGCCTGCCCGCGCAGTACTCTCCAAATAGGACTGGAGTGCCTCGCAAAAGCATTCGACTGAAGACACACCGAATGCCCTCGTGCTTCCCAATGGAAAAGAGCTGTTGAACCAAGTTCAACAGCTCTTTCATTATGCTTGCTGTGCCATACAGCCATCATGTCAGAATGATTTACTTCGCCGCAAAGAGATCCGTCGATAGATAACGGTCACCGCCATCGGGCAGGAGGGCGACGATCGTCTTACCCTCATACTCCGGACGCTTTGCCAGCTCCACCGCCGCTGCGAGTGCTGCACCTGAGGAGATGCCAACCAACGCGCCTTCGCGCCGAGCGAACTCGCGCCCGTAGACAAAGGCATCGTCATTCGACACGCGGATCACCTCATCATAGACCTTCGTGTCGAGCGTGTTGGGGACGAAGCCCGCGCCGAGTCCCTGCAGTTTGTGCGGGCCGGGCTTGCCGCCCGAGAGCACGGGCGAGTCCGTCGGCTCCACTGCGACGATGTATACGGCGGGATTCTGCTGCTTCAAATAGCGGCCTGTGCCCGTCACCGTGCCGCCCGTACCGACCCCGGCGACAAAGACATCCACCTTGCCGTCCGTGTCCGCCCAGATCTCGGGGCCCGTCGTCCGCTCGTGCGCGGCAGGATTCGCGAGATTCTCGAACTGCGAGGGGATGAACGAATTCGGGATCTCCTTCTGCAGCTGTTCTGCACGCGCAATAGCGCCCTTCATCCCCTGTGCCCCCTCCGTGAGGACAATCTCTGCGCCGTATGCCTTCAGCAGGTTGCGGCGCTCCACGCTCATCGTCTCCGGCATCGTGAGAATCGCACGGTAGCCGCGCGCCGCCGCCACCGAGGCGATACCGATGCCCGTGTTGCCGCTCGTCGGCTCGATCAGCGTCGCCCCCGGCGCGATCCTGCCGTCTTTCTCTGCCTGCTCAACCATTGCAACCGCAATACGATCCTTCACCGAGCCCGACGGGTTGAAATACTCGAGCTTCACGAGGAGATTCGCCTTGAGATCATGCGCCTTCGCGAACGACTTCGCCGCGAGAAGCGGCGTGCGACCGATGATCTCCGTCACACTCTGATATACCTTCCCCATTGTATCGTCTCCTTCATCTTTATATTATTAGCAAACATACCAAAAAACTATGTTTGTAGTTTACACGATTTCAAGTACTGTGTCAAGGGAGGAAATGAAAAAAGACTGCTGTACGATATTTGCAGCTTCGTACAGCAGTACTATTTTGAGTTGTTTTTTTATGTCGGATGGAAGTAGACCTTTACGCGTTCGCCCTGGTCGACGATGTCGTTGACGCTGAGGCTCTGGCTGACGGCGGCACCCGTGCCCTCGCTCTCGAAGGTAAGTCCGCGCAGCTCGGCGAGGCGCGCCGCCTCGCGCAAGGAGAGTCCCGTAAAGTCGGGCACGACAGCCTTGCCCTCGGGCGGTGTCGCGGCCGCTTCCATGCGCTTTTCTTCGTCGTCGCTGCGCCCCTTCTCCGTCTCGCTCGTCGTTTCGGCAAAGGTGTTGCTCGACGGCTCGACATGGGCATAGCGCAGGAGCTGGGTAAAGATGCGCGAGGCGACAGGTGCGGCGATCTGTCCGCCGTAGAAGTCTCCGCCGCGCGGATCGTCAATCATGACGAGGACGGTGAAGATCGGATCCTCGACGGGCGCAAAGCCACAGAAGGAGGCAATATAGCGGCCTTCAAGATAGCCCGCCGTCTCACGGCGGATCTTCTGTGCCGTACCGGTCTTGCCCGCGATGCGGTATCCCTTGACCCCCGCCTTCATGCCGCCGCCGCTCGCGACGACCTGCTCCAAGAGCCCGATCAGCGTGCGGTCAACGGTCGGTTCGAGCACACGCCGTATCTCACGCGGTGTGCGCTCCTCATAGACAGAGCCGTCGGGGTTCCGAATCTCACGCACGATATAGGGGTGCATGAGCGTGCCGCCGTTCGCGATGGCCGCCATGGCCGTGACGAGCTGCAGTGGGGTCACGGCGATACTCTGACCGATCGCCGTCGTCGCGATATCCGAGTCGCGCATATCATCCGCACTGAAGAGGATGCCCTCCTCCTCGCCCGGGAGGTCAATGCCCGTGCGCTCGCCGAAACCAAAGACGCGAGTGTAGTGCATCATCTTCTCCGCGCCGAGGGAGAGCCCCACCTGTGCAAAGCCCGTGTTGAGGGACTTCTTTACGATGTCGGTGAAGGTGACCGCGCCGTAGCTTTCGTTGCTCCAGTTCTGGATGCGTCGTCCCGAGACCATGACGTAGCCGGGGTCAAAGAAGACCTGATTCGGCGTAACGATGGCCTCCTGCAGTGCCGCGCCCGCAATGACGGCCTTAAACGTCGAGCCAGGCTCATAGATAAAGGCAACGGCGCGATTCTTCCAGTTCTCCTGCGGATACTCCCAGAAGCGGTTGGGGTTGTAGGAGGGGCGTGATGCCATGGCGAGGATCTCGCCCGTCTTTGGATCCATGACGATCGCCGTGATGGAGTCGGGGTTGTTCTCCGCCATCGCACGGTCAAGTTCCTGCTCGACCATGAACTGAATTGTGCTGTCAATGGTCAGTGAAACGGTCTTGCAGTAGTCGCTGCCGTAGACGCGCCGTCCTGCAAAGATGGAGTCGAGGATAGGGCGGCGCTGTCCGTCGACGGTGAGCCGCTCCTCGCGCACCTCGCCTTTCAGGAGCGGGTCAAGTGCCTGCTCCACGCCGTCAAGTCCCTCGTCGTCCGTGCCGACGAAGCCGATGACGTTCGCCGCGAGCGCGTCGTTCGGATAGTAGCGCTTTGCCTCGTTCTGAAAGCCGAGGCAGTCGCTGTAGCCCTTCTCACGAATGACGGCGCGCACGGCCTCGTACTCCGTGTGCTCCAGCCGCCGCTTGACCCAGACGAATCCGCCGCCGCGCGCGATGTCGTCGAGGATGTCCTGCTCCGTGAGGCCGATAAGCGGTGCAATATCACTTGCGATCTCCTCGGGGTTGTGGGTGTCATAGACGTGGTTTGGGTCGACGAAAAGGGATTTCGTCATGCTGCTGACGGCGAGTTCCTTGCCGCCGCGGTCGAGAATCGCCCCGCGCAGGGACTGGATGCGGAACTCGTAGCCGCTCTGGTCGCGCATCCGCTGGGCGAGCGCATCCCCCTGCACGATCTGCAGATAGGCATAGCGGAATACCAAGATAACGAGAACGCCGATCATTACGAGCGCGACGTAGCCGATGCGCCCCTGCACGGTCGACCGAATATTTTTCATCTGTCCATCTCCCCATGATGCACTGCGATTGTGTTACGGGTAACAGAGACCGTTACTCCATATACTCTGTCATGATACCATAAACGGGCGGGAAAAAAAAGACACGGCTCTGCGCAGGCAAAGCCGTGTCTTTCGTAGGGATTACGGAACAGAGAGGAAACGCCTCAGTGGTTTCCCTCTGCCTTTTCCGCCTCGTTGATCTCCGCGCGCGTAACGATGCCCTTGGAGATGAGCTCGTTCACCCATGCACCATGGTGATGGTCGGCGTACGATGCCTTGATCGTGCCGTCCGTCATGCCGTGCAGGGAGTCGGGGTTGACGCCCGCCGCGAGATAGATATGCCCGAGCGCTGCGGCAAAGCAGACTGCCGCCGCAATGCTGTGGACGGGGATGGCATACGCCGTGATCGTCGCGGGCAGGATACTGTCACCCATCCAGAGGATGAGACCGGTGACGACGATGACGACCGACAGCGCAAGCTGCAGGGCGATGTTCATCTTCTCGCCGCCGTTGTAGAACCCCTGCGGGGGCATGTGGGGATCTTTGCCCATCAGCTCGAGGGGGAATTTCTGCATGAATTCCATATCCTTCTTGCCGAAGCTGAAGATCTCCTTCAGCATGATGATGTAGCCCTTGCGTGCGATGATGAAACCGATAATCGGGGTCAGGATGAACATGACGCCGAACACACGGTGCGCATACATGAGGGTCTTATCGCCGAAGATGTTGTAAAGGAAACGGAACGTGTCCGTGTAGAGCGGGAGTGCCGTGAGGAAGAGCATGAAGAACGCAAATGCGTTGAGCCAGTGGCACATGGCAAACGCCTTCTCATGGCGCGGAACGTATTTTTTGTCGATCAACATTGTGCTCACCCCTTCCCCTGCTGGTCATTCTTGCTGCCGCTTGCCATCTTGCGGAGCACCATTGCCCCGACGATGCCGGCCGCTGCGCCGCCGATGGCGAGCTTCGTGAGGGTACGGCCCACCTTCCAGACATCGATGGATGCCGGGGTGACGGGATCCGCCGGGAGTCCGAATACCTCGGGCTTCTCGGGCAGGACATAGATCATGTGCGTACCGCCGACGCCCTTCGGGCTGTAGATGTTCGCATCGGGATGCGATGCGCGTGCGAGATCGACGCGCTCCGCCGCGAGCTGCTTCATCTCCTCCAGCGTACCGAACTCAAGCGCATGCGCGGTACAGGTCTTGGCGCAGGCAGGCTTCAGCACCTCGCCCGTCGTCTCATAGCCATGCGCAATGCGGTCATAGCAGAGATCGCATTTGTACGACTTATGCTTCACATCGTCGATCTTTGGAATGTGCCATGGGCAGTTGTGCTCGCAGTAGTGGCAGCCGACGCATTTGTCCTGATTGATGACGACGGTGCCGTTCTCGTTGCGGTCAATTGCGTTCTCCGGGCAGCCCTTCGCGCAGGCGGGGTCGCCGCAGTGGAAGCAGTTCTTCTTGAAAAAGTCCCAGTGGAACTTCCCCTTGTCGTCAACGCGCTCTTTCATCTCGATGAGCGTGAAGACGGTCGGGGTCAGATCCTTATGCGACTGGTACTGTCCCTCGAAGGGCGTACTCATATCGGGCGGCAGATCATGCCACTGTTTGCAGGCAACCATACAGCCGCGACACGCTGTGCAGCGTGTCATATCATGCAGCATTGCGATTTCCTGTGTCATGACGCTTTCTCCTCTCTTTTATCTGATGGTTCTATTCCAGAATCGGATTGCCCTTTTTCTGAAGTCCCTGTTCCTCCGCGAGGAGGTCGAGGTGCACCGTTGCCCAATCCTGCCGATAGATGAAGTCGCTCGTATCGTCGTCGACAGGACCTCGATAGGTCTTGATGTAGTGATGGCAGGCATCACAGACGTCAAGGCGCATGATATCGCTGTCCTCCGGCTCGAGCGTGTGCATCTTCTGGAGATCCGTGTTGCCGCAGTAGACGCAGCCGACGCGCGTATAGTGCCAGCGCGTGCCGCAGCCGCCGCAAACGAGATCGCGTGCGCGCCCCTGACGGTACTTCCTGAGATCGGCGATGACGGGCTGCCGTCCGCAGACGGGGCAGTAGTTCTCACTGAAACGCGGCTGGTCGCGGTCGGGATTCCACATGTCGGGATCCTTCATCTCCGCAGGAACGAGCGCGGCAATGATGCGCCAGATCGTGCTGCGGATAAAGCCCTCGTTCAGGTCATAGCGCCGGCAGAGTGCTGCAAACGCCTTCTTGTCCTGTGTGAGCACGGCAATGATGAATTCTTCCTTTGCCGCCTTGCGCAGGGGCTTCAGTACGGCGAGATAGCCGCGCGCCGACTCCTGCATGAGGGGCGGCACATCCGCTTCGGCGATGCGGGCAAAGACGTCCTCCTGCATAAGGTAGACCGCACGCACCATGCGTTTGCGATATGTCTCCTGCTGCAGGATCGGCAGCTTCTCCGCGATCGTCTTCGTGACGGCACGCGCGGGGAGCTGTATGGGCTCCGGCGTGCCGACCGCTGCGTCGACGAGGCGATGGACACGCTCAGTCTCGGCGAGGAACGGATGCTTCTTCAGGAAGCGCTTCATCGGATCGGTGTTCTTCGATTTCATAAAAAGGGGTTCTCCTCGTCTTTTCAGACGTTCGTTGTTGTGAATGTTCGTTCGGCGGTCAGCCCCCATACGCGGCGTACCGCGGGGAACTTACACGCGTTCGACGTTGGCGAGGCAGGCCTTGAACTCCTGCTCCTGCACGTTCGGATCGAGTGCGTCGATGGTCAGATAGTTGCCGGAAGGACCCGTCGAGAGCCCCTTGAAGCCCCAGTTGTAGGGCATCCAGATCATGTGCGTCTCCACGCCGTTGATCATGAGCGGCTGAGCACGCTTCGTGACCATCGCCTTGACCTGGATCGCAGCGCGCGTCGTGCTGACGCGGACGAGATCGCCCGGGCGAACGCCGAGTTTTGCAGCGAGCTGCTCCGAGATCTCGACGAACGGTTCCTTGACGAGCTCGTTGAGGTACGGGATGTTGCGCGTGACCGTGCCCGAGCACCAGTGCTCCGTCAGGCTCGATACGCAGAGGACGTAGGGGTACTCATCCGGCGTGCCGATCTTCTGCAGTTCGGGGACACGCGGATAGATAACGCAGGGGTTGAACTGCGCCTTCTGCCCCTCGTTCATCATGTTCTTCGTCGGGCTCTCGACAGGCTCATAGAACTCGGGCAGCGGGCCGTCTACGGGGACGTAGGAGTGATCGCGCGTCTCGCCGTTCTCCACGTCGCTGTACTCAGCGGCGAAGAGGCGGCCAATGCCCTCACCGGTCATACGGAACGGCTTCTGTCCGCCCGGGGTGTTGGGGCCCTGCGTGCGGTCGCCGACGTCAGGAACATCGTAGCCGTCCCACATTCCCTTGGCCTCATCCCACCAGACAAGTGCCTGATCGGGGCGGGTCGGCTTGCCGTTCTCGTCGCAGGACGCACGGTTGTAGAGCATGTGAATGTTGTCGGGCCACGTCCATGCGTAGTTCGGGAAGATGCCCATGTTGCCGTTGTCTTCCTGTCCGCGCCGCTTTGTCATATTGACACCGTCACCGAACACACCCGTGAAGATCCACATCCCCGCCATCGTCGTGCCGTCGTCGCGGATCTCGCGAATGCCGCGCAGGAGATGGCCATCCTTCAGGTCGTAGCCGTTGCACTCCTTCATGATGTTCTCGACATACGCCTCGCCGTTCGCCTCGGGATCGCCGTAGTTCCATGTGAGGAGCTTGATCGTGTTGTCCTTCGGGTCGGTCGAGTCCTTGTAGAGCTCCACGATGCGCTTCCAGAGCTTGTCGCAGATCCAGTAGTCCGGACGCGAGTCGTACGTGGGATCGGGGCCCTTCATGCGCCACTGGAGCATGCGCATGGAGTTCGTCAACGAGCCGCAGCGCTCGAGGTAGGAGGCCGCCGGCATGAAGATGACCTCGGTCTGGATGTCGGCGGGGTTGTCGCCCGGACGCTCCCAGAACGCTGCCGTCTCGTTGACGAAGACATCCTGCACGATGAGCGTACGGACGCCCTTGAGCCCCTTGTTGACGATTGTGAGGTTCGCGTTCGTCATCTGCGGGTTCTGTCCGCAGACGTACAGGCACTTGATCTGCCCCTCGATCGCCTTCTCGAACATGACGTACATGGAGTCGTTGTGCGTGCCGTTGCGGATCGGCAGTGCATTGAACAGGTAGTCATTTCCTGCATTTGCCGCATCGCCGAACCACGCCTTGAGAAGGTTCTTGAGGAACTTCGCACGGAACGTACCGTTGTGGTGTGTCCACTTTGCAAGTGTATCGTCCGTATGCGTCGGATACGAGAGGTAGGCGGGGTAGTACTGGAACATGATGCCGTAGTCCGTCGAGGACTGGACGTTCGGCTGCCCGCGCAGAGCGTCAATGCCGCCGCCTGAGACACCGATGTTGCCCATGAGCAGCTGGATGATCGTAAAGCAGCGGATGTTCTCCACGCCGATCGTGTGCTGCGTCATGCCGAGGGCGTACATCATGACCGTCGGCGTAATGCTCGAGAAGAGCTCTGCCGCCTTCTTGATGTCCGCGACGGGCATGCCCGTGATCGCCGAGGCCTTCTCGAACGTATAGCGCGAGAAATGCGTTGCGAGGCGATCCATGACCGTGCCCGGCTCCGACATCGACAGCGCCTTTACCGGCTTGCCGTTCGCGTCGACCTTGTAGCCCCACGTCTCCTTGTTGTACGTACGCGTCTTCTCGTTGTAGCCGGAGAAGATGCCTGCGTCGAATTTGTAGTCATCACGCAGCAGGCAGTAGGCATTCGTGTTGCGGCGCAGATAGTCGGCATCGTATTTCTTGTTCTGAATAATATAGTTGATAAGTGCTCCAAGGAAAACGATATCGGTGCCGGGACGCAGCTGGAAGAAATGATCGGCAACGCGCGAGGTGCGTGTATAGCGTACGTCTACGTGAACGATGGTGGCTCCGTTGTCCTTTGCCTCCATGACGCGCTTCATCGCGAGCGGATGGCATTCTGCGAGGTTCGAGCCCTCGATCCAGATCATCTTTGCCTTCTTGAGGTTGTACCATGAGCCCGTCATCGCGCCGCGTCCAAAGGCGGCGTTCAGCGCCGGCGGCGTCGTCGCATGGCAGACACGCGTCTGGTTGTCGATGTAGACAACACCGAGCGCACGCGCCATCTTGATGAGCTGATAGCACTCTTCGTTGTTGACCTGCGATCCGCCGACAAAGCCGATGGCATCCGTACGGTTGCTCATGAACTTATAGCCGTTCGCCTCGTCCTGCCCAACCCAGTTCTCGTCACGTGCCTTCTTCATGGCACGTGCGGAGCGGTCGATGGCCTCCTCCCAGCTGATCTCCTCCCAATGGTCGCTGCCGGGTGCACGGTACATCGGGCACTTCGGACGCAGCTCCGCGTTCGGGATATGTCCATAGCCGATTCCCTTCGGGCACAGGCCGCCGCGATTGACGGGGTTGTCTGCCGCACCTTCGAGGTTGATCAGCTTGCCGTCCTTGACGTAGCCGATCGTTCCGCAGCCGCAGCCGCAGAAGTGGCAGACGGAGGTAAATTCGCGACCGCCCGTCAGCTTGTACTCTTTTGCCGCCGCCGAGACCGTTGCGACGTCAAGTCCGAGACTGGCGAGTGCCAGCCCGACGCCGCTTAGCCCGGTGGCTTTCAAAAAGTCACGTCTGCTAAGGTTCATCGTGATTCTCCTTTCGTATCGGCGGGATTCCGCCGACAGGCTCTCCTAAACTTCTATATGAAACGAGGATGTCCCCGGTTTCAGCAATGTACAGAGGTACACCGTCAGAGGGTGATGCGCTCAGGGTTTGCGTAGATGCAGAACGAGCCCGGCGCCATGCGCGCGCAGAGCGTGATGCCGAGTTTGCGCGCGATGTTGAGCGAGAGGGTGGTCGGAACGGACTTCGCCGCAACCGTGGAGATCCCCATCCGCCCCAGTTTGAGCATCATCTCCGAGGAGCAGCGCCCGCTGAAGATGATGATTTTATCGGAAATCTCCACGTGATTCCTGAGCGCCCAGCCATAGAGCTTGTCAAAGACGTTATGGCGGCCGACGTCCTCACGGAAGACGAGGATTTTCCTGTTTGCCTGATCGAACAGGACGCCGCTGTGGACGCCGTTCGTGGTATCGTGGGTCTTGGAGAGATGTGCGAGCAGCTCATCCGCTGTCGCGAGGATGTCCTTCGCGCTGAAGCGCACGTCGCGCGGCCGCTCAAAGATCTCCTCGGGGCGCAGTTTCAGGATGCGCCGTGCCGAGAAGTAGCGCGGATTTTTCACCGCGTCCGCCGCCCACCACTGCGCATCCGTCGTCGTCTTGACCGCGGCGCGCAGATGCTCTGCGTCCACCGTCATTTCCACGATATCGTCAAAGCTGCGGATGCGTCCCATCTGAGCGAGCATCCCGACGATGAGATCCTCGAAGTCGACGGGTGAGCAGAACGCCGTCGTAAAGTTCTCCCCGTTGAGATCGATGTCGAAGAAGACCTCCTCCGAGGTATATTTATGATCCGCGACAAACGCATTCTCCTCAGAGACATAGCGGGTCACGGGTACGTCGATAAAGTCACTGCGCTGAATTTCCATCGTTTCTATTCTTCCATTCGTATACTGCATGCTCTCACGCGAGCACCTACATCGTCAAAAACATTATGCCGTCTGCCCCATAGAGCGGCCGCCCCATAAGAAAGAGCGTGATCCGCGCCGCTGTCTCCATATCATCGAGATCATAGGAGAGCAGCCCGTCATGCGGTGCGGCATCCTTTTGAAAAAGTGCCGTCACACGTGCATCAATCTCCGGCGCGGCAAGTCCGCGGTCGAGCATGAGAGTCGGTAATGCGCCGCGTGAACGCGACTCCGTAATAAAAAGATCTATATCATATTCTATTTTCGATATAAGATTCTGAAAGTCCTTCCTTTGATCTTCTATTTTCTGAATGAAATAGCCATTCGGCGCACTAATTGCCGTTGCCCGCGCCCCCGCCGTCATGAAACGCGCCGTATCCTTTCCCTCCGTATCGAGCTGAAAACCGTGGCTGTCGCTCTTGATGACCGCTGTACGCACACCATGTACCGCAAGGCGCGGGATAAGCCGCTCGATGAAGGTTGTCTTGCCCGTTCCCGAAGCAGGGGCTGCAACGGAGAGAATGGGCCGCTCACGCCCCTCGTTCGCAATACGTCCGCATGCGAGGCGGTAGGCAGCAGGGGTGTTCACGTTGAAGAAGAGTCCCGCATCCACCGCGAGCGGCAGTTCGCGCACGGTGAGGCCGCGCAGGATAATGCCGAGCTTGCGGTCGCCGCGTGCGATGGCAGCGGCAAATGCCTGTCCCGCATCGCGCCGATAGAGCGCGGCGAGCGGCTGCCAATAGCCTGCAAGCGTCGGCAGGACGACCTGCACCGCACCGCGTGCCTCGGGCAGCAGTGCCCGCACAAGATCGAAATCGTAGAAGGGCATATCGCCTGAGAGGACGAGCGACCATTCCGTCTCCGCCGCAGCGAGTCCCGCCGCAATTGCCGCTGCCGGGCCCTGCTGCGGGCGATCGTCCGTGACGAGATGCGCCCCGTACGCCGCCGCGAGCTCCGTGAGCTCTCTGCGCTCCCCCTCTGCCGCGAGGACAATCGTGCGAAACCCTGCCGTACGGCCGCGCCGCAGGGTACGGGAGAGCAGCGTCTCACCGTCCGCCATGGGGAGGAACCGCTTGTCCTCCCCCATGCGCGTGCTCATGCCGCCCGCCGCGACGATGAGCGTCAGGTCGGCGGGCGTCACCGTGCGCACTCCCCCGCGTCGCCGCGCAGGATCTCGATGCCGTGCTGCAGCTGGGGCAGGATGAAGCCGAGACACTCGCGCACCGCTTTCTCACTGCCGGGCAGGTTGACGATCAGTGAGCGTTTCCGCAGGCCCGCCGTCGCACGGCTGAGCATGGCACGCGGGGTCACCTTCATCGAGAGCGCGCGCATCGCCTCGGCGATGCCCGGTGCCTCGCGGTCGATCACGGCACGCGTCGCCTCAGGTGTCACGTCGCGCACGGAAAAGCCCGTGCCGCCCGTCGTCAGGATCAGCCCGACGCCGCGGTCCGACCAGAGCGTCATCTCACGCTCGAGTTCCTCACGCTCGTCGGGCACGATGCTGTAGCCCGCGACATCGTACCCCTCCGCCGTCAGGATCTCACGAATCGCCGCGCCGCTCGCATCCTCACGCTCGCCGCGCGAGCCCTTGTCGCTCGCCGTGATGACGGCGGCGTCGAGCGGGATCTTCTCCGTCGTGATCTCCAGCGTATCGCCGACCGTTACCCAGCCGCCGTGCAGAACACGGGCAAAAACGCCCTCACGCGGCATGATGCAGTCGCCGACGCGGTGAAAGATCTCGCAGTGACTGTGGCACTTCTTCCCGATCTGTGTGATCTCAAGAAAAACCTGTCCCACGCGCAGGCGTGTCCCCACGGGGAGCTCCTTGAAGCGGAACCCCTCGGCGACGACGTTCTCGCCGAACGCGCCAAACGCCACATCTGCACCGCGCGCACGGAAATCCTCGATCTCGCCGAGGCCAAGCAGGCTCACCTGTCGGTGCCAGTCGCCCGCATGGGCATCGCCGTCGATGCCGTATTCCGTAATAAAGAAGGCGCGGTCTGTCGCCTGTTTTTCCGTGCCGCGCTTCTCACTGATGCACAGCGCCCGAATCTCTCCCATATCCGTATTAGCCTCCCACTTGGTACATGGCGCGGTGATCGCGCGTCTCCTGATCGATTTCAAAATGATGTTCTTCGGGCTTCTGCCACACCGCATGGGCAATGGCATCCGCGAGCTGTGCATCCGACATTCCGCCGCGCAGCAGTGCACGCGTGTCAAGCCCCGCACTGCTGTAGAGGCAGAGCTTCAGGAAGCCCTCCGCCGTCAGGCGCACGCGGTTGCACGTATGGCAGAATTTGTGCTCCATCGCATCGATAAAGCCAATGGTTCCCGTAAAACCGGCAGGCCGCACATAGGCGGCGGGCCCCTTCGGCACCGCGCCCTCATGTGCCGCCTCCCCCACGGGCAGGAGTGCGCCGAACGCATCCTTCAGCCGCGCGCGCACCTCATCCATCGGTACGCCGCGATAGTTCTCCGTCCGCGCACAGCCGATCGGCATGAGCTCAATAAAACGCACATCAATCGGATGTGTGCGGGCAATCGCAGCGAGCGCGGCGAGTTCCTCGTCGTTTACGCCCATGATCGGCACGCAGTTCACCTTGACCGTGAGGCGCTCCTCCTCGGCAAGCCGCGTGAGTGCCTCCATCACCGCGCCGAACATCGGCCGCCGCGTGATGGAGAAGAATGTCCCGCCGTCGAGTGTATCGAGGCTGAGATTCACTGCGTCGAGGCCGGCATCCAGCAGCTCATCCATCATCGTGCCGAGCAGGACCCCATTCGTCGTGAGCGCCACCGTCTCGATGCCCGGGATCTCTTTCAGCCCGCGCACAAGGCGTGTGATGTCACGCCGCACGAGCGGCTCACCGCCTGTCAGGCGCACCTTGCGAACGCCCAGTGCCGCGAGCACACGCACATCGCGCAGGATCTCCTCATAGGTGAGCACATCTGCGTGGCGCAGCTTCTTGACCCCATGCGCCGGCATACAGTAGCGGCAGCGCAGATTGCAGCAGTCCGTCACCGAAACGCGCAGATATTCAATTTTCCGCTGAAACTGATCCTGCATGATGAACCTTCTATCTATCTATCTTTCTATCTTTTTCCTATACGTTGACGTGAAAGGCAGAAGTTGATGCATCGAAGCAAACGGGAAAAGTGCACGTTTGCTTCGCCGGGGTTTGCTGCAGAACATCACCACAGCACTGCTTCGTCAGAGAATCACAACATCCACTTCCGCCCCTGCCGCGAGCGGCGGCGTCCCCGCCGGCACATCCACAAACGCGTCGCAGCCCGCTGCCGAAAAGAGCGAACCAGACTCGTGCTGATCGGGCAGCGAGACACGCCCATCCGCCTCCATGCGTGCACGCAGGAAACGCCGTCCGTGGCAGGGCTTTGGGAACGCATCGGCGAGCACGGCACGGCGGCGCGGCATGATCACATCCGTCTCGCCCGCAAGCCGCGCAATCGCCGGACGCGCCATCAGCTCGAACGTCGCATAGGCGGCGAACGGGTTGCCTGAGAGCGCGATGCCGAGCATGCTGCCGCGCGTATAGGCAATGGCGGGGGCGCCCGGCTTCATGCAGACGCGCCAGAACAGCCGCTCCGCACCGAGGGCGGGCACAACGCCGTGCATGATGTCCTTCTTGCCCACGGAGACGCCGCCCGACGTGAGAAAGAGATCCACACGATCCGCATAGGAGGCGATCACCTCCGCCGCGCGTTCCACATCATCAGGCACCGAGCCGACCACCGTCACCTCTGCGCCGAGTTCCTTCAGGCGTCCCGCAAGGAGGTAGAGATTGCTGTTGTAGATCTTGCCGGGACGCAGCGGCTCGCCGGGCTGCATCAGTTCGTCGCCCGTACTGGCAACGGCAATGCGTACGCGCCGATGGACACATACCGCAGCATAACCCTCACTCGCGAGTACCGCAATCTGCGCCGCATGGATGCGCTGTCCCCGGCGCACGAGCAGATTTCCCTTTTTGATATCCTCGCCCGCATAGCAGTAGTTCTCGAACGGCTGCGACGTAAAGGGAACAAAAATCGCATCCCCCTCCTCGCGCACATCCTCCTGCCGCACGACACAGTCACAGCCCTCCGGAATCGCGCCGCCCGTCATGATGCGGACACACTCGCCCGCGCCGACTGCGCCGGCGAAAAAATCGCCCGCGCACTCCTCGCCGATCACCGACAGGCGCACAGGGTGCTCTGCCGAGGCGTCCGCCGTGCTCGCCGACGCAAAGGTATAGCCGTCGAGCGGCGAACGGTCAAACGGCGGATTGTCAAACGCTGCGTACACATCCTCCGCCGCCACGCGCCCCACCGCCTCCAGCAAGGGAACGCGCTCCGTCTCCGCGACGGGTACTGCATGTGCGAGCAGTACCTCGATTGCCTGTTCAAGTTCGATATCCTGCATGGAATTCTCCTTACTTTCCGAACGGGCAAATGGGATAGTGGCAAACCTTGCATCCCATGCAGAGCCCGCCAATCCCAAGGCGCGTGATCTCCTGCCGCGTCCACGCGCTGCCCGCCGCGACACGCGGCAGAATAATATCAAAGATCGTCGCGGGCGAGTACATCACGCAGCCCGGCAGCCCCATGATCGGCACCTGCCGCCCATCCTTCTCATAGTAGGCGAGCAGGAACATCGCCCCCGGCAGCACAGGCGCGCCGTACGTCACGATGCGCGCCCCCGTCGCTTTGATCGCCGCCGGCGTGCGGTCATCGGGGTCGACGCTCATGCCGCCCGTGCAGAGCACCATATCCATCCCCGCGTCGAGCAGCTCCTCAATCGCCGCACGCGTGTGCTCCGTCCCATCATCCGAAAGGCGATGCTCATCCACCTTCAGCCCGAAGGCGCGCAGCTTTGTATCGATCACGGGCGTGAACGTATCCTTGATGCGCCCATGGAACACCTCAGAGCCCGTCGTCACCACGCCGACCTTCATCTTCTGATACGGCAGAATCCGCAGCATCGGCTGAGTGCCCGCCGTCTCACGCACCCGCTCCATCACCGCCTTGTCGATGACGAGCGGGATCACGCGCATCCCCGCGAGCTTCGTCCCCGCCTTGACAGGCATGTGCTGCGCAATCGTCGCAATCATGACATCCTCGATGTCGTTGACGGCATTGAGCGCATCCTCGTTCACCTCGAACACACCTGCCGTCGTCGCGGTCAGCTCTATCTTGCCCTCGCTCGGCTCACTCGCCGCCATGTGCTCATTCTGACAGACATCACGCAGGATCGCCGCCGCATCGTTCTCATGCAGCAGATTCGGATCGTCCTCCCAGGCAAAGATATGCTCTTTGCCAATGCGCAGAAGAACGGGAATATCCTCCGCACGGATCACATCGCCCTTGCGGAAGCGTGCGCCCTTTCGTTCCCCGCGCACAATCTCTGTAATGTCGTGGCAGAGCACCATCCCCACCGCATCCTGAACACGAACCTCACGCATACTGCTCTCCCCGCTTGATTCGGCGGCATTCCGCAAGTGCCGTCACTCTCCTATAAAGCACTCCATCCACCGCCGTCACGGCACAAATTAAATTATATCACATAAAACGATTCTCAATTATGAATATCTATTATTGATTATACCACAAAAAATAAATAACCTCTATGAGTTTTCCTAAATTATAGATAGATTCATTTAATGTTAGAGAAACACAATTGATTTTCTCTGCCGATTCCGCTATGATAAAATTATTTCAAGAAGAAAGGAGGATATCGATGCCAGAAACAGGACTGACGCATTTCGATGCAGGCGGTGCCGCCATCATGGTCGACGTCAGCGGCAAGAACAAGACGCATCGCGAGGCCATCGCGAGTGGACGGATCTGCGTGAGCGAAGCGGTCTATGCGGCGATCACGGCAGGCACGGCAAAAAAGGGCGACGTCCTTGGTGTCGCGCGCATCGCAGGCATCATGGCGGCAAAGCGCACCGCGGACATGATCCCGCTCTGCCACCCGCTGCCGCTCGCCAAGTGCAGCATTGACTTCACGCTTGAGGAGGTGCCGCGCCATGCGGTATATGCCGCGGCGACGGTCAAGGTCACAGGCGAAACGGGCGTGGAGATGGAGGCACTGCACGCCGTGAGCACGGCGCTGCTGACCATCTACGACATGTGCAAGGCGATCGACAAGCGCATGGAGATCACAGACATCCGCCTCGAGCGTAAGTCCGGCGGCAAGAGCGGCACATTCGTCCGCTGAGAAGGAGGGTTTTTCCCTCACCCTCTCCGAGCAGAGCACGTCTAAGGAAACATCTATGGCACTCTGCCTGACGCATATCGTCACAGGGTATGTCGGGAAACGGACATACCTCCCATTCGCAAAGGAGAAACATCACATGAACATCAAAAAGACACTTACCGCCCTCTTGGCGGGCACGGCACTGCTCACCGCCGGCTGCGTCGGCGGCGGCAACAGCGCGAACAAGATGGAGACGCCGCAGGAGAGCCCCATCGAGCTGCAGGTCTCTGCGGCGGCGAGCCTCACGGACGCGATGAAGGAACTCGGCGCGATGTACGAGGAGAACAACAAAGAGGTTCATATCGTCTACAACTTCGGCAGCAGCGGCGCCCTACAGCAGGCGATCGAGAACGGCGGAGCCGCCGACGTATTCGTCTCCGCCGCACAGAAGCAGATGAATGCACTCGACGAGAAGAAGCTCCTTGCGGACGGTACGCGCGTCGATCTTCTCGTCAACGACGTGGTTCTCATCACGGCGAAGGACAGCAAGCTGAATCTGCCCGACTTCAAGGCAGTGCTCGACCCGCAGGTTGCACACATCGCCCTCGGTGAGCCGAAGGGCGTCCCCGTCGGACAGTACAGCGAGGAGGTATTTACGAAGCTCGGCATCCTCGACCAGGTCAAGGCGCGTGCCGTCTACGGTTCAGATGTGCGTCAAGTGCTCGCATGGGTCGAGACGGGCGACGCGGACTGCGGCGTGGTCTATGCGACGGATGCCGCCATCTCGGACAAGGTGAAGGTCGCCGCCGTTGCCCCTGCCGACACGCATAAGCCCATCGTCTATCCTGCCGCCGTGCTGAAGGACTCCAAGAACGAGATGGCGGCGAAGGAATTCCTCGCCTTCCTCCAGACAGACAAGGCTGCCAAGGTCTTTGAGAAATACGGATTCACCGTGAAAGAATGATGGACGAAACACTTTCCCCGCTGCTCATCTCCCTTGAGGTCGCAGGGCTTGCCACGGTCATCACCTTCTTCGTCGGTATTGGGCTCGCCTACGGTGTGCTGCGTATCCGCAGCCATATTGCGGCGACCATTGCCGATGCTGTGATTACTCTGCCGCTCGTCCTGCCGCCGACCGTCGTTGGGTTCTTCCTCCTGCTCTTTCTCGGAAAGCGCAGTGCCATTGGAAGCGCCCTCCTCTCCATCGACCTGCCGCTCGTCTTTACGTGGCGTGCGGCGGTCATCGCGGCGGTCATCGTGAGTCTTCCGCTCATGTACCGCACGGCACGCGGTGCCTTCGAGTCACTCGACAGCAGCATGATTCATGCGGCGCAGACGCTCGGTGTCAGCAACGGACGCATCTTTTGGCGCATCATCCTGCCGAATGCACGGCACGGCATCCTCGCAGGGCTCGTTCTCTCGTTTGCCCGTGCCCTCGGCGAGTTCGGTGCGACCATCATGTTCGCGGGCAATATCCCGGGACGCACGCAGACCATGTCCACCGCCATCTATGCGGCAGTGCAGGCAAACGACTACGACCTCGCCTTTCGCTGGGCAGTCATCATCTCCCTGTTCTCGCTCTTCTTTATCGGTGCGATGAATCTCTACCTCAAACGGGAGGTGCGTGAATGAACCTCGTCGTCAACATCGAAAAACGCCTGCGTGACTTCATGCTCTGCGCGAACTTCACGCTCACGAATACGACGCTCGCCCTGCTCGGCGCGTCGGGCAGCGGCAAGAGCATGACGCTGAAGTGCATCGCGGGGCTTGAGACGCCGGATCGCGGACAGATCATCCTCAACGGCCGCACGCTCTATGACAGCAGTGCAGGAGTCAACCTCCCGCCGCAGGAGCGCAGTGTCGGCTACCTCTTTCAGAACTACGCGCTCTTTCCGAATATGACCGTCCGCGAGAACATCATCTTTGCACTGGACGGATCACAGGAGGAAAAGGAACGCATCCTCGCCGAGAACGTGGCGCGCTTCTCCCTCGACGGACTCGAAAACGCCTACCCAGCAGGGCTCTCAGGCGGACAGCAGCAGCGCGCTGCCTTTGCGCGCATCCTCGCGCGCGGCGCAGATGTCCTGCTCCTCGACGAGCCGCTCTCCGCACTCGACACCCATCTCAAGTGGCAGATCGAAACCGCACTGCGCGAGATCCTCATGGGTCAGAACATCGCGGCGATCCTCGTCACACATGACCGCGACGAGGCATTTCGCATCGCGCAGGAGATCGCGACCGTCGACCGCGGACAGCTCACACCCCCGATGGATCGGCACGAGCTCTTCCGCAGTCCCGGTACGTGTGCAGGTGCACGCCTCACAGGATGCAAGAACATCTCTGCCGCCCGCCGCCTCGACGCGGCACACATCGAGGCGACCGACTGGGGCATCACGCTCGCGGTCACAGACGATGTGACGGATGCGCACCATATCGCCATCCGCGCACACTATTTCGTTCCCGTGCAGGAAGACGGCGAGAACGTCTTCACCGCACAGATCGCAGAGATCATCGAGAGCACCTTCAGCATGATCGTCATGCTTCGCTTCGCCGATGGTGCTCATCGCGTGCGCTGGGAGGTGGACAAGCCCGCATGGGATGCACTTCGTGTGAGCGAAAACGCAGCCCTGCGCATCTGCCTTCCGCCTGAAGCACTGATGCTGCTGCGGGATTAGGGGAGACAGACAAACGCATACAAAAACGCCCTTATGGTGCATCGCGCCATAAGGGCGTTTTTCTGTACTACGCAGAGCGCGTCAGCCGCCCCTCTGCCATCATATAGCAAATATCCGCATATGATGCTGCCTCGCGCTCATGTGTGACGAGGAGGACTGCCGTGCCTGCATCGGCAGTCTCGCGCACGAGATCAAGCACGCGCCGTGTATTCTCCGCATCGAGGTCGCCCGTCGGCTCATCAAGGAGCAAAATCTGCGGCACGCCGGCAAGGGCCCGCGCGATCATCATGCGGCGCAGCTCCCCGCCCGAAAGCTCCGACGGACAGACATGCGCGAGCGGTGCGATGCCAAGCCGCTCCATCAGAGCATCCGCATGTGCAGACACGTCCTGTTCCCTGCCATAGAGAAGCGCCGAGAGGAGGACATTCTCCCGCACCGTCAGCGCGCGAAGCGACATCGGCTGCTGCGGCACAATGCCGAGCGTACTGCTGCGCAGCTCCGCACGCGCATCCTCGGGCAGTGCGTAGAGATCCGTCTCCCCTATGAGCACCTTCCCCGTCACGGGCGGCAGGAGCCCGCCCAAGATATGCAGCAGCGTACTCTTGCCGCTGCCCGAATGCCCCATGACCGCCGTCACCGTACCGGAGGAGAGGCACAGATCCGTCTCCGCCACAGCGACAATGTACCCTTCCCGCGCACTGTCGCGCAGGAAATCCTGACTGATTTTCTCCGCCCGCAGTTCCATCATCCATCCTCCCTCAGCAGTGTGCTGATCGGCGCCGTACATACGCGCCCCACCGTCCACGCCGCCGCCAGCATCCCAGACAGTGTCACTGCGAGGAGCGTATTCACCGCCAGCAGCAGAATCGTCCCGCCGTCGGGGAGAATATAGGGGCGCATCAGCCCCGCCTTCATCAGGCCGGCAAAGGGCAGAATAATCAGTGCGCCGAGTGCAACTCCTGCCGCAGCACCCGTCGCCGAGGCGAGTGCCGCCTCCGTCAGCATCATGCGCGTCAAAAAGCCGCGCGCCGCCCCCGCGATGCGCAGCATCAGATACTCGCGCCGCCGCTCGCGCGCCGACAGGTGAAAGGCGATGCCGAGAACGACGACGGCGATCACCCAGACCACTATGACGAGCCCGCCGATCATCTCCAAGATACCGCCCAGTCCCTGCTCCACTGCGTGCACCATTCCGTGTGCAGGGCGCGCCGTAAGCGCGGGATATGCCGCATTGACCGCCTCTGCGACGCCCTCGGGCGAGAACCCGTCCGCCGTCCGTATCATCACGGCAGAGATCGCATCCTCCGTCGGAACCCCCTGAAACACATCAAAGCCCCTTTTCGATGCATTCGCCATCATTGCACGGATCGTCTCCATATTCGTGTAAACCGCCGTATCCATCCCCGTTCCCGTCGGCGTGAGCCGTCCCACAACGCGGCAGGGCAGATCGTAGAACGTCAGCATCCCATCCGCAGGCACGGAAATGCCGCTGCCGACGAGAATATCGCCATAGCCGACCGTACCGCCATAGCTCTCGCGGATCCACGGCTGAATGGTCTGATCCGAGGCGGGATCAAAGCCGATCAGCTGCACCGCTGCGGAGCAGCAGCCCGCATGTGCCGAGGCAAGGAAGAACTGCGGCGTCGCATGCGCCACTCCCGCCATGCTGCGCAGATCGGAGAGATAGTGCTCCTCCATGTAGAACTGCGCGGGAACGCCCTGCACGAGCACCCCCTCCAGCGAGCCCGCTCCCTCTGCCGCCTTCGGCAGGACAATGACATCTGCACCGAGCCGCTGCTGAAACTGAATCAGACCGCCCTGCAGCCCGAGCAGCATCTCCGAGCCGCCGAAGATCACGAGGGCAAGAATCCCCGTCAGCACAGCAAGCGTCGCGGAGCGTGCCATATTCCTGCGGCAGGAGCGCAGGGCAAGTGCTTCACTGAACTTCACTCATTCTCCCCCTTTCGATGCTGCCACAGATACAGGGCAGAAAGGACGATGTTCAGCACGGCAATCACGCTGACCGATGGCTGCATCAACGTATGACACCGCATGGTCTCCATCATGCAGAGCGGAATAAGATGTCCCGGAAGACAGATCACCAGCACAGCGAGCGGAATCATCGCAATGGCCAGCCCTGTCTTTGTTCCTGAGCGCAGCGGCACAAGATGCAGGAGGGACAGGATGAGCATAACGGCAGCAAGCCCCGTCAGCGCCTCTCCTGCCCAATGACAAGTCATCCACGTTCCATCCTCATGCGGTGCACATGGCGCAAAGGTCGTCTGTATGCCAATGAAAAATATCGCATTCAGCACAATCTGCAGAAGCGGACACACGCCGATTCCCTTTTTCTCGCTGCTCATGATCATTCCCCTTATCTGGCATTTTTATCTATCCTACCAGAGATGATAAAAAGTTTCAATAAAAAAGAAAAAAAGAACTGCCCCTCAGGGCAGCTCCTCAAAATTCAAATGGCAGGGGTAGCTGGACTCGAACCAACGCATGCGGGATTCAGAATCCCGTGCCTTACCAACTTGGCGATACCCCTATCGCTCTCTCAGCAACATAGCGAATTATAGCGGAAGATGAAAATCTTGTCAAGAAATTTTTTTCTGCTCCTCTTCCCCCTCTTCCTTCTCCATCGCGAGCACCGCCTGCACAAGAATCGCGCACTCCAGACGCTTCTTCTGAATCGCACAGCCAATCTCGTACGGCTGCCGAATATCCCCATGAAAGAGATCGGCGTTCGCGTGGCAGCCGCCGCTGCAGTAAAACCGCGCCCAGCAGTCACGGCAGAGCGGCTTGTTCAGCACATGCGAGTTGCGGAAGTACGTCGGCAGCTCCATACTCTCCACGCCCGTAAAGACCGAACCAAGGCGATAGCCCTCACGCCCTACGAACTGATGGCACGGATAGAGATCGCCGTTCTCCGCGACGGCATAGTACTCATGCCCCGCCCCGCATCCCGCCAGTCGTTTCGCCACGCAGGGACCATGGTTGAGATCCATGTTGAAGTGGAAGAAGAAGAACCCCTTCCCCGCACGCACGCGGTCGAGATAGGTCTGCGTCAGGCGGTCATACTCCGCATAGATGCGCGGCAGATCCTCCTCTGTAAAGCCAAGCGGACTGTCCTTCAGCACAACCGGCTCCATCGAGAGGATGTCAAAGCCCGCCGCATTCATGGCGAGCACATCCTTCGTAAAGTCGAGATTCTCGTGCGTATACGTCCCGCGCAGGTAGTAGTCGTTGCCGCCGCGCGCATCGACGAGCTTCTTAAAGTTCCGCATGACCACATCGTACGTTCCATGTCCGCCCGCATCAGGACGCATCGCATCGTGCACCTCGCGCCGTCCATCCGCTGAGAGCACGACGGAGAGATGGTTGTCGTTCAGCCATGCGATATTCTTGTCGGAGAGCAGCATCCCGTTCGTCGTGAGCGTCAGTTTGAACTCCTTGCCCGTCTCCTGCTCACGCTGACGCACATACTCCGTCACCGCCTTCACCGTGCTCAGATTCATCAGCGGCTCGCCGCCGAAGAAATCAATCTCACAGTGTTTGCGCGGACCACAGCCGTCAATGATGAAATCGACCGCCGCACGCCCCACCTCAGGCGACATCACTGCGCGCTGCCCACCATAGCTGCCGCCATCGCCGAAACAGTACTTGCAGCGCAGATTGCAGTCCTGTGCCACCATCAGGCACAGGGATTTCACCAATCCGCGCGACTTGAAGGTCGGCGGCACGTCGATGTCGGGCGCGAAGAGGGCTCCCGCCGCCATCAGCTCGTGGAGCTCGCCGCATGCCTCGCGCAGCTCCACTGCCGGATAACGTCCCGCAAGACGCGCAACAACCGCCTCGTCGTTCGTCCCATCGAAGTCATCCATCATATCGTAAATCATCTGGTCGATCACATGAACCGCGCCGCTGTTCACATCGACGAGGATGTGCATGCCGTTCTGCTTGAACTTATGCGTTCGGACTTTCATTTGTTCTCCTTCATAACCACTCTTGGAAATGTAATACGCTGAAGCAAACCTTAGTGGAGCAACACATAGAAAAAGCCCCTCTCGCAAACGAGAAGGGCTGTGCCGATTTCCCCGTCTTACTTCGCGCAGGGCTGATTGCCCACCGTGCAGGAAGTCTTGCAGGCAGACTGGCAGGATGCCTGGCATTCGCCGCAGCCGCCCGTGTAGAGCGTGGACTGCATCGTCGGCTTGTTGACCGTCTTGATGTGCTTCATCCTTCATACCTCCTCAATCCATCGTTCTGAATTTATTCTATCGCATCATTCTTTATTATGCAAGCAATTTTTACACGCCTGCCCATTCCGCATCCACGCGCTGAATATCCGCCCCGAGCGCCACGAGCTTTGCCACGAGATCATCGTACCCACGGTCGATGTGATGGATGTAGCCGACACGCGTCTCATCCGACGCAACCAGCCCTGCAAGCACCATCGCCGCACCCGCACGCAGATCCGTCGCCCGCACAGGTGCGCCGCTGAGCAGTGCGCCGCCCTCGACCGTCGCCGTCCGTCCGTCCACACGGATCCGTGCACCCATGCGCACGAGCTCATCGACGTGCATAAAGCGGTTCTCGAACACCGTCTCCGTCACGACACTCGTCCCCTCGGCGACGGCGAGCATTGCCATGAACTGCGCCTGCATATCCGTCGGAAAACCGGGATAGGGCATCGTCTTGAGATCAATCGCCTTCATCGGGCGGTCGGCAGAGACGCGCACCCCGGCGATATCCTCCTCGATCTGTGCGCCCGCTTCCTTTAGCTTCGCAATGACTGGCTTCAGATGCTCGCTAATTGCGTTCTCGATGAACACATCACCACGCGTCATCGCCGCCGCGACCATGTACGTCCCCGCCTCGATGCGGTCGGGGATGATCGTATAGTCCGCCGCGTGCAGCTCCGACACGCCGTCGATCTTGATGCGGTTCGTTCCCGCGCCACGGATGCGCGCCCCCATCACATTGAGATAGTTCGCGAGATCGACAATCTCCGGCTCGAGCGCAGGATTCTCGAGGATCGTCTGGCCCTCGGCGCAGGACGCCGCCATCATCACATTCTCTGTCGCCCCGACACTCGGGAAATCGAAGTAGATGCGCGCCCCCTTGAGCCCATGCGGCGCACGCGCGTGAATGTCGCCCTGCGTGATCTCGATCTCCGCCCCGAGCGCCTCAAAGCCCTTGAGATGCAGATCGATCGGACGTGTCCCAATGGCACAGCCGCCCGGCAGCGAGATCTCTGCGTGCCCCTCGCGTGCGAGCAAGGGGCCCATGATGAGAAATGACGCGCGCATCTTGCGGACGAGGTCGTAGGGGGCTGCGACCGTCGCAATATGTGATGCATCAATGACCAGACGATGCTCCGATACCGTGTAGTCCGCCGTTACGCCAAGGGCACGCAGCACCGCCGTAATCGTATAGACATCTTCGAGTGCAGGCACCTCATCCAGCACACTGCTTCCGTTTGTACCGAGCAATGCCGCCGCAATGATGGGCAGCACCGCATTCTTCGCCCCGCCGATCTTCACATGGCCGCGCAGGGGATGCCCTCCATGAATGACCAGTTGTTCCATTCGCCCTCGTCCTCCTTGCGGCTCATCCCTCTACCTTGAGTGTTGCGTGTATGACATTCTCAATCACATACGGTGCAAAGAACTTCTCTTTCTCTTCCTTCTTCTTCGGATCGCCAAGCAAGGTCACACGCTTTTCCGGCGTCTGCTTTGCCGCGCGCTCCGATGCCTTGGCCGCCTCCCGCATACGCTTTTTCATTTCCTTATCCGAAGTCGGAGCAGGCGCCGCGCCGGGCGCTATGATAATCTCATTGTTCTGCCCCTTCTCCGCCAGTTCGCGGAGCTTATCCTCCGTCGACTTGAACTTCTCCTCGTCGTCGGGGATCTCGAGCCCCGCCTGCGCGAGGAGTGCCAAGGGGTTCACGGGGACAAATCCTCCGCCGCGAATATCGAGGTTCAGTGTCCCCGCCGGCTGCGCCTTCGGCACGCGATAGGGGATCGACAGCGTCTCCTCCGGCTTGCGATAGGGGCGAATCTTCGTCTTGAACGTCACCGTGTCGCCCGGCTTTACCACCAGCTTATCCGGCACCGCCGAGACCAGAACGGCCGTCTGACGTCCGCCCGTGAGCTCCACATCCACATCGAGATCGAGAATATCGGACTCCTCCTGCGGATTCGTCACGATCATATTCATCGCCTGCAGCAGCTCGGTCACGGCGACCTGCCCGACATCCGCCGCGCTGTAGTACATATTGCGCCGCTCAAAGACCCCGCTGTCCACGGCGTTCGTACGGATGGCAAAGCGGATGCGCGCCGTGCTGCTGCCAAGGGAATCCGACACACGGCTCATCGCCGCATAGGCAATGCTGCCCGAAAGCACGGGCAGGAAATCCTCATCGTAGGCAATCTGCGCACCGAAGGTCTCCTCCGTGCCAAGCGCGTCGTCCTTCACGTGAATGCGAATGGGAACAGCGGTGGGAAACGTCCCAAGGATCCCCGCAACGCCCGTCTCACGATCCTGATTGATGCGCCCGATCACACTGCCGATGTTCGCGATCTTCACGCCGTTGCTCTGGCCTGCAATCGTCCCGACCACATCGGCATCCGTCATGAAGTAGTTCACGTTTCCCTTGTGCATAAAGGAGTGACCGAATGCCAGCACTTTCTTGCCGTCCACCGCCGTCACCGTTCCCGTCGCGCCGATGCTGAAGTCGCCGTAGACAATGGCGACCCCGACGGGCTGACCGCCTGCAAGAGAGGCATCATAGCGCGTGGGAAGGGGCGTATTTGCACTGACCGTTCCCAGCGGAAGGAACGTACTGCCTGCAGGCATATTGTTCTCTAGATAGCGCAGCCCCGCCGATCCAAATCCGCTCACGAAGAAGGTAGACTTCTCCTCGGCAGCATGCACATTCTCTTTCTTAGCTGCAGGAGATGATGTGACGGGATCGGTCGACGTTTGCTCACCTTTGTCCGCACTCTGCACAGCATCAGCGGTCGTGTCATGCGTGTCGTCCGCAGCCTTCTGCGCCTCTGACGCACCTGCACCGCTCGCAGATGTTTCCTCTGTCTTCTCTCCGCGCAGGGCGGCGAGTGTATCACGCCACTCCGCCTCACGCTCGGCGTGTGTCATCTTGCCGACTTTCTTCTCGCGCTCGCGGAGCTCGTCCTTTTCCTTTGCCTTCTTGCGCTCCTCAACGGCGCGCACGACATCCACCGTGTCGATGCGCGTCTTATTCTTCGTGTCGGGCATCGACCAGAGCGGAATCATGTCCTCGATCGGCGTGATGAAAAAGGTATAGGGGCTGAGATCCTTCAGCCCCGCTGCAAGCGCTCCTACGAGACGACCGTCTACATAGATCGGACTGCCGCTCATCCCTTGCAGGACACCGCCGACGTGTTCGATGAAATTGCCGCTCGTCCGCGCCATAATCATCCGCTGAGAGCCCTTGCCGCCCTCCATCTGACCGACGATCTCCACGGGGAATGTGCGCACCTCACCCGTCGTATCGAGCACGGTATACGCCGTTCCCTGCATCCCCTCCGTCACCTCATTGTACGGGAGAATCGGAGGCATCGCAAAGGACGGCGGTGCGTAGAATTGTACCGCCAGCGCAAAAAGAGATGCCGCCGCAAGGCGCTTCCAGTTATATCGCAAAATGTCACCTCAAAAAATATATTACAACAGAGTTTATCTGCTCTATTGTAGCACACACACACAGATTTCGCCAGTTTTTTCGCTGGCTCCGCCGCCGTCAGTCGCGCCGGCTGCACCTCTCACAGCGCAAAACCGATGCCGTGGGGCATGGGGATGGAACACAATCCAAAAGCTTGATGAAAACAGGGCGGCGCTGCGAAACATTTCACAGCGCCGCCCCTCGTTTATTTATGAGCAGACCAAAGATCACGTCTCTCCGAGTGCGTGCTCCAACTCTTCAAGCGTCTGCTGTTTGCTCTCACGTCCGAGAAGGAGCACCGTCCCCGCGATAACGACAAAGACCGTCGCGAACATCATAAAGATGCCACTCATGGGGAACATGTTGGCGAGCATCACGCCGACGAGCATCGGCGCAATCATTCCGCCGATGCGGCCGAATCCTGCCGCCCAGCCGCTGCCAAGCGCGCGCATCGCCGTTGGGTACTGCTCGGGTGTATAGGTATAGATGACGCCCCACGCGCCGAGATTGAAGAAGCTCATCGCCGCGCCCCAACCAAGGAGGGCAGTGACATCACCTGCATTGCCGAAGAAATAGCTGCATACGCCGCTGAGAAGGAGGAAGAGCCCGAGCGTATAGCGGCGGCCGATCACATCCACGAGGTAGGCCGCCGCATAGTAGCCCGGCAGCTGAGCGACCGTCATAATGAGGACGTACTCGAACGTCTTGACAATGGCAAAGCCCTGCGCATAGACCATCGACGGCAGCCACATAAAGATGCCGTAATAACTGAACACAATACCGAACCATGCGAGCCAGAGCATCATCGTACGGCGGCGCATTCCCTTCGCCCAGAGCGCAGAAAATCCCGGTGTCTCCACCTGCTCCGCCTGCATACGGTGCGGGGCAAGCTGATCGAGGAAGGGACGCTCCGGCATCTGGAGCTGGCGCTCGATATCGCGCACAATCGCCTTCGCCTCGTCCACACGCCCCTTGGCGAGGAGATAACGGATCGACTCAGGCATGTGCAGGCGCAGGAGGAACACATAGAGCGCGGGCAGTGCACCGATAAAGAACGCCGCCTGCCAGCCAAAGACAGGGATGAGAAGATAGGCAATGCATGCCGCCGCAAGCCAGCCAAGCCCCCAGAAACTCTCAAGGAGCACAATGAAGCGTCCACGCAGGCGTGCCGGTGCATACTCGCTCATCAGTGTCGCTGCGACGGGCAGCTCTCCGCCCAGGCCGAAGCCGACAAGGAAGCGGAACACGAGCAGCGACTCATAACTCCACGCAACGGCACAGAGCCCCGTTGAGATACTATAGAGGAGAACCGTGATCGTAAACACCCGCTTGCGACCGATGCGGTCGGCAATCGTCCCTGCGAGCACCGCTCCAAGCGCCATGCCGATCAGCCCAATCGAGCCGATCCATCCCACCTGTGCCGGCGTGAGACTCCACTCGCGCGCCAGTACCGGCAGGACGAAGGCGATCAGCCCCGTGTCCATCGCATCAAACAGCCAGCCAAGCCCCGTGACAACAAGCAGTTTGTACTGGAATCTGCCGAGCGGCAGATTTTCCAGACGATCCAGAATCATGAAAGTACCTCCCGAAGAAATCATGGATTTCTTTCACTGCATTGAAAAAGATAGCTGACACATATTATAGTCAAAGTATACTGACGATACAAGGATATTTTAGGTTTTTTCCTCAGAATCTTCCTTTTTTCCACTCATAAAAACACCGTAGCCCGCTGTGCCGAATCCAATGCCGACAAAGAGATAAGCGACGGTGCTGTAAACGACATCCTTTTTGTTATTGGCGGAAATCGCCGCCGCCGCTTCCTGAGCATTCGAGGCTTCCCGTGCCAGCTCCAGGTTCTCAGCCATCGGGTCGGGGGAGAGATGCAGCAGCAGCAATCCGATGCCAAGGGAAATCAGCCCAAACAGAATTACCGCGAGTTTTTTCTTCATCATATACCTCCACAAAACAAAAGGGACTCGTGAATCATCACGAATCCCTCGTTCTTGCGGCAACTACCTACTCTCCCACGTCGTCTCCAACGAAGTACCCTCGGCCTGTGAACGCTTAACTGCTGTGTTCGGAATGGGAACAGGTGGAACCGTCCAGGCATCATCACCGCATACTTGAATGAGTCTTGCTCACTCAAAACTTCACAGAAGAAACGTCAGCAAATTGTTAGGCAATACCTTCTTAGAATAAGTCAAGCCCTCGACCGATTAGTGCTGGTCAGCTCCACATATTGCTGTGCTTCCACAGCCAGCCTATCTACCTCGTCTTCTTCAAGGGGTCTTACTTCCTTTTAGGAATGAGATACTTCATCTCGGGACGGGCTTCACGCTTAGATGCTTTCAGCGTTTATCCCTTCCGGACGCAGCTACCCGGCCGTGCCCTTGGCAGGACAACCGGTACACCGTTGGTCCGTCCACTCCGGTCCTCTCGTACTAGGAGCAGCCTCCCTCATGTATCTTGCGCCCGCGATGGATATGGACCGAACTGTCTCACGACGTTCTGAACCCAGCTCACGTACCACTTTAATGGGCGAACAGCCCAACCCTTGGGACCTGCTTCAGCCCCAGGATGTGATGAGCCGACATCGAGGTGCCAAACCTCCCCGTCGATATGGACTCTTGGGAGAGATTAGCCTGTTATCCCCAGGGTAGCTTTTATCCGTTGAGCGATGGCAATTCCACTCTCTTTCCACCGGATCACTAAGCCCTACTTTCGTACCTGCTCGACCCGTCAGTCTCGCAGTCAAGCTCCCTTCTGCCTTTATGCTCTGCGCGCGATTTCTGTCCGCGCTGAGGGAACCTTTGGACGCCTCCGTTGCTCTTTCGGAGGCGACCGCCCCAGTCAAACTGCCCGCCTGGTACTGTCCTATACACTGTTAATGTACTAGTTAGATCCTTAGCATATAAAGGCCGGTATCCCAACGGTGACTCCATCACATCTAGCGATATGACTTCCCAGTCTCCCGGCTATCCTGTACGTTATATGCCAAAGACCAATGCCAAGCTGCAGTAAAGCTCCATGGGGTCTTTCTGTCCAGTCGCGGGTAACCTGCATCTTCACAGGTATTTCAATTTCACCGGGTCCCTCGTTGAGACAGTGCCCAAATCGTTACGCCTTTCGTGCGGGTCGGAACTTACCCGACAAGGAATTTCGCTACCTTAGGACCGTTATAGTTACGGCCGCCGTTTACAGGGGCTTCAGTTCGCTGCTTCATCTCAAGGACTAACAACTCTCCTTAACCTTCCTGCACCGGGCAGGCGTCAGCACCTATACTTCAGCTTGCGCTTTCGCAGGCACCTGTGTTTGTGGTAAACAGTCGCTTGGGCCTCTTTTCTGCCGCCACCAACAGCTCCAACAGTAAATGTCTTCACCATCAGCGGCCATCCTTTTCCCGAAGTTACGGATGCATTTTGCCGAGTTCCTTAACGAGGGTTTTCCCGCGCACCTTAGGATTCTCTCCCCGCCTACCTGTGTCGGTTTTGGTACGGGCGGACGACTTCTCGTTAGAAGCTTTTCTTGGCAGTGTAGTGCAGCTGAATTCAGATTGACCGTAGTCTTTCCTATCTATCGGTTCTCGGCCTTATGATACGGGGATTTGCCTCCGTATCAGCCTACCGCCTTCGACGCGCCCAACCATTCGCGCGCTCAGCTTCCTTCCTGCGTCACTCCATCCTCAAACGAAGTCGCCCGGTACTGGAATTTTCGCCAGTTGTCCATCGCCTATGCTTTTCGCCTCGGCTTAGGTCC
>NZ_CP014239.1:842500-1065000 GCF_001554015.1 Selenomonas sp. oral taxon 136
TTCGAGCGGGGAGAGTGCGCCATGCAGGACGTGGTACACGCCGTCATAGTCGTTCATGCGCTCCATCGCCGCAACATCCTGCGGCTGCTCGACGACACAGATCGTCGTGTGGTCGCGTTTTTCCGCCATGCAGATGGCGCACGGGTCACTGTCCGTGAGGTTGAAGCAGACGGAACAAAAGCCGATCTTCTCCTTCGCCCCCGTAATGGCAGCGGCAAGACGATGCGCTCGCTCCATATCCATGTCCAGGATATGGTAGGCGAGCCGCGTCGCCGTCTTTGCCCCGATGCCGGGGAGGGTGCGCAGCTGCTCGATGAGCTGCGCGAGGGGTGCGATCTGCTGCATATTAGAGCAGTCCGGGCGGCAGGCCGAGGCCGCTCGTCAGTTTGCCCATCTCCTGCGCCATCATGTCGTCCACCTTTTTCGTTGCCTCGTTGAACGCCGCCGAGATGAGATCCTGCAGCATCTCGATGTCCTCAGGATCAACCGCCGCGGGAGCGATAATAAGGCTCTGTACCTGCTTCTCGCCATCCATGACGACCTTTACCGCGCCGCCGCCTGAGGAGACCTCGACCGTTTTCTTGCGCAGCTCGTCCTGCATCTTCTTCATGTCCGCCTGCATTTTCTGGACTTTCTTCATCATGCCGGCCATATTTCCGCCGCCGTTAAACATAGTATCTCTCCTTTATCTTATATCCTATGGCGTGAATTCTTCTATTGCTTCCCTAGCCTAGCAAAATCCGTCCGCAACGTCAAGCCTGCGTATCGGGTGGAAGCTCATCATCAAACATCTCAGCTTCCTCATCGGGCGTCGGCTCATACGGCTCGTAGTCACCCTCTTCCGCTGCGCTCTCCTGCGGGGGCGTGGCAGGTTTCTTCTGCGCCGCACGCGGCGGCGCCGTCACTTCCTCCACACGAGCCTCCTCGCCTGCGACTTCGAGCAGCGCCGCCACAGGCGCAGGATAGTCCGGCTCTTTTGGGGGCGGAGGTGGCGGGACATCCTCCTCGCCACCCGTACAGACGACGGCGAGCGGGCGTCCCGCGAGTTCCGTCATCACCTCATCAAACACGGCACGATGGCGTTTCTTGATATAGTCACGCGCCATATCCGAGGATGGACGGATGAAAAAATGTGTCTCCGTCATCCCCTCGTATGCTGCCCCCGAAAGAAGCGATGCCGCGAGCCGATTCCGCTCCTTGAGCCGCACCTGAAAGCTCTGCCAGACCTTCATGTCGAGCTGACGCGGCGCACCGTCCGCCACTTCTTTTGCGGCAGACGATATCGCTTTCTTCGGCGCAGTTTTGGCTGCTGCGCCGTCCGCCTTCGCTGCATGTGGGTGCAGCGAAGGTACAGCATTCGCTGTGGCAGAAGCGGAGGCGGATACAGGCGTGACACCTGTGGCAAGGCGCGCCGCCAGCTCCTCGACCTGTGCCTCGAGCCGCGCGATCCGCGCAGCATCCGCGCCGCCCGTAGGGGGCGCAGTCGATTCTCCCGAAGGAGCAGCCCCCTCCGTATGGCAGAGGCCGATCAGCAGCGTCTCCACCGCAATGCGCGGCTGCGGCGAGGTACGCAGCTCCTGCATCGTCTCATTGAGACGACGCAGAATCGACATGATCTCCTCCTGCGTGAACTGAGCCGCGTCCATGCGCAGCTCCTCCGCATCGCCCGCGCAGAGCTCCGCTGCGCTGACCGCGCCGCCGACGCCCGCGATCATCAGCCGGCGGAAGTACTGCGCGAGCTCGGCGAGCACCTGCTTCAACTCGCGCCCGCTCTGCAGGAGCTCACTGAGCTGTGCGATCAGTGCCGCCGCATCGCGCGCAGCGATCTCTCCCGCCATGTGCCGAATCCACGCACGCCCGACAAGCCCCAACGTCTCCTGCACGCGCTCCGCCGTCAGCGTCCCCTCCGTGAGTGCCATACACTGGTCGAGAATCGAGAGTGCGTCGCGCATCCCGCCGTCCGCCTGCTCAGCGATGATACCGAGCGCATCCTCCTCCGCCGCAATGTCCGATTCCTTACAGACATAGATGAGACGGTCGCGGATCTCCGTCACCGTAATGCGGTGAAAGTCATAGCGCTGGCAGCGCGACTGAATCGTCGCGGGCACTTTGTGCGGCTCCGTCGTCGCGAGGATGAAGATCACACGTTCGGGCGGCTCCTCCAACGTTTTGAGAAGAGCGTTGAACGCCTCCGTCGTGAGCATGTGCACTTCGTCGATGATGTAGATCTTATAATGCCCCTCCGTCGGAGCGAACTTCACCGACTCGCGCAGATCGCGGATCTCGTCGATGCCGCGGTTGGACGCTGCGTCGATCTCAAAGACATCCATCGACGAGCCGTCGCTGATGCTGCGGCAGGAGTCACAGATGCCGCACGGCGTGAGCGTCGGCCCCTCGGCGCAGTTCAGTGCGCGCGCGAGGATCTTTGCCGTGCTCGTCTTGCCCGTGCCACGTGGCCCTGTAAAGAGGTAGGCGTGGCTGGTCTGCCCGCTCGTCACCGCACGGGAAAGCGTGCGGCTGATATGCTCCTGCCCCACAAGATCGGCAAAACTCTCCGGCCGCCACCGCCGATAGAGTGCAACGTATGCCATCGCGCACCTCCTTTTTGACAAACAAAAAACAGCCCACACGGGCTGCGCTGTTCCGATTTCTCCCACGGCAGACCGCAGTTCCCAGGCACCCTCGCGGCACATGAAACGATCCGCTTACCGCTGCTTCCTTCCGGACCTGACGGGGTTCACAGGGCTCCATTGCGCGAGACCAAGGCACTGCAGCCCGCCCTGAGAAAAATCAATAAAAATGGCGGAGAGTGAGAGATTCGAACTCTCGGTACGGTATCACCGCACACACGCTTTCCAGGCGTGCTCCTTCAACCACTCGGACAACTCTCCACAGTGCTCTCACATGAGAAGCTATTCATTTATGGGATAACAACATAGGGTAGTCTACATGGTTTACGGAATCTTGTCAAGAGGAAAATAAAGGACTGCGGCACATGGGCACCGCAGCCCCTCAAAAGCATCATTATGCCAGCACGCGCGAGAGCCGCACGAGCTCTGGATCGAGTGTCTTGCTGTTATTGACCGCCTCGAAGAGGTTGACCCCCACGACCTGCCCCTCGTTAAAGCTGTAGACCACGTCGGTTACTCCCGAAATGATCGCGAGTGCCGCCTTCTCACCGAGCATCGACGCCTTGATGCGGTCCTCCACCGTCGGCGAGCCGCCGCGCTGAATGTGTCCGAGCACCGAGACGCGCGTATCGATCTGCGTCTTTTCGCCGATGATCTTGCCGATTTCAACGCCCGAGCCCGCGCCCTCTGCAACGACGATGATGCTGTAGCGCTTGCCGCTCTCGTACATCTCCTTCAGCTCAAGACTGATCTCCTCGAGATCGAATGCAACCTCCGGTACGAGGATATACTCCGCACCGCCCGCGATGCCCGACATCATTGCCAGCCAACCCGAGTGACGTCCCATGACCTCGACGATGATGATGCGGCGATGTGCCGACGCCGTATCGCGCAGCTTATTGATCGCATCGACGATCGTATTGCACGCCGTATCGCAGCCAATCGTATAGTCCATGCCCCAGACATCGTTATCGATCGTGCCCGGCAGCCCGACGATCGGCATTCCCGTCTCCTTGCTGAGGAGTGAGCCGCCCGTCAGCGAGCCGTCGCCGCCGATGATCACAAGTCCCTCGATGTTGCGTTTGCGGAGATTCTCGTAGGCCGTCTTGCGCCCCTCGGGCGTCATGAACGTCTTGCTGCGCGCCGTGCCGAGGAATGTGCCGCCGCGCTGGATGAGATCGCTGACGCTGCGCGATGTGAGCTGCTCAATATCATCGTGCACCATACCGCTGTATCCGTTGTGCACACCGTAGACATCGACGCCCTCATAGAGCGCCGTACGCACCACAGCGCGTGCCGCCGCATTCATGCCGGGGCTGTCTCCCCCCGACGTGACGACCGCGATTGCCTTTTTCAGCATAAAACCATCCCCCGTCTCGATCCTGCGCTCACGCGCGTATTGTTCTTGCTCTCTATTCTACGAAAGCACGCATCAAAAGTAAAGACTTTCATAGAAAAAAGAAGGAGGAACTGCCGCACGAAGTTTTCGCTTCGCAGAGCGCTCCCCCAAATATTTTATTCGTATTTCTGTGCGCGGAACTCATCCTCGTTCCATGCCATCACACCGCGCTGATTGGGGAGAATGGCCGGATCAAAAATTGGATTCTTCCCTGCCGCCTTCTGCGCGAAATAGTCCCGCAGTGCCATCCGCGCATAGGGCGCGAGCCGCGTAATCGCGTAGAGGTTCGTGAGGCAGATCATCGCCATGAAGAGATCCGCGAGGTTCCAGACGAGCTGGAACGCAGCGACGCAGCCGAAGAACACCATCGCGACCACGGCGGCGCGATAGAGATTGAGCGCCGTCTTTACATTCGCACCGAAAAAGTGGATGTTGATCTCGCCGTAGTAGTAGTTGCCGACGACCGAGCTGAACGCAAAGAGGAAGATCAGAATCGAGAGAAGCGACGAAGCCCACGTGCCGAAGACGCTCGCGAGCGAATCCTGTGCAAGTGCGATGCCACTCACGTCACCGCCGACCGTATACTGCCCCGTGAGGAGCACGATGAACGCCGTCGCCGAGCAGACAATCCACGTATCGACGTAGACACCGAACGCCTGCACTAGTCCCTGCTTAACAGGATGGGTCACGCTCGCCGTCGCCGCCGCATTCGGGATCGAGCCTTCGCCCGCCTCATTCGAGAACAGACCGCGGCGGATTCCCGTGAGGATCACCGTGCCGATGCCGCCGCCGACCGCCGCCTGCGGGCTGAACGCATCGTGCAGAATGAGGGCAAACATCCCCGGCACGGCATCGATGTGCATGACGACAATGATGAGCGCGATGAGGAGATACAGCCCCGCCATGATCGGCACGAGGAACGTCGTAAACGTCGCGATGCGGCTGAGACCTCCAAAGATCACGAGCGCCGCCAGCACCGAGAGGGCGATGCCCATGATCCACGTCTCCACGCCGAACGCCTTCTCCACCGACAGCGCAATCGTATTCGCCTGTACCGAGACGTAGATCAGGCCGAACGTCACGGAGATCAGCACGGCAAAGAGCTTCGCCACGGCGGGCTGACCGAGTGCATTCTGGATGTAGTAGGCAGGGCCGCCGTGAAAGAGCCCGTGGCCGCGCGGAATCTTATAGATCTGCGCGAGCGTGCTCTCTACGAACCCCGTCGCCGTCCCGACAAAGGCAATCGCCCACATCCAGAACACCGCGCCGGGGCCGCCCGTCACAATGGCGATGGCAACGCCTGCGATATTGCCGACGCCGACGCGCGACGCCGTACTGACGCAGAACGCCTGAAACGACGAGATTGCCTTGCGCCCGCTCGGGCGGCGACCGAGATCCCCCGTGAGGAGGCGCACCATCTCGGGCAGCGCACACAGCTGGACGAGCTTCGTCGAGAGTGTGAACCACAGCCCGCAGCCAACGAGGACGACGATGATGATATAAGTCCACAAAAAGTCATTGATCGTCCCCACGGCCGAATTGAGAAAATCCATAGTATCACCCTTTCCTATAAAAACAGTCTCCATCATACGCGAAAAAAAAGCCTCTTGTCAAATTGCATCCGTGTATTCTTCTTCAAAAGGAACAGAACATAACACATACTTCTTTTCTCATTGAACTCTTTATGGCAATATGCTAGGATAACTCTGTAAGAAAATTTGATAGAAAGAGAGCGTATTCTTATGCGGAAAAACGTCCTTGTAGCCCCTATTGTAAAATGGGTCGGTGGCAAGCGTCAACTCATAAACGATCTAACCCCGCTGTTCCCTAAGAGAATCACCTCCTATTGTGAACCATTCGTGGGCGGCGGTGCTGTTTTGTTCTCATTGCAACCTAAAATTGCTTATATCAACGATATAAATGCAGAGCTTATTAATATCTACGAAGTGATCCGAGATGATGTAGACGCACTTATTACCGCATTGAGCGAACACAAAAACGAGGAGAAATACTTTTACTCTGTCAGAGATTGGGACAGGAATAGTGAAACCTACCTCCAACGTTCCAGTGTGCAACGTGCCGCTCGTATCATCTATTTGAACAAGACCTGTTATAATGGACTTTTTCGTGTAAATAATGCCGGGGAATTTAACGCGCCATACGGTCATTACAAAAAGCCAACCATTGTAAGTGCGCCTACATTAAGAGCCGTCAGCAACTATTTCCAAAGTGCACAGTTAACCTTCACCAATATAGACTATGCCGAAGTCCTGTCTACTGTACCTAAGGGAACCTTTGTTTATTTAGACCCCCCATACGATCCAGTCTCTGATACCGCTAACTTCACAGGATATACAAGAAGTGGATTTGATCGTACGGAGCAGATTCGCCTGAGAGAATGCTGTGACGAACTAACCCGACGCAAAATTAAATTTATGCTCTCCAACTCAGCAACAAAGTTCATCCGTGAACAATACGCCGCTTACGACATCACTCCCGTTCGTGCAAAGCGTGCAATAAACTCCAACGCCTCTAAGCGAGGTCACGTTGATGAAGTGGTGATAAGAAATTATGAGTAACACTACCGGTAAACAAAATGACCGTGCATGGGAATCCTTGTTTCAAGAATACGAAGTTCTTTCGCATATCGAGAAGAACGGTTCTTTTATCGTTTCAGCTGCTCAGATGAGAACTTTCCGTGAACCTAGACTTATGGCAAAAATAGACCATAAGATCAATTTGCCACAGATATTCACGGACAACAATCTGGCGATTTTACCGATATCACGCGGTGAATACATCATCGCTCATATGGAAGCCTATCAACCATTTCAAACACTCGATCGTATGATAACAAAGGCATCCCTGCCAGCTCATATACAAAGTCTTGATGCCTCTCATATTTCAAGCGAGGCAATTGCAATAAATTGTGCACTCGCCTCCGGCATACTTGCAGATTTCTTAGAAGATGAAGATCTCATCGCTACCGTATCGGGACGCATGGGTTCTGGAGAGTTCTCATTTGGAATACAAAATACAAGCAGTGATGCCGTCAACCAACTTACTGTAGCAAACGCACAAGTCGAAATTGATGCAGCATTTGAGGGTATTCATAGTTTATCCATCATTGAAGCAAAGATGGACTTGGCAGAAGACTTTCTGATACGTCAGCTATATTATCCCTATCGCATTTGGCACAGCCGTATCAGCAAGCCTGTTCATCCAATCTTTTTCGTGTATTCCAACGGAATATACCATCTGTATAAATATCAGTTCCAAAATCCGACCTATTATAATTCCTTGGAGCTTATCAAACACAAAAGCTATTCATTCGAAGATACAAACATTCAACTTTCCGAAATACAGGAAATTGCAACCAAGGTGCAAATAGTACCGGAGCCGCATATACCGTTTCCACAGGCAAATAACTTTGATCGTGTCATCAACCTATGTGAAATACTTGACACACACGAATTATCATGCGAGCAAATTACAGAGGAGTATGCTTTCGATTTGCGGCAAGCAGATTATTATACCAACGCCGCAAGATATCTTGGACTTGTTGATAAGCGTTGTAGCGACGGTCTGCCATCTCTATTTTACTTAACTGCAAAGGGTAAAAAAATCATAAATTCAAATTACAAACAACGTCACTTGGCTTTTTGCACAGCAATCTTACAACACGAAGTCTTTAGGAAAGTATTTATTCGTTATATGGATTGGGGCGTGACTCCAACCATTCAAGAAATTATGAACATTATGCACCGTTCTCATCTTTACAATCTCAAGAGTGAAAACACATACAAACGCCGTTCATCCACAGTGATAGCATGGGTAACTTGGATAATCAGAGTGACACAATTATAAAAATTAATTGTTTCTTGAACTGGATGTGAGAGCATGGTATTCTATTAATATCGAAAGAGCGTGATTATTTAGGATCGGAGGTAGATTTGTATGCTATGTAGACATTGTAAAAAACCGTTAAATGAGTCTCAAGTCATTGGAGACTATAAATCCTGTCCCAGTTGTTCTACAAACAGCAAAGTAGGGGAGCACATTTTCTATCCCAAGGATGCCTTTGGATTCACAGAAAAAAGAGAAACGACGACGAACCCTGACGGCATTCATAGTTGGTGCACCCGATGCCGAAGCAGAAGCAATAACATTGGGCCTCATCCAGGAGGTATAAAATGCAGTGATATGCCGCTCGCTCCACAAATGGCTGTGTAAATTAGCTTATCCCTTCCTTTACTTCTCCTTAAGAAGAAACGTTCACGCAAGGAGGCGATATAACAAATCATAGAGCGAACCGATAACCACAATAACGACGGGGCTTTACAAGAATAACACAGTATTTTTTACACAAAGACGAAATAGCTATACAGAAAGGCGAATCATGGTGTTTTGTAGACAAATTGTAGACAAGAAAAAGGGGACGGCGCACGAAACGCTGTCCCCTTTATTCTTTTATAACGTCACCACTCCGCGACGTTATACATGACCGTCGCGCCCTTGTACTTGCCGCCGTCGAAATGCGCAAGGGCTTCAAATCGCCCTTGCTCGTAGCCAACGGACATGAGTGCCTTGCCGTCAATCATCGTTGCCCCCGCCTTGATGCGGTGATCTTTGCGCAGGTTGATCTTATACACATCAACCTTCTGCTGATCTGCTGGCAGGTCTTTTCCGTCCACATCCTTAGTAATCGGCGTGACGACGGTGCGGTCGGAATTCTCCCGCGCTGCCATAGGTAGTGCCGCATCATCCGTGCGTATCTGCCGCTCTACCACCTGTGCCGCCCGCTCCACTGTAGGGGCGGTAACGTAGTACATCGTTGTCGGCGCACGCTGCCCCGCTTGTATCGTCGTGATGCGCTTTTCGAGCGCGTTGGCGTTCGCCGTGGATATGTCTAGGCGGTTTTTCAGTTCCTTTACGTCCTGCGTCTGCTCCTGCGTCATGAGGGCGGGCTTTTCCGTCGCCGTCTGCTCCGCTGCGGAGTATCTGCCAACGGCATACGCAAGCCCGACGATCAGGAGACACAGGATCACCAGCAGGCCTGTTTTGTGCGTTGTAACCGTCTGTTTGACTCGTTCGAGCATGTTTTGCACCTCCTCTGCGCACTATGCGTAATCCGTCACCCCACGTGCAATGGCGCGGGCGAAATCGTCCTGCCTGTCTCTCAGCAGCTCCTCATCCTCCGCATTACTGATAAAGGCAAGCTCCACGAGGACGGCGGGCATGTCCGTTGCATGGAGGACGGTGAGTTCTGGACGCTCTTTGAGTCCACGGTCAACGGTGCCGAGGCTGTCTACAATCTGCCGCTGGATACAGTCGGCGAGACGCTCAGCACGTCCGCCCATGTTGTGCACGAGTGTCTCCGTGCCCTGTGCGCTTGTACTGCCCGCACTGTTGCAGTGGATGGAAATGAAAATGTCCGCCGGCCACTGATTGGCACAGTCGCACACGGAGCAGTCCTGCCGATCTGCGTAGTCGCTGTCCCAGTTAAGGTTATCGCTCTGCCACATGCGAACTTCGTAGCCGACGGCTTCGAGGTAGCCTTTGACAAGCTCCCCGACTGCCGCCGCGACGTCGCACTCACGCAGTCCCGTCACGGGGCTCACGGCTCCGCTGTCATGCTCAAGGTCATGCCCGGGATTCAAAAATACTCTCATTTGTCTCCTCCTTTTCCGATGCCTTCCCGACGACGCGCCATGTCAACGAGCTCTCCTGCTTCCTTGATGCCCGCCGTCTGCATGTTTTCGAGGATGGAGATAAACTCTGTCAGTGATAGATACCCGATGACAAGCGTCGTGGCAAAGGCGGGTGCGTGTGCTTTGAGAAGGATAAAGTCAAGTACCGCCGCCGCGCTGACGACGCCGAAGTAGGTCAGTATCTTCGGGACAAAACGCTTCCGCATGATGTCACTTTTGATATACCCTGCACGACGTGCCGCCTTCATGTTCCAGATTGCATGCCAGAGGGACGGCTCATCTGCCCCCGTGTCAACGAGATGTTGACGCGAGAGGGAAAGCCATTTTGTCACGAGATCAGCGCACACGAGCACAAAGAACACCGCGAAGATCTGTGCGTGATCTTCGTAGGCGATGGTAACGACAAGTGATACGCCGAGTTTTTCCGCCCATCCGTCCACAAGGCGGTCAAGGACGGGCATGATATATTCTAGCAAGTTGCATCTCCTTTCCGTGCACAGAAAAAGCCGCCACGCGTTATGACGGCTATTCTGCGCTTCTCATCATCCTACGGGGTGCTCAACGATCCACTCTGCGACCTTCTCGCGATACGTCTCCGGTACAACGCGCAGGTTCTTCGGGTTGTCCTCCGGGGACAGTGCAAATTTTCCTCCCTGCACGAGGACGCCATAAGCGACGACGATGTAGCTATAGATTGTTGCTGCCATTGTTATTTTCCTCCTTTGAGTTTTGCGAGTTCTGCCTCAAGAGCCGCGATGCGGCTCTGCATATCTACCATGCCCTCCATGACGGCAAGCTCTGTTTCGGGTACGTTTGCCGTTGGCTCTTCTGTTGCCTGCACAGGCGGAGCCGGAGGAGCGGAGACTGGCTTTCCTGTCTTTGGGTCGCGGAGGTAGCCCGTACCGTTGTCGCCCATCCCTCGATTACCAATGTAGTGCTGGTAGTCTTCATCGGAGATGGGGATGTACCCATCGTCAATGTACGCCTGACGCTCTTCGTCGGTCGTGTAGTGCACACCGCTGACGACTGTTGTCTCACGACACCCAGAGGAATTAAATTTAGCAAGATATTCCGTTTTCATATGTCCTTCCTTTCTATATCCGATTTCACACACCAATTGCGATATATGTAGGCTTCGTTCTTCCAACATCACCGGGGGAAAAATATTGATGGAAAAGCACAGCTCTTTCTCTCTCCACTGTTGCTACCTGCCACATAGAATCATTATGGCTTCCAGACGCCGAAAGTATCGTTCCAGTAATTAGAGAAAAACATCCTCTTGAAAACGTAATTGGGAAAATTACAGTCTGAGCATCCTCCGATGTCTGTTCCGAGCCCATCCCCTACTGAACGATTAACCCATTGGCAAACTTGACCCAGCCATTTTGCTCAAGATTTCCTGCAACAATCCCTGTTTTTGCGGCATTGATCTGATCGACGATCCATTGTAGGGATTGCCCGCCAAGATGGTCTGCATTTCCTGCATAATCTGCTTTCCCTTTGAGATTCGAGTGCAGCCCCTCTGGCGTAAATAGATGCCCGATAAAACCGCCTTCCCCGTCTGCGACGCGGATTTCATACATGGTTTTTTTGCGTGGAGGCGGGAGGGTGTCATATGCATGTACATATGTAGTACTCCCATCAAACAATCTGTGATAATAGTGCGCGGGGAAGATACTCATTTCGGTGTTCTCGTTTTCATCGAACTTGAGCGCACCCGTAATCGTATCGCCGGACTTGCTGACCTTACCCGCCAGCGCATTTGTCACTGTCGCCGCAAAGTTTGCATCATTACCAAGCGCCGCAGCGAGTTCCTGCAAGGTGTCAAGAGCTCCCGGTGCAGAGTTCACGAGCGCGGCGATTGCCTGTGCGACAAAGGCGGTGCTTGCGATCTGTCCGTTATTTGTCCCACGCCCCGCCGTCGGTGCAGTAGGTGTGCCCGTGAGTGCAGGGGATTCGTATGCGTCCTGATGCAGGTGCTTTTTATGCACGGATTTCTCCGGATGGTCGAGTTCGGGGGCGGTACGATGATCGTCGAATTCGATTCTTGTGGCATATGCGCCGTTTTGCGTCTCGATGGTGACGTGCGTAGCGTTGCCAATGACGATATGCAGGTCAATGATCTCGCTGTCGATCGGCGTGTCCTTGCTCGGGATATAGTCAGCATAATTCCCGGCGTTCGTGTATGCGTAGAGTTTTTCCTCACCGCCCTCGATTTTCGCGACAATCCCGACCTCACGGTTGAAAAAACCAGACGTGAGCGCACTGTTGTCGACCACGAAGCGCAGACGTGCCTTGCCGTTGCCCTCATTCAGATACCCTTGCAGGGGCAACTGCATAACGCGGTGCTTCAACGCATGCAGCATCTCAACGGATTCCGCCTCTCCAAGCTGCCCATCGCCGAGCTCAGCACGGACAAAGATGAGTTTTCCTCCACCTTGACTCATACCAACCAAATCCTGCCCTGCGCGTGTCAAACGCAGAATTGGGAATTGTGCCATATCATTCACTCCTTATCACAATGTGTTTGGTCCGTTTGACCATCCCTGCAAATCCCAACTGTGCACCGGGCACGTTGTAGGAAATATCCCCGCCGGAATCGATGACGGTGATCTTTTTGCGCGCCACATAGCCCGCAAAGTACAAATTCTCCGTAACAGCTACCATACTCGAGATATTGACCGTGAGATTCGCAGGTACGATGACGCGGGCAAAGCGCCTCGCCTCGTTCGCGCGGAAGATGTGTGCGCGTGCGATGTCAAGCCACAGCTCGTACTTTGCGAACACCTCGCTCGGCAGGGCAACGCCCGCGCCAAACATCGCATCCAGCATAGAGCGAAAGGCGCGTATACTATACGGCGTCATCGCATTGATTCGGGCGAGGATTCGTTGCCTCCGCGTCTCAAGGGGGAGATTGTCGCCGCGAATCATGCGCAGCACGTCCTCCCAGCGTGCGGCGCCGACTTCGTCGATCTCATAGACAAATGTATTCGCAAAGCGCCGCCACAGATGTTCCCACAGCACTTTATACTCGGGGTTCTCGATGCCGGCGAGCGTCTTAAACTCGTCAGACGGTGCGACAACGGACGGATAATAGCGCTCAACGCGTACATCTCGCACAATCTTATCCATTCTGCACCGCCCCCCGTACTGCCAGCTCATCAAGTCCGAGCGTCAGATTCTCCTCATGCCCGTTCAGCGTCGTGTGCTGGATGTCCTCGATGCCGGAGATCGCAAGGATGCGGCTCTCGATCTGAGAGATGCGGATCGTGATGCCGCTGTTGCTCACGTTGTTAATCTCTGCCCGCTGCGTCGCCTGCCAGCCTTTGTTGAGTTCCGCAAAATACGTATCTATTGTCTCCTCCACCTGCCTCTGGTGCGTCGGATATGCGGTGCCGAGTGCAAAGGACAGGTGCAAACCGATGCGCACCGCTGCATTCCTCGCTCCCTCGACCGTGACTGTGTGCCCAATCGGTGCGATGCCGATGCCATCCCCGTGATTGCGTTCGGGGTCAATCGCCGTCTGTACCTTTTGCACGAGTTCTGCCGTCGGCGGCTTGAAATCGCTCGTCATGAATGTGATGCGTACCGTCCCGCCACCCTTCCATACGGGGTAGACCTTCACGCCGCCAACACCGTGGATCGCGTTCACCTTGAGCCGATAGTCGGCGATATTTCCGCCGTATGCCTGACTGTCAAAGCTCGCCAGATAACGCGCGCGGAAATGCTCCGTCTCCTCCTCGGGCTCGTCCGGAATCGTAATCTCAACAAGATCTGCCGTCTGCAATCCCTCAACGTAGTCAATCGGCACAAGCCGTCCCGCAGGAAGATTCCCTTCTGTTCCGACCGTCTCACAGGTCAGCAGGTATTCTCCGCTCGTCAGTTTCTCCGTCACGGCGTAGTTCACCGCTCCGCAGGAGTAACGCGTACCGAGCGGGATATTCAGCGTCGGCGGGGTAAACTTTCCCTTTACGACGGCAGATGTCGCCCCCTTCGGCTTTAGTCCGCGCTCGCGGGCACGCTGGATGAGATATATCCGTTCTGCTGTATCGCCGAAGGTGTTCTTCAGGAAATAATCCAACTCCGCATAGAGCAGCATGAACTCAATCGATGCAGGTGCCGCCGCGTCAAAGATAATGCTCCCCTCACGCTTATCCACGTCGCGTGGGACGTTTTTCAGCATCCGCGCAAGGATTGCCTCTTGTGTCTCTTTTTCATACATTAGATGCTCACCCCCTTCTCCATGGCGATGTCCCCGTAGATGCTCCGCACCCTAAAACGTGCGAGCACATCACCGCGCCGCCCCTGCTCATTACTGCGCACATAGCGGATGTCAAAATCCGTCACATCATTGATGCGGTCATCCTGCACCAGTGCCTCACGGATGCGGCGCGGAATCTCCGAGAGGACATACGGGATTGGCTTGCCGAATAGCTCAGCGAGCTCCACACCGTAGTTCCAGCTATAGATGACGTATTCATATCGCTCCGTATTGAGGATTTTATACGCCGCCTGTTCGACCGCCGCGAGTCGTTCCGTGAGTGCGCCTTGAATCCGCTCCTCTTCGATCTGCATCCGATACGTCGTGTTCGGCTGCAAATCAGCGCCCGCGAGTGTCTCGCCGAGGCTTGACGTACTCGTATCAGGTAGCAGTGCCATCGTATCACCCCCATTGTCCCGAAAGATTCGTATGGTCGCGGTTGCGCGAAAGGACAACAAAGCTCTGCCCTCCCGACTGCCGCAGGAGAATCACCGTCTCACCGACATGCAGGCCGTTGTACACGGTGATTTTCTTGCGCCCCTTGTAATCGTGGTTATGACTCGCGAACTCCGCAAAACCGCCGCCTCCTGCGCGGTTTTCCGTCGTGTGGCTGACGGATATGTCCACATCGTAGTCGCGCACGGCGTCGGTCAGCTCGAGAAATTCCTCCGTCACTTCGTCCTTGCCCTCAATGCGGATCGTCAGCGGTGCGACGCCGATCACCTCACCGAGGCACCAATCCGAGAGGTCGCTGCTCCCCTGCGTCTGCTGGACAAGCCGTTGCATCGTCTGTAACAGCTGTGCGCTCATCCCGTAATCACATCTCCCTTCACGGTCAAGTCCATCGTGTGATGACCCTGCGTCAGCGTGTGTTTCACGTTCTCGACGATGATGCGCTTTGTCAGCGTCTGATCGCCGAGCCGCAGACTGATGTAGAGCATCGAGCCGCCGCGCACACGCAGATCACCGAACGCGTTCTTGATTGTGAGCGTACGCTTCACGCGGTCGTACATCTTGAGCTTTGTATCTGCCATCTGCCCAAAGTTCATCGCCTTCTGCGGATTCACAGATTCGGTCAGCTGCAGCACGCCCCAGCGCTTGATATCCGCGCTGTTAACCGCCATCCACACGTCGCGCTTGCCCGTGTCTTTGTTATCATAGTAGAGCTTGATGCGGTTGTACGTGTCCTTGTCAATCGACGTCTCATACGCGAAATCCTCGGCCGTCTCCGCGTCGATCAGGAGGTCAATCTTCATCGTCTCCAAGTCCTTGACGGTGAGTTTGCCAAAATCGTCATAGAGCACATAGAGCCGCCCCGTGTTCTCCGTAGTCATGTCAAGAAGCGACTGCATGATGTCCATGAGCGTCTTGTTCGCCCCGCGAAATTTCGGAATGGTGTAGCCTGTATCGGCCAGCTCGCCAACGGCCAGCTGAAAGTCCTCCGCGATGCGCTTGATCTCCTTGCCCGCCGTTAGGTTGACGAAATTATAGGTGTCCTTGTTTTTGAGATAGCGCATCTGGTCGTAGGCAGTCACATCAATCACGTTGTCCTTGCTGTGCTTCTGCGCGAATACATAGCCGTGGAAGAAATTCACGCCGCCATAGTTCGCCTGCACAACGTCGCCCTCATGGAAATCGAGTGCCTCGTCCTTAACGACCTTGAACGTGAGTTTCCCCGGCTGTCCCTTCCAGCACGTCTCCCAGCACACATCATCGAGCACCGCAGGCCAGTAATACTTATCTGTCTCCTTATTGTGGATGATGAGCTGGAGCTGTTTGTCATTTTTGGGAGTAGCAGCACCGAGAGACGGCTTGTCTCCCGAGACAAAATCAGCCAATGTGCATCACCGCCCCTGCAGGAAGCCCCGCAACAGGATTCGAGATCCCATTGCTACTCATGATGTCGCGCCAGTCGATACCGCCGTTCGATATCCCCTTTGCAACCTCCCAGATGGATTTTTCATTGCGCACTTTGTACGCCGTCGGAATCGTCCGCCCGATGGCAGGGCGCGTCTCCTTCACCGTCAAATGTTCAACGCCGTTCTCATCCTTCGTCACCTCGCACTCTTTCGTCCCGTAGGGGCGGTATTGCTTGAATTTTAGTGGGCACGTCACATCGAGCCCGTCCTTTGCGTCCTCGTTGATGCTGTAGTCCTCAAGCGTCACAAGCATATTCGTGTCAAAGAGCATGGAAAACGCCCCCGACATGCGGCAGATAATGAGCTGCATCGGATACTGCGTTTCCTTCGCTTTTTTGAACGCCGAGAGGAAATGCGACGCCTTTTTGAAACTAAAACTGCTTCCGAAGAGCATCCCTGCAAGGGAGTCCGTGAGTGATGTGTCGTAATCCGCATACGGATAGGGACGGTTCGGCAGACGCGCATCAAAGGCGATCTCCGTCAGCCCGGTTTTTTTGATGATGTTGACCTCGCCCTCGTTGATGAGGTTGATGGTCTTGTTCTTCCCCTTGATCTTGATGGACATCTTTGCGGGCGGCACGGGGAGCATCGTGTCACCGACGAAAAAGTAATAGCTCATGTCGGATGCACCCCCTCCGCGCCCGCCGCCATCGCCTGAATGAGGCTGTCATTCATATAGGTCATCATGCCGTCCACATCAACGCCGCTCGCGATATTGTTGCTCACGCCGCCCATGTCGATCTGCACCGTCGCCGTCGTATACTTATTGATCGCCTCCTGCTCTGCTGCCTCGCGCAAGTATTTCAGATCCTCCTCCGTGATCTCCATAGCGTCCTTGATGGCGCCCGTATTGTCTGCCGTCTCCTTGCCCGCTTTGCCGATGTCGCCCGTCGGGTCAAACGGTGTGCCGCCCGCAGGGGTATATCCCGAGGCGTCAGGCGTCAGCCCATCGGAAATCCAGGGAATATAGTTATGGATGTCAAAGTTCTGCACAAAATCCCCTGCATCTTTACTCCATTGCCCCGGATCGGCGCGGTACTCAATCTCTCCGACGGCACCGATATTTGTGCCAAAGAGCCCGTTGATGCCCTCTGCCGCCTTGTTGATCAGCTGAATCAGATTGTTGATGCGGTCAATCATAAAGTTCACGGCGTTTGCAACAATCCCTGCCATCGCGCTGAATGCGCTCGCGAGTGCATTTCGTAGCCCGTATGTATGCATGACCCACGCAGCGAAAACGCCAATCGCAACGAGTACAAGCCCTATGACGAGCCCGATCGGGTTCATATACATGATGATGTTCAGGACACGCCACGCGGCGCTTAATCCCTCCGTCACAAATGCCCACGCAGCGGTAGCCGCAGTGGCAAGCGTAGTGCGTAGATTGATGATTGCCAAAACGGCAGCATACGCCGTGCTTGCCGCGTGGAGTGCCCACTGTGCCGCCGTAGCCGCGAGCTGCGAGAGAACATAGGAATCAATCAATACATTTGTTGCTATCCAGTACCCCGCATAGACAGCAAGCCCCGCTATCGCGAAATCAATGAATGCCTCGAAAGACTGGTACGCAATCATGAAGCCTGCGCCGAGCCACGAGCCAATATACGCACCGACTTGATAAATCACATTGCCGAGCCATTCGATATTATTGATGATGCCGAAGATTGCCGCCGCTGCAACGCCAAGCCACCAGACAACGGCGTTAGCGAGCCGCTGCGCCCCCTCTGTATTGGCAAGACGATTGATCTCTACCAGTACAGGTGTAAAAGCACGAAGCCCTGCATTCCTTATGACCCGCATATTCTGTTCCCACGTGCGCCCCATTGCGCCGAACTGGTCATTGATGAGGTCGAGGTTCGTGAGGATTGAATTCTTTAGGATGTCAGCGGTGATCTTCCCCTCGCTCGAGATTGCCTTTAGCTGTCCAGGGTCAATCTGCATGTACTTCGCGACCATCTGCTCAATGAGCGGCGCGGCTTCCGCGATAGAGCGGAATTCGTCGCCCTGCAGCTTACCTGAGCCGAGTGCCTGCGTCAGCTGCAGCATGGCGTCTTTCTGCTGCTCTACCCCCGTGCCGCCGATGACAAATAGCTTCTGGATCCCCTCCATGAATGGAACAACATCATGCGCATCGGGGAATGCCTTCTTCGCCGTCATGGCGATCTTCGAGACAGAATCTGCCATCTCCTCATAGCTGCCGCGTGCCCGCTGCGCCGATGCGTAGATGAGATCATTGAGTTCTGCCGCTTGCTGGGCTCCGCCCGCCACCATGCGCAGACGTGCTTGTATGCCTGCGTATGCGTCGCTCGCACGTACAAGCCGATCAGGAAGTCCCGATATGTAGCTGAGTGCAGACATAAAGGCACTCGCTGCAACCGTCGCAAGCGCGAATTGTCCGACCATACCCGATAGTCCCGATTTGATCTTGCTGAATGAACCGTCACCGACACTGCGTATCTTTTGCCCCAATCCGTCGACGAGTCCGCCGAGCAAGTGAATCGGGGATGCCGCACGCTCCGCGCCCATCCGCACACCGTTCGCGCCGACCTCTGCCGCCGTCTCCATGCCCGAGGCGGCTTTTGCCGCACGGTCGAATTTGCCGATGGTCTTATCCACCGTACGGTCAATCTTATTCAGCACGGGTGACACACCGTCGATCAGTTCAAACATTTGCTTGATTGTTGCCACAGAACCCCTCCTTTCAAAATGTGTGCATCAAAAAACCCGCCCAGATTGAGCGGGTTCATGATGAAGTTATTGTTTACTGCTGATTGCGCTTGCGGCGGGCGCGTTCCATGCGCTTGCCCATGATGACGCCGAGCGTATAGCTGCGCATCATCTCCCAAACATCAATCGGGCGTTTCTCATCAATCAGACCGTAAATCTCTGACATTGTGTTATCATCTGGAAGAAACTGATGCCCAAGCAGTTCTGAGGTCGTCATAACTACGCCGCCTCCCGTCCAAAAATCTTTTCAAACACAGGAATAACACTCTCGTAGTACCGCCACGTCTCGACCTCCTTGACGCTGTGCTCCGACTTGCTGTAGAACAGCTTGCCGTACGCGTCAGTCTTGAGGTTGTGCTTGTTGGCGACTTTGCCGATCTTGTTTGCCGACACGCCGAACATCGCACCGATTTCCGTCGCGGAATAGGTCTTGTGCTCTGCAACGGGCAACGGAAGAATCAGCTCACCTGTAACCATCTCGGCAGCTTTCGCGTTGCACACGGCTTTGTATTCGGGAATGTTCGTGCGCTCGGCAATCTTGAGAAGCAGGTTTGCTGCGCGGGTGCGGGCATTGCGTTCCATAACTTCAAGCCGCTTGGACTGCATCGCATCATCGGGCTTCGCGTGTTTCGCAGTGTAGCTGCCCGTCTTGCGGATGGAAGGTAGCACTTCCGATGTGACCCAACGCTTGAACTTCTTCACGGCAGGAAGTTTCGAGGAGAGAATGAGCGAGTAAAGCCCCGATTCGTTGATGATGGTTGCCGTCTGTGTTCCGCGAGACGGGGTGGTGATTTGCCACCCCGTCTTATCTTCCTCGTCGACGTGGGCTTTCAGTGCGTTCACAGTGTCTTTATATCCCAGAATCTCCGCAACGTCCTTCCCAACAAAATACGGTTCATCCTTCACAATAACAGTCCGCACCTTGCCGAACTCGACATTCTCAAAAATCTGTACTTCGTTTGCCATTATGCAATTCTCCTTCCATTTTCCTCGAAAGGATGCTATAATGATTATGCAATCCTTTCGAGGTTGTGAACATATAGAGTGAGTTGTCTCGTTCAAAAGCAAACTCACTCTATTTTTTTGTGTTCAGAGGCAAATACGCCTCCTCTCTCGGCACGTCTTCCATCCACTGCGGATAACGCTTTTTCAAGTCGTCATACACTAAATTTCCGACATACTCCGCCGTTGAAATCCCATTCATAGCACTGTGAGCTTTTGCAAGCCCGCCAAGTCTGAGGCTCAATCGGACATTCGGTCTTATGATTTTCATTTTTCTCACCTCTTTTCTATGTATAAAATACACTATGATTCTTTTTATGTCAATAGTGTATTTATTTTGCGTTTGATTTTTTTCTTCTGGTAGTTATAATACATGGTAGAGAGGTGATGTATATGTCGTTCGCTAGTACTCTAAGATCACTGCGAAAAAAACATAATTTGACTCAAAGTGACCTTGCAAAAGAGCTTGGAGTAACACAGAGAACTATCAGTTATTATGAATCTGGAAAGGGAACTCCTAGCGACACAAAGATTCTCAACGCATTGGTAAAGCTATTCAATGTGACTTTAGATGAACTTCTTTTAGATTCACAGGGCGTTTCTAAGCTCACTTTGCTAGTAAACAAGTTAATTGATGACACAAAAAACAACAAACTCGAATGGGAACCTTTTGTTCTAGCAAGAAATGAGTACACTACAGACAATGGCTTTCATGGTTTTTCTCTCTATGCAGATATATTCCATCTAGATAGTTTTTCTCAATATGATAACTATAGTTTTCTGATATCCGATTCTTTTTTTGCCTCCTATAAGGATGGTGGATATTTAGTTGCAAAAATCTTATCACCAACAAACGATATAGACATTGCCTTGTTTATTCTCCATAATGATAAGTTCTCATATATAGCAAATAAGGACTCAATCAAGCAGTTAGATGATTTATACTTCATCCTTACCAATCCATCACTTGGGGTTTCTACATTTATTGACGAATATCTAGGTGACGACTTATCCAATAAAGGCTCTTCTCCTACATCAGTCTTTGCTCCCGATAAAGATTGCCCCTTCTAAACTACCCAAAAATTTCTACGCGAAATTTCTGCCTAACCACAGAATCTATATATAAAAACCGCCTCGTTTGTGCGAAGCGGTTTTCTTTCCTACTACTTCTTTTTAGGAATTTTGGGGGTAAATCTGTTCCCGCAATGGCGGCAAAGGCATTTCACATCCTTATATCCAATCCCGCCAGCCAGAGCACCTAACGGACCAAAAAGAACCACACCCGCAATCCCCTTTCCAAAACCATACCCCTTCCGTTCAATTTCAATATTTGTCGATTTGCAGGCAGGACAAGTCAACGGAGGGGTTTCTTCTTCCGGAGAAGCCTCCGTAGGTTCTTGATATTCTGCAACCCTCTTCATAAAATCTGAGTCCTTGTAATGAGCATCAACGAAAGAGGCGATCTCTTTAGGTTTTGCATTCGTGAGCGTGCCTATTTCGATTGCAATTGTCATTCTTCCCGTAAACCCTTTATGCGCCGCAAATATCGGCACAGGATCGAACGAGACACCGTTCAGCGTCTCCTGCGGAACGACAGGAACAGCCGCCGATTCGCCTTCCGTTGGATGACCACAGTTGCTGCAAAACTTGCCCGTCACCTCAGTGCCGCAATTGATACAGAACTTACCCATCATCGTCACTCCTCTCGTCGATACTATAGTAATTCGACGAAAAAGAGCGGCTTCCTGCAAACAAAAAGACAGCACCGCGCTGTCCTATATGATATAATGTCTTTAGGTGCTATCGATACGGTAGGCGGTCGATTCTGAGCCCCTGAAAGGGGGCGATGCCCATGACGATCAACGATTTACTCGCGTTGCTCCTTGTAACGCTGTTTATCCTCGTCGCCATCAAAGCATAAGAAAACCCGCCTGCTCCTGACAAGTTCGGGCGGGTTTTCTCGTTCAACCAATGGGGCTGACCGTTTACACGATAGCACCTTTTCTATGCCTATTATAGGATAAAATCCCGTCCACGTCAAATCTTTCGCCTTGCCTCTGCTGCCGCTTTCTTATCCGCCTTTATCTTGAGCGAAATTACCGCATAGACAAAGGCACGCTCGTTCTCCGGCAAGGAGAATAGAACGTGCGGCAGGATATGAAACTTTAGGAGCGCGAAATATGCCATGTTGGCATAGAACTCGCCCTCCTTAATTAGTTTTTTACGGCTTTGATCTTCTCATCCATGCCCGCCTCAAAGTTGTTCGCCTGCATGACCGCCTGAAAGAGGTCACTGTACTCGCCCGGCGTCAGCATGAGCCGTACGAGCTCACCAGCTCCGACAGCATTGTAGGAGTTCTGCAGCTCCTCACTGTTGAGGTTCGGATAGGTCACACACGCACAGATGAGGTCGTTCACGTACTGATCCTGATCGAGATGCACCTGCGTCTCACGCGTGCCGGGGACGAACGACTTCTTGCGATTGCGGTCAGCGATTGCCCTGTTCTCGTCGTTGGAGATCGGCGTGATCTGCCATGCGATTGGCTTGCCGTTCGCGCCCTTGAACCGTTTCGATGCCACGAACTCCACGCATGCGGGCTTGATCGCGTTTTCGGAAAGAAATCCTGTCAGTGTCATGTTTTCCATTCTGTTTCTCCTTTACTGCATACCGTCGAGCATCTTGAACTGCGTCGGCTGCTCCACGTCCTCAAAGGTAAAGTCTACGTCCTGCTCGAGCCATTCGCCGTCAGCGTCAAATGCGGCAATAATGCCGCTGTCAATGTTGCAGTCCTTGAGGATGGTCACCTGCCGCCCTGCCTCCGAGGTCGGATCCTCGTTTGTGATCTGCAGGTCAAAATAGGTATCCTTGCCCGTGGACTTAAATTCGAGCAACATCCGATCAAAGAGCGGCGTGTTCTTGTAGATCGTCATGCTCCCCGTGCCGTTGACGCTCGTCGCCTTGTGCCCCTTTGCCATACGCCCGAGGATGGCAACCTCCTCTTTCTTCTTCTCGAGCTTTGCCTCGAGTTTTTTTGCCTGAAAGAGCAGGAACCGCTCTCCCTTAACAGACACGTACGCAGATGCGAGTTTTGCCGAGATGACATCCTTCGCGTGCATCGTGCGGATCGCACTTAGTGCCATAGTGTTTCACTCCTTTCCTTATGCTACCTCGATGGTCATATAGAGGCGTTCCATACAGCACGTCGGCTGCACAGAGTAGTTCATGAGCACGTCCGTCTTTTTCTCGCCCTGTGTCGGAATCGGCACGTCTTTCGGGTCGAAGTTCTGAATGGCACGCACACGCTGATACTCCTTGTGCAATGCAACAATGTCGCCCCAGAGTGCCGTGCGCCCGTCCTCATCGTTCTGCTCCTTGCCGAGATACGTCCGATTAAAGAGACGCGCCACGTCGATGGCGATCTGATCGAGGACGCGGATGACCTGATTCAGAGCGAAATCAGCGTTCTTCTTTTTCGAGAAGCTCGTAAATGTGTTGATGTCGCTGAGAACATTTGTCTTGCCGACCACATCCCCCGAGACCGAGTCCGCGACGTTGTGGAACATCATCATGCCCGAGACCATCGCACGTTCGAGCTCCGACTGACTGTACTTCGTGTTGATCTTGTACTCGCCGTCATAGGTCTTGTTCGTGCACGATGCATTGACCGCGCAGCTTGCCTCCGCGCCCGTCAGCCAGTAGACCGCTGCGCCCGGCTGTGCGCCCTCGTCGCGCACAGCGTTTTTGAGCGAGATGACGCCCTCATAGTCGACATTCTCACGGCCGTGGATGATGAGCTGGAACTTCGCGCCCGTCGCCTCGCGCATCCGCTTCGTGAACTGGATCAAAAGCTGCTGGATCGTCGCGTCCGAGCCTGCATAGCCCATGATGTTGAAATAGTACGGCTCGATGGCGTCAAGATAGCTCTGATATTGGAGCCCCGTGACCGCCGCACCGTTTGTGCCGCCCTTCAGCTTCTCGCCCGCCTTCGCCTCGAGATTCCCCGTACGCGTCCATGTCACATAGTCGTTATCCGCAACATCCGCCCATGCCTTGACGTTCTTTTGCTCACCCACCTTTGCGGGCGAGCCGTCAACGATCATATAGGTTGTCACGTCAAATGCGCTCGTGTTGTCAACGTTTGCCGCTACAGACACCGTGATGTCATTCCCTCGTTTGCCCGGATACTTTGCCTTCGCCAGTGCGCAGGATGCCGCCACCGCGCCGTTGTCGAGGCGGTAGAAGTACCCCGTTTTGAGGTTGAGGAAGAGATCACGCAGGGACTTGAGCTCCGGCGCGGTATATGCATAGCCGAAGATCGAAAGGCTGCGCTCCTGAAAGTCCTCTGCCGTTACGGCAAACACACTGCCAACGGGGCCCCAGTCCAGCTCAAGCGGCATCGTTGCATAGCCGCGATCTGCAATATCCGTCGATGCGCGCACACGCGACACAAAATTGATATACGTCCCAGGCAGTTTCTTGTTTTGAAACAGCCAAGTACCGCCGCCCAGTGCCATAAAATCACTCCTTTCCGACCGTCGCCTCAGTGACAGTCCTGCCGTTAAACTCCTCCACCATCTGATCGACCTCGGTGAAGGTGTATTCCTTCCCCTCCTCGAGGAGGATCATGAGCGCGTCGCAGCACGGGCGATACTTCGCCGATGCCGCAAGTGCCTCACGTGTATAGCGTGCCTCCTTCTGCACTGCTTTCTCTTCGTCCATATATTCATCATCCTTTCACGCGCTGACGCTGCGTCAGCGTCTCCATCGGCGGGACTTTCTCACGCTCACAGAGGACGAGCACGTCATAGTCCGCCATGAAGTGAAGCACGCCGTCATGTATCTCTGCCTCCGTGCGGGCTGCGCGGATAAGATCGTCGCCCATACGGATGTATTCGAGCCCCATGAGAAGCATATCTATGACCTCCTGCATCTCCTCGGACGCGCCCTCCGTGCGTGGGAAATAATGCACATCAAAGCTGTGTCGCCGATAATAGCGGTTGCCGAGCTTTGCCTCCTGCGCCATGCGAAGCGGCAAAATGAAAAAGCAAGGTTCTTCAAACCCCTGTCCGATTTCATCCCGATGCACTTCAATATCGGGAAACAGCTCGCCAAGACGGACGGCGATCCCGTCCACAATGTCATTTCCCATGGATCCTCTCCTCGAAATACCGCTGAATCTTTCGCGCCAGAATCGCAGGTGCCGTACTCTCCACCTCGCGGGCAGAGAGTGTCATTGGAAATTGACCCTCCACCCATGCCGCCTTAAGGCGCTTCCCGAGGGCGGGCACATACCGCCCCGGTGTCTGCCGATGTCCGTATTCAACATAGGAGGCATATTCTGTGTTATTGACGAGCTCAACCCGATAGGTATTGCCGATCCTCTGCACGCGAATTTTGCCCTTGAGCAGCATCGACCATCCGCGCCGCAGTGTCCCACCGCCTGAGAGCCGTCGGAGCTTCACTTCGCCTTTGCGCTTTCCGCGCCGATGCGTTGCGGGACTTCCGTCCTTTTCCCTCATCGGCTCATAAGCAGTTTTCCCGACGGGCGTGCGCTTGATGACCTTCCGCAGAAAACGCGCTGTAAGATCGCCGAGGCAGTCCTCGTAGAACCGCTGCCGCTCTGCAGGTGCCGCGATCTGCTGCAGCTGTGCCTGGAACTTTTTCAGCTCGCTTGTGTCGATCTTTGCCATTACGGATGCTCCTCCCACCTTGTCAGCGGAACCTCTTGATGCGACTCGTAGACCGCAGGAACGCCCGCGCAGGAAAAATGCATCGTGTGCCCGCGCTGCACAACGGTCACGCGGCTGCCGGGCTTGATGTCAATATCAGGCGCGGTAAAGAGCGTGATCGTCTGCGCGGTGCTGTCCACCGTGTCCGACCGTCCCGCGGGAGCGATGGTCTTATAGCTGACACGGCAGGGTACATCCTCAATGACTGCACTCCATACGAGCGCGGTGATGTTCTTTGCATTCTTCTCCTTGCGCGCCTCCTCAACGGTCATTCTGCCATCATAGAGATGCTCTACCGCGCGTCTTACCAGCGAAATTTTCGGTAACATGAGAGATCACGCTCCCTTGTGAGCACCTGCACGAGCGCATCATACCGCTGTTCGGGCGTTGTTCCGCCGATCTCAACGGTTGTATCCCCTTCGCGGATGGACTTTACGACGTCAAGCCCGTCCGCAGCGAGAATCACGCCCTTTTGCAGGGCGAGAAATTTGCCTGCCGTCAGTTCATCCAGAACCGTCTGCAAGCCCTCGGGGATCTCTGCCACGTTGCAGTCATTCTTGATGTGCTGCTCAACGTCGCTGTAGATGTACGATAGGACGGGCAGGTCAATATCCTGCACCTCGTAGCCAACGGATGCCTTAATCAGCATCCGTACATCGGCGAGCATTATTTGCCGCCCTTCTTGCCATCGGCGGGTTCGGGGTTCTCCAGCGCAGGATTCGGCTCAGGTATTGTCTCCTCCGTTGGTGCAGCGAGATCCTCCTCATGGAAGCCCTGCGCCATCAGCCCTGCGACTTGATGCTCCGTCTCTGCGTACTGCACCTCGTTCAGCCGTACCAGTCTTGTCATGATGTACCTCCTTACGCACCGAGATTCGCCCAGACGCCCGCGAGCTTATTCGTCGGGATCCAGATATCGTGGAATTTGCGATAGTCGAGCTTCCACGCGTCCGCCTTCTGGTTGACGTCAGGTGTGAAAATGCGTACCTTGTCCGTCTTGGAGATCGCAATCGGCGCACGCCGCGAGATGATGATCCAGTTGATGGACTTCGCACCCGTATCCGCCTTGAATCCGCCTGCCTCCTGCCCTGTCGTCTTGCCGTCTGCAAAGACATATGCTGTCTTCATGCGCAGCGAGGGCACAGAGAAAATCGGGATCTCGTTGTATGTCTTGACCCTCGTGTTGATTTCCCCCGCCTTGAACTGCGTCACGTCAAGACGCCGCTCGATATTCTTCACGTTGTTGAGCACCGTGCGGATCGGCGTCGCCATGAGGATCACCAGCTGCTCTGCCTCGCCGATGGCATCCTGCAGGTCGGTGATCTCCTTGTCAAGCTGCGCAAGGATATTCGTCTCGCTCGGCGTGAATCCGTCCGTCGTGCGATGCGCGTTCTTCGCGAGCGCGGCAATGCGGCTGTAGCGGTACGCATCGACCTCGGGGACAACCTGCAGCCGCTGGAACTCGCCCATGACCGTCCCTGCCGAGGCGATAAAATTGCTCTCATCCACGTCCATGGAGTCAAGCTGGAACGTGCGGCCGCGATCCTGCGTCAGCTTGTAGTCGTCATAGGTCAGCGTCACAGAGCCCTGATTGAATCCGTTGTCGCGATCGTACTTCGCCATGCCCGTGGTCGAGATGCGCGGCATACGCACCGTGTCGCCGCCGTTGTACTTCACATTCTGTGCATTGCTCTCCATCCAGCCCGATGTCGCCTCGATGCCCATCTGCTTGTCGAGCGACTGCTGGAAAATCTTTGCCATCTCAAGCGTATTGATTGCCATAAAATTTACTCCTTTCGCTTACAGCCCCATCGCTGTCTCAAACTGTTGCTGAACCGTCGGTGCGGGCGTACCGCCGCCGTTGCCACCGGGCGGGTTCAGCCCTTCTACCCGCACCGTGCCCTCTGTCTCAAAGAGATACGCATCGGATTCTTTGAGCTTTTTGATCTGATCGTCAAGCCCCTTGATCTTGCCGTCCTCCGCCTCTGCGCCCTCGAGCTTCAGGAGTGCACGCACAGCGGCGGTGTTCTTCGCCTTCGCCCCGAGCAGGGACTTTTCAACGATGGAATCAATCTCCATCGCCTTGACCTTCGCTGCGTGCTCCTTGTCGCGTGCATCGGCGGCCGCCTTGAGCTCGTCGATCTGCTTGACGAGTTCGGCGTTGTCCTTGTGATCCTTCTTCAGCTTGTCGAGCTCCCCGCGTGCGGTCTTACTCTCGTCCTTGGCCGCCTTGAGCTCGTCCTCCTTGGCAGTGAAGCGGCTCTTTTCGACGTAGTTCTTTTCGTAGTCCTCCGCGACCTTCGCCGCCTGTTCATCGGAGAGCCCGAGAGCCTTGAGTTCGTCTTTTGTCATAGATTCCTCCATTCTGCTAGATTGCTATATCGGTATGATTCAGTGCGCCACGGCACCACCTCCTTGAAAATTGGGCATAAGAAAAGCACTCACGACGATTCGTAAGTGCTTTATGCGCCGGGAATGATATCTTTGATTCCCTTGATAACGCGGTACGCCTTCTTCATGCTGCTGTTTTCCTCGAGGTAGTCAATGCCCTTCGGCGTGATGTTGACTGCCTCCGTAATGCGCGGCTGTGCGTTGAGCCGACCGAGGACAGAAACGAATGAAAGCCCCTCGATATAGCCGTCATCCGCCAGATGTTTCAACACATAGTTCCAATACCGCTCATTCACTTTCACGGCGGCGTGCGCCTCGTTCCAATACACCTGCTCAACGTCGGGCGCCTCGCCGCGCCGCAGGCAGTCATAGAGGTATGAGAGCAGCTGATAGGCGAGAACGTGGTAGTCATCTTTCGACATAGTATGCCTCCTCTCCGTCCGGTGTCAAAAATTGGATGTACTTGATACCGAGATCAAACCCGAATATTTTCATGTGCGCCCTCCTGCATTGCACGCTTGAGTTCGGCAGTAATATTCCCTATAACCTTGCCCACATCCACCTGCGGCGATTCTTCAAGGCGAAGGATCGCCGCTATTTCGTCCTTCGTCCCTTCAATGATGATTCGCATGATTACCCCCTATTGATTTTCAAATTGGACTATTGTATAATACAAGTAACAGGAGTGAGCACGACCCTCTGCCCATATTGGCGGGGGGGGGGGATGGGTTCACTCCTTCTTTGTGTATTTTAATACTTGCACGATAGCATCATCTTTCCCAATGATGAGCTTCAAAATGGGCATAAGAAAAGCACTTACAATGATTCGCAAGTGCTTTGTGTTTGATTGTCAAGGAATCAGAGGATTCTCCGCATCTACGAGTTTTCTCTGTTCAGGTGTCAGCTTCTCATAATCCTGAAACAGGTTATACTCTCGTTTCTTGTCGAAACTAAAAACGAACTCACCAATAACCCCAGGAATATTCTTCCACCAAATTTTACTGCCCTTGTATCTTTTTTCCCAAACAGACGTATCATTTGACATTTCCAGTAACCCCCTTCATCTGAGCGTTCACATCCGTATTGATATATCCAAGGGTGCTCCTTATTTCCGGATTATTTAAGAAAGAATCTATTTCAATAAGTATCGCACGGCTCGCAACAGTCTTTTTACACCCAAACCGACGATATAGGCACGCCGCAACATTGCCGTATCTATCAAAACGATTCCATCCGTTTTTTACGTGACCTGTTGTTTCCGGTGATTGTAATTCCAGATATTCAAGAACCCCATTCAACCGCCTTATAATTGACGCATGCGCCCCCGCAATTAAGCAGTACTCCTTCCCGTCAACGACCTCATTTCCTTTGAGATATTTGGCCAAATCCGTTGCGCATCTCTTAAGGGTAATTTCCCTTGACACAACACCAGAAAAATGCGCTATGTTATTCAGGTTGTAATATCTTGAGAAAAAGCTTTGACTCAGCCCGCCCCTAAAATCGATTACGTCTAATCCCGCCTTATTTCCTGCGTATGCGAGCGCAAGTGACGCACAAGAGCCCTTGGTTTTATCCCCACCGGCCAATCGTGATATGATTTCATCATCGGTCGGCAACTTAGCAAATGTGCTGACGCTCCTATATTCAACCCCGCTCGCCTTAGCAGAGTTCATAATGTACTTGTATCCGCTAGACATTTGCCAACCATTTGGCGTACTCCATAGGTTTGATTTTATTGTACCACTTTGCGCACCCGCATTCAATGTACCGGGAGCATTTGTCGCCTGTGAAGCGACATTTTCTTTCCACTCGTCAAGCGTCTGCGTCTTGTCGACGAAAATGTTCTTCCAGTTTTCATACGTCAGCCTACTATCCACCTGCACGGTCTTCCCCGTCTCAGGATCGCGCGCCGCCCGTGTCTCTCCCTCCGTAAACTCATCATCGAAGTACGGGCAGGTGGTTGATCGGCAGTGACAGTGGAGCGGCGGGGCGGTGATGCCGGGTTTGAACTCTGATAGGGGAAGCACCTTGCCGTCCATCTCGCGGCATGTCTCTGATGTCCTGCTGTCGAGCGTCGCCACGAACTCATATTGCTCTACGCCGAGGTCGCGGAATGCGTCCAGCTGTCCCCGCGAGGAGAAAAAAGCCGCCTCCGTCTCTACAAGCCGCGCCGCCGCGCTGCGGGCGACACCCATGCGCCCCGCGATCCGCTGTGCAATCTTGCCGTATGGCTCGCCGCGTATCAGTCCGCGCGTCAGCTCTCCTTGCAGGGTATTCAGCAGGCGTTCTTTGTCGCGCCAAATGCGGTCGGAGAAGTTCAGCCCATCGGATACCCACGGTTTCTTTAGGATGCGGTCAACATCTGCCTCGGGGATGCGGGCGAAGGGTTCAAACCCCTTTTTCTTTTGCACCTCGTACGCTGTGCGCATCTGCGCGTCGGGGTAGATGTCGCGCAGCACGTCCGTGAGGCGTGCATTCCCCTTTGCCGCAAGCTTTTCGACGTGCTGTGCCATCTGCATCCGTATCGCCTCGAGGCGGTCAATGTGGACACGCGCGGAGGCATTCTTTAGCTTCTGGATATATGCCTCGGAAAGATCCGCTTTCTTGGCATATTTAATGTATTCGTCCACCGTCCAGCGGAACTCAGCAAGTTCTCGCCCCGTCAGTACACGCCGTGCCTCGGCAAGGCTCATTTTGTTCTCAGCGGCGAATCGTGCATACCAACGCTGAATATCGTCATTCAGGTCTTGCGCGGTCTGTCGGTACTCCTTGACCATCTCCGCGCTGAGATCGTCCGCCTTGCGCAGCTCCGCCTCCGTCAGCTGCTCGAATCGCTCTGCCCAGTACTTATCGTGCTCCATGCTCCTCACCTACCGGATACATGCCCCGCATCTCCTCCGCCTAATCGGCGCGCTCTTTTTTGAGACGCTCGAGCTCTGCTTTCGTATCCTTCGTCCACGGATGATTTGCGATGATGGTCTCCCGACTGATTACGCCCTCGGAATCACGACAGTCCGCAATCGCCTCCGCCTCGTTGATGAGGATGTCGCGGTTAAAGACAAACTCCACCGCGCCGGGCTCGACCTTTTTCAGTCGCAGAGCAACACCGACAAACCACATCAGACGCTCCAACGCCGCTTGAAATTCAAGCTCCATATCATTGGCGTCAAGGTCGATATCCGAGTACATCGACTGGATGTTCATCTGATTTGGATTGTTCGATAGACGGTCATCCTTCGCGTCGAATCCGCAGCCGTTCTCGATGATGGCGCGCTTGAGGAGACGCAGGACGAGCTCATAGTTCTGCGCATTGACCTCGATGGAAAGCGTCTCCACGCCGCCCTTGGCGGTCTCAGAGTCTCGAACTTTGATTGCGCCAAAAGTTGAGAGGTTCTTGCGGAATCCGCCGAGCTCCTCGCCGTCATAGTTGTGGATGACGAGGATTGTGCTCCGTGCGTCCTCCTGCAAGTTGTCCGCGAATGTCGAAAGCAGTGTGTTGAGTGCGTCCTGCAAGGATTTTACGCGTGAGATCAACGGACGCTCGGCACTGTTCGCGCGAAACACGATAAGCGGAACGCGATCCCAATTCATCGGCACGCCGCCCACCTGCAAATACGGTGAATCCTCCGCCTCCGCATCCGGCAGGAGCTTGCCCGAATCAAATGTAAAGTACCGCACGCCCTCTTTCGAGAAGTACTGCACCTTGATGCTCTCTTTTTTCGTGCGCCCCTCGTAATAATCGAGGGTGTAGACGCGCAGGAATGAAGCAAGCTCCTCATGCGCATCGTCCATCCAGAACGGCAGAATCTCCTCGGGGGCGAATCGCCGAAAGCGCAGCTCGTTATCCGCAAAGTACGGGTAGAGATACCCGACGCCCGCATTGAGGCAATCCTCGCCGATCTGCTTGAGCGTGCGACGAAATGCCTGGTTGAATACGCTCTGCAGCTGTGCGCCGAACCTATCGTCCTCCGTCTTTACTTCAAAGGGCTTGGCGAGCAGGTAGCTCGCTTTCTGATTGACGAGCTTGCCGTACTGGTTGTCGATGATGATGTTGTTCGGCAGATTACGCACGGTGGTCTTTTTGCCGCCGTCACCGATCGCGCTGCGGGTCTTGTAGAGCACATCATGCTCTCCGCGCGCATACGCCTCGCCGATCATCATCTGGCGGCGTTTTTCAGATGCCAGCCATGCCGCCGTCTCGACCTCGATAAATTCATCCTCGCTCATGACGGACTCAGCACCGCGACGAATGATGTATCGTACCACGTCCATAAAGGACATTGCCCCACCTCCTTACTCAAAACTATACAGATCACCCGCGCCAATCTTCTCGGCAATGCCTGTTGTCGCATCGGGCGCATCATCGTGCTTGTTCTTGCCCTCACGCTGATACCGTGTCATAGCGTCATAGTACTCCGGCCAGCGGTCACGCCAGTTGGTTGGGAAATAAACATGCTCCATCACCCACGTCGCATTGGAGAGAATCCGTGCTGCCTTGTTCCGCGACTGGTGAAACGGTCGAATGACAGTTTTGTTGCTCCCGAACGTCTCGCGCAGATGCCGCTCCACCGAACGCGCGAATCCGCGCCCGCCCGAGTTGGACTCAATATCAGCGATATTGACACCGTTCTTGTGAAGCATCTGCGCCGCCAATGGCTCCGTCTCCTCCATCGGGGCTTTCGTATAGAGAACGTCGAGCACATAGGCCTCCTTGGCGTATGCGCCATACACGATGGCGCATAGGTAATCCTCGCCCGTGTCCGCTGTGTCGACATACGCCTTGACCGACGTGAAGAGCGGATGCCCGCAGGTGTTACGCGGCACGTCATCGTATGTCTTGAGCGTACTGTATAGCCGCCCTTTGATGTCGATCGGCTCCTGCTGATAGTTCGCAGAGGCAATATCCGCGCCCATCGCCCGTACTTTGTCCTCGTAGGACTTGCGCGAGAGAATTTCATCGCAGAGCATCGTCCCGTCGCCCTGCAGTGCCTTCATGGAGATGTGGCGGATGCGGCGGTCAGCGAAATGTCTGAGCACATTGCCCGCAAGGTCATCCGATGCCCAGCGCGTCATAATGACGATGATCTTGCCGCCCTCCTCAAGACGCGAGAGCATGGTATTCGTGAACCAATCCCAATACTTTTCCTTGACCGTCTCGTTATATGCCTCTTCCGCGTTCTTGATGAGGTCGTCGATGATCATCAGCGAGCAGCCGAAGCCCGTCGCTGTGCCCGTCGGAGAGGTCGCAAGATAGCTGTTATAGCCGCCCGCAAGACTCCATAGATTCATCGCCGCGTCACCCGCCTTTATCGCTACGCCAGGAAAGATGTCACTATAGACGATGCGTGCTGCGTCCGCCTTGATCTCCTGAATACTGTTGCGAACGTTCTTCGAGAACACCGTCGAGAGCGTTTCGTTGTACGATCCTGTCATGATCTTCTCTTTCGGATTCCTGCCGAGGATCCACTCCACGAACAGCCCCGCCGTGCGGCTCTTGCCGTGACGCGGCGGCTCGTTGATGACAAGTACCTCATCCCCGCCCTCGTAGAACTCCTGCAGCGCATCACAGAGCTCACGAAGATAGGAACGCTCGGGCTTATAGAAATCGGGTGCACGCAGACAGCAATAAAAAAAGAACTCGCGCCGTGCAAGTTCCAGTTTTGCTTGAAGAATCAGCCTGCTATCCACTGTCGATCACGTTCCGAAGCTCCTCCGTCGAAAGCCCTGCAAAGGGATTCTCAACGGTCGCCTTGACCTCGAGCTTGTCGTTAAACATACCGATGTGCCTCCCCAGAAGCTCAAGTGCCTTGATCTTGTCGTGCAGCTTTAGTTCAACCCCGTTGGCCCCTTGTTTGATGCTTGCAATAGCCGCGCGCTGGTCAGCAGAAAGCTCAGCGGTCTCCTTGTGTACAGCCAACTCGAGCGGAACCTCTATGTCCCCCCTATTGATTATCCGGGTCTCGACTTGTACAAAGTCCGTCGCATCCGCAAAAGCAACGCGTGCAAGCTCCTTGACAACGCGCTCTTGCGTCACCTCTGTGCGTCGTTGGAGGTCTTTTTGACGACGCGAAATTTCGGCTTGGATGTTATCTTTTGTCAACAGTCTGCCCGCAATACTTCTTGCCGAGCGTTCGCTGTATCCTGCACGAATTGCCGCCTGTGTCCCGTTGAAGTCAATTAACCACTCATCCACGAAACGATCCTGCATTGGTGGCAGCTTCACGTCGTCACCTCCTTTCCACTCATGCAAAAAGGGCACTGCCGCAGCTATGCCCTCAAAATTTATACTTCCCACAAACGAAACATAAAAAAAAACAGAGAAATTTATATCTCAACCTCCGCCCAACAGAAAAGCCGCCTCGCATGAGACGGCTCTGTGTTAGGGAAGGGATTGAAGGAAGTAGTGGCGGCTCGTTCCAAACCGGCCACATTAACAGTATAGCAGGTTTTTCTGCGAAAAAAAGGAAGTAAAACAGAACAAAAACCCGGTTAAAAATACCGTTGGGAAGGCAATTGAGTTATCCACAAGGCAACTATTTGAAGAAGTTTATTATGGCGTTTATTATCCCCCCTGATATGTGTTGTTCGCTTATTTTTATATTTCTTCCTTCAATTTCCCCAACATACCAAAAGCAAACTGTCATTCCCATAATGATAAAAAGCACACCATTTGATATCAATAATGGTATAGCTGATGCTCTTTTATTCTCGTCACGAACCAAATGGTTAATATAGTAAAAAAGTCCAAAAAGAATATTGATTAGCACCACCCCTATAAGAGAGACAACAAAAGCTAACCTATAAATACTTGCCTTGTCGATATTTTGAAATACTGAGTTGGAAAAAGTAATGCCCGCAGTAAATGACAGCATAATTGCTGCAAATATTCCAAGAATGGCAATATATTCTTTCTGCAGACCTCTCAAACGTATCTCAAGCTTTTTTGCCTTTTCTCTGGTTTCAGTTGATATAGCATTAAGTTGTTCAGAAAAGTTCTTCTCTGTGCATTGCATCTGTTCATGTAATCTAATATATTCTTCACCACCAGAAGCTTTCCAAAATATTTCTTTTGAATAATTAAGTCTTGCTATATCTAAATTAACATGATCATATAATTTTCTTAAACAATCTGTAATATCGATGAACATTTCATCTTGCTTTTCTGGTTTATAATTAGCACGCAACAATGAAAGATTTTGTCCCAAAATATCTATATTTCCTAAAGCCGGATCACGTGTTATTTGAGCTAATATCGAAAAAATTTCGGAATATAAATGATGAAATTTTTGACTATTAGGTGGAGAATAATATATCCTCTCCAGACGCTCATATATAGCCTTTTCCCTATCTGATGTTTGTAAAATATCTTGTGTCTTAGCCAAATCAAATAAGAGCTTCCTCAAATCCTTTTGACGAATCTCTTCTTCAACAGAATCCATTCTTATCCTCGCTCCACAATCATTTTAACAGGAATGACATCACTAGCGCCTCTTCCATCTCGATAAATTGAATCCCATGCACCATTGGGTCTATGTGTATCTTCTACCATTTCCCATGGATTCAACGATCTCTTTTCTTCTACTATTGAATCAATTAACTTTTCGTCATCCTTGCCAATTTTTATATTGTACTGCATCAAAATAGGCATTGAACCCGCACCACTAAAAAAGTAATAAACTCTTGGGACAACAGGTCCAAACTGCCACGCCTCTATACTATCATTAAAGGCAATAGTTCCCCGTTTATGTAAAAACTCTTTTTGAATATAATATAATATTTTCTGAAGTTGTAAATTGCTAATTGGTACATTTTCCTTAGTGCATTTAGAAACAATATATTTCGCCAAGTCCATTGCTGCATACATGATATTCCCTCCCAACTTGTCGAATATATGCCTGCTTCTAGGCATATATTCGTCGAAAATACAAGAATCCCCTCTTTTTCTAGAAAAAAATCTTCAACTGTACCGGTCTCACTTCCACCCCAAACAACATCAGTGCCACATCCCGCAGCACCTTCCCGCCTTTCTCCTGCGCCCACTTCTCTGTATAGTTCAGAACATCCGCGATCTCTATCCACGACTGCCCCCGCATATACCGCCCTTGTACCAGCTCCACATCTGCATCATCCAGCGACTCAAAGGCTCGATCAATCGCCCGTATCGTGCGCTCTATTTCATCTCTGCGGATCCGCATATCCGCAATATGCCCCTCAAGCTTAATGCGACGTACAGCGGCCGCCTCTGTTGTAGTCAATTCCCTTGTCCCGCCGCTGATACGATTGTCTCCGTACTGGATGGAGGATATGGATTCATCACGCAAGACCATCTCCTGCGCCTTAATCTCCTCTGTGAGATTCGTGACGGCGACCTTCATTTTGTTGTAGTTCTGCAAGAGCCGCTTTGTCTCCCTGATATAGTCGCCATACTCTCTCACGCTATTTCCTCCTGTCTATCTGAACGCACCAAAAGAGCGGTGATATGGCGCTCTTTTTTTCTTATCCCTCAAAACGGAATCTCCTCATCCGGCACAGGTGTCCCGGGATAGTCGCCCGATGCCTCCCCAATAGATAAGTGTCGAATATCCCGAGTTTTGGATGTTATTCAGTGTTTTCAACCGCATTTTTGCGATTGTAGTTGTTGTTCCTCCGGAAATTTCATAAACACCAGCCAGATTGTCTTCCCCCTCCGGTTCCCGAACAACGGTCGCACGGGGAGAAGTTTCAGAACATCCGCCGTAGAAATCTGATCTTCCGACCATTTGAAGATCAATACGCCGTAATCTTTTAGGACGCGCATACGCTCCTCGAATCCTCGACGCAGGTCATCTTGCCATGTACTTTCAAGCACTCCGTACTTGATGCCAAGCCATGAAGTCTTTCCTGCTCTGCACAGGTGCGGCGGGTCAAATACGACAAGACGGAAACTCTCGTCGGGAAATTGTATCTCTCGGAAGTCCGCGATCAGATCGGGCTTTACCTCGAATCGCCGTCCATCACAAAGGTTTTGGGCAAAGCTGCGATTGTCCATAAACACGGCCGCAGGATTTTCTTTGTCGAACCAGAACATTTTGGATCCGCAGCAAGCGTCAAGAATTGGTTTCATTGCTCACCTCCACAATCCTCCGAATCACATAGTCCGCGCAGAGCTGCGCCATGCCGTTGCCGAGTGCCTTGTAGCGCGCCGTATCGCTTCCGCCCTCGGTGTATCCGTCCTCTAGTCCCTGCAAGCGTTCACACTCCGTTGGTGTGAGACGACGCACCTTTCCTTCCGTGAGCACGACAGGTACTTGATTTCCTCCCGTCCCCATGCGGGCGTTGAGGGTTGGAGCGATGTCACCACGCACAGGGCGCATAACCTCATCCGCGTGTGTCATATCGTAGACTGCAATTCGAGCGCAATCCTCAGCTCCTCGGGCAGCTTCTTCCCCCGTTCCTGTGCTCGCCGCAATATCCCCTTGCACGCTCTTTGACTCAAATAGTATTTCTCCGGCACATCTTCCAGAGGCTGCAAAATCCGCGACAAGACAGATTCTACGGCGGCGTTGGGGGACTCCCCAATATTGCGCGTCGAGGACGCGCCATGCGATTTGACACTCTTGCAGTTCTGCCAGTCCTGCGTTTGCCCATTTTCCATTGGAAGGTATTGGAATTTCGGTCTGTCCGATTTCCTCAAGCACGGCTCTAAAATCAGCTCCTTTATTGCTCGAGAATGCACCGGGGACGTTCTCCCAAACAAAGAATCTCGGATACTCCCCTGCGGTACGCTCCCACATTCGTCGAACAAGGTGAGCTGCTGTGCGGAATAAGCCGCTGCGTTCACCGTTCAGCCCCTTTCTTTTTCCTGCAATACTCAAATCTTGACACGGGCTTCCCGCGCAGATAATGTCCACGGGCTCTATCTCGTCGGGATTGATCTGTGTAATGTCTCCGAGCTGCTGCACATCGGGGAAGTGCCGCGCCGTCACCGAACACGGGAACGGCTCGATTTCACTCGCCCATATAGGCGTAACCCCCGCATGACGCGCCGCAAGTAAGAAGCCGCCGATGCCGTCAAACAGACTGCCGAGCGTCATTACTTTACCTCCCGAAAAATGATATTCTCGTCCCTCATCTTGTAGAGAAATAGCTTCTTGCGTAGCAGATAGTCACGCGTACGTACGCCCTTAACCTCGATCACCTCATTGCGCCCGTCGGCGTAGGTGACAAGGAAATCCGCTGTGTAGGTAATCGGTCTCTGCTTCTTGCCCGTGTTGTCACGGAATCCCTCAAGAAGGGTGTAGGATGGCTGCAAGCCGATGCGGAGAACCTCGCCGTGCTGCTTTCGTGAGAGTAGGTCAAGATAGATTTCTGCCTCTCTCCTACTGTCAAACGTGTACCCGCACACCGTTGTCTTGCGTGCGTTGTACTTGTTCCTGTTCTGCGCCCGCACAAGGCGCATCACGTTCCCGATCGCCTCCCGCGCCGTCGGGTCGGACTTTTTGCAGGGATGATACTCGTCCATCTCGCCGCCTCCTCAGAAATACCCGCGTTCCTTGTTCTTCTCGTTCACGCGCCGCTGCAGGTCGCCGCGCATCGCTTCGTCATAGCCGAGCGCGGCAATCCATGACGTACAGACCGTGGTAATATACGTGAGTTTTTCGGCGAGAGCCGCTTCATCCGCACGCTCTACACAATCAAAAAACTGATCCATGTATATCACATCTCTAACGACATCATACATGTGCTTGCCCAGTTCCTTTGCCCACGCCTCACCATCCGCAACGTCAAACATGTTGCACGGCTGCGGCTTTGTCATATCGAGCACCTGCTTGTTATCTTGCTCTTCCAACAAGCCTTTCAAGCGCTTGTTCTCCGCTTCCAGTTCACGTACCCTTTCTGCCATCTGCGCTATCCATTTCAAATCCATCTCAGCACGCTCCTTTCATGCGCCAATCGGCGCCCCTAATCTCTACCCGCTCGCACATCCCGTAGATGCGCGACATAATCCGTTGCCCCTGCATATCGTCAATCACGTTGCCCCGCGCGTCCACCGTTGCCATGTGGCGGATGATCTGCGTCGGGCTGTAGTTGCTCGTGACGACCGTCGGCAGCTGCTCGTTGTACCTGTGATTCACGATGCAAAAGAGCTGCTCGCCAACCCACTCCGTCATTTTCTCTGCGCCGAGATCGTCCAACACGAGAAATGGCGTCTCCTTAACCGTCTGTACCCGCTCCGACGTTCCGCCGCTCGCGAACGATGCGCGGATGTCTGCCATGAGGTCAGGCACAGAGGCAAAGAGCACAGGCTTTCCCGCGCCCGCCCGCTCGTTGGCGATGATTGCCGCGAGCTTTGCCTTGCCCGTGCCTTTCTCGCCGTGGAGAAACAGCCCCTTGATCTCGTCTGCGACCATCATGTGTGCCGCATCGACGGCGTCTTTGTTCGCCTCCGTGACGATGTAATCCGCGAACGTGTCCCCTTCGTACGCCCTAGGGACACGGGCAGAAGCAAAGAGTCGTAAGATGCGCAGACGTACCAGACGGTTTCGCTCGTGACGGCATCGCCTGAGAGCGTAACAAAACCGCCCGTCATGGACTTCGACGACGGGAATCATGCCCTGAGAAGGTTGTTTGCAGACCTCTCCCGTGCATCCCTTGCATCTTTCCTGCGCACGCTCAATGTCCGCAATCTCCTCCCGATGCCGCCTGATCTCCTCCGCTGGAAGATCGTAGCTTCCACGGAGGGATGTAGTTGCGGTCGGCTTCGGCGAAATCTGAATACCGTTCTTCAAGAGCCTCGCGGCTATCGTTCCTGCCTGTTCCATGCTGTTTCACCCCTTTCCTCGGTGCCTTGAACCCGTCACGCTTCCACCGCTCAAGAACGGCTTTCATGTATCCCATGCTGCGTGCGTTGTATATCACCGCCTCTTTGACAGCGGCGATCACCCATGGCGCACTGTAGTCGTCTACAAGGTCAATGAGCGTATCACTCTCTATGTCACCGCCAAGAGGGTGGATGTTTTCCTCGAACACGCGCACTGCTTCTGCAAGGGCACTGTCCCCCTCGCACGCGCGCGTTGCAGCAGCAGCTATAGTCTTTTCTTGTCTAGTCTTTTCTTGTCTATATTGGTCTGTCATATAGGCGCCCGATACGCCAGCCGATGCTACAGTAGTTCCTACAGTAGTTACGCCAGTAGTCGGGATAATTTTGAGCTTGTACGTGCCCGCCTTTCCTTTGGCAGTACCTTTTCTGTACTCGACAAGTCCCATTTGGATTAACTGATTTCTTGCTGTGATAAGTGTTTTCTCGCTGTTAATCCCTGCCTCTGTCATTAGCCGAGAATTCGAAGCGTAGAAACGTTCCGGCCAGCCAAGCCCGTTATCAATCAGAATCAATCTGAGATAGAGGGTTTGAGCCGTTGCCGAAAGGTTGTCAATGCTGATTCTTCCGAATGCCGTCAGCTGGGTAATCATGCTAAACACTGTTCACCACCTCGCTCTATGGTCTCGGGAGCTTGCTCCACACAATCACATCATCATGCAGCATCTCAGAAAGCTCGTCGAATGCCCACATAACGGGGTAGACGGTTTTTATATCCGTGGCTAATTCTGCTTCACAACAAACCACAATTTCATTCTCTCTTTCGCCATCAGCATTCACAATGAGTGCCAGAGATGCGGAAGCAGAATCATATTGTGATTCGCCTATCTCCTTCCGATAGATCGCCCTGCCCTTAGAGTTTGTATATCCAGTGGTTTGAAACCCGTACTCCTTCAGCCGCTCCAAGTCTTTGACAACAAACATATCTTCACCTCGCTTTCAGTCGATGCACTTTCGCGATCCGCTCGTCAATTCGCACAGGCTCGAGGAAGTATCTCCTCAGAAAATCTTCCTGCCCTACCGCGTGTATCTCCGTGTGATGTTCCCTACACAGGGGCAGCGCACGCATCCCGATGTGACATATCTCCTTGCGGTTGCGCCCCATGCCGACCACGCTACCATTGCAGTGATGCAACTCTGCTTTTCGCCCACACACCGCACACCGCTTGTTCATGAGGCACGCCCACACATAACGCGGGATGTCCTCTGAGAGCTGATACAGCGGCTCTCCTACGTCAACACCATGGAGGATGCAGAAGTCAATCAAGTAGGTGATAAACAGCCTTGCGGTCGTCATATCGCAGTCAGACAGCGAGAATGTCCTTCTGAGCGTTTCCGCCTCACCGACGAACATGAGCTTTAGCATTTCCTTCATCGCTTCGAGTGGTGTATACCCCCACCACGCGGCAATGTAGGAGATCAGCACATAGGCTTTTTTACGCTGATCTGCCGATATATGACGCTTATCGACAAGCTCCACACCAACAAGGGGTTGATACCCCTCCGGCTTTTTCTTGTCATGAGGGAACGGGACAAAGACAGTAACGCCATCATCCCGCTCCTCCACAACATTACCTAAGAGCACCATCAGAACGGAATATCGTCATCGTCAGTGCCATATCCGTTGCGCATCTCCTGCTCGATGCACTTCTTTTCGGGTGGCGTAATTGCCTCAATGCCCTCAATCGGCAAGATTGCGATGCATTTTGTTGATGTGTAGATTTTCCCGTTGTAGATGTACTCTTCCTCACGGAACTTGCCGCCAAAGAGTTTGCCGACAAGGCTCTGCTCGTTCCAGTCCCATGTGTAGCCGGGATTGAACTTCTCGATGTTCTGGAGCATTCCCTTGAACCGCCCCTGCTGCTCGCCAGCCGTGAGCTGGTAGTACATGCCGCCCCACTTTGCATCAGCATTGCTTGCCTTGCGCCCCTCGTACTGTTTGCGGTAGTAGCCCGCATACTTGCCGCTCTCGATATCAAAGGCAATCGTCAGCATCGCAGCTCCGCTCTTTGACTCTCCCTTCTGAACCTTCACGATGCGGCACTCATAGCCGCCCGGCGGCAGAGGAATGTATTCCCCTGTGATTGCGGGGGTCGTGTCCCAGTCACTTGGTTTCTGCATCATTGTCATCGTCCTCCTCGTACTCCTTGAGTGCCGCGATTACCGCAGCCATGTCATTCGGAATCTCCTTCTCAAAACAATCCATCGGGCTTTTCGCCGTGGAGTGATCTGCCTGTGTGACAAATACATACCGCCCGTCCAGCGACTTCGCCCAGAGCACCGTTGTAAACTTGGATTCAAGAACAATCTTATCGAGCTTGCGTCCACCTGTCTTGACGTGTGTCCACTGGTAGCCGCTCTCGTCATGTTCCGTGAGTGAGTGAGCGATAAAGACGACCGTCAGATTCTCACGCAAGAGGTGCGCATCCGACACGATGTTCCACACGCATTGCGCGAGGTTGACGAACTTATCGAATCCGCGTTCCTTCGCTCTGCGCATCTCATCGTCCACCATGATTGTGGTAAGACCGTCAATGACGAGCGTGTCGAACTTATCCGCCCATTCTCCCTGCATCTTCTGATAGATAGCTTCGATGGTCGGGACGCTTGAGGTCTGCGTGTAGTTCTTCTTTGCGCCGTTGTACTGCTTCTTCCAGCCCTTCCACGAGAGCCCCTTACGATCAGCATCAACGATAAAGGTGCGCTCGGGGTCGAGCGTGCGGAGTGATGTTGTCTTACCACTCCCACTTTCCCCATACACCAGAATTGCTCTGCTCATTTCGCCACCTCCACATAGAAGCTCGGTGCACCCTGCGTGACCGTCATTCCTTCGATGATCTGACCGTCCGACGTGGCGACGCGTCCGTCCTTCATAACGTTGAGCGTCTTCTTGTAGTCGCCCCAGCGCACGGATTCCTGCACCTTCACGAAGGAATCATCATCCTGCTTGACAAAGGCAAGGAGAGCGGGGGTTGTCGCTTCGACCTTCTCGTCCCCCATCTTCCATATCTCACCGCCCGCCCGGAATCCGACGCGCCCAGAGGGCAGCTTCACGGACTTCTTCTTGCCGTCCGCGATCTTCTCTGCCACCCACGGCTCAAGCAAGCCTTTGAGATGTGCATCGCTCCCGTCAATCTCTGCCAGCGCGTCCGCCCGCCACTTCTCATAGCGTGCGGTCATCTGCTTGTATTGCTCGTCGATGAGGGCACGCGTCTTCTCGTTCTCCTCGAGTTTTTCGAGGCACCACTCCGCGCTTGCCTCGTCCGTTACCTCAAACGGCTTCTTCTCTGCGTTCTCTGTCATGATGCCAACACCGCCTTCCGGAAAATATCAAAACTGCGGCGATGAGAGCTGAGCTGCTCCTTGAAGCTCTTATCTTTACGGTCATACGAGAGGGAGAACTCCGCCGTAATGAGGTCGGGGGAAATCCACTCGTGGGGCTGTGTAAGGGTCAGGCTGATAAAAGCCCGCCCCCTTGCGCGGCTCATTGATGCCGCAATCAACCTAGCACCGTCCCGCTCCATGCGGGACACGTAGTCTGCCAGCCTCTTTGGCAGTCGCTTTGGTACGCGCATGTTATTCATCCTCCATCATCCCGTGGATTTCAAAGTCCACAATGTATCTCATTTGATTTACCTCCTATTCCGTGATATACTCACGGTGAAAACCTTATTTCTCTGCGCCCTGTGCGGTTGCCGCCGCATCGGGCGTTTTTTCTTTACTCATCTTCCTCGGGTGCATCCTGCGGTGTTTTGCCTCCTGCAAGCTGGACGATCTTTTCTTTCAGCTCGGCGTTCTCTTTCTTGAGCCGCTCCATCTCGTGATAGTATTCCGCCCTCTTATCATTTGCCTCGCTGATCTTCTGACGCGCTGTTGCAGACTCCTGTACGAGATCCCGGTATTCGCTCAGAGTGATCTGCACTGTGAGTTCCCCCGGACAGATAAAATTATCCGTCCATTCGGGTTTGTAGCCTTGACACTTCCCAGAAAGGATTTGATTCTCCGTTGACTTCTCATTTTCCATTGCTATACACTCCTTCTTCTTGTGTGTTGAGTTTGCGCGCCCCCCCGCGAGTGCCTCATCCCATTCCTTCACGCGAACTCGTACCAGACGAGTTCGGGGGTATCCTCCCAGCTCTCCGGGTCGGGGCTGTCCGTCGTGCCCCACTTTCGGTGGAGCACTGCCGCCCCCTGCGTCGTCTTGTGGACGACCTCTGCGGACTCGCTGTGTACGGCGCGCCCGCAGTTGTGGTTGTCGTAGGCTTCCCACTTTTCTCCTACCGCCGCCGCCCGTAATTCGGCGTAGTTGACTTCGACAGGCTCGCCGCACCCGTTGTAGCTGCTTCCCTGCAGCACGAATGCGGCAGCTTCTTTCTTTACTTCCATTTTCATTTTGTTTCCTCCTCACCCTTGACCCAATAGGTCACCTTGATCTCATCGCCGGGATAAATCATCCCGTCCCTATCGAGGAGCCACGGATTCAGCTCCTCCATCCCCGACTTGTATTCGAGGATGTACCGGCGCGTGCCGGTGTTCTTTTTGACGTACTCCTCGGCGATGCCCCAGAGCGTATCACCGGGGCGAACGGTGTAGATCTCCTCGATGAGGACAGCATGTGTGTCCTCATGCGTCGCCATTCCAGCGCAGAGGATCGCCGCTCCTGCTAGAACGCACCCAGCAATCAACTTCTTCATGTTGACACCTCCTTCTTTTCCCTGAGTTTGCCCGTATAGCGCTTGAGAGAGTGAATGTACTCCACCACCCACGAATATGGGACTTTCCGCTGATTGCTGCTCGGGTCAAGAAGCACATAGGCCAGGTTGCCGCTGTCCATCAGCTGCTGTGCGGCACGCGGCGAACACCTGAGCATCGCCGCGACCTGTTTCACATCAAGCAGTCGCTCCTCCGGAACGTCTACAGGCATCGGCGGCAGTGCCACCACCTTTGGCAGACGCTCGACAATCCGCTGCTCCAACGCATCAACCTTCTCGGTCAGCTTCTCATCAGCGATCCTGTCAAAACCCACCATGAGCCCTGCAACGAAAGCATCCGCCGCCGCATCCGTCGCTGTCTTTCCCATGACCTCACCTCCTATCTATGAGGAAACGCCCCGCCATCTTTGCTATCTACCATGATTCGCCTCGGAACGGGCGGGACGTGACCTGCCATCATCAGCGCAGGGAGGTCGTTCCCCGCGGACGGGCTTGCGCCCGTTTCGGCTATACAACATATTGTGAGAACACTTGATTTATCCAACTATATGTTGTAAAACATCAACATAATTGGAAGAATATCCGTCACAGTTCATCTTTGCTCAGCTGCATTGCCCCCCTTAGTTTCCTCAGTTCTTCGACGGTGAACCCTCCGCCTTCATTGAGCATTTTCCGAGAGAACGTATCTCGCCCAACGCCTATGATCTCTCCTGCCTCCTGATAGGTCAGCCCGTTGTATCTCAGCTTCGCCTTGAGCAGCTGCATATCCGCCATAGTTCTCCCCCTTATTTCATGACAGAAAGGATGTTGTAAAATGCTCTACCTCATTACCTACGACCTGAATGCACCAAGGCAAGATTACCAAACATTATGTTCAAGCCCAGCTTCCGGATGACCAGTGCAAATGGATTCAGGACGCCATGTCAAAGGGGGTTATTTGACAGGATCAACAGGCGGCTGTGATTTCTGCTTATTCAGCAAGCAGTATTTCATCTCACCAACAAAAGAAATTCTTCGCTGCACCTCCAGTTCCAATAGAAGCGTAACGATTTCCTTGACATCACCTTTGATGATGACCTCCATCCCCTCACCTCCTCTCTGCGCGGATGCCGTTTGACTACGTGCTCGGGGTTGTTGTTGTTGATTTACAATCAACTCAATGGGCAAAAAAAATCTTCTGTTGCTCAGCAAGGTTGCTGAGATTCAACAGTTCATACAGTTTTGAGATTTCGCTTGCCTTGAACTCCGTGATGTTATTGACCTTCTGATACAGCCCCATCTCAGAAATACCAAGGCTTTGTGCAACCTTTTTCTTTGTAAGCCCTGCGCGTTTCAGCGCAATCTCAAACTCTATAGTATCTGTCATCCTCTCCCCTCCTTTGTTGAATATAAATCTACACTCGTATAATACCATTGCGTAGATTATATGTCAACATTTTTATTTGCAAAAATAAATAAATGTTGATTTTCAAGAAACGATATAGTACACTGAACATACACTATAGTTTATATCTAGGTGGTGTTTATATGTTGGAGATATATAAAAGGATTCGTACCCGAAGGGAAGAACTCGGCATATCACAAGAGGAACTAGCAAAACGCATGGGGTATAAGTCACGTTCTTCCATCAACAAAATTGAAAAGGGCGAGAACGATATACCACAATCTAAGATAGTAGCTTTCGCCCAAGCGTTACGAACAACGCCGGAGGCTCTTATGGGTTGGGAGCAATCCCCCGCCTCGGGCGATCTGCCCGATCTTCCCAACATTTTCCCAATTCGGACAAAGAAAGTCCCCCTCCTCGGTACGATTGCCGCAGGGGTTCCCATATACGCCGATGAGAATTTTGACGGATACCGCGAGTGTACGGAGGACATTGACGCTGATTTCTGCCTGAAGATACAGGGGGACAGTATGATCGGCGCGCGTATCAATGACGGTGACATTATATTCATCCGCAAGCAGGAGGATGTGGATAACGGCGAGATCGCCGCCGTCCTGATCGAGGATGAGGCAACGCTAAAGCGCGTCTACAAGGAGAAAGATTCTCTTATATTGCAAGCTGAGAATCCGAAGTACGCCCCCATCGTCTATACGGCAGAAAGCTATGTCGAGTGCCGCATCCTCGGAAAAGCCGTCGCCTTTCAGAGCGATATTGTGTAGGGCATAAAAAAGACGCCATCGTAGGCGGCAGGAAGGAATCTCTATGGAAATAAAATATGCCAAAGCTGCTGTGAAAACCATTGGAAGTATGGACAAGCCGACAAAACAACGTCTCAAAAAAGCGATTGAGGATTTGCCAAAAGGAGATGTAAACCCCCTCAAAGGAAGTGATTCACTGTATCGGCTGCGCGTCGGTAATTGGCGCATTGTTTTCTCTCTTCCTGATACAAATACGATTCTGATTGAAAAAATCGCCCCGCGCGGGGATGTCTACAAAGGAGGCTTATTGATATGACTGTAAAAGCACAGATTGTTGAAATGATGGATTTTGTTCCTGATCGTGAACTCCCCATTCTTTTGGAAGTAGTCAAACGCTTCATACCGAATGATGCAGATGACCGCATGACAGACGATGATCTGAAAGCCCACAGCCTCGCCATGCAGGAGTATCGAAACGGAGAAACCGTTTCTCATAGCGAGATCAACTGGGATTGACAAAACGGGCATAAAAAAAGACCGCACCTAGGGCGGCAAACAACAGGATCAAATATCGGTATTTTACCATTTAAAATATCCGTAACCCGTTGATTTTATTGACTTTATAGGACAGGATCAAAAGAGGAGGTTTATGTTATGCCGACAATCTCAATGTTCTTCGGGATCATCATTCGTATGTATAACAACGGTGAGCACAATCCGCCGCATTTTCACGCGACCTATCAGGGGCATAATGCCGTATTCAACATGGACGGCGACCTCACCGAGGGCGATATGCCACGCAAGCAACTCAAACTGATTGCCGCATGGACAGAGCTGCACCGCGACGAGCTTCTTGCCAACTGGGAACTTGCGATGAGTGAGCAGCCACTTTACAAGATTGACCCGCTACGATAGAGAAAGGAGTGGACACCATGAAACAGCCTGCATGGATTGTTGAGGGCGTGACGGCGCGTGAGGACTACACTCTGCTTATCACCTTTACCGGCGGCACGCAGCGTATTTATGATGCCCGCCCCCTGCTTGAGAAGCCGATCTTCGCCCCGCTGAAAAGCCTTCCTTTCTTCCTGAGAGCAAGGGCGGCGTACGGCACAGTCATTTGGAGCGATGATGTGGACATTGCTCCGGAACACCTCTATGAGCGCAGCACCCCCGTTGAGGTGGAGAAGATCGCCTGATTCACATCGCAAAACGGGCATAAAAAAGACCGCACCTAGGCGGCAGTAACGCGTCACTTGCATATCATCGGGGGCTTGTGTTATAATGTGTTTGGCAAATGCGATAGCACTTAAGCACACGAAAAGCCCCCAAGGTGCGAACTTGGGGGCTTTTCTGTTCCCATATTGCAGGCAGGGACTAACGCCTAGGCTCGTCGCCGTCGTCTCTCTCATCGAGCCATTTGCTGATGCAGTTGGCGATTACACCAGCCAAGATGGAGAGAAAAAATGCGATAACACTCATACACACACCCCCTCCCATTGCCATGTGTAGGGGCGGCAACGCGTCCAGTATAACACAGTTCAGAGCATTCCGCTATGCTCTAACCGCCTCGCATCCGACACGGTTAAAATACGTCGAAAAATAACGCTATTTAACGGATACCATGACACAATCATGCAATAAAAACCGCCCCCCCCTCTGCGCCAACAGAGAGAGCGGCGAAGCAATATCTTTTTTTAAAGGGAGTGTATTCATCATGACAACTTACTTTCCTATTTTGAAATGGAAACGAGGAGAACAAATCGCATTGCAGAATATAGGGGTTGCTGTGCCTCAATTAATGCCAGTAATCCAAATAGTAGGCGATAGCACACCAAAAGATTTTTGCGATTCCATCAGAACATATTACAATCACCCCATCTACCTTGATACATCCAATCACCCTGATGAAGATGATCATCTTTCTGTATTAAATTCGTATATTCAATATGCACAAGCTAGTGGTTTTGCTATATATCCAATTGTGAATTATCTCGATATCGCCTACATTCCTTCAAATGTAAATAGATGCGCTGTTTACCTTCCCGTCCCACTTGATTTTAACGGACCACAAATTCACCAAATACTCAGCAATATATCTCAATATACGTCCACTCTTCAGTTAGATATATTTTTAAATGCTGGCAACGTCTTTGACCTACAAACGGCCAACATATGTTATTCCCAGTACATATCAATACTACAAGGACTTACTCCACTCAATGCACAATGTGTCATTTGTTCAACGTCCTTTCCTGATGACCTATCCTCCATCGGAAACGGTGGTTCTGCTGAGTATCCTAGATATGACTATCAAATTTTTTCTCAACTAAAACAAGAACCAAGATTATCTCCGATTAGAGGTAACATACACTATGCGGACTACGGTGTATCAAAATTCACTGAAAGTGAAATTGATTTTCGCTTATTGCGTTATGGTGTTCTTCCAAAAATTAGATATACCGCTAATGACCGCTACATCGTTTGGAAGGGCTCTCGAAATCCGCAGATCAACTATCATCAACTATCAATACAAGTCATTAGTTCTGGATATTACTATGGTGCTCAGTTCTCTTTTGGAGACCAAAACATTGATCGAGTAGCACAGGGAAATACAGGTGTCGGTAACCATGCTAATTGGGTAACATACGCGTGCAATCACCATCTTGCTGTTGTATTACAGCAGCTCTCCACGATTCCCTAAGTTTCAGTTGTTCTCTAACAATTAGGGGAATCTGTTCGCGCTCTATATTAGAGGTCAATAATTCCCCTAATTGCTTTCTTGTTTTACTTTTATAGCCTTTTCGAACATCCGTATACATCATCAGTATGTTTATCATCTCATCACGCCATAAAAGTAAAACAATACTATCAATATCAAGATGTGTATTCATTTTTCCTTCACGTCTCGTAGTAATAAAGATTTTTGAATTCTTCTCACTTACACTTTTTACTGACCACCATGCAGGAATTAACTCATATACTTTATCAAGATGATTTTCAAAAACAACAAGTGTCATCGTGTCAAATATTTTATTATAATCTTCCACCTGTCTAGGAAGACGCTCTAAAGTATCTTGCTTGCTTTTTATTTCATAGCCATGCATCTTCCCATTTATAACGGCTATATCAATACGTGACCTACCTGCACAAATATCCATTTCATCAATAACAATAGTTGGAGTCTTTATAAAATCTTCATATTGGCAGAAGTCTCTATGTAAGATTTCTCTTATATCATGATCATATACTTTCATGAGTATCGTCCTTCTTTTGTTGATTTTACAAGTTAATTTTACCATAGTAAGTCAACTAAAAACCGCCCAGTGCTACGAACACCGAGCGGCAGACATGACGCGAATCATGCCCTATTGCACTTCCATACTACCATGATTCGCCTCCTATTTCAAGGAGGTTTTATTTATGTCCAAGATACGTATACGCAAGCGCAGAAATACCTATTCCTATAGCTTCGACATCTCGAAGAATCCGCGCCGCATGAAGGAGAAAGGAGGCTTTGCCACCGAGGATGAAGCATTTGATGCAGGTGTAAAGGCCTACGCCGACTGGAAGAGCGGGAATATCGGTGTCACGTCGGAGAAGATCAAGCTGCGGGACTATCTCGCATCGTGGCTAGAGAACGTCGTGCGTCCAAACGTGAAGCGAACAACGTACAACAACTACCACGATGCGGCAAACTCGCGCATCACACCGCATATCGGGGATATTTACTTGCAGGAGCTGCGCCCGCGTGACATTGATCTATGGGTCAATGAACTCGCCCATGCAGGGCTATCGCAAGGAACCATCCGTCAAACAAAGACGGTGCTCTCCACCGCATTGAAGTATGCCATCTATCCAGCCGAGCTTATTGCCGTGAACCCCACGACGGGAATCAACATCCCTCGAAGTGCGCCGCGCAAAGTAGTTGAGCGTACTGTTATCACACCCGAACAGTTCGCCGCCATTCCCGAAAGCAACAAATTCTACCCGCTGCTTAAAATCCTCTATCACACGGGGCTTAGAATCAGTGAGGCTCTTGGGCTTACGTGGGATGATATTGACCTTGATACGGGCTTGCTTTCCATCTCTCGCCAACGACTACAGGCGGGCTATTTTGACACGCCAAAAACGGCGACAAGTGCGCGGACGTTTTATGTAGATGCGCTCTTTCTCTCCTATCTGCGTGCGCTCAAGAAAGAGCAAACAAAGGGCGAGCTACGTTTAGGGCAGGCGTATCAGATCGCCTACGAGAGCAAGGACGCGGATCGCACGCTTATTCTCCTGCCAAAGCGTCTGCCTCCTCGTGTCGATGCGGAACGCCGCCAACTGCTCTGTGTTCACCCGACGGGGATTCCCTATGCACATGAGAACGTGCGCTACGCGCTTTACAGATTAGTCCTGAACTCTCACAGTTTTCGCCATACGCACGCAACGCGGTTGATCGAATCCGGTGCGAAGCCCGTTGACGTTGCCGCCCGTCTCGGTCATGCGGACGCGACCATCACACAGAATCTCTATGCGCATGACACAGAGGATATGCAGCAGGAGACCGCCCGCATCTTCGAGCGTTTTGTAGACAAGGGGTGTTTGTAGGCAAATTGTAGACAAACGGCGGTCAGAGAAGCGAAAAACCTTGAAAATACAAAGGTTCATTTCTGTTCCTTGTATTTTCCTTAAAAAGAGTGTAGAATATCCATAGATGTAAACTCAGGGACAAAAAAACGGGGGATATGTCATGCTGAAAAAAACAAAAATTATCTGCACACAGGGTCCTGCCACGGATCCGGACGGCATCGTCGATGCACTCATCGAGAACGGGATGAACTGCGCACGCTTCAATTTCTCCCACGGTACGCATCCGGAGCATATGGAGCGCATCAAGAAGGTACGCGCCGCTGCGGAGCGCGCGGGGAAGGTGATCTCGCTGATCCTCGACACCAAGGGACCGGAGATGCGTCTCGGCGAATTCGCTGCCGGCAAGGTGCACCTCGAAAAAGGCAACAAATTCACGCTTACGTACGACGATGCGCCGGGCGATGAGACGCACGTCAGCGTCAACCACAAGAAGCTCTACACTGAGGTCAAGCCAGGCGACAAGCTCCTGCTCTCCGACGGACTCGTCGAGCTCGTTGTCGATGAGGTGCGCGGCAAGGACATCATCACCACCATCCAGAACAGCGGTGCGATGTCCACGCGCAAGCGCGTTGCAGCGCCCGGTATCGAGCTGAGCCTGCCCGCCATCTCCGAGCAGGACGAGCGCGACATCATCTTCGGCATCGAGAACGACATGGATTTCGTTGCGGCATCCTTCATCCAGCGCCCTGCTGACGTGGAGGAGATCCGCCACCTGATCGCCAAGCACGGCGGCCACATGGAGATCATCCCGAAGATCGAGAACCTCGCGGGCGTCAACAACTTTGACGCGATCCTCGCCGTCTCCGACGGCATCATGGTCGCGCGCGGCGACCTCGGTGTCGAGGTGCCCGCTGAGGATGTGCCCGTCATCCAGAAGGAAATCATCCGCAAGTGCAACGCCGTCGGCAAGCCCGTCATCGTCGCTACGCAGATGCTCGAGTCGATGACCGAGAATCCGCGTCCGACACGTGCCGAGGTCTCCGACGTCGGCAACGCCATCTTCGACGGTGCGGACGCCATCATGCTCTCGGGTGAGACCGCAAGCGGCAGCTACCCTGTCGAGGCGGTCAAGATGATGAACACCATCGCCCAGCGCTGCGAGGAGTCGCTTGAGTACGACTCACTCATCCGCTCACGTCAGATCCGCGAGCGTTCCTCCACGACGGATGCCGTCTCCCATGCGACCGTGCAGCTCGCCTACGAGACGAGTGCCACCGCCATCCTCACGCCGACCCAGTCCGGCTACACGACGCGCGTCGTGTCGAAATACCGTCCGAAGGCGACCATCGTCGCCTATGCGCCGAGCCCGATGGTCGCACGCCACATCAACCTGCGTTGGGGTGTCTACTCCATCCAAGGACGCAAGTGGTCGAGCGTCGAGGAGATGATCGAGTCCTGCACCAAGAGTGCTCTCGACAACGGCTATGTCGACCACGGCGACAAGGTTGTCATGGTTGCAGGCATGACCTACAACGAGGGCGGTTCCATCGCCGTCCGCGTCACGACGATCCACTAAACAGAGAAAATTCCCACACTGCAAAACAGTGCTGTGAGAATCGTGAAAGGGCTGGTGTACGAAACAGAACGCTTCGTACACCAGCCCTTATTGATGAAAGGAGCCTCTCTATGGAAATGATTCACAGCGACAACGCCCCCGCTGCCCTCGGCCCCTACAGTCAGGCAATGCGCGTCGGCTCTCTCGTCTACACCTCGGGACAGATCGGCATCGACCCCGCCGTCGGCAAGATCACGGCGACGGACGTCGCAGGGCAGGCAGAGCAGGTCTGCAAGAACCTCGCCGCCGTCCTCCGTGCTGCCGGCACCGACCTCTCGCACACCATCAAGACCACCTGCTTCCTTGCAGACATCGCGGACTTCGCCGCATTCAACGAAGTCTATGCCCGCCACTTCACGGGCAAGCCTGCACGCTCCTGCATCGCTGCCAAAGCACTGCCGGCGGGTGCACTCTGCGAGATCGAGGTTATTGCCGAAGTATAATCGATATAGAAAATGCGGTGATACGAATTTGACGTTCGTATCACCGCATTTTGCGTTATTGCGTTATTGCGTTACTCCATCACCATCGGCTCAATCTGCTCATCCTTCATAAAGTGGCTGAGCTTCTGCACACTCGCCATGAGATCGCGGTAGTTCTCCGGCGTCAGCGACTGCGGTCCATCGGAAAGAGCGCGTGCGGGGTTCGGATGCACCTCGATGATGAGCCCGTCCGCTCCTGCCGCAATGGAGGCGAGGGACACGGGCTTGATCATGCGCCACTTTCCCGTACCGTGACTCGGGTCGGCAATGATCGGCAGATGCGAGAGATGCTTGATCGCAGGAATCGCACTGATGTCAAACGTGTTGCGCGTATAGGTCTCATACGTGCGGATGCCGCGCTCACAGAGAATGACGTTTGGATTGCCCTCATTCATGATGTACTCGGCGGCGTTCAGCCACTCGTCGATGGTCGCAGCCAGCCCGCGCTTCAGCATGACGGGCTTTCCCGCGCGTCCGACCGCCTTCAGGAGACCGAAGTTCTGCATATTGCGTGCGCCGACCTGCAGAAGATCAGCGTAGGCGGCGACCGTATCCACCGCCTCGACCACCGTGACCTCCGTCACAACGGCAAGCCCCGTCTTCTCACGCGCCTCGGCGAGATACTTCAGCCCCTCCTCCTCAAGGCCCTGGAACGCATAGGGCGAGGTACGCGGCTTATACGCACCGCCGCGAATGAACTGCGCTCCGCCCTCCTTGATAAGCTGCGCTGTCTCCATGAGCTGCTCACGCGACTCCACCGCGCACGGCCCCGCCATGACCACAGGCGTCCCGTCACCGATCTTGATGCCGCGGATATCCACCACCGTCGAGGCGGGATGGAACTCGCGGCTCGCGAGCTTATAGCTCTTCGAGATCGCGACCGTCGTCTCAACGCCGTGCATCGCATCCAGCGGCGTTGCGGCAAGTTTCGTCTTATCGCCGATCACACCGACAATCTTCTGATGCGCGCCCTCCATCACCTTTGCCTCGAGCCCTTTCTCCTCGATAGCACTGATGACCCCCTCAATATCAGCCTGCGTGGCATCTGCATGCATAATAACGACCATCGTAAAACTCCTTTATCCCCGAACCCCTAAAAATAGCGGTGCTCCCTATTCATTGCGGGCGAGATGCACCGGAAATCGTCCCAACTCCTTCAGCCAGATGCTCCGCCGTGCGACGGCGGCGATCGCCTCCGCTGCGGCATCGCTGTGCGCATCGAGATCAAAAAAGAAAAGATACGCGCCCAGCTCCGTCCGTGCAGGGCGAGACTCAATGCGCGTGAGATTCACCTCGCGGCGGGCAAACTCACCGAGGACATTATAAAGTGCCCCCGGACGCGAACCGTCGATCTGTGCCACCAGCAGGATCGTATCAGGTGATGCGGGCGGCGGGATCTCCCGCGCACGCACGACCTCAAAGAAGCGCGTGCAGTTCGCTCCGCTGTCCTCGATCCTGCCCGCGATCTCCACCAGACCATGCAGAGCCCCCGCACGCCGCGTACAGATCGCCGCCGCCCCCGCGTCCAGAGGTGCTGCCCCCACCATCTCCGCCGCACGCGCCGTACTCGCCGTCTTGATGAGCTCCGCCTGCGGGCAGTGCTGCAGGAGAAACGTCCCGCACTGTGCGATGGGCTGTGCATGGGAGTAGATCGTACGGATCTCCACATCTGCGCGCCGCGCCATCAGATAGTTGTGGACAGGCCAGATCACCTCACGGTTCACACGCAGAACATCCGTGTGTGCGAGCACATCGAGCGTCACGGCGATTGCCCCCTCGAGGGAATTCTCCACAGGGACAAACGCCGCATCCACCGCGCCCGTCTCCACCGCATGAAGACACGCCCCGATATCGCCATAGCAGACAATCTCGCGGTCGAGTTGCTGCCACTCCATGAGATAGCGTGCCGCCGCCTCGCTGTGCGTCCCCACGGGACCGAGCACGCCCATTTTCTGACTCACACACATTCCTCCTCATAGGAATTCCCGCTTCCTATAGTTTCTTATCATACTATATGCGCGGCGTGTTGACAAGGGCAATGGGAAACACTTTCATTTCAGGTGCATTTCCCTCACGCTCCACATGTGCTATAATAGAGACACTTTCTCAGATACAAAAAGGAGCAACGATGACCCCGAAAGAATATCTCGCCGTCATGCACTGTATCGCCGGACTCAAGGAGCGCACGCGTCACGCGTGGATGAAGTCGGGGCGGCAGGAGAGCGTCGCCGAGCACAGCTGGCGGATGGCGCTGATGGCGTACTTCCTGCGCGACGCATTCCCGAGCGCCGACCTTACGCGCGTCCTCCTCATGGCACTCCTGCACGATATGGGCGAGGTCTTTACGGGCGATATCCCGACCTTTGAGAAAACGAACGCTGACCGCGCACATGAGCATTGTCTGCGTGACGCGTGGATTGACTCCCTCCCCGCCCCATATGCGGCTGAGGTACGCGACCTCTTCGCGGAGATGGACGCGTGCGAGACAGAGGAGGCACGGCTCGTGAAGGCACTTGACCGCATGGAGGCGGTCATCACACACAACGAGGGCGATCCTACGACGTGGCTGCCGCTCGAATACGACCTTCAGCGCACCTACGGAATCAAAGAGGCTGCATTTTCACCTGCGCTGAAAGAGCTGCGTGCAGAGGTCAACAACGAGGTGGATGCGGTCATTGCACTGCTTGCAAAGGAGAAGAAGATATGAAAACGAACTATGGTAACTGGATCCCCATGTCGATGATGAAGACACTCGTCGCCATCGCCGCTGTGCTCTATGTGCTGACAGTGCTCTACGCGCTCGTATACGACCGCGTGACGGCCCCCTTCTTCATCCTCGCGATTCTCGCCGGCGTCGCGACCATCGTCGTCCTCTATATGTACTATTGCCGCCGCGTATTCTCATTCGAGGGCGGAGGACTCATGCGCCGCATCCACGCCTATCTGCTCGATCAGCTGCCGTGGGATGGACTCGGCAGGGCACTCGACGTTGGCTGTGGCTCGGGCGCGCTCACGATTGCAACGGCAAAGCGCTTCCCGCTCGCCGAGGTGCGTGGCATTGACTACTGGCCCGCAATGTGGAACTACGGGCAGGAACAATGCGAATCGAATGCCGCTGCCGAGGGCGTTGCAGAGCGCTGCACATTCCAGCATGGGGACGCGGCAAAGCTCGACTTTCCCGACAATCACTTCGATGCCGTCGTCAGCAATTTCGTCTTTCATGAGGTGCGCACGCAGAAGGACAAGTTCATGCTCGTTGAGGAGGCGCTGCGCGTGCTGAAAAAGGGCGGCGCATTCGCCCTGCACGACACCTTCGGGTACAAGAATATGTACGGCGATATGGACGTATTTGTCGCCTATCTCAAGGAGCAGGGCATCGCGGATGTCTCCTACATCCCGAACACCGAGCGCAATATCGAGATGCCGCCCACCGTCCGCTTCATGCTGCGCGGTAGTGGTATGCTCTATGGAACAAAGTGACTTGCCATAGACGAACGTTTTACTGTAAATTTCGAAAGGAAACGGTCACCGCATCCATAGAAAGGACGATCACCATGAAACTCTCCACACTGCCCGCTGCCCTCGCTGCCGCCGCTCTCCTCTGCGCCCCCCATTCATTCGCTGTGCCTGCGCCCGCATCAAAGGACAGTGCACCAAGCATCCCGCGGCCTGCGTTCCCTGCCGAACTCCCGCAGACGAAAGTGATTGACGCGAAACTCGCTGCGAGTCTGCCCTTTGCTCTTCCCGCCCCACATCTCGACATTCTCACCGTCCCCACACAGCCCCCCGCCGAGGTCACCATCCTCGGTGAGCCCACTGCATCCGAGGAGCAGATGCTCGCCTGCCTCCTCGCCCGCAACCCAAAGCCAAAGCTCACGGGCTCTCCCAAGGAACTTGTCCATGCCTACTACGAGGAAGCAGAGCGCGAGGGCATCCGCCCCGACGTCGCCCTCGCACAGGCGTACAAAGAAACGGGCTTCTTCGCCTACGGCGGCGACGTGGACTGGCGGCAGAACAACTTCTGCGGACTCGGCGCAACGGGGAACGGCGCAAAGGGACTCTCCTTCCCCGACATGCGCACGGGCGCGCGCGCGCACATCCAGCATCTCCTCGCCTACGCAAGCACAACGCCGCCGCACAGCCCCATTGTTGATCCGCGCTATGACCTTCTCCGCACAAAACGCCCCGACATCTTCGGCAAACTCACGCACTGGGTACAGCTCAACGGCGTCTGGGCCGTCCCCGGCACCACCTACGGACAAGGCATCCTCGCCATCCGTGACCGCGCTGCTCTCCCTGACGGCTCCGACATCGCCCTCCACGCCGCGAATGCGCGCATCATGCAGGCAGCCGACGCTGACAGCTACATCTATCGCGGCCTCGTCTACCTCCACCGCGGCGACCTCCCCGCCGCGCGTGCCGACTTCACTGCCGCGCAGAAACGCAGTACGCGCCGCACCGAGCCATATCTCGGCATCGCCCTCACCCATACCGCAGAGGGCAGCACCAAGGAAGCCCGCCGTGCCTACGAAGCATACCTGAAGCGTGCGCCCGACGATGCGGGCGCACGCTACAACTACGGACTCACCCTCCTCGCAGAAAACGCCGCAGCGAAGGCAATCCCCGTCCTGCGCGACGCCATTCACCGTGACGCCGCGAATGCCGACGCACAGAATGCCCTCGCCGTCGCTCTCATCCACACGAAAGACTACACAGGCGCTTGGAAAGCCCTCGCAGGCGCCGCTGCCATCGCCCCCGCAAACACCGACATCCTCGTGAATCAAATTCTCCTGCAGGCATGTCTAAAGGACATAAGCGACAAGAAGGGGAAAAAGAAATAATATCCTTGAGAATTACTGATAAAATGAAGTTCGTCAGATTAGCGAAGATTTTTTCCTGTCAAGGAGACAAACTGGACGCATAGCAGAGGCTAAAAAGAACCGTACCAAGGTGTTTCCCTCGTGTACGGTTCTCTTTGTTCTCGGTGCTTTTACTCCACGAGCCGCAGGAGTCCCGGCTGCTCGATGTTCCACTTATCGCTGCGTTTGCTGAAGAGTGCGGGCATATCGACGCTGACGTGGTCGTAGGTCGTGCCGGCCTCATAGCGTGCAGCAAAGGTCTCCTTCATGCCGCCGGTCTCATGCAGTTCCTGGTCATAGGGGAACATGGGGCTCGGAACAACGGCAAAGTCGTCCGGCTGCCCCGGGATGTCATACGCCCAGAAGGTCGCCTCATTGAGGTCCTCGACCTCCTCGAACTTCGGCATCGCCTTGCCGTTCTCGACGGCGGCGTGATCAGAGCAGACGAGGAGATGCAGCCCGTACTTCGTGATGATCGGCATACACAGCTCCACGCCCTTCGCACGGTCGAAATTCTCGCACAGGGCATGATAGTCGTCAAGGAGATCCTGCCATATCGGCTTACTATCGAGCAGTGTGTCGAGGTCGAGATCGTCGTCCTCCTCTTCCTCCGGTTCGGGTTCGGGTTCAGGCTCCGGTGCCGGGGCCGGCTCAAGTTCTGGCTCTGGTTCGGGCAGCTCCGGCTCTGGCTCCGGTGCCGGCAGCTCGGGCTCGGGCTCAGGGGCAGGCAGCTCCGGCTCCGGTGCGGGCTCCTCGGGCGGCGGTGCCGCAGGCCGCTCCCCCGCCTCCGCCAGCGCCGCCTCAAGCTGTGCGATCTTTTCCTTGAGCTGCGTGATCTCGCTCGCGGTCATGCTGTCCTTTGCCGCGACGCTTTTGATCTCGTTCGAGAGACGCTCCGCCTCTTTGCGCAGCCACGCGACATCCTTTTCCACCGCGTCAATCGTGCCGCCCGACTGCCGCCACGCATAGTACGTCGCCACGGAGGCGATCCCGACACTCGCGACGACGAGGACGAACGACAGGATGGTCATAACATCCGCCATCACAGGATGAATAAAGCCTGCCGTCTGCACTGCCGCAGACGCCGCTTCTGTTTCCATACATTATCATTCCTTTCCCTTGCTCAGTATATAGGAAGCACTGATAAATTCGGCACAGCCATCTTGACGTATCTTTTTCGCCCGCTTTTCGTTAGCAAATCCTCCACATAGCCCTCGCTATGCGTCCGGTTTGCTGCCTCAATCGGACAAAAAATCTACGCCAATCTGGCAGACCTCATTTTATCAGCGATTCCTATACACCCCTCATGTATATCTTGTTAATTTCTCTATCATGTGGCAAAATTCCTGCAACAACTCCATAGAAAAAGAGCCGCCCCGCGCGAAGCGACTCTTCTCGTCAAAAATATGATCAGGGATACCGATCAGCATGCACCGGCGATGGCTGCGCCGAGCTTCTTGCTGCCCTCGAGTCCCTCGTCGTCCGGCTCGTTCTCGACGATGAAGGTATCGACGAGGTTTGCGCCTGCATCCTTCGTGCGCTCAGACCACGTCTCCATCCAAGCACCTGCGCCCCAGCCCCACGAGCCGAAGAGCACAACGGGCTTGCCGGAGAGCTTGCCGCTGTCCACCGCAGCCGCGAAGAACGGCTCGTACGAGCCCTCCTCGAGCTCCTCTGCGCCCATCGAGGGGCAGCCGAGCGCGAGACCGTCAAAGCCGTCAATTTGATCGACGGAGAAGCTATCCACCTCGAAGCACTCGACCTCAGCACCTGCGCCCTTTGCGCCCTCGACGACAGCCTCTGCCATCTTCTGCGTGTTGCCCGTGCCGGACCAGTATACAACTGCTACCTTTGCCATGTGAAATCCTCCTCATGAAAATATCCCCTCTGCCCCGCTGCGGCAGGAGCTGCCATACGGTGCAGACACTCAAGCAGAATCATTCTATGTCTATTATAGCGAAAATACGCATCACTGACAACCGAATCTTTCCTATCTCTAAATAGATAAAATTTTTCAGGAAATAGTTTCTGTGTATCAGAGCGCACAGCATCTGCCCACTAAGGTATTCCTCCTTGCAAAATCCCCCTCTCTCATGTACAATACGGATAAATCTCAATCCGAATTTATGGGGTCAAATCTATGGGAGGTATACTATGTTCACTACGCAGTACATGCGCACAATGCTTGCCGCAGTGATGCTTAGCTTGCTCGTTCTGACGAGCGGCTGTTTCAGCGGCGACGTGAACGTCACGGTCAACAACGACGGCTCTGCCGATCTCAAGACGACGCTCGTCAGTGCGCCGATGCTCGCCCAGATCGTCGAGCAGAGCAAGGCGTCCATGCTGGCAAAGAACCCCGACGCACAGGTCGCGCCCGTCATGAAGGAGAACATGTCAGGCTACGAGATCACGGAGCACTACGACTCGGTGGACAAGCTGTCCGATCAGGAATTCTTCGCCGCACATGACGGCAAGAACACGGGCATTACAGTGAAGAAGAGCCTCTTCTACACGGACTACAATTTTGACCTCCTGTTCGAGGGCAGCCAGAACGGCGGCGGTGCAGGTGCATTCGCGAGCAACATCACGTTCACCTATCAGATGACGCTCCCATCCGCACCATCGAGCTCCAACGCCGACCGCGAGGAAGACGGCGGCAGGACGCTTACGTGGAACCTTGGCAAGACACTCGTCACGGGCGAATCTTCGCCGATTCAGGTCTCGTTCCGCATCTGGAACAAAACGGCCATCATCGGTACGGTCATCGCCGTACTCGTTCTGGTCGCCGTGATCGCCTTCCTGATCTGGCGCCGCCGCAAGGGATCCGAGCCCGAGGAGCAGAAGCTGATCGACGGCCCGATCATCGATGTGAAGGCGGAAGAAAAGCACTGATCGCGAATTGAGGAAGCACTGATAAAATGAGGTCTGCCAGATTGGCGTAGATTTTTTGTCCGATTGAGGCAGCAAACCGGACGCATAGCAGAGGCTATGTGGAGGATTTGCTAACGAAAAGCGGGCGAAAAAGATGCGTCAAGATGGTTGTGCTGAATTTATCAGTGCTTCCTTGGATATGAAAACATCCCTGCCGCTTGGCAGGGATGTTTTTTGTTAGTCGTAATGTCCGCGACAGGCAAAGATCAAAATGCTCTCGTCCTCGACAAGATAAACCAGTCGATGCTCACCATCAATGCGCCGACTCCAAAATCCTGCAAGATTTCCTCGCAGAGGCTCCGGCTTTCCCATGCCGCAAAAGGGATCGCGAACCACTTCTCAGATGAGTTGATTGATACGCTTTAGGATTTTCTTGTCGTTTCTCTGCCAATCGGGATAGTCTTCCCACGCATCAAAATCCCACTGAAGCCTACGCTTTCTCATCATCAATTCTCAATGAGATCATGTTCGGCAAAGCGCAGCTTTCCCGCTCGGTATGCTTCCAGCTTTTGTTCGAGATAGTGCAGATTCCGCTCATCATAAAACGGATCCACAGAGACATCAAATGGGATTCGGCGTTCCCGTCCCACTTTCTTGGCAAAGATCGTAAACGCCGCACTCATGGAGAGCCCAAGTTCTGCACAAACCTGCTCCATGTTCTTCTTTACCGCTGCGTCCAGTCGAAAGTTTACATTAACTGCCTGTTCCATCGCACTCACTCCTTTACAAGGATAGAATACGCAAATATAATGATTTTTGCAAGCGTTTTTCTTTATCTTTCATCCACACTGCAAAATCAATCGGACGTGATGAAAGTTCCGCGCAGCAAGGTCTTCCTTCCGAATCCAGAAGTAGATCAGACCGCAGTCGCCGTACATAAGCTCCGTTTCACCGTCCTCGACGGTGCCCATCTGAAACAGCAGCCCCCAGCGATCTGCAGCATTTCTCACAAGTTCCGCTTCCTCCTCTTCGGAAAGCTCTTCCTGCATGTCTCCGTCAATGCCCCTGCTGTAGAGTTCGCACTCCGGCTCCATTTCATTCTGAATCTCGTCGGCATAGCCGAGCATCTTCATGGGATTGTCCTCGTGAGTGGCAGCATCGTATCCGAACTCCGCCCGCAGTTCGTTGTAGGTATCCCAATCCACCTCTTTGCCGCAGCTGCGGCTGTATGCAAAAGACGACAGAAGACTGACGGCATCCGCAAAGGTCAGCGCCTGCTCGCCCACGCTCCACTCCTTCGTTTCCTCCGGAATCTGTGTCGGGACAAGCCCCTCCGTCTCGGGGAAATAATAGACGCGTGCATATCCCTCAGACTTTAGTTCAAATCCCCACTCCATCGACACGGTCTCATAGAAGAAGCTGAGCACGCCCGTCTTCGGCAGGAGACCTGTACGGTCACACGGCGCGGCTTCGCCAAGGTTGATCTGCGCGAGAAAGGCAAGCGGGCGGTTCTTCGTCACGCCTTCGAAGTCCGTTCCCTTATAGTGCGGCCAGTCAAAATCTGCGGGCAGATCGGGCGTTCCGTAGAACTTGCTCGCACCGACGGGGAGTTTTTCCTGTGCAGGATGATGCGAGATCGCAATCTCACGCCGCTGCGTGCGTTCAAAGAACGCCGTCACCTCACGGCGCACACGCTCGCGCTCTGCCTCAGCCTCACGCACGAGCTGCTCCACACTCATAGAAACGGGCTCCTCCGCATACCAGCCGTGCTTGTTTTCAACCGCCTCTTGGCACCGCGCCGTCATGCCGCCGGGCTTTCCATAGAAGACGCGCTCGATCTCCGCCTTGCTCTCCGCATCCTCGTCTGCACGCTCCAAATAGCCGAGAGCCAGACGCAGAACACAAAGCTTCGGATACCGATTGACCGCAAAAAAGTACAGGGCATAGCCCATGCGATAGTTCCAGAGCGCATCGCGCTCGGCTTCCGGAACTTCGTACAGTGCCTTGACCGCATCGAAGAAGCTGCGTTCCTCGATGTATTCCTGTGCCGTCTTCATGCTGCCTCCTTCGCCCGCCGATACTGCATGACGAGAATGACGACGAAGAGAGCAAGTCCAACGAGGTCGGTGGTGCTGCCCGGCGCGATCATGAGGAGCCCTGCAGCGATAAGAAGCAGCCGCTCATAAGGGCGGCAGTGATCGGCAAGGAAGCCGCAGAGCGCGGAGCTGACGGCGATCATGCCGAGGAGGGCAGAGATCGTGACTGAGACGAGTGCGAGCGGCGTCGCATCAACCATGAGGAGGACGGGCGAGAGGACGAATACATACGGGATGATGAATGCCGCTATCGCCAGTTTTGACGCGTGCACGCCTGTTTTCAGCGCATTTCCTCCGCTGATGCCCGCCCCCGCGTACGCAGCGAGGGCAACAGGCGGCGTGACATCCGCGATGATGCCGAAGTAGAACACGAACATGTGCGCAGCGAGCACAGGGACGCCCATCTGCTCGAGCGCAGGCGCGGCAATGGTCGAAGTGATGACGTAGTTCGCCGTGGTCGGCACGCCCATGCCGAGCACAATCGCCGTAATCATGGTGAAGAACATCGCAGGAAGGAGCATCCCGCCTGCGAGATCAATCAGTCCCGATGCGAGGCGCAGGCCGACGCCCGTCTTCGTAACGACGCCGATGATGATGCCCGCCGACGCGCAGGCGACGAGCACGCCGAGCACGCCTTTCGCGCCGCGCTCAAGGCCGTAGACAATCTCGATCGGCTTCATGCGCGTCGATTTGCGCAGCATGGCGCAGAGGATGGAGAGGAAGATGGCGACGAGTGCCGCACGCATGGGCGTATAGCCCGAAACGAGCAGATAGACGATCACGGCGAGAGGAATCGCGAGATGCCCGCGTTCCTTCAGGAGCGTCAGCGGATTCGGCAGCTCGGCGCGCGGGATGCCCTTCAGCTTCTTGCGCTTTGCCTCAAAGTGAACGCCGAGCCAAACCCCTGTGAAATAGAGAAGCGCGGGGATCGCCGCCGCCTTGACGACATCGATGTAGGGGACGCCGACGAATTCCGCCATGAGGAACGCCGCCGCGCCCATGACCGGCGGCATCAGCTGTCCGCCCGTGGAGGCCGCCGCCTCGACCGCCCCCGCAAAGTTCGCGTTGTAGCCGAGTTTTTTCATCATTGGGATGGTGAGCGAGCCCGTGCCGACGACGTTCGCGACTGAGCTGCCCGAGACCGTGCCCATCAGCCCGCTCGAGAGAACGGCGACCTTCGCCGGGCCGCCGCTCGCCCAGCCCGCGACCGCATTGGCGAGGTCGATGAAGAACTTGCCGAGCCCCGTGCTCTCAAGATAGGCACCGAAAAGAATGAAGAGGAAGATAAACGTCGAGGAGACGCCGAGCGGGATACCGAAGATGCCCTCCGTCGTAAAGTAGAGATGTCCGATGAGCTGCTCCGGACTGAGTCCGCGGTGTGCGAGCACGCCCGGCATGTAGGGACCGAGGAAGGCATACGCGATGAAGGCGAGCACGACGGTCACCATCGGCAGCCCCACGACACGCCGCGTCGCCTCGATAACGAGCAGGATGCCGAGTCCGCCGACGACGGCATCCGTGGTCGATACGATCCCTGCACGTGTAATCAGCTCACGGTACTGGATGACAAGATAGGCGGGCGTCGCCGCGCCGAGGACGGCGAATGCGATGTCGATCGGGTGGAAGTAGTGATCCCGCGTCCACGCACGCCGAAAGGGATAGAGGAGATAGGCAAGCGCGAGCCCAAACCCGAGATGAACAGCACGCTGCAGCTGTGCATCGAGCACGCCGAAGATCGCCGTGTAGAGCTGAAAGATGGAAAATGTAATGGCAATCGCCGCAATGATCTTCTTCGGCCAGCCCGTATAGTGGGCGGTGTTGGATTCGCGGTCATACGTTTTGAGTATTTCTTCCGCATTTGCAGCATGGTCAGTCATAGCGTGTTCACATCCTTAAATAATTCTTTCGGCAGGGGCAAGCCCCGAAGATTTTCACGATACATAAAATATTTGCGGAAAAAGAAATACGAGGCCACGATCCGCAGCCCCGGAAATCTTATAATAGGCTTGTATAGAGCGGTGCAGCGACGAGGTCGATTCGCGTGCCGTCAGGACAGCGCTCATAGAGGGGATAGTCCGTGCCGCCCACCGTAATGGTCAGCTCCGTCCCCACACCTGTGCGCAGGCTCAGCGTGTCATAGTCGCGATCCATATCGAGGATGAAATGCCCATCCTCCTCGTGAAACGTCCCCTCCTCGGGGAGAAAGGGAAGCCCCACGCCGTGTGACTGGTAGCGCGTGCCCGTGAGGTGGAAATGTCCGTCCGGATAGACGGTGAGGAACTCCTCGACGGGCGTCTTCTGCACGGAGTGGATGAACCGCACGGTGAGCGGCGTCCCCTCTCTGCCGATCTCCCGTACGAGGACAGTCGTCTCTCCGCCCGCGTGCATGAGGAGCGCCGGCGCAGAGAGAATATCAAATGCGATGAGGAGCACCGCCGCGGCGAGAGCGATCAGATAGGCTCTCATTTCTCGTTAAAGTACTTCTCCGCCCCCGCATTCATCGGCAGAGACATTCCATCCTCCGCCGTTGCCTTTGTGATCTGCTTGCCGACAGCGTGCGCGGCCTGCAGGCGATCGAGGTTCGAGAAGATCGCCTTCGTGATGCTGTAGCCCATGTCGGCATCCACCGAGGGCCCCGCAACGAGCATCGCCATGACAGAGACCGAGGGGATGTCCTCATTGAATCCGCCGTACGTCCCCGCAGGGATCGTGGTCTTCGTGTAGAACGGATACTTTGCGATCAGCGCATCCGCAGCCTTGTCCTCCACGGGGAGGAGACGTACGGGGTTCTGTGAGGCGATATCCTGCACAGACGCCGTCGGATAGCCCGCCGTCAGCACGGCAACATCCACGTTGCCGTCCTTCAGCGCGCTCGCCCCCTCGGCGAACGAGAGGAACTTCGCATCAATATCATCGTAGGAGATGCCGTATGCTGCGAGGATCTGGCGCACATTTGCCTCAACGCCCGAGCCGGCCGCGCCGACCGCGACACGCTTGCCCTTCAGCTCCGAGATGTTCTTGATGCCCGAGGACTGGAGCGTCACAAACTGGCAGGTCTCGGGGTAGAGCGAGGCGATCCCCTGCAGTCCGTCCACCTTCTTGCCGTCGAACATCTCCGTGCCTGTCACGGCATAGTATGTAATATCGTTCTGCACCGTCGCAAGGTCGATCGCCTTGTCGCGCAGCATATTGATATTCGCCACCGACGCGCCCGTGCTCTGCGCACTCGCGTTCATCCCCGGGATCTCCTTGTTCAGAATCTCGGCAATCGCGCCACCGATCGGGTAGTAGGTACCCGCCGTGCCGCCTGTGCCGATGTTCAGGAACTTCTTGCCCGATGCAGAGTCGCCGCCGCAGCCGGTGAGGAGTGCAGCAGAGAATACAAGGACTGCACCTGCCGCAAAAAACTTCTTTACGGTAGAGATGTTCATGTTCTTTCCCTCCTAAAATGAGCGATTTTCCACAAAAAAACGGAATAACAGAAATATAGTAACATAAACGCCGCCCTGCACGCAAGCAGGGCGGCGTTTGTATCGCGGTATACAATCGTGTTCAGAGGGTCTGCCGGCAGGAATCCGGCGTAAAGATCAGCACGCGGTTCGCAAACGAGCACTTGGCATGCATCTGCTCAAAAAGCGCGCCGTCCTTGCGGAACTCCGCCGTCCCTATCAGCAAAAAGCCGGTACCCATCCCGCGACGGCCCTCGACCTCGTGGCTGCCGAGCGTCAGTGCGAGGCGCGGATGCTCCGCCGCATTGCGCTCCGTCTTGCGGAACCCGTAGCATGGGATCAGAATCCGCTCATCCTCCGTCACGATGATGTACTTATTCCACGTATTCGCGATATGTGCCTCGTTCTCGGGCGTCACCGACGCCACCGACACAATGCCGTCGTGTTTCAGGCATTCAAAAAATACATCTGTCAGCATCGTTTTCTTCCTTCTTCAATTCTTCACAATCTCTGCCGGCTCGCCGTTCGCCTTGGCGCGCGCAATGCACTCCTTCAGGCGCGCGATATTCTTCACGTGGAGGTCGATCGCAAAGCGGATGCGCTTCTTCTCCTCCTCGGTGAATACAGGGTCCTCGTAGGCAGCGCGGATGCGGACGAGGCGTGCCTCCACGTCGCGCAGCTCATCCTCCATCGGCCGTACATGCTGCAGCGCACAGCCGTAGACCGTGCGCATCGCATCGAGGACGTACTGGGCGTAGCCCGGTTCGCCCGAGGCTTTCTCCAGCCACTGTGCGACGTGATAGATCACGTCATAGGGTGACTCACCGCCGTGGATCATGGAGACGATCTCCATCTTTATCTGCTGCTCTTTTCCGTGCGGTTGGCGGATCAGCTCCTCCGCATCCGCCATCAGATGACCTTCTCGCCGTGGTAGCGTTCGCCGCCAATCTCTGGATAGACGCCGTACTCCACCGACCATTCGCATTTGTACTTGATCGCTTGGGCATGGATCGTCTTGATGCGGTCGATGTTCTCACGCACGATCTTGCCCGGGACGCCCGCGACGAGCGAGTTCGGCGGAATGACGGCATTCTCCTTGACCACGGCGCCCGCCGCGATAATCGAGCCGCGCCCGATCTTTGCCCCCGTGAGGACAATCGCGCCCATGCCGATCAGCACGTGATCCTCGATCTCACAGCCGTGGATGCACGCGCTGTGCCCGACCGTCACATAGTCGCCGATGATGCACGGGTTCTCATCCGCGACGTGCAGACACGTGAGATCCTGAACATTGGAGCAGACGCCGACCGAGATATAGTTAACATCGCCGCGTGCAGCAACCCCCGGCCAGAGGCTCGCGTACTGTCCGAGCCGCACATCACCCGAGAGGAACACCTGCGGCGCGACGAACGCCTCCTCGTGAATCTGCGGCGTAATGCCGTGAAAGGCATGGAATCCGTCTCCTTTGAATGTAAACATAGCAGCTCCTTTCAAACAGATGCGCACAATTTATTTTATCGCATTTCGGACAAAAAGAAAAGCTGGCGATTCTCACCAGCCTGTATTTCCTGCCATTTGGTCGTCGATGCACGACGCGCTGTGCGCGTCTCCCCCGTGCAGACACTAATCATCCCGCCAAGTCTCAAGGTATCCCTCGCCAAGGCCAGCTAATTCTTCCAAATGTGCCGTATGCCGTTCCCCCATTCCCTTTCGAATGCTGGCACACGTATAAGAAATACGAGTGATAATTTACCATATCCGCCGTGCTATTGCAATAGTTCTGCACCCTCCGGGAAAATTTAATAGAACACAGCATTACGAAAAGACAGACGATTATTCCTTCAAAGTGCAGGCCAAAAATTGCGCTGAATTTATCCGTGATTTCCACATCTCCGCTTGACTTCATCCCACTTCTGCGTCATAATCAACGTATGAATAACTGTTCATATAAAAACAGAAAGCGGTGAGCCATCATGGATTCAGCAGCACAATCTCATGAATGCGGGTGCGAATGCACGCATGCACAGACGGAGCGGAGCGCGTACCTGTCCATGCGCACGCGCATCGCGGCGGCAGCGCTGCTCTTTCTCCTCGGCATGCTCTGCGGCGAGGGAACGGCGGGCACCGTTCTCTTTCTCGCGGCATATGTCCTCGTCGGCGCTGATGTTCTCTGCCGTGCCGCCGTGCATCTGCATCGGGGGCATATCTTTGGCGAGCACTTTCTCATGAGCGCCGCCACGCTTGGTGCCCTCGCGCTCGGCGACTATGCCGAGGCCGCCGCCGTCATGCTGCTCTACCAGCTCGGTGAGTTCCTGCAGGATCGTGCCGTTCAGCGTGCACGCCGCTCCATCACGGCGCTCATGGACATCCGCCCCGACACGGCGCGCGTCCTCATGGACGGGCGCGAGGAGATCGTACATCCTGCGGCGGTTGCCCTTGGCAGCACGATCCGCATCTATCCGGGCGAGCGCGTGCCGCTCGACGGGACGGTGACCGCAGGCGAGAGCACGCTTGACACTGCCGCGCTCACGGGCGAGTCCCTGCCGCGCACCGTGCGTATGGGAGATACGCTGCTCAGCGGCTGCGTCAACATCACGGGTGCGCTCACCGTACGCGTCACAGCCGCCTATGCGCAGTCCGCTGCGGCGCGCATTCTGGAGCTCGTGGAGGAGGCGTCGGATAAGAAGTCGCGCACGGAGGCATTCATCACACGCTTTGCGCGCATCTATACGCCCGTCGTCGTATGCGCCGCTCTCGCCATCGCCGTCCTGCCTCCGCTCACCATGGGAGACGTCTTCGCGCCGTGGGTCTATCGTGCGCTGACCTTCCTCGTCATCTCCTGCCCCTGCGCCCTCGTCATCTCCGTCCCGCTCACCTTCTTCGCGGGACTCGGGGCAGCATCCCGTGCAGGGCTCCTCGTCAAGGGCAGTTCCTATCTCGACGCGCTCGCCCGTACGGACACCATCGTCTTTGACAAGACGGGCACACTCACCGAGGGCAGCCTCCGTGTGACGCGCATTCTCCCCGCCGCAGGCACTACGGAAAAGGAGGTGCTCGCCCGCGCCGCCGCCGCAGAGCAGCACTCGTCCCATCCGACGGCGCGGGCCGTCATGCGTGCCTTCGCGGAATGCGGCGGCACCCCTGCGGCTGTCCATGACATCGAGGAGCGGGCGGGACGCGGCATCACCGCATGCAGCGAAAAGCGCGTCATCTGCATCGGCACACACGCATACCTCAGCGAGAGAGGTGTCGCCGACCTCCCGTCTGCCGCACCTGCGGGTGCGATCTGGCTCGCCGTGGATGGAGCGTATGCGGGCATGATCTGCGTCGCCGACACCGTCAGGGCAGGTGCTGCGGACGCCGTCCGCGCGCTGAGAGAGCACGGCATCCGCGAGACCGTCATGCTCACGGGCGATGCCCGCCCCGCCGCACAAGACGTCGCTGCGGCAGTCGGCATCGACACGGTATACGCCGAACTCCTGCCGCAGGACAAGGCGGCGCATCTTGAGCGTCTGCTCGCCGCCGAGCGCGCGGGCAGGACACTCGCCTACATCGGCGACGGCATCAACGACGCGCCCGTCCTTGCACGTGCCGACATCGGCATCGCCATGGGCGGCATCGGTGCGGACGCCGCCATCGAGGCGGCGGATGTCGTACTCATGACCGACGAACCGCGCAGGCTCGTCTCCCTCCTCGCTCTCGCACGCCGCACCGTCCGCATCGCACGGGAGAACATCGCCCTCGCCGTCGGCATCAAGGCGGCCGTCCTCCTCCTCGGTGCACTCGGCTGGGCAAGCCTCTGGGCGGCGATCTTCGCCGACGTGGGCGTCACCCTCCTCGCCGTCCTCAACGCCATGCGTGCCATGCGGGCGCAGAAGGACTTCATCCATATTTAAGGAGACACTGATAAATTCAGCACAACCATCTTGACGCATCTTTTTCGCCCGCTTTTCGTTAGCAAATCCTCCACATAGCCCTCGCTATGCGTCCGGTTTGCTGCCTCAATCGGACAAAAAATCTACGCCAATCTGGCTGACCTCATTTTATCAGTGCTTCCTTAAGCAATCTCCCCTCCATACGATATGATAGATAAAGAGATAACTCTCTGCGGAGGTGCTGATCATGCAAACACAGCGTATCGATGAAAAACTTTCCTTTCTGCACACGGATGCGCATCCCGCGCGTCAGACCGCACGTCAAACCACGGGACAGACAGCAGGGCAAAACGCAAAAGCTGCACCGACCATCCTCTCCCGCGCCGCCGAGGTCTATATCAGCGCGAAGGGACGCGAACTGAGCGCAATGGATGCCCCCGATGACCGCCTGACCCCTGCCGAGACGGCACTCGCCGCCGAGCAGAACGAGCTGGATGAGAAACGCGCGAAAAAGGACGAAGCCGCCGCCATCGAGCAGCGCATCGCGACCGACGAAAAGCTCACAGACGACGATAAGGCGCTCCTGCAAAAGGAAGCGGACAAGCTGAAGCGGGCGGGAATGACCGACGAGGATAAACTCAGTACGCTCTACAAAGAAAAATACCAACTGGAGAAGCAGATCACGGACGGAACGCTGACCGCAGGTGAGATCGTGAACACCATGCGTGCGAAAGATGAATCCATCGCCAACCTCCAAAATATCATCAAGGAAAAAGCAGAGCATACCGATGCCCTGCGGCGTCAGTCCGTGCAGGAGCGTGCCGATCTCGATGCTGCGACGGCAAAGGAAAAGGAAAACGCCGCCCCCAAAGAGGACAATGCGGCGGCGAATGCCGTCACCTCCCTCACTGCCGCACTGACGAAGAAGGCACTCGAGGATGCGGAGAGCAAAGACAAGGTCGATGCAGGGCACAAGGATGCAGCCCGCAGCGAATAAAGGAAGCACTGATAAATTCAGCCCTGCCATCTTGGCGCATCTTTTTCGCCCTGCCATTGTCGACAAATCCTCCACATAGCTTTGGCTATGCGTCCGGTTTGTCTCCTTGACAGGACAAAAAATCTACACCAATCTGACAGACTTCATTTTATCAGCGATTCCTAAATCTTGCACATGATGCGGCTCTCTGATATAATAGGGACATAAAAGAGAACCGCTCGATAGAGCGGCTACCTTCATCACGGATATGGATTTAACCGCACCGTTTCTCAGGCAGGGCGGTTATTTCTTTTTTACAGCGAGGATGTAACCCGTAGCGAATAGATCTTGCACGTTATACGGCTCTCTGATATAATAGAGACATAGAGAAGAGACCTTGACAGGACGTCTACTTCTACACCGATAAGGTATAACCGCTCAGTGTGGCAAGCAGAGGGCGGTTATTTCTTTTTTATCGCAACAATGTAGCCAGTGACGAGAATCAACGCAAAGATGAACTCGTAGTAACCCATGTGCACCACCTCCTTTCCCGTAGGATAATGGAAGTGGAGAAATAGACGCCCTGCCTGTTAAGGTCTCTATTCTTATTATACAAACATCTGTTCAAATCCGCAACTGGAATCTCACACAAAAGCCCCCGACCATCGTCGGGGGCTTTCGTCTATTCTCTTACGCTTCTCCGCGTCGTCCGTGGTAGAGACACCACGGCTCCTCCGCCATGAAGTCGCCGCCGTGGTAGTACGCGGCGCGTGCACGGCAGCCGCCGCACGCCTTCTTATAGCTGCACGAGCCGCAGCCGCCGCCGTAGTCGAGCGTGCGCAGCTCCTTGAACACCTCGTTTTTCGCCCAGATCTCATCGAACGGCGTCTCGCGCACATCGCCGAGCTCGCGGTTGAGATAGGCACACGGCTGCACCTTGCCACGCGGACTGATGATGCAGTACGTCAGCCCCGCGAGACACCCGCGCGAAAAGCGCGTATCCACTCCGAGCTGGTCGGCAATGCGCAGGAACTGCGGCGCACAGGTCGGCTTCAGCTCGATGTCCACCGTCTCCTGCTTCTTCATGATGCGCGTGAGCACATCCTCATACGCCTCTGCGCGCAGCGACTCCTCCTCGATCGTCTCCGCGCGCCCCGTCGGCACGAGGAAGAAGAAGTGATGCGCCTTTGCTCCGATCTCCACGGCGAAATCCGTCATTGCCTCAAGCTCGTGCGCATTCCAGTCCATCACCGTCGTGTGGATCTGAAACGGCAGACCGACGGCACGGCAGTTCTCCATCCCGCGCACCGCGCCGTCCCAGCCGCCCGGGAACGAGCGGAATGTATCGTGCTTCTTTTTGTCGAGCGAGTCGAGCGAGATGCCCATCCCGCATGCGCCCGCCTCCTTCAGCGCCTTTGCCGTCGGCAGGTCGATCAGCGTGCCGTTCGTGCCAAACACGGGGATCAGACCCAGCCCGCGCGCATAGGCGACTAGCTCAAGAATATCGGGGCGCGACAGCGGCTCACCGCCCGAAAAGATCATGATACGGAACCCCGCCTTTGCGATCTCGCGCAGGAGCTTCTTGCCCTCCTCGGTCGAGAGTTCCTCGTCCGCGCGGCAGCCCGCGTCACGATAGCAGTGCGCACAGTACATATTGCAGGCGTTCGTCACGTTCCACGAGATGATCTTCACCCCGCCGCCAGCGACGCCCTTCGGGTGCCCGCCGGGGTGACCGCCCTGTCCCATGCCATGCGGATGTCCACCGGGATGCCCCATCCCATGCGGATGTCCTGCCGGGGCACTCTGTGCGGCGTGCGCCGCTTCCATCGGCGCGCTCACAGTGCCGCCCCCGTGACGCCGATCTCCTCATCCGTCAGATAGCAAGACGGATCGGACGCCCAGAAATCCCCCGTCCGTGCCTCGGCACGCGTGCGGAAATTTCCGTTGCACCAGTCGAGATACTGACAGCGCGCACAGCGTCCCTTCAGGAGCGGCTTACGATCCTTCAGCCCCGCCATGATCGGATTCGTCACATCCTGCCAGATATCGCCGAACTTGCGCTCGCGCACATTGCCGAACGTATGATGCTGCGTAAACTGATCGGGGTGCACATAGCCCATCGGATCCACCTCACCGAACGCGATCCCGGAGCGGTTGCCGCCGTTCGCGCCGATCAGCTTCTTGATCTGCTCCGCGCCCGCGTCGTTGCCCTCGGCGAGTGCCTTCAGATACATATAGACCCCGTCGCAATGATTGTCCACCGTCAGGATTTCCTTCTTGAGACCGCGCGCCTCAAAGTCCTTCGTCCGCGCGATAATCGTATCCATCGCCCGCCGCGACTCCTCGGGCGTCACATCCTCATCCATCATCTGCCCGCCGCGCCCCGAGTAGACGAGGTGATAGAAGCAGACGCGGTTGATCCCCTTTTCCTCAATGAAATCGAAGATCTTATCGAGCTCCATGATGTTGTGGTGATTGATCGTAAAGCGCAGCCCCACGCGCTGACCGACGGCGACGCAGTTCTCGATGCCCTCCATCGCCCGCTGGTACGCGCCGTCCACCCCACGGAACATATCGTTCACATCCGCCAGACCGTCGAGCGAGATGCCGACATAGCCCACGCCGAGATCCTTGATGCGCTGTGCCACATCGCGCGTGATGAGCGTCCCGTTCGTCGAGAGTGTCGGACGCACGCCGCGCTCTGCCGCGTGCTCCGCGAGCTCGAAAAAGTCAGGACGGATCAGCGGCTCGCCGCCCGAGAAGAGCAGCACGGGTACGCGGAACTCCGCGAGATCGTCGATGAAGCGCTTTGCCTCCTCCGTCGTCAGCTCCCCGTCGTACTTCTGCCCGTCCGACTCCATATAGCAGTGGCGGCAGCGCAGATTGCACGTACGCGTCGAGTTCCAGACCACCACGGGGCCCATGCCCTCTGCTGCACCGCTCTTCATCCGATGCGCATTGTGCGAGTAGCGCAGCGCATCACCATAGTACTCATCCATAAAAAGTAGTTTCGTTACACTGATCATTGGTACTCCTAAATACACAGATTGGAACACGGCTCGCGCCGTCACTCCGTAGGGAAAACAACACTCAGCCCTCTGACTGCCCGTCCCGCCTGCGGATGCCGTCGAGGAGGAGGCGCGTCTTGAGCGCGATATTCTCCTGAAAACTCAGCTCCAGCTGGCTGAACGCCGCCGCCTGATACAGCGAGTGGAACATCTCCGCGATCAGATCGACAGGAACGTCGCTGCGGATCTCGCCCGCCTCCTGTCCCTCGCGGATGATCTCGGTAAAGACGCGCTTCACCTGCGGCGCCATACGGCTCGGATGCGGCTTATCCTCCGCCCCCTCCTGCGGGGGCATGCCCTGCGCCTTGTGCTGCGAGGCAGAGAGAAAGAGCGGCATCACAAAGCGGTTCTCATCAAGAAATTTCGCCGTCACCCGCGCGCCGACCTCGAGCAACTCCAGCGAACTGCGCTCCGCCGCTCGCGCCTCAGCGAGCGCGATGCGGATCGTCTCGCCCAGCCGTCCGAGCAGAGAGAACAGCAGCTCCTCCTTCGAGGCGAAGTAATTGTAGAACGTCCCGATGCCGAGATCTGCCGTTGCCATGATGTCTGCGACCGACGTCTCCTTGTAGCCCTTCTTCGAGAACTCACTGATCGCGGCTTCGAGAATCATCTTGCGCGACTGCAGCTTCTTGCGTTCACGACGCCCCATCTTTTCTTCCAAACGAATCGCACCCTCTCTCGTTAGTAATACTATTATAACGAAAAAAATGCCATTTGAAAAGAAAAATATGAATCTCGTTCATATTTTCATTCTCAATGACAAAAATATCATCAATGCATAAAAAAACGCCGATCTTCATCGGCGTCTGCGTTCAAAATGGTGACCCAGGAGGGATTCGAACCCCCGACCCTTTGATTCGTAGTCAAATACTCTAATCCAGCTGAGCTACTGAGTCACGTGTCTTGCGACGGTGACTATAATATCATCTTTGGGGAGGGCTGTCAAGGGGGATTTTTGAGAAGTTCGTATTTCTGTATGACTGGCTCTTTCACTTCCTCCGCCGAAGCCCCCTCACCCTAGGCTCGCTCGCCCCAGACGCCATCGCGATAGAGGCGCACGAGGCGCATCGGGACGATCGCGCCGCGTGGGACGGTGGCATCCGTATAGACGCGGATGTACGTCCCCGTCAGCCCGTCCGTCACGCCATTCTCCTCCGTCTCAAAGAGCACCCCCTCCACCGTGCCGAGTGCCGTGCGGTGATAGGCCTCCGCCAGCTCCTCTGCGACTGCCTGCATCCGCGCCGCACGCTCCTTGCGCACCGTCGGGGGGATCTGATCCGTGCGCCGTGCCGCGGGCGTCCCACGCCGCGCCGAGTAGGGGAAGACGTGCATCCGCGCAAAGTTCATCTGACGCACAAAGGCGAGCCCCGCCGCAAAGTCCTCCTCCGTCTCTCCCGGAAAGCCGACGATGATGTCCGTCGAGATCGCCACCCCCGGCACTGCGCGGCGCACATCCACGAGGAGCTGCGCGAACGCCGCCGTATCGTAGTGGCGGTTCATCGCGCGCAGGACGTTGTCGCTCCCCGCCTGCAGGGGCAGATGCAGATGCGGAGCAAAGCGCGGCTCCGTCCGCACGAGCGAGAGGAGATCCTCCGACAGCTCCACCGACTCCAGCGAGCCCAGCCGCAGCCGCCGCAGCCCCTGTGTGCGGAGTACGGTGCGACACGCATCGGCGAGCGTTGGCCGCTGCGGGAGGTCGATGCCGTACGCGCCGAGGTGGATGCCCGTCAGCACCACCTCGCGAAACCCCGCCGCCGCGAGTTTCTCCATCTCGCGCGCCACCGCCGCAAGCGGACGCGACTTCACGGGGCCGCGTGCATAGGGGATGATGCAGAACGAGCAGAAATTCTGGCAGCCATCCTCGATCTTGAGAAAGGCGCGCGTGCGGTGCGGTACGCCATGCAGAGGGATGTCCTCAAAGGCACGCGCCTGCATCACATCTGTGATCTCCTCCACTACGCCGTCCGCACGAAGCGCCTCCTCCACATAGTCCACGATGCGCGCGCGCTCCTCCGTCCCGATCACGACGCGCACCCCCGCAAGAGCACGCACCTCCTCAGGCGACACCTGCGCATAGCAGCCCGCCACAGCGATGCACGCCGACGGATTTGTGCGCGATGCACGGCGGATGATCTGGCGGGACTTGCGGTCACTCAGATGCGTCACCGAGCACGTATTGATGACATAGACATCCGCCCGCTCCTCGAACGGCACGATCTCATAGCCGCGCGCACGAAACAGTCCCTCCATCGTCTCCGTCTCGAACTGATTCACCTTACAGCCAAGCGTCATAAATGCAGCCTTCAACGTATGCCCTCCTCCCTACCTAAATTCATACGGAGCGTTTGATAGAGCGGCGTGCCCCTATAAGTGAACCCTAGTGAAGCAAGTGAGTAAAGGGGGCGTTCTGCCCCCTGCGGACTTCTTTCGTTCAAGCGCAGCGCGTTTAAGAAGTCCGCAGGTATTTAGGCAGATAAGCACACGATCACTTGCGTAACGAGGCGTTCACGTTAGGGGTTGCCGCTCAGGCAACAGTTTTTATATTGTATCACAAATCAAACGCTCCGCAATAAATTTTTCTCCCAAAACTAATGACATTTTCGCAAAAAACGATATAATATACATAGGAAATTATTCCCATAACATGAATGCCATGACCACGGAAGGAGAAAATCTATGGCAACGATTACACAGATGACCAGTGCGGCGAGCAGCATCTACCGCTCGCTCTACGCCGGCAACTCTCGCACGGATGCGACGCGTGCCATCTTCGGCGGTCCCATGCAGCGGCAGGGCAACAGCAGTCTCTACGCCGCACAGTACCGCGGGCAGGACTCGAGCGCAGAGGAGCTCAGCTCCATCCTCGCCATTGCGAATCAGGCGGCAAAACTGCGCAAGACCTATGCGGAGACCAGCTCCAAGTTCTATGCTGAGTACGACGGCAACATGAAGGATCTGCGCAAGGCGGCACGTGCCGTCGAGAACACGGACTTCAAGTTCAGCCGCAGCGACATCACGACGAATGCCGACGGCTCACGCTCCTACAGCGACCGTCTGAAGAGCGCGATCTCGGACGTGAAGGACCTCGTCAGCAAGTACAACGAGACGAGTGACTTCCTGCGCGAGAACAAGGAGCTCGGCAAGGGCGTGCAGGCACTCTCAAGCGAGTTCTCCGACACCACCTATATGGCGGGGTCGTATGCGAAAATGGGCATCTCCGTCGACGGCGCAACAGGCAAGCTCCGCGTCAACGAGAACCTGCTCGCCGACGCACTCATCGACTCCCCCGCGCGCTCCGAGGCGATTCTCGGCCGGGGCGGACTCGCGGGACGCGCCGACCATCACGCAGAGGCGGCACAGTTCTCGCGCCGCAGCGTCATCCCGACCATGGAGCAGGCGATCGGCGGACAGCTCAGCTACGCGTCGAACATCCTGAACGGACGCTCCCTGCCCACCATGTCGCGTTACTCGAACATGCTGAACCTCTTCAGCATCTATGTCTAAGATAGGAGAATAGCGTATGGATATTGCACAGCTTTCCGTCAGCATGGCGGCACAGCAGACTGCACAGAGCGTCGGCATCGCCGCCGCAAAGATGGCGATGGACGCGAGCAGTGAGGCACTCGACCTGATCGAGCAGAGCACCGCGAGCCTCGACCCGGGCCTCGGCGGCAGCATCGACGTATCCGTGTAACAGAGTAGGGGCTGTGCAGCAGCACAGCCCCTTTTTTATGAGGAAGGAGTGTCACTATGTTTGTCACTACCGTTGACTTTCACGCCAATATGGATAAATACTTGGCTCTCATTCCACATGAGGATATTTTCCTCACCGTCGAGGGAAAACCCGTCGCGCACATGGTTGCTCCAAAAATGAGTGCAGCGGACCATCTATATGGCCTGCTAAAAAACGCTCCTGCGGAAACAACGGCAACGGACATCCGCGAAGGAAGGCTGCAGCGTCATGAACATCCTATGTGATACAAACATCATTCTCGACGTTCTGCTCGTCACGTGTGCCAGTACTCACGCCACAAGCTTTTCTAAAAAATTGGCCTTAATAAACACAACACAAAAATCCCCCTCCCGCAGGAGGGGGATTTTATTACGTATTGATCTGCCGCTGACCGAAGAATCGATCAGAAGAAGAACTCAACCGTGCCGTAGAGCTTCTGAACCTTGTCGTTGCTGCCGCTCTCGAGCTTCTTGCCGTTGAAGTACTTACCCGTCAGAACAACGTTCTTGAGCGGTGTGTAGTCCGCACCGACCTCAATGCCCTTCGTGTAGAACTGTGCACCATCCGTTGTTGCAGCAACCGATGCACCGCCGAGGTAACGATAGGAGAGGTATGCGCCCCACGAGCCCTTGTCTGCCTGATCTGCACCCTTGTAGGCGTAGGTCACCTGATAGGACTTCTTGTACTTATTGTCTACATCCAGCTTGTTCGCATGTGCATAGGCACCCGAGAGGAAGCTGTTCTTGTCGAAGTGATAGCCGAGGTCCACGCCCCAAACGTTAAGCGTATCCTTGCCGTTCGATGTGTAGGAACCGATATCCTTCGAGTTGAGGTGGTAGTAGCCTGCACCTGCGACAAAGTTGTTCTTCTCATAGTTGAGCTTCGCACCATAGTAGTTCGCACGCTCGCTGAGGTTATCCTTATTAAGGAATGCCCCCTTGTAGCGGCCAGCCTCGAGCGTTGCCTTCAGATCACTGCCGAACATGACCTGTGCGCCAGAGAAGTTGTCATCGAGGACGAGGGATCCCGGTGCCTGATAGCCCTCTGAGGAGAGGAGCGCCATCTTGCCGAGACGAACCTGGAAGTTCGTGTAGTCACCCTGCACGTAGGCACGCTTCAGCGTAACCTTGCCATCCTTGCCCGTGTCATCTGCAACGTTGAGGTCGGCGTCGAGACGTGCGATCGCATGCCAGTGATCGTTGATCTCAGCCTTCGGCTCGAGACGGAACTTCACCTCATTCGTGGTGTCCTTTGCCTCTCCCTCGGGACGGAGACTCTCATACTTATACTGGAGCTTGCCGTTCCACTTTACCATGTCAGCGTTGCGCTCGAGGTTCGAGACGCGGACGCCGAGGTTGTTGAGCTCATCAGCGAACTCTGCTGCGAGGCGGTCAACGAGCGCACGATCCGATGCGGACATGTCGCCCTTTGCCATCGCCTTTGCCACCATCTGCGCCATCTCGTAACGCGTGATGTTGCGGTCACCGCGGAACGTGCCGTCGCCGTAGCCCTCGACAACGCCGTCAGCAGCGAGCTGCGTCACAGCGTCGTATGCCCAGTGGTCACGGGGCACATCGGAGAACGGGTTCGCAGCTGCGAACGTGGTGGATGCTGCGCCGACAACGAGTGCCGTTGCAAGTGCGGATACGAGTGTCTTCTTCATGAGAAACTCCTCCTTCAATAAATGAGAAATACTCGATTTCCATTCGGAGGAATACACGGGTGAAAGTATCCATGTTTCCTTTGCCCTCTGTATCCTCTCGTTTGGAACGTCTTTATATTACCATGCAGAAAAGCAAAATGCAAGTCCTATTGTGAATTAATTTTATACTAGGTGATGAAATTCAGATTGGATTCAGATTCTGTGCGTGGCTGCTGACTTCCTATGGCAGAGACATCCCCGCGTGCGTGGCGCCCCCTCCGGCACACTGCGTGTGCCACCTCCCCCGCCTCGGCAGGGGAGGCTGGCGTTGGCGTTACGGAGTCAAGTCATGCTCAGCAAAATGTCCATTTCCTGCCTCAATGTCGCGCTTTAGTCCTTCCAGATACTGAATGTTGCTCGGTGAATAAAACGGGTCACTGCTCCGCTCCAATGAGATCTCAAACGGTATTTTGCGCTCGCGTACCGCCGTCTTTGCAAAGACGCAGAACGCCGTTGTCATCGTCATGCCGATCTCCGTGCAGAATTCGTCGAATGCCCGCTTGAGGTCTGCATCCATACGGATGCTCACGCTGGTCTGTGCCATGATTTTACCTCCTCTCATCAGGGTTAAGGCAATTTCATTGTATGAATTTTATCGTGCATTGTCAACGATTTTTGATACAAAGAACGGATGCAGATTGCTCCGCATCCGTTCTTTCTCACAGCATCGCCTTATAGCGTGCCCACTCCGATTTTGGAATGGAGAGTGCCTCCATTGCCTTCTCTGCAGAGAATTTGAGGTTCTGCATAAGGTTTTTGATGGAGGAGAGCCGTTCCGTGTTCTTCCCCTCCATAAGAGCCTGCTCACAGCGCTCCGCATTTCTTTGTTCAATTTTGGGCACAATATAGTCTCGGACATAAGCATCCCACAGTTGATTGCTCATCCTCTCATCTCCTCCCACGTTTCCTTTAAAGTGCCCAACGCGCTCAGCAAGGACTTCGTAGTACATATCCTCAGCGCGTGTACAGCGAAAGTCATGCATCAGACGGCCGAGCGGTGTTGCCCCATCATGGATGGAACTATTGACATAGATGATATGGCTTCCGTCGTCAAACGGCTCGTTCGTTCCGTCAATTCTGCGCTGGATGTGGTAGATCGGCTGCCCGCCCTGCAGGACATCTGTCTCTGTAATAAAGATTACATAGGTCTCCGGCAGGCGATCGTAGTCCTCTCCTGTCTGCAACGCCGCCGCATCCATGATGCTCCCATTGTAACGAGCACGCCGCCGTGCCGCGCCGCCCGCCGCACGCTGGATCTCGATGTTGAATTCCTGTCCGTCGGCAAGTGCATGAATGTCCAGACGAACGCTGTGTCCGTGGAGGTTTTGAATGGTATCCTGCGTTATGACTCGCGTCGCATGGAGGTTTGGATTGTTCAGGACAATCTGGATGACAAGGTCAACACATGCAAGATTGTCTTGAAAGACAACCGTCATAAACGGATCGTCGAGTAGACAAAGGCTTGCTACTGCCTGCTCGAACCGTTGTCGCTCCAGCGCATCGTGCATCATGGTATTCACATCCTCACCCATATTTTATCGTATGGAGGAAGACTGCGCAACTATATTTTCTCACTCCCCCACGAGGGCGAGGGGGACGGGGATGCGGGTGCCGCCCGACGCGCGCAGGAGCTCGACGCGGACGCCGAATACGTCGGCGATGCGCTCCTCGGTGAGCACCTCGGCGGGCGTGCCCGTGGCGGCGACAGCACCGTCACGCACGAGGATGATGTCGTCCGCGTACTGCATGGCGTGTGCCATGTCGTGCAGGACCATGAGGATGGTCATGCCGTGCTCCGTGCTGAGGCGGCGCGTGATCTCCATGACGCGCAGCTGATGCGCGATGTCGAGGTAGGTGGTCGGCTCGTCGAGGAGGAGGAGGCGCGGTTTCTGACTGAGCGCCATCGCGAGGAAGACGCGCTGCCGCTCGCCGCCCGAGAGAGTGTGTACGTCGCGCGCGGCGAATGCGCCGACGTTCGCCATCTCCATCGCCCACGCGACCGCGTCACGGTCTGCCGCCCCCGTGCGCAGGGAGAACCGCCCCGCGTGGGCAAATCGGCCGTAGGCGACGAGCTCGCGCACGGTGAGCCCCGCGGCCGCCGCGCGCTCCTGCGGCAGGATGGCGCGCACGCGTGCCAGCTCCCGCGCCGTATAGCTGCGCAGCTCGCGTCCTGCCAGCTCGATCGTCCCCGTATAGTGTGGGTTCAGTCCCGCGAGGGCGCGCAGGAGGGTGGTCTTGCCCGCGCCGTTCGGGCCGATGATCGCCGTGCGCCGCCCCGCCGGGATCTCGATGTCCACACCGTGCAGGATCTCCTGTCCGGCGGCGGAGACGGTGAGCCCCGCCGCCCGCAGTACGGCGCTCACAGCTGCCTCCGCAGGAGATAGAGGAAGAACGGTGCGCCGATGACCGCCATGAGGATGCCGACGGGCAGTTCAAGCGGGGCAAAGAGCAGCCGCGCCGCTGTATCGCTGAGGGTGAGGACGGCGACGCCGAGGAGTGCCGCCGCGGGCAGGAGCACGCGATGATCCGCGCCGACCATGAGGCGTGCGGCATGCGGGACGATGAGCCCGACGAATCCGAGGAGCCCCACAACGGAGACGGCGCTCGCGGCAAGCAGGGCGGCGAGCGCCGTGAGCATGACGCGCGTGCGCTCGACGGCAAGCCCCACGCCGCGAGCCATGTCGTCGCCGAGCAGGAGGATGTTGAGCCGCCCCGCCGCAAGCAGGGCGCAGAGCCCCGCACCGACGGTGTACGGCAGGAGCATCTCGACGTGCGGCCAGCTCCGCGCGGAGAGTCCGCCGACCATCCACATGAGCGCGCTGTGGACGCGGTCGCTGTAGAGAATCATCATGGCTGAGATGCCAGCGCCGAGGAATGCCGAGACGGCGACGCCCGCGAGGATGACGCGCGTCGGTCGGATGCCGTCACGCCACGCGAGGAGATAGATAAGGAGGGCGGCAAACATCGCCCCGCCGAACGCCGCCGGCGTGATGAGCCATGCCGCTCCAGGCAGGACGAGCATGATAAAGATGCCCGCCAGTCCTGCGCCGGAGGAGATGCCGATGATGTGCGGGTCGGCGAGCGGGTTGCGCAGGATCGCCTGCAGGATCGCCCCCGAGAGAGCGAGGTTTACGCCGACGAGGGCAGCAACGATGGTGCGCGGCAGACGGATGTTCCAGAAGATCTGGGCGTGCGCCGTGTCACGCACGCCGCCGAGGGCGGCGGCGATCTCCGCGCAGGGAATGTCCACCGACCCCTTTGCCGTCGATACGATACAGCCGATGACGGCGAGCGCGGCAAAGAACACGAGGACGAGGATGCGTTTTCTCATGGATAGACGAGCCCCGCCATGTACTTCGCCGCCGCGGGGTAGTCAAGCCCGGGGCTGAAGAGGAACATCTCCTGCGGGAGGTAGTAGACTCTGCCCTCACGGATGGCCGTGACGGTCTGCCATGCGGGGTTATCCGCGAACATTGCCTCCATGGACGCGCGGATCTCCGCCTCGTCGCCCATGCTCGTAACAAAGAGGATGTCGGGGTTCTGTGCGACAAGGGTCTCCATGCTGTAGGGGGCGGCGTCGGGGTTCTTGTCAAGGGCAGGCATGCCCGCCGCTGTGTTCTCCCAGCCGAGCATGTTCGCAATGCAGCCCGCGATGCTGCCGTCGAGCTGGACGGAGAGTCCCTGCCCTGTGCTGTGGATGATGGCGACGCGCTTTTTCTCCTGCGGGATGGAGCGGCGGACGGCGTCGAGGTCGCTGTCCATCTTCCGGACGAGCTCCTCCCCCTTTTCCTTCTCCCCCGTGAGCGCGGCGAGGATGCCGATCTCGCGCTTTACGTCATCGTAGCTCTTGCCGTCGAGGACGAGGGTCTTGATGCCGTTCGCATCGAGCGTGTCGATGAGCTTTTCGTTCATGCCGCGATTGAGGAGGACGAGGTCCGGCGAGAGAGAGATCAGCTTCTCTGTGTCGATCTGGTAGGTTTTTCCGATGGAGGGCGCCGCCTTTGCTGCGTCCGGGATCTTCATCTTGGAGTCGGGGCGTCCGACGACCTCGCCGCCGACGGCGTAGAGCGGCGCAATAAAGGAGGCAGAGGTGACGGCAATGCGCGCAGGCTTTTGGTCAAAGCTGACCGTGCGTCCGTTGTCATCCGTCACGGCGGCATACGTGCCGCCCGCTCCGCTGCCCGTGGAGGGGGCGGGCGCACCGCACGCGCTGAGGACGAGGGTGGCGGCGATGAGGAAAATCGTTCCCAATGCTCTCATGTCAGTTCCTCCGTGCAAGAATAGTGGAAAGGTAGTTCAGCGGTTCGCCGCGCTGTGCGCCAATGTCGCGGATGATCTTCTCATCGTCGAGCCCTGCACGGCTGACGAGGACGGCATCCTCCGCCATGTGGTTTTCTGCGAGAAGGTCAACGATCTCGGGGGCGTTGCGGTAGACCTTCATGACGACAGCGCTCTGCACGGCGGAGAGAATCTTCTCGATGTCTGCGCGGTCCGCCGTGCCGGGAATGATGGCGAGGATGTCATCGCCCTCCACGATGGGGCGATTGAGACGGCTGCCGATCGCGGCAAAGGCGGGTACGCCCGGGATGGTGACGATCTCGACGTTCTCCTGCTCCATGAGACGGAAAACGTAGATGTAGGTGCTGTAAAACATGGGGTCACCGAGGGTGAGAAAGGCGACGTTCTTCCCCGCGTCGAGGAGGGCGAGGATCTCTGCTTTGTTTTCCTCCCATGCTTCGGGATTTTTCGCGAAGTCCTTGACCATGGGGAAGACCTGATAGACGATCTCGACGCCCTCTTTGAGGTAGGGACGGGCGATCTTGAGGGCGACGCTGCCGTCCTTCTTCTCGGTCTTGGGGGCAATGAGGACATCTGCTGCCTCAATTGCCTTGATTGCCTTGACGGTGAGCAGTTCGGGGTCGCCCGGACCGACGCCGATGCCGTAGAATGTGCCGCGCATAAATTTCCTCCCATGATAAAAGCCCGCGCCTTTCTTTTGTCTTGGGCGGTACTTTTCTTTCTTTTCCCACTTGTTCTTATCGGTTCTTCGGTGGAAGTGTGCGAAGAATACAAAAATCCTTCCCCCATAGTACAGAGGAAGGATGATTTTGTCAAATATAGAGTGTTCGCCGCATCCCCCGCTCCGGCGGAGGATGCTTGGGCTTACAGCGAGATGACAGAATGACTCATTACATCAGCATCGCGAGCATCGCACCTGCGGCGACGGCGGTGCCGATAACGCCGGCAACATTCGGCCCCATGGCGTGCATGAGGAGGTAGTTGCCCGGCTTTGCCTTGATGCCGACGATCTGGCTGACGCGCGCCGCCATCGGAACAGCGGAGACGCCCGCAGAGCCGATGAGGGGGTTGACCTTCCAGCCCGTCGCACGGCACATGATCTTGCCGAGGACAACGCCTGCCGCCGTACCAAAGATGAAGGCGACAAAACCAAGGAAGATGATGAGGATGGTCTCAGCAACGAGGAAGTTCTCTGCACTCATCGTGAGACCCGTGCCAAGCGCGAGGAAGATCGTGACCGTATTGATGAGCGCGTTCTGCGCCGTATCGGAGAGACGATCCGTCACGCCGCTCTCACGGAAGAGGTTGCCGAGCATGAGCATGCCAAGCAGTGCCGTGATGGAGGGGAGCAGCAGACTGATGAAGATGGTCGAGACAATCGGGAAGGCAATGCGCTCGAATTTCGTAACATCGCGTGCCTGCTCCATGACGACCTCACGCTCTTTCTTCGAGGTGAGGAGCTTCATGACGGGCGGCTGGATGAGCGGCACAAGCGCCATGTAGGTGTATGCCGCGACCGCAATTGCGCCGAGGAGGTGGGGTGCCATCTTCGTTGCGAGGTAGATCGAGGTCGGGCCGTCCGCACCGCCGATGATGCCGATGGAGCCTGCCTCCTGTGCCGTGAAGCCAAACCACATCGCACCGAGGAGAGCAACAAAGACGCCGAACTGTGCCGCAGCGCCCATGAGAAGGCTCGAGGGACGTGCAATCAGCGGGCCGAAGTCCGTCATCGCACCGACGCCGAGGAAGATGAGCGGCGGGAAGATCTCGTATTTGATACCCATGCCGATCGCGGACATGACGCCCGGCTCCTCAAAGCCGTTGAACGGGATATTCGCAAGGATACAACCGAATGCAATCGGGCTGAGGAGCAGCGGCTCGAAGTCACGGGCAAACGCAAGGTAGAGGAGCACCAGTCCAACGAAGATCATGATGAGGTTGCCGGATGTGAATCCGGAGAATCCACTGCCCTGTACAATCGCCTGCAGGGAGACGGAAAATGCATTGATAAAGTCCATGATGATCCCTCCTTAGCGCATCCCGCGCTCGCGGGCATAACGGCTCCACGAGGGCTGTTCCGCCGGACGCACGGCCTTGATCTGTGCAGGGCTGCAGCCGCAGGCGGCGACGGCGGCTGCGATGACTGCGATGGTCTCCGCGCTGACGCCCTCATCCGCGGCGGCAGGTGCGGCAGCCATAACGGGTGCAACAGGTGCGGCAGCTGTCTGCGACGGCGCTGCCGGCACTTCCTTTTTCTTGGTTGGATCAATCAGATGGACAAGCTCAATGAGCCCCCACACCGCCGTCAGCACAGCAAAGACAATGACCATGTTGATGACCATAATGACGAAGGGGTTGTCCGTGACCGGTTGATGCATACAATCACCTCATCCTTTTCAGCTGCGCATTTCTCCATAGGAATGCGCTAAATCTAATTCGCTGTTTATTATGCGTCATTTCAAACAATTTTACAAGTTTTATTTCGTTTTGTGAGTGAATTCTCACGTATTCGTGCCGCAATTCACGAGCCGATGTGGCTGCCGCCCCCATCAGCTCGCTGTGCTCGCCACTTCCCCCGCAAGCGAGCTACTATGCCGTGATCCTCCAAAGCCTTCCCCGTTATCACGGGGAAGGGGGACCGTGCAAGCGGTGGAAGGGGCACAAAGGCAAAGCTGTTACACAAGATTGTCAGCCTCGTGTAAACCGCGTCCCCTTACTCAGCGCTTGCCGCATCAAACGCGTTCTTTACCTCAGCATAGATGGCCTCGTAGCTCTGGCCCGGCTGTGCCTCGTAGAGTTTCGTGCCGTCCATAAAGATGCTCGGGACGTAGTAGTACTGCCCGGCATAGGGCTGGGTGCGCGCGGGCTCATTGTTCTCGTCGATGAAGGTGAGCGGAACATCCGCGTACGCGCCGCCCTCTGCGCGCAGTGCGTCGATGGCGCGATGGGCATTCGCACAGTAGGGGCAGCCCTGCATTTCGATCATGGTCAGTGTTTTCATGGAAATTTCTCCTTTATTGATAATTGATTTACAGTACGCCAGCTTCCCCCGCCGAGGCGGGGGAAGTGCCGAACGCAGTGGGGCGATGGGGGCGCTTGTGACTTGCGTGGTTATCGCTCGATGCACAGGTATCGCCATCGTCTCCATGGCGCCCCTTCCGGCTCGCGAGGCTCGCCACCTCCCCCGTCGTGACGGGGGAGGCTTGGAGAGGGCAATATTTAGCTTCCCTATCATACCACAGCTTTAAGGAAGCACTGATAAATCCAGCACCGCCATCTTGGCGCATCTTTTTTGCCCGCTTTTTGCCCGCGATCCTCCACATAGCCGCCGCTATGCGTCCGGTTTGCCTCCTCAACCGGACGAAAAATCTACGCCAATCTGACGGGCTTCATTTTATCAGCGATTCCTTACTCCTCAAGCAAAAATGCGGCAAAGACCTCGTTGCCGCGTTTCATGCCTGCCGCCGTCAGCGCAGCACCCGCCGCCGTGCGGCGGAGGAGGCCGAGCGCAGCGTAGTGCGCGATCACCGCGCCATAGACCTCCTCCAAGTCTCGCCCCCAGCGGCGATGAAAATCCGCCGCGTCGATGCCCGCCGTCGTGCGCAGGGCGAGGAAGGCATACTCCTCCATCGCACGCTCTCGTGTGCGCGCGCCGTCCTCGGGCGTGCGGACGCTCGTGCCCGCGCGCATGGCGCGGATGTAGGCGGGGATGTCCGCCTCGTTCGCCCAGCGCTCACCGTCCACATAGCCGTGCGCCGCCGCGCCGAGGCCTAGGTAGGGGGTCATGTGCCAATAGCCGCGGTTGTGACGGCTCTCAAAGCCCGGCTGCGCGAAGTTCGCGATCTCATAGCGGGCGTAGCCGCGCGCGGGCAGCTCCGCCATGAGGAAGTCATACATCTCCTCGGCCGCGTCCTCCGTGGGGAGGTCGAGCCGCCCTGCTGCCTGCATCACCGCGAACGGCGTTCCCTCCTCGACGGTCAGCCCGTAAACGGAAAGGTGCTCCGGCGCGAGGGCGACGGCCGCCGCGACGCTGCGCCGCAGGTGGTCAAGGGTCTGCCCCGGCAGGCCGTACATGAGGTCAATGCTGATATTCTCAAAGCCCGCTGCGCGTGCCGCGTGAAAGGCCTGCGCCGCCTCCGCAGCGGTGTGGATGCGCCCGATGCCATAGAGGAGCGTGTCGTCAAAGCTCTGTACGCCAAGGCTGAGACGGTTCGCCCCCGCCGCGCGGAGTGCGCCGAGGTACGCTGCGTCCACGGTGCCGGGATTCGCCTCGACGGTCCATTCCACAGGCGTTCCCGCCGCCGTGCGGAGCGTCTCCAGCACTCCCATGAGGAGCGGCGCGGGCAGTGCCGTCGGCGTGCCGCCGCCCACGTAGATGGTCGCTGCCGCACCCCGCCGGGCACGAAGCGGCGGCACTTCGCGCAGGAGCTCTGCCGTCAGCGCCGCCGCATAGTCCTCCATCTCCGCCGCACGCGGCGCGGACGGAACGGAGACGAAGTCGCAGTATGCACATTTTTTCACGCAATAGGGGATGTGGACGTAGATGCCCCACGGCTCTCCCTCTGCCCCGCGTACGTCAGTCGTCAATTTTCAGCACCGCCATGAATGCCTCCTGCGGGAGCTCGACACTGCCGACGGCCTTCATGCGCTTTTTGCCTTCCTTCTGGTTTTCGAGGAGTTTGCGCTTGCGCGTGATGTCGCCGCCGTAGCATTTTGCGAGGACATCCTTGCGGCGGGCGCGCACATTCTCGCGCGCGATGATTTTGCTCCCGATGGCCGCCTGGATGGGGATCTCGAACATCTGCTGGGGGATGATTTCCTTCAGCTTGGCCGCGAGCTGGCGGCCGCGTGCGGCGGCACGGTCACGGTGAACGATGGTTGAGAGGGCGTCCACGGGGTCGCCGTTGAGGAGGATGTCGAGCTTGACAAGATTGCTGGTCTGGTAGTCGATCAGCTCGTAGTCGAGGGAGGCGTAGCCGCGCGTGGCGGATTTCAGACGGTCGAAGTAGTCGTAGAGGATCTCGTTCAGCGGGATGTGGTAGATGACGGTGACACGCGCCGCGTCGAGGTAGTCCATGGTCTGGAACACGCCGCGTTTTTCCTGTGAGATCTCCATGACGGCGCCGACGTAGTCCTTTGGCACGATGACGGTCGCCTTGACACACGGCTCCTCGATGTGCTCGATCTCGGTCGCGGGCGGGAGGTCGGCGGGGTTGCTGACCTCCCGCATGGTGCCGTCCGTGCGGTAGACGTGGTAGACGACGGAGGGCGCGGTCATGATGAGGCCGAGGTTGTACTCGCGCTCGAGGCGCTCCTGGATAACGTCCATGTGGAGGAGCCCGAGGAAGCCGCAGCGGAAGCCGAAGCCAAGGGCGATGGATGTCTCGGGTTCAAAGACGAGCGCGGCATCGTTGAGCTGGAGTTTTTCGAGTGCCTCGCGGAGGTTGTCGTAGTCCTTGCTGTCCTCGGGGTAGAGTCCGCAGAAAACCATGGGGGTGACGCCGCGATAGCCCGGCAGCGCCTCGGCGGCGGGGCGCTCGGCACCCGTGACGGTGTCGCCGACGCGCACGTCGCGTACGTCCTTGAGTGCCCCCGCAATGAAGCCGACCTCACCCGTGCGGAGTTCCCCCGTATCGACAGGACGCGGGCGGAAGCAGCCGACGTCCGTGACCTCGAAGGTCTTGCCCGTCGCCATGAGTTTCAGCTTCATACCCTTTTGGATCACGCCCTCCTTGACGCGCACGTGAGCGATCACGCCCTTGTACGCGTCGAAGTAGGAGTCAAAGATGAGCGCACGCAGCGGTGCGTCCGCGTCGCCCTCGGGCGGCGGGATGTAGGCGACGACAGCGTCGAGGATTTCCTTGATGCCGATGCCGGTCTTGGCCGAGGCGAGGACGGCGGCACTCGTGTCGAGGCCGATGCTGTCCTCGATTTCCTCCTTGACGCGCTCGGGCTCGGCACTTGGCAGGTCGATTTTGTTGATGACGGGCACGATCTCGAGGTCGTGCTCGAGCGCGAGGTAGACGTTCGCCAGGGTCTGTGCCTCCACGCCCTGCGCCGCGTCCACAACGAGGAGTGCGCCTTCGCACGCGGCAAGGCTGCGCGAGACCTCGTAGTTGAAGTCGACGTGTCCCGGCGTGTCGATGAGGTTCAGCTCGTACAGTGCCCCGTCCTCGCCGCGATAGTCGAGGCGCACGGTCTGTGCCTTGATGGTGATGCCGCGCTCGCGCTCGAGATCCATGCTGTCGAGCACCTGCGCCTCCATCTCGCGCTCACTGAGTGTCCCCGTGTACTCGATGAGGCGGTCGGCAATGGTGGATTTTCCATGGTCGATGTGGGCGATGATGGAAAAATTGCGGATATGCTTCTGCTCCATAGATTCCCTTTCCTATATAATGACGTCGAATACGTCGCGCTGTGTCTCGGTCACGTGGATCTCCACCGTCCCGTGCTCCGCCGCGAGCTCCGCGCGCAGGAGGTCGGCGAGGACGGGGAGAACGGGGCGCTCCGTGCCGAAATGCCCCGCGTCGATGAGGTGCATGCCCTGCTCGGCGGCGCGCTGTGCCTCGTGGTACTTGACATCCCCCGTGAGGTAGACATCTGCGCCGCGCCGCACGGCTGTGTCGATAAACTCCGCGCCCGCACCGCCGACAACGGCCACGCGCCGTACGGGACGATCGGCGGCACGTACGAGGCGCACGTGGGAGACGCCGAGCCGCTCGCACACGCTATGGGCAAAGTCGTCGATGGCGACGGGGGCGGGGAGCGTGCCGATGCGTCCGAGGCTCTCCGCGCTGCCGTCCGCCTGCGCGACCATGATGAAGCTGCTGAGCTTTTCCAGTCCCAGACGCTCTGCGAGGACGTCGTTCACGCCGCCGCGTGTGATGTCGAGGTTCGTATGCGCTGCCGCGACGGCGATGCCGTGCGTAAGGAGCGCGGCGAGCCGCCGTCCGAGCGGGAGGTCGGTGCGCAGCTGCTTCATGCCGCGAAAGATTGCGGGGTGATGCGCGACGATCATGTCCGCTCTGCGTTCGATGGCCTCGGCAACGACAGTGTCGTCCACGTCGAGCGCGACGAGGATGCGCTCCACCTTCTGTGAAAAGCTGCCGACAAGCAGTCCTGTGTTGTCCCAGTCCTCCGCCAGATGGCGCGGAGCGATGCGTTCGAGGGCGTTCATGACGACCTGACAGCTGAGCATAGGTGACCTCCTTAGATGCGTTGGGTTTTCGATGGGGGGAGTTGCGTAAAATGATGTGCGTTCTTTTGATGCGCTGCGCTATCGTTTTTGGTTTCCGTTGACGGCTCTCTTCAAGGCGCCCCCCACCACCGCAAGCGGTCCCCTCCCCCGTTGTGACGGGGGAGGCTTAAGGAACGCTCGGTTTCTCCCCTGTTCCGACGGGGGAGGCTTAGGAAACGCTCGGTTTCTCCTCTGTTCCGACGGGGCTTAGGGTGTTCGTCGATCCGCATGGATGAGCGCCTGCATTGTCCGCAGTGCCGCCAAGAGTGACACCGTTTCGCGGTACTCCGCACTCCGGCGGGCCTCCGCGCTCCCCTCCATGCCCTCTGCTGCACGGGCGAGCCGCGCCGCCTTGCGCGCGATGTGCTCGCCGAGGAGCGGGTCGCGCTGCTGGACGGGCTGCGTGCCGATGTGGAGCAGCGCCTCATCGGGCATCGCCGTGTGTCCGTGCACGGCGCGGATGATCTCATAGAGATGTCCCCCCGCACGGGCGAGCGTCTCCTTCTCGATCGTCCAGTCATGCGCATAGAGCCAGCGGCGCAGCTTCTCCGCACCGTTCATCGGCTGGAGGACGAGCGTCCCGACATCTCCGAGGATGTTCTGCGCCCCCGCAAGGATAGCGGCGATGAGCGCGCCGCCCATGCCCGCAATAACAATGCTCTCCGCCTCGCCCGGGAGGAGGACGGAGAGCCCGTCCCCCTGCCGCACGTCAATCTGCTGTGTGAGCCGCTGTGTGCCGACCGTCCGCCGCGCCGCCTCGCATGCGCCCGCGCTGAGGTCACCGACGACCGCACGCGGCGCGTGCCCGTGCAGGACAAGCGTCGCTGCGAGGTAGGCATGGTCTGCGCCGATGTCCGCCAGTGTCGTTCCGTGCGGAACAAGCGCCGCAATCGCCGCCAGCCGCGCATCGAGCTGCATAGCCACCCTCCTTGTCGTTTCACTACGCGGGGCACATCCCCGCAAACAAATATAAGAAAGGAGTGTAACCTCTCCGTTACACTCCAAAAATTCAAATGGCTCCTCGAACTGGACTCGAACCAGTGACATTCTGATTAACAGTCAGACGCTCTACCGACTGAGCTATCGAGGAATGTGTCAGACAAGCGTATTATAAAGGCTGTATGCCCCGCTGTCAAGAAAAATGTTGTACCGCAGAGGCTTCTCAGTCATAACGCCCTTTGCACGAAGCAATCTCAAGAAAATCGGAAAAAACACGGTAGATAAGTCTGTTTTTCTCATCAATCCGTCTGTTCCAAAATCCGCTCAGATCTCCTCTGAGTGGCTCCGGTTTTCCCAGCCCCATGTATGGATTGCGCTCTGCATCCTTGATGAGAAGATTGATTCGGCGCAATGTCTTTTTATCCTGCATCTGCCAGTCGAGGCAGTCCTCCCATGCCTCGTCCGACCAAATTTTACGCATCCGCCGTGTCCTCGATCAGTTCGTGTTCTGTGCCCTGCCCCGCATTGAGCTGGGCGATGCTGCGGCGAAGATGTTCCATATTACGCGGGGAGTCAAACGGGTCGGGGGCGGCAGAGAGTTCAAACGGTATCTTGCGGTCACGTGCAACGCGTTTGGCAAAGATCAAAAAAGCCGCAGATACAGGAAGCCCAATGTCCTCACAGACTTGATGCAATTCTTTGGACAGGTCATCCTCCATCTGAATCATCACCTGTGTCATACCGTTCACCTCATTTCCTACTCAAGGAAGTCCCGCAGCACCTTGCTGCGGCTCGGGTGGCGGAGTTTGCGCAGTGCCTTGGCCTCGATCTGGCGGATGCGCTCGCGCGTCACGCCGAAGCTCTGCCCGACCTCCTCCAGTGTGCGCGAGCGCCCGTCCTCAAGGCCGAAGCGCAGGCGCAGGACATTCTTCTCGCGGTCGGTCAGTGTCTCCAAGACCTCCTCAAGCTGCTCCCGCAGGAGCATGAACGATGCCGCCTCCGCTGGTGCGGGTGCCGCCTCGTCCTCGATGAAGTCGCCGAGGTGGGAGTCCTCCTCCTCGCCGATCGGCGTCTCCAGCGACACGGGTTCCTGTGCGATCTTTATGATCTCGTGGACGCGCGCGACGCTGACGCCCATCTCCTTTGCGATCTCCTCGGGGCGCGGGTCACGGCCGAGCTCCTGCAGGAGCTGGCGCGAGATGCGCACGAGCTTGTTGATCGTCTCAACCATGTGCACGGGGATGCGGATGGTACGCGCCTGGTCGGCGATGGCACGCGTAATCGCCTGCCGGATCCACCACGTCGCATAGGTGCTGAATTTATAGCCCTTGCTGTAGTCGAACTTCTCGACCGCCTTCAGGAGCCCGAGATTCCCCTCTTGGATGAGATCGAGAAAGAGCATGCCGCGTCCGACGTAGCGCTTCGCGATGCTGACGACGAGGCGCAGATTCGCCTCCTCCAGACGATGCCGCGCTTCCTCGTCGCCCGCCTCCATGCGCTGAGCGAGGGCGACCTCCTCCTCGGCCGTGAGGAGGGGGACGTGGCCGATTTCCTTCAAATACATACGGACGGGGTCGTCCAGTGAGATACCCTCGGGCACGGAGAGGTCGATCTCGACCTCTTCCTCCTTGTCGGGGCCATCATCGTCTGCCGCGTCCCCCGCCGCCGCCACATCATCGACAATCTCCACGCCCTCATCGCTGAAGCGTTGGTACATATCGTCCATCTCATCGGGGGACATATCCTGTTTTTGCAGCGCGTCGATGAGCTCACCAAAAAGCAGCGCCCCACCGTTCTTCTTACCCTTGGCAAGCAGTCGCTCAATGATGTCGGTGCTCGGCGCTTTCTTTTGCTCCGTCCCCTCTGGCATAGGGCTGTCCTCCTGTCGATGTTGGGTAGGCTCTCCCACCTTACGCGTCAAAATTTCCCTGTAGTTTGCGCAGGCGCACTGGATGTCTGAGTTTCCGCAGAGCCTTTGCCTCGATCTGGCGGATGCGCTCACGCGTCACGCCAAAGTTCTGTCCAACCTCCTCGAGGGTGCGGGAGCGTCCGTCCACAAGGCCGAACCGCAGACGCAGCACCTCCGCCTCACGCGGGGCGAGCGTCGTCAGCACCTCCGAGATCTGTTCCTTGAGCAGCAGCATGGACGCCGCATCTGCGGGGTCGGGTGCCGCCTCGTCCTCGATAAAATCGGAAAGATGTGTGTCCTCCTCCTCGCCGATCGGCGTCTCAAGGGACACGGGTTCCTGCGAGATCTTCATGATCTCACGCACGCGCGCCACACTCAGTCCCATGCGGTGCGCGATCTCCTCCGGCGTCGGGTCGCGGCCGAGCTCCTGCAGGAGCTGACGCGAGACGCGGATATACTTATTGATCGTCTCGACCATGTGCACGGGGATGCGGATCGTGCGCGCCTGATCGGCGATGGCACGCGTGATCGCCTGCCGGATCCACCACGTCGCATAGGTGCTGAATTTATAGCCCTTGCTGTAGTCGAACTTCTCGACCGCCTTCAGGAGCCCGAGATTCCCCTCTTGGATGAGATCGAGGAACATCATGCCGCGCCCAACGTACCGCTTCGCGATACTGACGACGAGGCGCAGATTCGCCTCCTCCAGACGGTGGCGTGCCGTCTCATCGCCCGCCTCCATGCGGCGTGCGAGATCGACCTCCTCCTCTGCGGTCAGCAGGGGAACGCGCCCGATTTCCTTGAGGTACATGCGGACGGGGTCGTCGAGCGCAACACCCTCGGGTACGGAGAGGTCGATATCGACATCGGCGTCCGTCTCGTCCTTATCCTCCAAATCATCGGCGAAATCCGCTGCGTCATCCTCTGCACCGACATCGGCATCGTCGATGATCTCGATGCCCTCATCCATGCAGCGCTGATACAGCGCATCCATTGCGTCGGGGGTCACGCTGTCCTGCGCGAGCGCGTCCATCATCTCACTGCAGGTGAGTGTTCCGCCGTTTGCTCTGCCTTTCTTCAGCAGATCCATGATCTCTACAGGCGTAGCCGTCTGCTCCGTTTCTTTTCGTAATGCCGCGATCTGCACTCTGCCCCCTCCTTTCAGTTCGTATTTTTTCTAAATAGTTACTATTACTTATTATATCGTTCACCGCAGGTCGTTGTTAAAGGAATCTGCATATTTATTCCTGTGTGCCGATGTGGGCAAGCTCATCCTGAATGCGCTTCACTTCGTTTAATTCGTCAACGTAGCCCGCTTTTCCTTCCTGCATCATCGTTTCTGCACGATGTGTATGCTGTGCGAGGGCAGCGGTCAAATGCGCCCGCCGAAATACCGCGAGCGCACCCGCGCGTGCCTCCGACGTGGGCGGCTCCTCGACCAGCGCACGCGTGATCTCCGCGCTCTCCTCCGCCGGCTGCGCCGCGATAAAATCCGCATCAATCACGCCCCCCGCCGCGATCTGCGCGGCAACGGCGCAAAAAATCGTGCCGAAGAATTCATCGGGAAACGCATCGAGCGGCACGGCCGCCGTGATCTGCGCGAGGAAATCGGGATCCTGCCGCACGGCCGCGATGAGCTGTCGCCCTGCGCGCTGCAGGGCACGATCCGCACGTCGTACGGGCGTGCCCGCAGTGGGTGCGGCAGGTTCCTCTGCCGCACCACCGCGCCGCAGCCAGCGGCGCAGAGCGTCGGCAACGACCCCCTCGTCGAGAAAGAGCTCCGCCGCCGTGCGGCGCACGTATGCAGCGCGCTCCACAGGATCCAGCTCCGCGAGGACAGGCAGCATCGCGCGCAGCGCCGTACGCTGTCCCTCGATGCCGTCCGCCATCTGCGCGCGGATATGGCGCAGGTGGAAGGCGGGCGCGGGCACGGCCGTCTCGACGAGGGCGCGGAACGCATCCGCGCCGTGCGTGCGCACGTACTCATCGGGATCCTTGCCGTCGGGCAGGAGGAGGACGCGCAGCTCCGCCGCGCGCCCATGCACCGCCGCGAGCGCGCGCAGGGTCGCCTCCTGTCCCGCGCGGTCGCTGTCGTAGCAGAAGACGATGCGCGGGGCGCGGCGCAGGAGCAGTGCGGCGTGGTCGCTCGTGAACGACGTGCCGAGCGTCGCGACGACGTTGTCAACGCCCGCCTCCCACGCAGCAATCGCGTCCATGTAGCCCTCGACGACGATGGTATAGCCCGCGCGGGCAATCGCACTGTGCGCACGATCCATGCCAAAGAGAAGCTTTCGCTTGTTAAAGACAGGCGTCTCCGCCGTATTGAGATATTTCGGCTGGGCATCGCCGAGCGCACGTCCGCCGAAGCCGACAACGCGCCCGCGCTCATCCGCGATGGGGATGATGACACGTCCGCGAAAGCGATCGTAGATCCCGTCCCCACGCTCACGCCGCACGGCAAGCCCCGCATCGACGAGGACGTGCTCCGCGACGCCGCGCTTTTGGAACGCATCGGAGAGCTTTGACCACGCATCCGGGGCAAAGCCGATGCCGTAGCGTTCGATGGCCACGTCCGTGATGCCGCGCCCCGCGAGGTATGCCTTGCCCGCCGCGCCGTAGCGCGTCATGGTGAGGCAGTTGTGAAAGAAGTCACGTGCGAGCGCGTTTACGCGGCGCAGGTCGTCGAGGGCGCGCAGGCGCGCCTCCTCCTGTGCGTCGCGCTTGCGTGCGGGGCGCTCGATGCCGAGCTGCTCCGCCTGCCGCAGGATCGCCTCAAACGGGGTGATGTGCTCGATGAGCGAGAGAAATTTGAACGCATCGCCGCCCGCATGGCAGCCGAAGCAGTAAAAAAAGCCCTCCGACGGCACAACGGAAAACGATGCGGTCTTTTCGCTGTGGAACGGGCAGCAGCCCCAGTAGCGGTTGCCCTTGCGCTTCAGAGATACATAGCTCTGCACGACGGCGAGGATGTCCGTTCCTGCGCGCACCTGCTGCACGAACGCCTCCATCCTCGGGTCACGCATAGGTTTCTCCTTATATTGGTTTGATGGTCATCTGATCGACGGGCGGGATGTAGATCTCGCGGAACAGCGCGACGGCGTAGCTGTCCGTCAGCCCTGCCACGTAGTCCACGACGCACTGCTCGCGCCCCCACCGCTCCGCCCGCGCGATAAACTCGCGCGGCAGCGTGTCAAAGTACACGGTGAAGTGATCCATCAGCGCACGCAGGACATAGCCCGCCTGTGCGCGCTCGTGCGCGAGCGTCTTGGAATGATAGATGTGCTCGAACATAAAGCTGCGGAACGCATCCATCACATGCTGCACCTCCGGAGAGAGCGCCGCGTCGCCGCGTGCCTCCGAGGTGACGATCATATCCGACACCATGCTTGTGATCATCGCCGACGTATCCGTACCGAACGCGTCGCGCACCTCTGCCGGCAGATCATCCGCCGTGAGGAGCCCCGCACGCAGGCTGTCGTCATAGTCGTGGCAGAGGTAGGCGATGCGGTCGGCGATGCGGACAATGCGTCCCTCAAACGTCGACGGCATCCCCTTTCCCGTGTGGTTCAGGATGCCGTCGCGCACCGCGCCCGTAAGGTTCAGCCCGTGCCCGCCGCGCTCTAGGATCTCCACCATGCGCAGGCTCTGCTCGTTGTGGGCAAAATGCCCGAGGATCTCCTCCATCACCGCCTCGCCCGCATGTCCGAACGGCGTATGTCCGACATCGTGCCCGAGGGCGATCGCCTCCGTCAGATCCTCGTTGAGCCGCAGACTCCGCGCGATCGTGCGCGAGATCTGCGCCACCTCAAGGCTGTGCGTCATGCGCGTGCGGTAGTGGTCGCCCGCCACGATGTAGACCTGCGTCTTGTGCTTTAGCCGGCGAAAGGACTTGGAATGCAGAATGCGGTCACGGTCGCGTTGGAACTTTGTGCGAAAGGGGCACTCCGCCATCGGATGACTGCGCGATGCATCCACGCTGCGCGCCGCCAGCGGCGACAGCAGAGCCGCCTCCTGCTCCTCCAAACGCTCACGTACCGTCATGGCTGCACCTCCTATTTGACGACCATGACGGGGATCTTCGACTCCTCCACCACCTTCTGGCTGACGCTGCCGATAAATACGCCCTTGAGGAGGCCGAGACCACGGCTGCCCATGATGATGATATCCGCCTTCTCCTCATCGGCCAGCTCCAGAATGCACTTGGCGACGTGCCCGCTCTTGACGTGCTTGCGCGCCGTCAGGCTCTCGGGCAGCTTCTCCCAGATACGGTCAAAGACGATATGGCTCGGGATATCCTTGTTGATGTTGCTCGCGACGTAGACAAAATCCAGCTCCGCACCGCATTTTTCCGCGATCGAGAGCGCCTCGTCCACAGCCTTGCAGCCGTTGACCGAACCATCCACAGGGACGAGAATCTTCTTGATGTCACTCATCATAATCCCTCCTAATTTGCTGCATATTGTTAGTTACGTTATCTGTATATTTCGATGATAAAACGGCAAATCCTTTTTCTGTGAAAAAAAAGTATTACGGAATCGCTGATAAAATGAAGTCCGTCAGATTGGCGTAGATTTTTCGTCCGAACGAGGTGGAAAACCGGACGCAGAGTGGTGCTCTGTGGAGGATTTTCCGCCGAAGTGCGGGCAAAAAAGATGCGTCAAGATGGCGCGGCTGAATTTATCAGCGATTCCTTACAACAGCCCCTCCTCGGCAAAGCTGAAGAAACCGTCCCGCGCGACGACGACATGATCCGTCACAGGGATGCCGAGCAGTTTCCCCGCCTCGTACAGACTGCGTGTGAGGCGGTGATCCTCCGCGCTCGGCGTGGGGTCGCCGCTCGGGTGGTTGTGTGCGACGATCACATGCGCCGCGCCGCAGCGGATCGCGGGCTCGAATACCTCGCGCGGGTGCACCAGCGCATTCGTGAGCGTCCCCGTCGACACATCGGCGAGCATCAGCAGCTCGTTCTTTGCCGAGAGCGGCAGGACGAAGAAGTGCTCGCGTCGCTCCGCATGGCAGCGCGCCGAAAGGAGCGTCATCACATCCGCCGCCTCGTTCAGGTGCGGCATCCCGTGCGTCCCCGCGTAGGCGCGTCGGCCGAGCTCTAGGGCGGCGAGTACCGTCGCCGCCTTTGCCCCGCCGATGCCCGGGATGCGTGCAAACTCGGCGGCTGGCATGCGCAGGATCGCCGCGAGCCCCTCCTCCCGAAACTGCGCGACGATGCCGCGTGCGAGATCGAGGACATGCTCTCCCGTCCGCCCCGTCCGCAGGAGAACGGCCAATAGCTCCGCGTCGCTGAGCACTGCTGCCCCATGCGCCAGAAGCCGCTCGCGCGGCAGCTCCCCGTGCGGGAGGTCAGAGAGCGGCATCGTCCGCTGCCTCCATGACGACGCCCGCCGTGCGCGCGAGTGCCGCCACGGCGTAGAGAGGCAGCCCGACGACATTCGAGAACGAGCCGTGGATCTCCTCGATGTAGACGGCCGCGCGCCCCTGAATCGCATACGCCCCCGCCTTGCCCATCGGTTCGCCCGTCGCCACGTATGCGGCGATCTCCGCCGGCGACATCGGCGCAAAACGCACCGTCGTCTCCGTCGCGTCCGTGACTACGCGTCCATCCACGACCCACGCGATCCCCGTCAGTACCGTGTGCTGACGCCCCTCCAGCAGGGAGAGGATGTGGCGCGCCTCCTCGGCGTCACGCGGCTTGCCGAACGACTTGCCGCCGAGGACTATCGCCGTATCCGCCCCGAGGACGGCGTGGTCGGGGTACTCCGCCGCCACCTTGCGCGCCTTCATCAGCGCATTGTAGATCACATCGTCGCGCGGGTGCTCCCCGTCTTTGCGCTCCGCGACGGCGGGCGTGATCGAGACGAACTGCGCCCCGATCTGGCGCAGGAGTGCGCGGCGGCGCGGCGATGCCGATGCAAGAATAAACATAGCTCCCTCCTGCCTGATGATACTCCCTGCCCCGCTGCGGCTGCGTAAACCACAAAGAGCAGGGCATTCCTCGGTCAAAAAGAGAGACACCGAAACTGTGCCGGTGTCTCCCGCAATTTTCCAGTATTTATTTGATTCGCGCAAACGCTCTATTTTCCTGCAAAGAATAATTTTCTTTTATAGGAATCGCTGATAAAATGAGGTCTGCCATATTGACGTAGATTTTTTGTCCGATTGAGGCAGCAAACCGGACGCATAGCAAAGACTATGTGGAGGATTTGCTAACGAAAAGCGGGCGAAAAAGATGCGTTAAGATGGTAGTGCCGAATTTATCAGCGCTTCCTATATTTCAGAGCAAATAGCGCACGTAGACGTAGACCGTCGAGAGGACGATCGTGAGCAGCATGAGCGGGAAGCCGATCTTGAAGTAGCGGACGAAGCTGATGTGTACGCCGCGCTCCGCCGCCATCCCCGCCACGATGAGGTTCGCCGATGCACCGACGAGCGTCCCGTTGCCGCCGAGGCATGCGCCGAGCGCGAGCGACCACCAGAGCGGCTCGAGATTCGTGATACCCATTGCGCCCATGTTCTGAATGAGCGGAATCATCGTCGCGACGAACGGGATGTTGTCCAGTATGGACGAGATGATCGCACTCATCCAGAGGATGAGGAGCGACGTCGCCGTCAGGTCGCCGCCCGTCGCATTGACCGCCGTCTCCGCGAGCTGGGCAATGATGCCGACCTCGATCAGACCGCCGACCGCGATAAAGAGTCCGATGAAGAAGAAGATCGTCGGCCACTCGACCGCATGCATCGCCTTTTCCACGAGATGCTCGCTGCCGCCCGCGAGGAGGAGCAGGAGGAAGCCGCCCGAAAGAGCGATGAGCGAGGACTCAATATGCGTAAAGGAGTGCGTGAAAAATCCGAGGATCGTCAGCCCCAGCACAAAGAGCGAACGCTTCAGCAGGGCGTGATCCGTGATCGCTGCCTTCTCGTCCATCTGCATCAGCTCCGCCTGCAGCTCCGGCGTCGTCACAAGGCTCTTGCGGTAGATCGTCGACATGATAAAGAGCACGACCACCATGCAGATGACGGCGATCGGTGCGAGATGTTCGATGAACATGACGAAGGTCAGTTCCTTGACCGCACTGCCGATCATGATGTTCGGCGGGTCGCCGATGAGGGTCGCCGTTCCGCCGATGTTCGAGGCGATGATCTGCGTCAGCAGATACGGCATCGGATCGAGTTTCAGAATCTTTGTGATGCTGAACGTCACCGGCACCATGAGCAGCACCGTCGTCACGTTGTCGAGGAAGGCGGAGAATACCGCCGTGATCACGCAGAGGTAGACGAGGATACGGCGCGGCTCCGCCTGTGCGGATTTCGCCGCCTTGATGGCGACGTAGTCAAAGAGCCCCGTCTCCTTCGTCACGCCGACGAGCACCATCATCCCGACGAGCAGCCCGAGCGTCTCAAAGTCCACATGGTGCAGCGCGACCTCCTGTGAGAGGATGCCGAGCAGCATCATGAGCACTGCGCCGATCATCGCGGCAACCGTACGGTGGATCTTCTCCGACACGATCACCATGTACATCACGACAAAAATGATTGCGGCCAAGGTTTCCATAGATGCGCCTCCTTTGTCTTTGGAATCACTGATAAATTCGACACCTCATTTTATCAGTGATTCCGTGGGGGTGTTCTACTGACGTGCGGCACAGCCGCCGCACGCACGACTTTGTTCATCTTATCACAAGCCTGTGATTAGTGACAAGTTTTTTCCGTGTACAATTTTTTGTCGTGTTTACGCGTGTTGTGTGGTGTTTTTTTACGAAGCGGGGGTAAACTGTGCGTGTGCCGCACGGGCAAGGGAGCTCTGCGCCTCATTTTACTGTACGCTGCAAACAACCGCCATGGGTCGCGATCACATTCCTATACCAGTGGAACGATTTCTTGCGGTACCGCGCGAGCGTTCCCGTCCCGTCGTCATTTCGGTCGACGTAGATGAAGCCGTAACGCTTGCTCATCTGCGCGGTCGACGTGCTCACGAGGTCGATGCAGCCCCACGTCCTTTGCGCCCAGCCCGTTCTCCACGATGAAGAGCGGCTTCTGCCAGCGGTCATAGAAGCGGTTCAGCACGGAGTTGATCTCGTTGAACGTCAGCCAGTATTTTACCTTCTCCCGATAGCGCGTAAAGATCGTGCGCACGTACCGCTCGTAGAAGCCGATGAGGTCATGACTCATCCAGCCGTTGTATGTTTTGGCAAGGTGGAACGGCGTCTCGTAGTGCGAGATCGTGACGAGCGGCTCGATGCCGTATCGCAGGAAAATACTTCCCTCACCGTGCTGCTTTATCCATACGTCGACCGAATCGACGCATACAAAAAGATGCGGCATAAACACATACATGACACCGGACTCGCTCTTGGCAATTGCTTTGATTAAGGAATCGCTGATAAAATGAAGTCCGTCGGATTGGTGCAGATTTTTTGTCCTGTCAAGGAGACAAACCGGACGCATAGCGAGAGCTATGTGGAGGATTTGCTAACGAAAAGCGGGCGAAAAAGATGCGTCAGGATGGTTGTGCCGAATTTATCAGTGCTTCCTTAAAGCTATAGCCCCTTTTCCCCCGTTGCAGACACGGTCTCAGGAAGGAAGTGTACCTCTACACGGTGTTTTGCTTTGTCCGAAATCCATTCGGTCAGGCGTTGGCGCGACGCTTCGTCCATATCGGCGTTAAGATAGATAAACGCAATCTGGTTTTCCTTCAGATCTGTCGATGTATCCCCTCCTGTTCCGGCAGGTTCGCGTACACTCCCGACGGCGATGCGGGAGATCTCCGGGAAAACGATGCGCGCCTCACGATTCCAGTCCAATATGTACATTCCTTGCTTCTCCCCTTCCTCGCGGGCAGATTTGAGTGCGGTCACGGTCTGCTGCTCCTGAACAGAGGGAATAGCTTTTTTTTCTGTCTCACTGAGTCTCTGATCGATCATCGCCTCCATTTCTTCACTGTCATCCGAAGAAAAGATTTCTAGCTGAAACGGTTTGAGCTGTTTCTTTTGATGCAATTTCTCCGTCAATTCCGCAAAATCATCCTCCGATATTCTAGCGATTGTAAAAACCGTCAGCGTTTTCTTCTCGTTATCCAAGATATAGGAGACGGCAATGTGCGGAGGTGTTTTGAAATTCTCCTCAAAAAATATTTTCGCCTGCTCGTTCTCCAGATTTTCCTGCACGCTCTGATACGCCGCGAAACAGCTGGGCAGCGTGACAAGGATGGCTAAGGCCATCAGATATCTTTTTTGTCTTGAAAATTCTACGGAGTCCCGCTCAATCTTCGATGGGATGTCAATGAGTTTCAGGACAACAAATGCAGTCAGACAGATAAAGAAGCTATTGATGAAGAACAGGTAGAGTGCACCCACGGTGTACGCCATAACGCCCGTAGCAATCCCATATCCTGCGGTGCAGAGCGGAGGCATCAGAGCCGTTGCAATCGCAACCCCCGGAATGACATTTCCGCCCTCCTTGCGTGTTATCCCGATGATGCCTGCCAGCCCGCCAAAGGCAGCGATTAAAACATCCCAGATGGTCGGCGATGTCCGTGCAAGCAGCTGCGAAGTGGGGGCATCGATCGGCGTGAGGAAAAAATAAAGCGTCGATGCAGCAACTGAAATAAGCACTTGGGCGAACAGATTACCTACACCGGACCGTATATACGCGCTGTCATAACGGGCAAGCCCATAGCCAATCCCAAGGATCGACCCCATCAACGGCGAGATCAGCATCGCTCCGATAATGACTGCCGTACTATTCATATTGAGACCGATGGAGGCAATAAAGATCGCCAGTATCAAAACGCTGAGATTCGTCCCCCGAAATCGGATACCATCGTTGACCCGCTTCGTAATTTCCTGTGTCGAAGCAATATCACCACGTAGGTCAAAGAAAATTTTTAGCTGATTCCAAATCAAAATTTATCTCCTTCGCTTTCTGTCAGCTGCAAGTAAAATGGTTGCTGCACGGCCTGTTTTGTTCCCTGCAGCAGCTCCATTGCTGCGCGCTATGCGCTTGTCATACGCAAAAAAGATGCGGCGGACCGCCGCATCAAATGCATCGGTATTTCCTCAAGCATCCGCCGCGCATCTCTTACGCGATCTCGATGCCGTTGTCCTGCGCGAGCTTCTTGATGATCGGCTCGGGCAGCTCCGCCGCCTTGGCGACGACCGCCGTATCAAGCCCTGCACGCAGGCAGTTCATCGCCACGCGTATGACGCCCTGCTTGCGTCCGCGGAACTCGCCCTCGGCGAAGCCCTCCGCCTTGCCGGCCTCCACGCCGTGCTTCCACGCAGTCTCAAGATCGGCTGCGAGCGTCGCACGCATCTCCTCCGTCCGCCGATCCAGCGTCGTGCGAATCAGCTCATCAGCATTTGGCTCTCCCATCGCACATTCCACCCTGTCCTCTCTATACGTGTCCCGCTATTATATTGGCTTCTATGCTTTTGGTCAACAAGCGAAATATCTCCATGCACCCTATTATGCGAGCGCATGCTGCGTGTGCGTCTGTGAGGTCTGCTGCATCACAGGGGGCGTCGTTTCCGAACGGCTCTGCGCCGCCAGTTCTTCTTGAAACCATTCCTCAAGTGCATCGTATTCTTTTTTATACGCGGGATCTTTCATCTTTTCTCTATGATAGTCTGCAAAGGTTCTCATCGTGCATGTCTCCTTTGATAGTCATCCCGATACACCTGTGCCCGCACAATCTCCTGCGGCGGCGTACGCTGTGTCTTTTTCACAAAGGCATTCGTCAAAACCGCCGTATTGCCGACAACGAAAAAATACAGCACGCGTGTGATATTTCCGCCGAAGGTGATGCGCAGCTCCATGATGCCGTCTGCGAGCTCCGTTGAGTGTGGGGCGCGGAGTTCATTTCCCATGCACTCGAGCAATCGGATCGACCGTGCGACCTTCGCGTACATCTTCGCATCGAGAGCATCTAAGAAATCCGCAACGGGGCAGGTGCCATCTGCCGTCTCATAAAACACTACGCGCATTGACATCCCTCAGTTCTGCCATTATACCATAATCTGCGCACAAACGACAATAAAGGACGTATGGATACATTCGGCTTGTGGTGCTCTGCGTCCAATTTTCCACCTCGTTCGGAGGAAAAGTCTCCCCCATGCCGACCGCGCTCCCTAAAAAAGCCCCCGCATCGCAGGATGCGGAGGCATTCGGTATATCGTATATCCTGTTATTTTTTCCGATAGATGATCGGGCTGCGCCAGAGATACTCGAACGGTGCACTGAGGCAGTGGACGAGACGCGAGAACGGGAAGAGTATCGCGACCGACATCCACGCGAGCATGTGCAGGCGGAACATGAGCGGCACGTTTTCCATATAGGAGATGTCGGGGCTGAGCGCAAGGACGGAGCGGAACCATGGCGCGATGGTCTCGCGGTAGTCAAACCCGCCCTCCAAGGCGTTGAGCCCCGTTGCCGCACAGCCCGTGAAGATGGCAAGGAAGAGGAAGAAATAGAGGAAACGATCCATCGACGACGTGTTCACCGCCATGCGGTCGGTGCCGAAACGGCGGCCGAGCAGGAGGATAAAGCCGAGGAAGAAGAGAATCCCCGCGGGCGTACCGCCGCCGAGGGCGATCATGTGATAGAGGTGCTCGTTGATGCCCACCGCCTCCGTCGCTGCCTTCGGGATGAGCACGCCGATGATGTGTCCGCCGAGTGCCATGGCGAGGCCGAGGTGGAACATGGGACCTGCGAGCGGGAGGTTCCCCTTCGTGAGGAACTGGCTGGACTTCGTCGTCCAGTTCCGCTCAAAGACGGTGTAGCGCACGATCGTCCCCACGATGAGGAACGTGAACGCAATGTAGGGGAGCGCGCCCCAGACAAACTGTTTCATGATGCCGTCCTCCCTTCCAGATGCGCCGCCCCCGTGAGGACGACATCGAGCAGAAACGCGTAGGGCAGCTTCGCCTCGATCAGACGGTCACGCAGGAGCTCCAGCTTCGGGCGCACCGCGCCGAGGATGTGTGCGGCACGCTCCTCGGGCACGGCTGCCGCAAGCTCAAGGATCGCGGGCAGGTAGTCGGGCAGCTCATGGTCGAGGTCATAGCCCGCATCGAGGAAGAGCTGCTTGTACGCGAGCATCTCCTCGGACTGCTTGCCAAAATCGGTGCAGTTGTGCGTCGTGAGGTAGAGGTTCGTGTTCTGGGAGAAGTCGAAGGCACGCACGTATGCGTCCTCATACTCCTTCGGGTCGCTTTCCTCCACGTAGTCAAAGAACTCCTCAAGCACCTCGCGCGACTGCGGGCGCTCGACGGTATGCGCCTCGGCGGCGCACTCCTTCACATCCCCCCACCATTCCTTGGAGGGGTACTCAAAGAGATAGGAGGTGAGGAGCAGCTCCTTTTGAATGCTGTTTGTCTCCATCATCAGCACCCCCCGGGACAGGCATAGCCTGCCGTCCCCTGCAGCTCGCGCAGTTTATCCTGCGATACGTCCTGCACGCCCGCGGGGATGTTGAACCGATCGCGGCGCTTTGCGATGCCGAGCAGACGGTACATCGCCTCGTAGGTCTCCGCATCGTGCGTGAGTCCCGCGGGCAGCGGCTCGCCCGTCTGCTTCGTGCGCATGTAAGTGCGCAGCTCGAGCAGCACGCCGAGGACGCGCTCGATCGCCGCCGTGTCGCCCGCCGTCAGGAGCTGGGCGAGGTAGGCGACGGGGATGCGCATCTCTGCTGCGCCGGGGAAGAATACCTTCTCCTCGGCGCGCCGTGCGATCGGACTGAGGGGCGGGACGTACCAGATGTTCGGCAGCGTGCGGTACTCCGGATGGAGCGGGAACGCGATCTGCCACTCGGCGATCAGCTGATACGAGGGCGAGTTCTGTGCCGCGCGGATCCAGCGGTCAGGGATGCCTGCCTCGTGCGCCGCCTTCACCGTTGCGGGATCGTTCGGATCGCAGAGCGCATCGAGGTACGCCTTGTAGATGTCCTTCGGATCGGGGGTCGATGCCGCCGCCTTCACCTTGTCCGCATCGTAGAGCAGCACGCCGAGATAGCGCATGCGTCCGACGCAGCCGTCGCTGCAGACGGTCGGCAGCCCGTTCTCAAGGCGCGGGAAGCAGAATACGCACTTCTCCGCCTTGTTCGTCTCCCAGTTGTAGTAGATCTTCTTGTACGGGCACGCGGGGACGCAGTGACGCCAGCCGCGGCAGCCGTCCTGCGAGATCAGCACCACGCCGTCCTCGTCGCGCTTGTAGATCGCGCCCGAGGGGCACGCCGCGACGCAGGCGGGGTTGAGGCAGTGGTTGCAGAGACGCGGCAGATGCTTCATGAAGATGTCGTGGAACTCAAGCGTGATCTCCTGTCCGATCTTGCCGAGGTTGTAGTCCTTGCGTGCGGACTGTCCGTCGGCAAGGTCGTCCTCCCAGTTCGGGCCCCATTTGATCTCCATGCGCTTCTGCGTGATGAGCGAGCGCGGACGCGCCACGGGCTGGTGGTTGCGCCGCTTCGTGTGGATCAGCGTCTCATAGTCGTACGTCCACGGCTCATAGTAGTCGTCCATCTCGGGCTGCTGCGGATGGTAAAAGAGCTTCGCGAGGCGCGAGATCTTGCCGCCGGTCTTGAGGCTCAGCGCGCCGTCCTTCAGCTCCCAGCCGCCCTTCCATTTTTCCTGATTCTCCCACTGCTTCGGATAGCCGATGCCGGGTTTTGTCTCGACGTTGTTGAAATACATATACTCCGCGCCGCGCCGGTTCGTCCAGACGTTCTTGCACAGGATGGAGCACGTATGACAGCCAATGCACTTGTCGAGATTCATGACCATCGCGATCTGTGCTTTAATCTTCAAGCCAATCTACCTCCTCCATGCGCCGCACGACGACATACGAGTCGCGCTGGTTGCCCGTCGGGCCGTAGTAATTAAATCCATAGCTGAGCTGCCCATAGCCGCCGATGAGGTGGGTGGGCTTCATGTGAATGTGCGTCGGGGTGTTGTGCGTCCCCGCGCGCGTTCCGGAGAGCTTCGAGCCCGGCACGTTGATGTGGCGGTCCTGCGCGTGGTGCATAAAGACTGCGCCCTGCGGGATGCGCGGCGAGACGACGACGCGCGAGGCGACAACGCCGTTGCGGTTGTAGAGTTCGATCCAGTCGTTGTCCTTCACGCCGATCTCCGCCGCGTCCTTCTCACTCATCCAGACGCTCTGGCCGCCGCGGAACATCGTGAGCATCTGCTGCGCATCGAAGTACATGCTGTGCGTACTCCACTTGTTGTGCGGCGTGAGATACTTCAGCGTGATCTCCTTCTGCGGACCGTTCAGCGACTTGTTCATGGGGCGGAAATCGAGGATCGGGCGGTAGACCGCCTGTGCCTCGCCGAACTCGCGCATGACCTCATGATCCATGTAGAAATGCTGGCGTCCCGTCAGCGTGCGGAACGGAATCAGCTCCTCCACATTGTTCGTAAAGGGCGTGTAGCGGCGGTTCTGATTGCTGCCCGTAAAGGTCGGCGCCGTGATCGTCTCACGCGGCTGCGCAATGACCTGATCGTAGGTAAAGCGCTCCTCCTCGCGATCCTTCGCGAGCTTCGTGAGGTTCGAAAGTCCCGTGCGCTTTTCGACCGCCGCCCATGCACGGACGGCCGTCCTGCCGCAGGTCGTCGGCGACATGCCGAGCACCGCGTCGATCGCCTGCCGTGCCTCGTAGATCGAGGGGCAGCCGTAGGACACATAGTCCTTGTTGTCGATGATGCCGTTGCGCCGACGGATCTCCTCGTAGTCCTCTGCTGAGTCCCACGTATTGCCGTGGCTCGCCGTCTTGCCGCCCGCATTCGGCCCGAGTGCAATCCACTTCTCATAGAGTTTCGTGTAGTCGATCGTATTCGCGGCGATGTTCGGCATCGTCTTGCCGGGGATCGGCTCACACTCTCCCTTTTTCCAGTCGCGCACAACGCCGTCGGGCTGTGCCAGCTCTGCCTCGCTGTCGTGCCCGAGCGGGGTCGCGGCGATGTTCGTGTACGGAGTGAGACCCACATCCTTTGCGACGGCGGAGACCGCCTGCGCGAGCGTGCGATAGATATCCCAGTCCGTTCGCGACTCCCAGAGCGGATCGACCGCCGGCTGGAACGGATGGACAAAGGGATGCATATCCGTCGAGGAGATGTCGGTCTTCTCGTACCACGTCGCCGTCGGCAGGACGACGTCGGAGTAGAGCGCGTTGCCCGCCATGCGGAAATCGAGCGCGACGAGCAGGTCGAGCTTGCCGTCGAGCGCGCCGCCCGGCTTTTCGAGCTCCTCCTTCTCACGCCACTTGACCTCCTGCGGACGGATGGCGGCATCCTCCTCCTGGAAGATGCTGTTCTCTGTGCCAAGGAGATACTTGAGGAAGTAGTCGTTGCCCTTCGCGGACGAGCCGAGGAGGTTGCAGCGCCAGACAAAGAGGTTGCGCGGGAAGTTCTGGGGTGCATCGGGGTCCGCCCACGCGAAGTCGAGGCTGCCGTCCTTCAGACTCTTCACGACATACTGCTTGATGCCGTCCGCGCCCTCGTAGCCCGCCGACTTCGCGTCTGCGGCGATCTGGTTCGAGCCGCGGTTGAACGTCGGATAGGCGGGTGCCCAGCCGAGACGTGCCGCGAGCAGGGCGTAGTCTGCCGGATGCGTATAGCGCGCCGTCTCGTTTGCCGCCGCGAGCGCGTCCGTCTGGATCTCGTCGCTGCGCCACTGATCGGTCGCAAAATAGTAGAACGACGTGGAGTTCAGCATCTTCGGCGGAGCCTGCCAGTCGGAGCCCGACATGATGCGCGCCCAGCCCTCGTTCGGGCGGAGCTTCTCCTGTCCGACGTAGTGCGCCCAGCCGCCGCCGTTGCGTCCCTCGCAGCCCGTGAAGAGCAGGAGGTTGATGATCGTGCGGTAGACGATGTCGGCGTGGAACCAGTGGTTGATGCCGCCGCCCATGATGATCATCGTGCGCCCGTTCGTCTTGATCGCATTGTCCGCGATCTCGCGCGCCGTCTTGATGACGAGGTCGGGTGCGATGCCTGTGTACTTCTCCTGCCATGCGGGCGTATAGGGCGTATCGTCCTCGTAGGAGCCCGCACTCTCGCCGCCGATGCCGCGGTCTATCGCGTAGTTCGCGAGCGTCAGATCGTAGACTGTTGTGACGAGCACCTCGCCGTTTGCCGTCTTGACACTGCGCACGGGGAGCGCGCGCGTCAGCGTGCGCTTTTCGCGGTCGTTGCCGAAGTACGGCAGCTCGACCTCCACCGTCCCCGTCTTGTCGTCCCAGACGGAGAGACGCGGGCAGATCTCTGCGCCCGTATCGCGGTTCTCCTCGCGGATGTTCCATTTCTCCTGATCGCTCCAGCGCTCGGCAAGCGTGCCGTTCGGGATGACGATCTCGCCCGTCACATCGTCCACCACATAGTAGCGGAACTCCGCGTGCTTCTCGTCGCGTCCCATGTCGCGCGAGGAGAGCATGCGCCCCGGGATATACGTGCCGTCCGCGCGCTTTTCGATGCGCACGAGGAACGGGAAGTCCGTGTATTTCCGCGTGTACTCGACGAAGAACGGGACGGTCTTGTCAACATAGTATTCCTTCAGGATGACGTGTCCCATCGCCATCGCGAGGGCAGAGTCACTGCCGACCTTCAGCGAAATCCACGTGTCCGCGAACATCGACGACTCGGCGTAGTCGGGCGCGATGGAGACGACCTTCGTCCCCTTGTAGCGCACCTCCGCCATAAAATGTGCGTCCGGCGTACGCGTCAGCGGCACATTCGAGCCCCATGTGATGAGGTAGCCCGCGTTGTACCAGTCGCTTGACTCGGGCACGTCCGTCTGCTCGCCCCAGATCTGCGGGCTCGCAGGCGGGAGGTCGGCGTACCAGTCGTAGAACGAGAGTCCTACGCCGCCCATCAGCTGCATGAAACGGATGCCCGCCGCATAGCTCAGCATCGACATCGCCGGGATAACGGAGAAGCCGAAGATTCGGTCGGAGCCGTAGGTATACGCCGTATAGAGCACGGAGGCGGCGATCAGCTCGCTGACCTCTTCCCAGTTGGAGCGCACAAAGCCGCCCATGCCGCGTGCCTCTTTGTACTTTTTCTGCTTCACGGGATCCGAGGCGATGCTCTTCCACGCCTCGTATGCATTCGCGTGCGACGCACGCGCCTCACGCCAGAGAGCCGCGAGCTCCCCGCGCAGGTATGGGAACTTCACGCGATGCGGACTGTAGAGATACCAGGAGAACGTCGAGCCACGCGGACAGCCGCGCGGCTCGAAGTCCGGCATGTCCGGCGCCGTCTCCGGGTAGTCCGTCGCCTGATTCTCCCACGCTACGATCCCGTTCTTGACGTGGACGTTCCAGCTGCACGAGCCCGTGCAGTTGACGCCATGCGTCGTGCGTACGGTCTTGTCAAATGACCAGCGATCACGGTACATGTTCTCCCATGTACGTCCGCCCTCGCGCGTCTCCTGATGACCATCCGCAGAAGTCGACGTAGGAATCAGATACTTGAATTTTTGAAAGATACTGCTCACGCCTTCACCCCTCCGCTGTTCTGTTTAGGAATCGCTGAATTTATCAGTGCTTCCTTTACACAGAAAAAACAATTACATAGGTTCTTTTATGTTACTATAATCCTTGTCTCTAGAATGTGAGTTATATCACAGTTTTGGGCAAATTTCACAATCGAATAACATTCTCAATTCATATATGACGAATCTTGCGTGAGATTCTCATTATTGCTTCATGGCCATGCTAATTGCGTGAACATTTTGCTCATAAAAAAGGAGCACCGCACGAAGCCCTCAGCCTCATGCGGTACTCCCGTGAGTGGAAAAATGCACCGATCAATTCGACAATGTTATCTAATCAAGGTTACACCCCAAGCGTCCCTGTCAAGCGTTTTACCTCTTCCTGTGACAGTTCTGTTGCCTCAGCGATCTGAGAGAGCGTGAGCTTCCCCAGCGCGAGCAATGCCGTCGCCGTCCGACGTGCCGACTCGATACGACCTTCGGCACGCCCCTCAAGACGTCCCTCTTCCAACTTCTTCTCGCCAAATTTTTCCATCAGTTCACACATGGCATTGCCCCCCTCTGCTTCTGCCTTAAAGTAATCGGCTCGTTTCGCAAGTTCCGCATAATTCATCTGCTCCGGACATGTGGAGGATTCTAGGGCACAGACAAGGGGAAAAAGATGTACTAAGACGACGGTGCTGAGTTTATCAGTGCTTCCCTAGCCCCGTATGATACTGGTCACGGTAGGCGAAGGTCTCTTTTTCTCCCATACATCCATACGGGTCGGCAAAAACATCTTACAGTGCCAGAATCTCCGCACGCGTCAAACCGCTCGACTTCTCGATCACCTCGAGAGGGACGTTCAGCTTGAGCAACGAGCGTGCCATGTCCAGCATTCCCTCACGGTGCCCTTCAAGACGCCCTTCAAGACGCCCTTCGGCACGCCCCTCTTCCAACTTCTTTTCGCCAAATTTTTCCATCAGTTCACACATGGCATTGACCCCCTCTGCTTCTGCCTTAAAGTAATCAGTTCGTTTCGCAAGTTCCGCATAATTCATCTGCTCCGGACGCTCACAGAAGAAATCCTGCATCAGCCGCCCGAGCGGTGTATCGTCTCGGTTCGCTCCGTTAACGTAGAGGATATGCGCCCCATCATCGAATGGACGCTGCGTTTCTTGGACGATCCGCTCGACGTGATACAGTGGACATCCTTCTTGATAGATATCGTTTTCCGTGATGAAGATCACCCACGTCTCCGGGAGTGCCGCGAACTCCGCTCCTTTTGCCAGCGCGCGCGAGTCCATCATGCTGCTGTTGTATCGCGCCCGGCGCGCAGCTGCGCCTTCGTTTGCCCGCTGGACTTCGCAGTCGTAGAGTTTCCCCTCGCTGTCCTCTGCCAGCACATCAAAACGAACTCCGCGCCCGTAGAGATTGTCCGCACTCTGCTGTGTAACAACGCGCCGAACAACGAGATCATCTCGATCAAGGAAGATGCGCAGCAGGAGCTGCATCCCTTCGGTATAGTTATCAAAACAGACATTAAAGAATGTATCGTCGATCAGGCGGAGTTTCTGAATCAGTACACGATACTCCGCAGGAATGTCCTTCTTGATGATGCTCACTAACCCACTTCCTCCTCTTACTCTACTATCATAGTATGCATTGGGGCGAATATTGTCAAGGCGGGAATATCAAGGCGCTCCTCGTTCAACGACAAAAAGAGCACCGCACGAAGCCCTCAGCCTCATGCGGTACTCCCGTAGATCGTTTGACTAATGGAATCGCTGATAAAGCAGCCCCTCAGTTTAGCATAGATTTCCGCCGACGTGCGGGAAAAAAGATGCGTCAAGACGATTGTGCTGAATTTATCAGTGCTTCCCTAATGTATTGCCGAACGCTTTGCGGCTTCCCTGCGTTCAAAAATCTTGTCCAGTACCGCCGCTTCCTGTTCACGCCATGGGCGATTTGGATCATCCACATGCATTTGCTTAAGATCCTTAATCACTTCATCGCGCAGAAGATCAAACAGTGTACTCGACTGCACATCTCCCGCTTTTCGCTGCGACTGACGGCGCAGGAACGGATGAAAGGGAGAGAAGCCGAACATATCGGAGATGAGATTGTTCACTTGATAGCGTTCTTCGCGTGAAAGCCCCTTCATCGCGTCGACGAACGCGCGTTTTTCCTCAAACGAAGCATCCCGCGGCGGGTAGTAAAAGAGCGAACCGTCAGGATTCTTCTGACAGACAACAAGGCGTCCGCCGATACGCGGCTTCGCCATGGTGGAATAATCACGCAGATCATCGTTATAGAGAGCCGCAATGAGTGCCTCATCATCCGGTTCCGGATAATGCTCCGGATCAACAGACCACTTGCAAATATTCTCCACTGAGTTCCGCTTCGCGTCGGAATCGGATGTCGACAACGCCTCGCCGAGCATCGCGGCAAAAACTTCTCCATCAGCTGCCTTTTTCGACGGTTTGGCGGCGGATGAGTGGACGCGCGCCGCATCATCTGTTCCATGTACACTCAAATATGCCATATCAAGCCTTCCTTTCTTTTCTTCTAAGGAATCGCTGATAAAATGAAGTCTGCCAGATTGGCGTAGATTTTTCGTCCGAACAAGGAGGCAAACCGGACGCATAGCAAGGGCTATGTGGAGGATTTGCCGACACAATGCGGGCAAAAAAGATGCGTCAAGATGGTAGTGCTGAATTTATCAGTGCTTCCTTAACAATATTATCGTAAAAATCGCCCCCCCTTAATCCAAAATCAATTTTTATTGATGATATCCATCATCTGCCATGACGCATTGACAACAAATGTCCTTCTTATTGTATGAATCCTTCAACTGTACTATAATGTAAGATAAGTTATTGTATCTTTTCGATACGAAAGGCAGGGTTATGCAGGTACAGGTGAATGTAAAGCACATCGGCAAGCACAGGGATGCCATCGAGACGCGCCCGTATGAGATTGGCGCGGTGCACGATATCGGCGAACTGATCGATGCGTTTGTGACGGCGGAGGTCACGCGGTTCAACGCGCGTGCAGAGACGGGCGAGACGGCGCTCCGCTATCTGACGAGCGCGAAGATCGCGGATGCGAGCACGGTCGGCAAGGTCGGCTTTGGCGTGGACTATCGCGGGCAGGTGCAGAGTGCGGCGGCGGCGATTGAGAATGCGCGGCAGTCGTTCGAGGACGGCATCTACCGCATTTTCGTGAATGGAGAGGAGCTCGGCGAGACGTGCGATACGCCCGTCACGCTGAAGGAGAACGATGAGATCACCTTTGTGCGCCTGACGATGCTCGCGGGACGTATGTGGTGAGGGAGGATGTTATGCGTATAGTAACTGGAGGAATACGATGATCAACTGGTATCTGGGCGATGAGGACATGGCCGCCCTTCTCGCGGAGCTAAAGGCGGCGATGCCCGCGCTGAATGAGCAGAGCCAAAAACTGCTGAATTTTCTCTTTTTCCGCACGGACAAAAAGGGCGAGCCCGACTATGACTGGGATGTCGTTGTAGCGAATTTCCGCCGCAACAAGAAGGACGTGGTCTGTACGGTGGACGATGATGTCCTGCCGCCCGCGCTCTACCCCGCCTTTGACCTCATGATGGGCGAGGCGCTGCGGAAGGATCTCGTCGCTATCGCACACAATCTCGCCGACTATCCCTACACAACCCGCTATACGCGCCGTCTCATCCGCTCGCGTGACTATCATCAGCACGTCGGGCGCATCTGGGCGCTGGTAGAGCGGCTGATTCGCCAGCGTTTCTCCGGACTGACCGTGCCGCAGATTCTGCGCGGCGCCTACGATGTGGAAAAGTACGGCAGCAGCTTCCTCGTGCCCGAGCAGATCGCCGTGTGGATTGACCGCGGCGATGAGGAAGTCCTCTCCATCATCCGCGAGATGCTGCTCAGCGAGAACAACACGAAGGTCCTCACCTACGATGTGTTCCGCGCCATCTTCAAGGCACGCAATACGGAGCTCGCAGAACTCGTCGGCAAGCTCCTCCTCGCGGGGAAACTGCAGGAGGGTCTGCGGCAGGCGATCTGCGAGACGATGGACTGCGGGCGGCAGGAGCATTTCGTCTACATCATGGGGCTGATCGAGGAGCAGAATCTCATCCGTTTCTCGTCCGTGCGCCGCGCCATCGCGACGACCATCGGCATCGGCACGGACAGCGAGCGCGTGGACAAGAAGCTCCTCGCGCTCATCATGCGCGTGCTGCGCGATCCCGCGGAGGGAGATGCCTTCGTCCACAGTGAGGACAATGTCGAGGCGATGGTCGGGCTGTGGAGCAAGGGGCTGCACGACGTCAAGGATCTCATCGCCGCCATGGAGGAGATCATTGGGGAGGGGCGTCCGCACTCCGTCCTCCTCGTCTCGTACTTCCTGCACGCCCTGCAGGACGGCGCGGCCGAGCGGAGCGTCGCCAAGCGCGTTCTCCTCGGCATCACGGATGCGGAACTCAGTGCGGCGGATATGCAGAAAATCGCCTGCTATCTGTCCTATGTGACGGGCGATTTCTACATCCTGCGGGAACTCGACGACTTTGTCAAAAAGTTCGACGCACAGGCATATTTCGCGGACGCAGAGGAGGCCACGCGTTTCTTCGACCTCTGTGAACGCGCCCACGCACGCATGAAGCGCAAGGAGGAGGAATACCGTCCGTGCATTTTCCCGTGGTACGGGGTGACGCTGACAAAGGAAGCGCTGTCCAATGCGATGGTGCTCGCCGCCCTCTGTGCCGGCACTGCGCTGACGGATCGCGTCGCGCCCATCCTCCCCGCCTGCTACACGGGACAGCGGGCTGCGCCGCTCCTGCTCAAGGCACCGCTGAGCGCCGTGCAGGAGCAGGCGCTCATCGACCTCCTGCGCCAAGCCCCCGAGACGGCGGCGCGGATCATCCGTGAGAACCCAACGGCGTCGGTGCCCGATACGGAGGTCACCGACACGCTCCGCACGGCACCTGAGACAGCAAAGGGTCTCATGGGCGGGGACTTCGTCACGCGCCACTGTGCCGACATCGCCGCCCTGCTGCGCCTCAAGACGGCGAATGTACGCCGCACGGTGCTCGATCTCCTCTACGGGCAGGCCGACGCACAGCTCCGCACGACGATGGCAGACCTCCTCACGCAGCGTGACGTGAACAAGCGGCTCGGCGCGCTCGACCTGCTCCTGCGCTGCAAGGCGGACGGGCGCATCCCGCAGGAGGAGCTGCTCGCCCTCGCACAGACGATCAAGAAGCCGACGTCGGACGAGCAGGTGCTGATCGACGAGCTCGCACGCACGGGCGCGGCGACAGAGGCGGAGGACGCGCTGTTCGACGCAAAATATGCGCCGGACTTCTCCATAGACATCCGCGGTGCGGAGGATGCCGCCGGCATGATGGGAGGCTATGATGCGGCGACGAACACCGTACACGTCATGAATACCGTCACGCTCGAGGATATTTTCCCGTGCACGGACGAGGAACTGCTCTCGATCGTCGAAAAACTCGACGCGCTCTACACGGAACACGAGGACTATGAGTACAAGAGCCGCTGGAACGGCAGGGAGGAGACGACGCTGGCCTCGGGCTTTTACGAGCGCGCGGATACCGAACACACGAAGAGGGCACCCAACAATATCAAAGACTACCCGCTCCCGGAGGTCTGGGAGGAGTTCTATCGAAAGGAGATCAAAGACTTCCTCGTGCTCTATCAGCTCGCCATCGCCGTTCTCATGGCAAAGGCGGAGGATGCCCTCTTTACGGAGGGGCTGACGCGCATCACGGGGCGGGACTGGACGGCGTTCCCCGCCGCCCTTGCCGCGCAGAAGCTGAGTTACTTCGGCAAGGGGTACGTCGGACGGCAGACGGGGAAAAACGTCATCCGCGTGCTCTATGAAACGCACGCCGAGGAGAACCGCCCGTTCGTCTTTGCCGCAGGGCTGCTGCTGATGCGCCGCGCCTATGAATGCTATGATGAAAAGCTCTACCTCGTGGAGCAAAAGGGGCGTTGGCGTTCGAGCACGTATCGGATCACGCACGACAATGCGCTGATGCAGACCGCCCTGCACGGGGCAAGGCTCTACGCGGACGATGCGGAGTTCGCACAGTCCTATGCCCTGCGCCTGCGGCTCGCGGAGCGGATCGAGGATGTCCTCCTGCGCACGGGCAGGGAGCCCGAGGGCGGTCTGACGGGCATCATCGAGCACGCGAAGGCACACCTCCTCGGCATGGAGAAGGCGGATGGGTTTTTCCGTATGATCCTCGGCATGCAGGCGGAGGATATGGATGAGGACGCACGCCGCAAGCAGAAAAAGGTCGAACAGAACCGCGTCCGCGTGCTCGAGCGCTATCGGAGCGGCGCGCTCCCCGACCGCAATGACCCCGAGTGCCGCGGCGCACAGACGGCGGATGTGCTCTCCTTTATCAACGAGGAGGGACAGCGCGTCGTCGACAGCATCGTCACGGCAGAGCTGCGGCGCGGCGATACACCCGCGCTCCACTCCGCCGCCGTGGACAGTATCCTACGCGTCGAGGGCATCCAGCTCTTCGTGCGCATCCTGCAGGCGCTCGGTGCGCTGAAGCTCGACCGCCGCAGCTGGTACGCGGGCTCGGACGAGGCAAAGGCATCGACGCTGAGCCACCTGCTGAAGGTCAGCCACCCGCACGCGGGCGAGACGGCCGCCGACCTGAAAGCGGCGCTGAAGGACGCGGGCATCGCCCAGCAGCGTCTCGTCGAGGCGGCGATGTACGCGCCGCAGTGGATCCCGCTCATCGAGGCATACCTCGGCTGGCGCAGTATGGCGAGCGGCTGCTACTACTTCCAAGCACACATGAGCGACATCCCGAAGGATCGCGAGAGCATGATCGCAAAGTACACGCCCATCCCCATCGAGGATCTGAAGGAGGGCGCGTTCGACATCGGTTGGTTCAAGGCGGCGTACAAGGAGCTCGGCAAGGCGCATTTTGAGAGTCTCTACGACGCGGCAAAGTACATCTCGAACGGCGCAAAGCACGCGCGCGCGCGCAAATTTGCCGATGCCGTACGCGGTGCGCTGAACCTCGCCGATGTGGAGAAGGAAATCACGGCGAAGCGCAACAAAGATCTCGTCATGTGCTGCGGCCTGATTCCGCTGAAACGCGCACGGGATAAGGATATGCTCGCACGCTATGTGTTCCTCCAAAATTTCCTCAAGGAAAGCAAGCAGTTCGGGGCGCAGCGCCGTGCGAGTGAGGAGAAGGCGGTGGAGATCGCCCTCTCGAACCTCGCGCGCGCCTGCGGATTTGACGATGTGACGCGCCTCGTGTGGACGGCGGAGACGGAGCTCATCAAGGCGCACGCCGATCATTTCAGTCCGAAGGAGGTCGAGGATGTCGCGCTCTCCCTCTCCGTCGCAGAGGACGGCGCGGTGTCGCTCGTCTGCACGAAGGGCGGGAAGCCGCTGAAGGCCGTCCCCGCGAAGCTGAAGAAGAACGCCTACGTGCTCGAGCTGAAGGACGCAGAGAAGAATCTAAAGGAGCAGTACCGCCGCGCAAAGAAGATGCTTGAGGAGATGATGGAGGACGGCACACCGCTCCTCGCCCGCGAGATCGCAAACGTCATGGAGCACAACCCCGTCATTGCGCCGCTGCTGAAACCGCTCGTGTTTCAGTCGGGCGCAGCTCTCGGCTTCTATGCGGACGGTGCGCTCGTCGCTGCGGACGGCACGCGCACGGAGCTCGCGGAGGACGCGGAGGTAAAGATCGCCCACGCGCTCGATCTCTATGAGAGCGGCACATGGGCGGACTACCAGAAATATCTTTTTGAAAAGGAGATCCGTCAGCCGTTCAAGCAGGTATTCCGCGAGCTCTACATCAAGACGGCGGACGAGCACGGCAAGGAGTCGAGCCACCGCTATGCGGGGCATCAGGTGCAGCCCGCAAAAACCGTCGCCCTGCTCAAGACGCGCCGCTGGGTCATCGACGGCAGTGAGGGGCTGCAGCGCATCTACTACAAGGCGAACATTATCGCACGCATCTACGCACTCGCCGACTGGTACTCGCCCGCCGACATCGAGGCGCCGACACTGGAGTGGGTGGAGTTCTTCGACCGTAAAACCTTCAAGCGGCTGCCGATCGACGACGTCCCTGATCTCATCTTCAGCGAGGTCATGCGTGACGTCGATCTTGTCGTCTCCGTCGCACACGTCGGCGGCGTCGATCCCGAGGCGAGCCACTCGACCGTCGAGATGCGCCGCGCCATCGTGCAGTTTAACCTGCCGCTGTTCAAACTGGACAACGTGCGGCTCGAGGGTGCGCACGCGCACATCCACGGCAAGCTTGGCGACTATACCGTCCACCTCGGCAGCGGCATCATCCAGCAGAAGGCGGGCGCGATGGTGAGCGTTCTGCCCGTCCACAGCCAGCATCGCGGGCGTCTCTTCCTCCCGTTCCTCGACGAGGATCCGAAGACGGCGGAGATCCTGTCGAAGATCATCCTCTTTGCCGAGGACGGCAAGATCAAGGATCCATTCATCCTCGACCAGATCCGCGTGAGGAGGTAAGGAAGAAGCACAGCACAAAAACAGCGGCAGGAACAATCATGTTCCTGCCGCTGTTTTTTGCTTTCAGTTCTGCTGTGCAAACGCAGCGCGGTACGTCTGTCTCGCCGCCGTGTTCGCCTGCTGTGCCTTTGTACTCAGTTCAACCACGTACGCGTCCCCGAACATCTCACGCGACGCCTCCTTGCGAATATCCTCTTCCAGCGAGTGAAGCGAGCGCGCCAAGGACTCGATGTCTACTGCGTACGCATCTTCCCCCATACGTGCCAGCAGGCGGATCTGCTCACGCTGAGCAAAGTGCTGCGAACGGATATCGCCGACGTTAATCCCATCCTGTGCAAGCGTTGGTGTCGCCGTCCGCATAATCAGCGGAACAGGGATCTGCCGTGCGGGATCGTCGAGTATGGATGCAAGTGATAATACAGCCATCACAATCGCCTCATTTCCTTATGAGTTGTTTGGACAGTTCCTTTGTCCTACATACATTATAAAATCTTTCCCGTTCCTTGCCTACAGACTTTTTTCCCAATTTGTCACTGTTTATGACACATTTCAATGAAAGTTTGATAAAAATTCTTTTATATGCTATTGAAATTCATTCTCTTATATGCTATACTTACCTCACAGTTTTGAGGAATGTCTGAGAGATTTCCTGTCAGCCCTTCCTCGGGAGCCGTTCTTCACCGTACGGCTTCTCCCATACTCTCCTACAAATACACAGCAAAAAGACCGCACAGCTGCTCACTGCGCGGTCTTTTTGTCTGTTTTTCTTTCTGTTTTGTGCTCACTGACCTCCATCTGCGTGGGGCAGATGGCAGTCACGCCCCTTGATGTGGTCAAAGAGCCAGCGTGCAAGAAAATCAAGGATGTTTAGGAGATACTCCTGTTGGTTCTCGTCTACCTTTGCGAGGTCGATCTCTCCGACCTTTTTCATAAAGCGCAGGTGCAGCGCGCGGTGACTGAAACGGTGCGGGTCGCCGACGCTCTCGGCATACGCCTCCTCGCTCGCAAAATGCGTGCCGGCATAGGCGGCAAGCTCATCGAGGATCTCGACAATCTTATCGTACTTATCCTCCGACGCATCCTCCATCACAAGCTCGTAGCACTCGTTCGTCAGGTCGAACAGCTTCGCGTGCTGCTCGTCCACCGATGCAATCCCCGTCAGATAGTCATCCGTAAACTCATACTTCATGGCGCATTTTCCCTCTCCCGTCCGGCATCCGAACGTTTTCCATTTTCTGTGCGAGAAATATGCCTACTTTGCAGCGTCCTCTTCCTTTGGGATACGGCAGTCCATCACCTTGATGTGTCCATAGAGCCAGCGCGCGAGGAAGTCGAGGATGCCGAGCAGATACTCCTGCTGGTTCTCATCCACACTGTCCAGATCGACCTCGCTCAGTTTCTGGATGAAGCGCAGATGCTGATATCGCTCGCTGAAGCGCCGCTCGTACTGCACACGCTCCATGTACTCCTCCTCATGGGCGAAATGCGTCGCCGCATAGTCGCGCAGCTCGTCGATGAGCTCCACGATGCGGTCGTAGTGGTCAGTGCCCGCATCATCCATCACGAGCTCATAGCACTCGTTCGCGAGATCAAAGAGCTTTGCGTGCTCTTTGTCGATCATGTCGATTCCAGTCAAATATTCTTTCGTCAGTTCGTACTTCTTCATCGTCTGCATTTCCTTCCTTTTTTATTAGTCCCAGCCCTGAAGAGCCCAGTATCGCTCCGCCGCATCGACGAGAGCGAAAAATCCGTTCTCATCCGCCGCCGTCCGTATGCGCACGAGTTTCCATCGCCCGTCCGCCATGCGTGCCAGCTCCAGCGTAAAGGCCGCCGCCGGCAGAAGCCGTCCGTAGGTGCTGTCGCTGCCATGCAGTACAGCATCCGCATAGGCGCGGTCGCCGTCCGTGCGCACCGCGCCCACGGTCACGGTATATGCAGCGGAAAAGGCACGCATCTCGTCGGACGCCCACCGCGCCGTGCCGTCTGTGCGCGAGATCGGTACACGCGAGGAGTCAAAGTAGTAGTCCAGCGCGGCACGCACAAAGGCAATGTCCGCCGCGCGCCGCTCCGCCATATACTGCTCCATAAAGGCGGCATCGTGGCGAAAGAACCAATCGCTCGGATGGCGCGTGTGCAGGGCGTCGATGTTCTCCGTGAGCAGTGCCGCCGCATCCTCAGAGAGCCCCGCAAGGACGGCATCCGTATCGACGTATTGATCGAAGGTCACGCGGTCCTCCGCCGCAACAGCATGGGCGATATGTGCAAGTGCTGCCTCGGGCGTATGTTTCTTCCAGTATCCGAAGCCCATATATGCACAGAACATGAGCAGCACGACCAGTACAGCGGCACTGCTGCGGCGCAGGTGTCGCATGACAGAGGCTCCTTTCATCATTTTTATATTGTATCTCACACGCCATAGGGAAGCAAGCGGCGCAGTGTGTGCGCCCTATCCCTACTCTCCCGTCTCTTTGTAAATCCGAAGGCGGCGTTCCGCCGCGCCCACCGCATCAGCGAAATTCCTGCGCAGGTAGGCGTCCACCGTCTGCCCGATGTGATTTTTCCCCATATAGTCGGGGTGCAGTCCATCCGTCGTGTACGCTGCCTCGAGCTCGCCATTCGCGTCCGCAAGCGTGGAGGAGACATCGATGCTGAACTCCTGCTGACGCACCCAGTCGTTGATGTAGTCACGGTGATCCATCCAGTCCGAGGGCGGCGTCATGATCGTCATGCGCTTCGTCATCCACACGGGGCGGATCGGCGTCACCGTCAGAAAGATCGGCGTGATGCCGTGCGCGAGGCATTTCTCCCCGAGGGCGGTGAGGTTGCGCACGGTCTGTGCACCGTAGACGCCGGAGCGGTAGTCGTTCACGCCGCCCATGATGATGAGGACGCGCGGCGCGAACGGCAGCACATCGCGGTCAAACCGCGCGAGCATATCCGCTGTCGTGTCGCCGCTGTGCCCGAGGTTTTTGACGGGCACGGTGCAGTACGTCTCCCAGTCATAGAGCGTGTAGGAGGGCGGCAGTGTGATCGCCCCGCCGCCATGCGTGATGCTGTCCCCGATCGCGGCGATCGGTGTATGCAAGATGACATCGAATGTGCCGCCCGCCGACCAGTCGGAGATCGGCGTCCCCGCCGTCGTCACGCCGCGAACGCGGTAGACATAGTGTCCCGGCACAGTGAACGCCGCATCGTCATAGACATCCTGCTCGCCCGCCTGCAGGGTATGCAGGAAAACATCACGCCCATCGGCCGCGCGGCGGTAGACCTCGACCTCATGATGGGTCTGCCCGCTGAGCGGGATCCACGAGTAGACGGGGTAGAGCGGCGCGTATGCCATCTTGTCATACTCCGCCGTGAGGACGGGCGCAGGCGGGTCGGCGAGCGCCTTGCGCACCGGCTGCGGCGCCGACGCCGCAGCAATCGGCGTGCCGTCGTAGCCAAGCGGCTGCACTGTCCAGTAGAGGTCGTCCTGCGGCAGAAGCCCTGTAAAGGGGATGTGTACGCCCGTCGTATAGACACGGCTGAGCTTCTGCTGCTCGACCATACGCCCCTCCGCCGTGCGCACGAGGATGCGCACCTCATAGCGTACCGCACCATTGTAGGGCTCCCAGCGCAGGAGCACGGAGGAGGGCAGTGCTGCCGCAGGCGGTGTACGTACGCCGCTCCGCTCCGCACCACGCTCCACAGATTTCCCTGCGGCGGATGCCTGTGTCATACTCACAATAAGAAAAACGGCAAGGAGTACCCCCAGCCCATGCCGAAAAAATCGCAGCTGCATTTAGTCCTCTTCCACCAATCTGATATGCTCTTCCCCAATCGCCGCTCTGACCTCTGCGAGCGTCGGCACGAGGAGCGCACGTGCCTCCTCCGTCGTCTTTGCCGCCGCCGTCACGCGGACGAGACAGCCATCCTCCTTCGCGTATGTCGCCACCGTCGGGTTTTCTCCATCGACGAGTGCGCCGAGGCGGTCGGCGACCTGCGCCTCGCCGACAGGAAACCCCTGCTCCGCCATGGAGTAGAGCTTGATGTTCATGGAGACGAACGCCTTGTCACTCTGCTTGCGCAGGAAGACGTCACACGCCGTTTCAAACATCGGCTTCATCTCCTTCGGCGGGCCGGGGAGCATGATGCAGACGCGCCCGTCCTTCTCGATGATGACGCCGGGCGCCGTGCCGTGGTCGTTCTGCAGGACCATCGCCCCCGAGGGAACGGTCGCCTGCTTGCGCATGCTCTCCGAGAGGGGGACGCCGCGCTTTGCCGCGCGCTCCTCCAGACGGCGCAGCGCCTCCTCGTCCTCGACGGGCGTGCAGCCGAAGTAGGAGATCAGCATCTCCTTCGTCAGGTCGTCCTTCGTCGGGCCAAGACCGCCCGTGGTGATGACGCAGTCTCCGCGCGTATACGCCACATCGAGTGCGGCGCGCAGGCGCTCGGGATTGTCCCCGACCACCGTCTGATAGTAGGCATCCAGCCCCATGTGCGCGAGTTTCTGCGCGATGTGCTGTGCGTTTGTGTTCACGATATTTCCCATGAGCAGCTCTGTGCCCACGCTGATGATTTCTACGACCATGTACTTGCTCCTTTGATGGTTTTCCCACTGATAATCAGTGCTTCTATTCATTCTACTACAAAAATCCCGCCTAGAAAAGGTAATTCGCCCTTTTTTGTCGAAATTACTAAGGAATCGCGTTTCTGCGTGAAGGAATCGCTGATAAAATGAGGTATGCCAGATTGGCGTAGATTTTTTGTCCGATTGAGGCAGCAAACCGGACGCATAGCAGAGGCTATGTGGAGGATTTGCTAACGAAAAGTGGGCGAAAAAGATGCGTCAAGATGGTCGTACCGAATTTATCAGTGCTTCCTGAATACGATGAAAATAATTGGATTGACGGAAGGAATACCCATGACCCCCACGAAACTATTCGCTGCCCTTCTCACGGCCGCCCTCCTCGCCCCTGCCCTCGCCCCCGCGGCGGAGGCGGGCATCGGCGGAGGCATCGGCATCAGCATACCGACCTCGCACACGCCCGCGGTGCACGCGGCATCGAACACCTACGCGGGGGTGCGCATCGGCGATCTCTCCGAAGAGCTGACCGTGAACGAAAAGAGCGGTCGTCTCCTGCTGAAGCTGACCGTGCGCAACGAGGGCACGGAGGCGTATACCGTCGCGCATCCGACGGGGCAGAACTATGACTTTGCCCTGCTCGATGCAAAGGGGCGCGAGATCTGGCGCTGGTCGGACGGCATGGCGTTCACGCAGGCACAGCAGACGTATACGCTCGCGCCGGGCGCGTCCGAGGAGCTGACCGCCGAGATCGACCGCAAGACGTATAAGGAGCTGCGGGACCGCGCCGTCCTCGTCGCGGCGGGGCTGAAGGACACGAACGTCCTCGTCTGCGCCGTCGTGCCCGACCCGCGCAGTGCCGGCACATCCCCGCGCATCCACGGCGACATCGTGATCGGTACGGGCGGCTGGGATCGCTGGTGATGTTTCCGCGCTTCACGGCAGCTCCCTTGCTTGCAGGCGGTCGTGTGCTCGTCCGCCTAAATACCTGCGGATTCCAAACGCGCTGCGCTTGAATGAATAAAATCCGCAGTGGGCGGGTCGCACACTATTCCCGCCTGCTCCGCTAGGGATTGCCGTGAAGCACCGTTGCACTAGGGTTTTATAGAACGATCAGCAAAATAGGGAAAGCACAAGGATAGCAGACTTGAAACAGATTATCATCAATGCGGACGACTTTGGGCGGCACGTGCTCATCAACCGCGCGGTCGAAACAGCCGTGCAGGAGGGCATGCTGCGCTCTGCAACGATCATGGCAGGCGGCGCGGCATTCGCAGATGCGGCGGAGCTGGCCGTGCGGACACCCGCGCTCGGGGTCGGCATCCACCTCACGCTCGTCGACGCTGCGCCCGTCCTGCCGCCCGCAGAGATCCCGACTCTCGTCACGGCAGAGGGCAGGTTCGTCCCCGACCACACAGCGCTGACCGTGCGCGTGCTGCGCGGCAGGGTCAGCATGGATGAGGTGCGTGCCGAGCTCGGCGCACAGCTGCGCCGCGTCACAGCGGCGGGCATCCGCCCGACGCACGCCGACAGCCATCAGCACATGCACGTCCTGCCCGGCGTCATTGACGTCGCGCTCGACCTCTGCGTGGCGGCGCATATCCCCGCCATGCGTGCGCCCTACGCGCCGCTCTTTGCGGGACAGTTCGGCGGCGTGGGACAGTTCATCGGGCGCGCGGGGCTCGCTGCCCTCGCGCATCGTGCGGCGGCAAAGGCGCGGCGGCGCGGCATCGCCGTCCCCGATCACTTCGCGGGCATCGTCGCGGGTGAGGCGGTCGATACCGCCGCCCTCACACAGATCGCCGCACAGCTCGCGGACGGCACGACGGAGGTCATGCTCCATCCCGGTACGGACAGCAATACGCTCATCCGTGACTGCCGCTGGCAGCATGACTTCGCGGCGGAGCTCGTCGCCGCCTGCGCCCCCGAGGTGCGCGCGGCGCTCGCGGCGAAGGGGGCGGATATCGTCAATTTTCAGGCACTGGCACAGTAAGGAGGGCACATGGACAAGATCACCATCATCGTGCCCTGCTACAACGAGGCGGAGGTCATCCCCCGTTTCTACGAAGCGGTGACGGCGGCAACTGCCGCCGTCGAGGACTGCGTCTTTTCCTATCTCTTCATCGACGACGGCAGCCGCGACGGGACGCTCGACGCGATTCGCACGCTCGCCGACGCGCACGACAATGTCCGCTATCTCAGCTTTACGCGCAATTTCGGCAAGGAGCCCGCGATGATGGCAGGGCTCGACTTTGCGGACGGCGACGCCGTGCTCATCATGGACGCGGATCTGCAGCATCCGCCCGCCCTCATCCCGACGATGGTCGCGGCGTGGCGCGCGGGCTATGACGATGTCTGCGGCAAGCGCACGGATCGGAAGGATGAGACCTTCCTCAAGCGCACGATGACGAATCTCTTCTACCGCTCCATGCAGGCGGTCAGCCGCTTTACCCTGCAGCGCGACGTGGGCGACTTTCGCCTGCTCGATCATCGCTGCGTCGCGGCGCTGCGCCTGCTGCGCGAGAATCAGAGGTTTACGAAGGGGCTCTTTACGTGGGTAGGCTTTAAGAAAAAGGAGCTCCCCTTTCAGGTGCAGCCGCGTGCGGCGGGCAAGACGACGTGGAGCTATCTCGCGCTGCTCTCGCTCGCCGTCGAGGGGATCACGTCCTTTACGACCGCGCCGCTGCGCCTGACGACGGTGCTCGGGCTCATCGTCTCCGCGCTCGCGCTCTGCTACATGGTCGTCGTGCTCGTCGATGCGCTCGTCTACGGCGACCCCGTGGCGGGCTATCCGACGCTCATGACTGTCCTGCTCTTTCTCGGCGGCGTGCAGCTGCTCTCGCTCGGCATCATCGGCGAGTACCTCGGGCGCGTCTTTACGGAGAGCAAGCAGCGGCCATGCTATCTGATCGATGAGCTGGACGGGGAGAAATTTGACAATGCAAAGCTGGCAGGGAGGAGATACATTGACACAGGCGAATGACGGAGGGCACCGATACGGCGCGACGGCGCTCACAGCCGCCGCCATTTTTGCCTTTATGCTCGCGCTCAATCACTGGATGCCCCTTCACCGCGACGACTACGACTATCTGATGGTCTGGAAGACGGGCGTGCCCATCGCATCGCTCTCCGATGTCCTCTCCTCCGCCATGCAGCACTATCTCCTGCACGGCGGGCGCATGGTCACGGTGTTCTGTCTCGACCTCTTCCTCTGGCTCGGCAAGCCGCTCTTTGACGCGGCGAACGCGCTCATGTTCCTCGCGCTCTCCGTGCTCGTCATGATGCACGCACGCCGCTCTGCCGCACTCACCCGGACGCCGGGGCTGCTTGCATTGGCGGCACTCCTCCTCTGGCTCTCTCTGCCGCATTTTGGCGAGGTCGCCGTGTGGAAAAGCGGCTCGACGGTCTATCTCTGGTCGGCGGTGCCCGCCTTTCTCTTTCTCCTGCCGTACAATCTCACGCTGAAAACGCTGGGGGATAGACAGCGGGCGCGTCATGCGTGGGCGATCCTGCCGATGTTCCTCCTCGGCATACTCGCGGGCTGGTCGATCGAGAACCTCGCCGTGACCGTGACCCTCCTCGCGCTTGGCTGCACGCTCTATGCGCGGCGGCACGGCGCGTTCGCACCGTGGATGCTCACGGGTGCCGTCGGCGCACTCGCGGGGCTCATCGGGCTCGTCGCTGCGCCCGGCAACTACGTCCGCTACGACGCACAGGGCGCGGACAAGGGCATCCTCATCCACCTTGGCAATCAGATCGCGGGACAGGGCGAGATGCTGCTCTACCTCCTGCCCGTTCTGCTGCTCATATACACGGCATATCGTCTCTGCCAGCGCCGTCTGTCTGGGCTGCCGGTAGAGCGAGATGGATCGCTCATCCTCTACGCCAGAAAAAAACATGTCGCGGCGTTTGACAAAGGCGGCATCACCGCGGCCTCTGCAGTGCTCTGGAGCCTGCTTCTGCTGCTCACCGTCTCCTATTTTACGGGCGGATGGGTCGCGGCCGCCATCCGCGACACAGTCATCGCGGGGGTACTCACGCCGCTCGGGCAGACCAGACCAAAGACCATTTTCCTCTTCACGAATGTCATGAACGGCTTCGAGGAGATGGCGATCTACTGGCTCGTGATTCTGCTCTGCTACCATCGCATGAAAGCGCTGCTGGGACTGACGAAGGCCTCCATCCGCGACGCTGCGCAGCAGGTCTCTTGGCGCGAGGTGCTGCGCGCCTCTCCCGCCGCGCGTTACGCCGCATGCCTCATCGGGCTCGGCCTCTGTAACAATCTCGTCATGATCGCCGCGCCGACCTTCCCGGGACGTGCCACATTCAGTTCCGCCGCCATGTGCGTCGCGGCACTGCTCGCCCTGCTGAATGATCCATCGGTGCGCAGCGAATTCTCCCCCCGGGCAGGCCGCCTGCTGCGCACGGCGGCGTTCCTCCTCCTCGCCTATACGGGCGCGGCGGCGCTCCTCCTCACACACGAGATGGGGATAGAGGACGCGGCACGGATCGCACAGATCGAGGCCGCCCGCGCACGCGGCGAGACCGTCGTTCACTTCCCGCGCATCGAGAACACGCGCCGCGCCCTGCGCCACGTCTACTACGAGGACTGGGACAACGGCGTCACGAAGGACGGTGCGATGGAATACTTCGGGCTGACGGATATAGAGGTTCCCCCGCATAGGCCCCAATGACATTTCCTTCATCTTGTGGTAGAATGAGGGGCACGCATCGTATGACGGCACCATACGCCAGTGCCAACGCTCCGCTGCGTTTTCCTGCGCAGCATGGTGTTCGCATCGACGGCAGTGTCAAGCAACGCATCAACATTTGAAAGGAGCTGCATCAACTCTTGGACAGTCCTTTATCCGACGCTCTCTGTCTTTTCCTGCTCGTCGTCGCCCTCATGGCAAACGCCTACTTTGCCCAGATCGAGACTGCGCTCACGGCCTCCCATCGCGGGCGTCTTGAGCGTCTCGCCGAAAGCGGCGAAGCGGGTGCGGCCGAGGCGCTTGCCCTCCTAGAGCACGCCGACCGCCCCATCGCCATGGCGCAGGCGGGCGTCACCTGCATGAGTCTCTTTACGGGGCTCGGCATCGGGCTCTTTGCCCTGCCGATTTTCAGCAGGGTGCTCACGCGGCTCCTCCCGGGCATGGAGGTCTACGCCGCCGCGCTCGTCCTCAGCATCCTCGTCATGACGACGCTCACCCTGCTCTTCGGCGACTTTCTGCCGAAGCAGATCGCCCTCCAGAACCCCGAGGCGATGCTTCTGCGCAAACACCGCACCATCGCCCTCCTCACGCAGCTCACCGCGCTGCCGAGTGCTGCGCTCATCTCCATCTCGCGCGGCATCCTGCTCATCTTCGGCATCAACCCGGAGAACCGCGTCTCCGCCACGGAGGACGCGGTCAAGGATCTCATGGAGCAGGGCACGGAGGACGGTACATTTGAAAAGACCGAGCAGGACATGGTCGACCGCATCTTCCACATGAGCGATCAGACCGCCTCGGCGCTCATGACGCCGCGCACCCAGATCGCCTGGGTCGACCTCGCGGAGCCCCGCGCCGAACAGCTGCGCATCGTCCGCGCAGAGGCGCACGACGTATTCCCCGTCGCCTATGAGAACCTCGACGACTTCCGCGGCGTGGTCTACGCCAAGGAGCTGCTCGACGCGGCACTCGACGGGACGGAGATCGACATCACGGACTACATCCGCAAGCCGCTCTTCGTCCCGCGCACCATGGAGGGGCTGCGCGTCCTCGAAAAATTCCGCAGCGGTGCCATCCACGAGGCCGTCGTCCTCGACGAGTACGGCGGCGTCGTCGGCTTCATCACCATGGACGACATCATGGGCGAGATCATCGGCAGCGCGGATGAGGATGCGCCCACGGGCACGCGCACCGGGGCGGAGAAGGCGCAGACATGGATCTTTGACGGACTGTTCCCCATCGACGAGTTCAAGGAGGAATTCGGCATCGACGAACTCCCCGACGAGGATCACGACCACTTTCACACCCTCGGCGGCTTCGTCACCGCCCAGATCGGCCGCATCCCTACCGTCGGCGAAACCTGCACATGGGAGGACTACACCTTCGAGGTGCTGCAGATGGATCGCGCGCGCGTCGCCCAGATCCGCATGACGCGGGCAAACGCTGTGGAAACCGGCGACTGATCGAATACTGCTTCCTTCGCCTCCCCCGTCGCAACGGGGGAGGCGGCACGCACCAGCGTGACGGAGGGGGCGCCCAATGGAAATGATAGGATATAGAGGGAGACACAAAATGAACGAACGCATCTATAACTTTAACCCCGGCCCCGCCGTCCTGCCCGAGGACGTCCTGAAAGAAGTCCAGAGCGAGATGCTCAACTTCCACGGCACAGGCATGTCCATCCTCGAGATCAGCCACCGTGCCCCCGCCTACGACGAAGTACACCAGCAGGCCAAGGCGGACATCAAAGAACTGATGGGGCTCGGCGACGACTACGACATCATCTTTACCGCCGGCGGCGCCAGCCAGACCTTTGCCCTCATCCCGCTGAACTTCGCCACCGAGTCTCACCCCGGCAGCTACGCCCTCTCCGGCTCCTTCTCCCAGAAGGCATACGAGGAGGCCGTCAAACTCGGCGTCGGCACCGTCGCCGCCTCCACCAAGGAGGAGAACTACGTCCGCGTCCCGCGTCAGGACGAGCTGAACATCGCGCCCGGCGCGGCCTACCTCCACATCTGCCTCAACAACACCATCTACGGCACGGAGTACCACTACACGCCGCAGACAAACGGCGTCCCCCTCTTTGCCGACATGTCGTCCGACATGCTCTCGCGCCCGTGGGACTTCTCCTCCTACGACTTCATCTATGCGGGCGTGCAGAAAAACCTCGGCCCCGCCGGCGTCGTACTGAACATCGCGAAAAAAGAGCTCCTCGCGAACACCCCCGCCGAGCTGCCGACCATGCTGCGCTACAGCACCTTCCAGAAGAACGACTCCCTCTACAACACCCCGCCCGTCTTTGCCATCTACATCGTCGGCAAAGTCGCCCGCTGGATCAAAGAGCGCGGCGGTCTCGCCGCCATGGGCGAGGCAAACGCAAAGAAGGCGGCGCTCCTCTACGATGCCATCGACAGCTCCGACGGATTCTACCGCGGGCATGCCGACAAGGGCAGCCGCTCGCGCATGAACGTCACCTTCCGCCTGCCGACCGAGGAACTCGAAACGGCATTCGTTGCCGAGGCAAAGGAACACAACCTCGGCGGCATCAAGGGACACCGCAGCGTCGGCGGCATGCGCGCCTCCATTTACAACGCCATGCCCCTTGCGGGCGTCGAGGCGCTCGCCGCGTTCATGGCAGAGTTCCGCAAGAAACACTGATGCTCGTGGTCTGTGGAAAGAGGTGACATTTTTGGCAGGAAATCGCGCATACCGCAGCGGCGGCACGCAGGAGATGGGCGTTCCCGCGCAGCGCGGGGAGAATGCGCCCGCAGGTGTGCGCCGCATGGATGCGCCGTCCATCAGCGTGCGGCAGGACGCCATTACACCGGAGTACTTTATCGCGCATTTCTACGAATACCTCCCGCGCTACATCGCGGGCGGCGCACCGACGGCGGACACGCGCGACACGTATGAGCTCGCCATCCGCCTCTTTCTCCACTGGTGCATGGAGCAGGGACTGCATCCGCTAAGCGACGTACACGACTACCAGATTCGCGTCTACATGGAGGAGATGCGGACGCGCGGCTACAGTGCCGCCACCCTCATGATCAAGGGCGCGGCGATCCGTGCCTTTTACAAGGTCGCCCAGCGGCTCTCCTTCATCGCCGAGAATCCCTGCGCCGACCTCCAGCTGCGCAACCCGCAGCACCTCGACGAGGACTATAAATACCTCACCGTCGATCAGATCAAGGAGATCTGCGAGGGGCTCGCCGCCGACAAGAACGAGCTGCGCCGTCTGCGCAACCTCCTCATCGTCTATCTCATGGGGGTCGAGGGTCTGCGCGTCGTCGAAGTCATGCGCCTCTCCGACGAGGACATCGACTGGCAGCGCGGGCGCATCGAGATCCGCGGCAAGGGACACGCGGGCATCATCTACCCCTGCGAGGAGACCTTCGGCATCCTGCGCGCATACATCGAGACGCGCGGCGCCGTCCCGCCCGAGAGCCGCCTCACGCCGACCATCATCTCCTGCGCGAACAACAACCCGAAGGGGCGCATCTCGCGCGTCGGCATCCGCTATGTCATCAACAAGGCACTCACCGAGGCGGGGCTCAAGCAGCCCGGCTATGCCTGCCACCTCTTCCGCCACAGCTGCGGCACGAACCTCTATCAGGAGACCAAGGATCTGCGCGTCGTACAGGAAACCCTGCGCCAGCGCAGCCCCAAGGTCACGGCGAAATACGCCCATGTCCACGACCGCATGGAGCGCCGTTATACACGCGGCATCACACCGGGGCTGAATGTGGAGAGCGTGCAGGGGACGCCGCCCGCGACAAGGGAAAAGGAATGATGCAGAGCAGGAAGGACAGCTCCTGAATCTGAGACAGGAGATACGGGACGAGCTCTTCCAATTTATATACGATAAACACCCAACGGATGTAAATGACTCCGTTGGGTGTTATGTTCTGTTTACCACATTAGTCGAACCAAGAACCGATAAAATGATGTATGCAACAACTCTGTTCTGATGCCTGTTTACCGGGACAGAAATATGCCGCAGGATAAATATGAACATCACCATCCAGAACCATCGGCTGTCCATCCAGCTTTACACGATAATAACGTCCAATAATCTTGGAAATAATTCGTGTATTTGGCATAAATGTTGCGTATCCGCTAAAGTGCTTTCCTTCATACCATCGTAAAAGCAGCTCGATCCAAGGGTGATGCGGGACTGCCCCCATTACACCCGACTGGATCCGTGCGCGGACATTGCCATAGGTCTCAAATCCGGTAAATGCGCGGTGCGATAAAAACGGGTCGAATGATTTCAGCATCTCGATGTCTGTATCGAGATAAATTCCGCCATGTTCATATAAGGCAGCGAGCCGTGCAACATCCGAAGTGAAGGCATATTTCTTCTTGTCGTACGCCTCCTGTGCAAAAGGATATTTTTCAATGGGGAAGTTATCCTCATTCCAGAGAACAAATTCATAATCCGGCAATACACGCTCCCATGTTGCCATACATTTTTTGATCAGCGAAGAGTACTCTCCGCACCCAAACCAGCAATAATGAATGACCTTAGGAATAGCAACGGGAGGACACTGTGACTGCCAATCCGTTAGCTTGATATTGCTGCAGTAACTGTACAGATCGATATAGAACTGTATCTTATCTCTGTAGTCTGTCAGGCAATATGCCATCTTATCTTTCAAGGTATCCAACATCATGTCTTCTCCCCCACATCTTTAAGCAACCGCCCCATCGACGTCTCTATTTCCTCATCCAATGCATCAAGAAATGCAAACCGTCGCCGATAGACCGCACGCTTGCGCGTCGGAACCTCCTCCATCGTCTTGCGTGGATAGACGAGCGGAAGCTCGTAGAAGCGGCGATCGTCCGTCTCCCATCCGCCAACCTCCTCCCAGAATGCGCCGAAATCCGTCTTCAGCTTGCGGTCAAGGCGGACGTGGTTGTTAGCGTAGTAGCCTGCATTCGAGACAGCAAGCATGCGTTTTATGCCGAGCGCACGTGCCACAGCCTGCGTCATATAGAGGATCAGATTCTTCGTGCGGAAACGATGGGCGCGCTTCGTCATCTCACGGACGAAGTCCTGCGCGTTCTCTGTGTTCGGTCCCTGCATCGCTCCGATCACAAACGTCGGCTGATCGTCTCTCTGCTCGATCCAGAAGATGATCTGATAGAGATGCTCCCCATCCACGTCCATCATCACGGAGAGCAGCCCCTCCTTGCGCTGTCCGGGTTCAAACTTCAGATACGCATGCCATGTCATATCCGTCTCTGGCGTGCGCCAAATCTCGTATGCCGTATCATAACCAAGCGATACAAATGCCGTAGGTTCTAACTTCTGCTCAAGATAAGCATAGTGCTCTTGGATGAGTTTCACCCGCATACGCACCGTCGAGCCTGCATAAAAAAAGGCGCGCGTTGCCTGTTCGAGGGGAAATGGATTGCGCGCATAGAGGGCTCTGCGCACCTCTGTCTCTTGGAAGAACTCATAGAGCTCACGCAGCTGCCGCCGATGCAGCAGCCCGCGTACCATAAAGACGAGAGCGCGATGGCGCTCTCGCAAGATATGAAAACGATAGGCGCGATGCGCAACATCATAGATCTCAGTGATCATATCGGCTCCCTGTCCTTATCTTCCCCTCCAGCAACAGCTGCGATGCGCGCGGCGAAACGTGATGGTGCATAGACTGCGGCGGCATCACTGAGTGCCTTATGCCATTGCGGCGCACGCACATCGTACTCATTAATAAAACGCTCCAGTGTTTTCCGAAGGGCGTCCATATCGCCGCTGGGAAACGTCTCCCCGATGGCGTATGCAGCAAACACCTCAGGATTCATATCGTCACTCGTAAGAACCGGCTTCTGAAAACCAATCGCCGTAAAGAGCATTGCCCCCCAATGATACCGATACCGCGGTGCAGAGTACGGCAAAAGCAGTGCATCCACCTGCATGATTGCACGCTGCCACTCGGCTCCGATCAGCCCACGATGCAGGAACGTAATGCCTTTTCCCTCATAGCAGGAGATAATGCGCTCAAACTCTGCCGCATCCTCCTCGTGCATGGTCGATCCCTGCACGAGCAATTTGACGGGACGCGTATAATTCCCCGCCAGATACACTTTCAGAAGATCCTCAAGGCGTTTTTCCCGGCGAAATTGACCAAAGAAGCCAATGGTTATCGCTTCATCTGACCGTATCGGGGCATATTGTCCATGCTCTACATCGCGCGGGACAAACGCCGGCGGCGGCATCAGGTGCACATTCGCTCTCCGTTCGCCAAAGAGCTCGTCTCCAAACGTCAGCACGACGGGGCGGATATTTGGATATTTCGCCAAAGCATCTGCCGCACTAAAAAATTTGGGAGCCTCGCTTGGGTTGATGCCGTGCTGAATAAAGATGACCGGAACAGGTGATCGACGCAGAACGCTTCGACGCAGTGCGCGAAGATAACGATAGGTGGAGGTAGGAACAATCAGCGCATCAAACGCCCCCCTCTGTGCCTCCTCATAGAGAGCGCGATACCAACCGAAGCGTCTGCGTTCCCGGCGGACAGAGCGGAGGAGTTTGCGAATCCCGCGTGCGTTTGTATAGGAGACCGATGCACCTGGCAGATAGTGAACGTCCGTATGGTAATCCATACCAAAATGAAACCCCTCCGGCACATAGAACACGACCTCATGTCCAAGTGCCCGCAGTTCTTCCGTAAGAATGCGGTCAAAGTCGACCTCATGTCCTCCCGGCGTCATGATATTTTCAAATATGGCGATCTTCATATACGTTCCTATCCCCGTTCATGGTCAAATCATGCAGTTTCACATACTTCGCCATCGTATAGAAACCGTGAAACATGGCGAGAATAAAGCCAATCCGCCCATCGAGGAAACCGCACTGCAGGATATAGTAGCGAAAAAAGGCAAACGGCGGATCAAGGAGAATTTTCAGGAAGGACGCGTGCCGCCCCTCTCTATGCTGCCGTTCTGCCATGAGCGTTGTATATTGATTGAACTTCTGAAAATACTGTTCCCAGCTTTCGTATGTATGGTGCAGGAGGCTCCCTCCCATACGGCGTACGGGGAGTTCAGACTCCGCACGCTCGTGCACCAGCCCTGTCCAGTGCACTGCATCGCGCGGAAAAAATCGCCGAGGGTAGTCCGGTCGATGCCCGCCGCAACACATACGCTGTCCAAAGACGACGTTGATGCGTTTGATCTCGTACACAGCACGTACATCTGCCGCCATAATACGGCGCAGCTCCGCCTCTGTCCCCTCGTTCACGCGCTCATCCGCATCCACATAGAGTACCCAGTCCGCATCCGTCTGCATCAGGGCAAAGTTCCGCTGACCCGCGAAATCTCCCGCGAGAGAGTGCGTGACAACACGTGCGCCGAGGCTCTGTGCCAGTTCCGCCGTACGATCCGTGCTCATATCGTCGATCACAAGAATCTCATCAGCAAACGATGCACTCTGAATGCACGCCTCGATGTGATGTTCCTCGTTATGTGTAAGAATGATAACGGCAAGTCTCACCCGTCTCCCCTCCCCTATATTATGCCGGCGCATAGTGATCCAGACGCAGCCATTGCAGACAGAGCCCCATTAGTACCCAATACAGCTTCATCACTGCTGCATTCCCCATATTGTATTCCGTCAGTCCCTGCAGAATGAGTCCCAGAAGAATGGCAGGTATAAGCAGTGCCGCAATATGACGGGTTGCCATCCATGTGCGGAATCCATAGGATAGGAACGTATACCAGAAGAACAGCAGAGCGAGAAGACCAACTCCTCCACACTCTGCAAGCATATGCATTACATTGCTGTGGGCATGTGCCAGCCAAGGTTCCTTTGCCTCGGGGGAAACGTATTCCCTATGATATGATGTCTGAAACTCGGCAAACCCAACGCCAAACAACGGATGATCTACGAACATGTGATAGGCACTTGTCCAAAGAAGAAACCGCTCTGAGTTACTTTGATTATGTGTATCGCCGATGGAGACAAACCGTGACGAGAGTGACGGCGACATCATAAAGATTCCTGCAAACACGCTCAACGCAACGAGTGCACCGATAACAAACTGCTTCTTTTGACGGACGAAAACGACAGTGCAAAGACACATGGCAACGGGAACGGCAAGCCATGCTCCGCGCGTACCATTGTACAGCAAAGCCCCGCAGCCAAGGAGGAATGAGCCTGCTGCAAGGGTGCGCCAGCGTACATCAAGATGATCACCGAGCGAAAGAAGGAGCAGGGCAGGGAGCAGCATGGAGAGGATTCCTCCCACTGTCATATAGGAAGAAAATCCGACGGCCCGATAATCACCCTGCACGACACCTTGAAAGACAACAGCCACATCGTTGATGAAGAGTGAAATGCCGATACAGGCCGCAATCCAAATCAGCTGTTTTCGCTGTCGAATCATCAGTAGGACAGCAAATAGTCCGACCGCACGCGTTCCATACTGATGACTGAATACGCGCAAACTATGCAGGATATCGCTGGAAAAAAAAGAAGACAAAACGACTGCGCCCATCAGCAGCAAAAGTGCCAGACAAAGCTGCCCATCGGGCAGCGCATCTTGCCAGTCATCATGCTTCACCCACAAGCGGAAGAGAAGCAGCGCCGTGAGCAGGCTGAGAAAAATACTGGTAACCGTAGTCGAAACACTACTAAAAAGTCCAAACCCGCAGAGCAGATAGAATGCCCACGTATGGAGCCGTATAACAGGAGTTCCCTTGAGTTTCTGCAGCATGTTACAGACCATCTTCGCTTTCTCTGTATGTTACCATCGCTACGATGCCAGCGCCTCCCGCACGCAGTCCGCGAGGCTCCCGCACGCATAGCGCACGCCGCGCACCCCCGCCTGCTTTGCTGCCGTGACGTCGCTCGCCGCATCGCCGACCATCAGCGATGCAGCGGGGTCAATCTCGTGTTCTGCCATCGCGCGCAGGAGCATCCCGGGCGCGGGCTTGCGGCAGTCACACACCCGTGTATACGCCGGCACACGCCCCGCAGGATGATGCGGACAGTAGTAGAATGCATCAATGTGCGCGCCCTGCCGTGCGAGCTCCGCATTCATCCAGTCGTGCAGACGATGCACCGCCGCCTCGTCGTAGTAGCCGCGCGCGATGCCGCTCTGATTCGTGATGACGATGACGAGATAGCCGTGCTCGTTCGCCCAGCGAATCGCCTCGATGGCGCCCTCCACCCACACGAAGTCCGCAGGATCGTGGAGGTAGTGCACGTCAACGTTAAGCGTGCCGTCACGGTCGAAGAAGAGCGCCTTATTCGGCATAGGAGAAGTAGCCGCCCGCATTCAGGAAGTCGCAGTACTCCTTCACCGCCTGCTCCATCGGCGTGAAACCGCCCGTGTAGCCCGCAGCGATCAGTGCAGCCGTATCCGCCTGCGTGTAGTTCTGATACTTGCCGCGCAGCACCTCGGGGAAGTCGCGATAGACGATCTGCCCCCTGCCGAGCGCGGCGATCACGGCACGCGCCGCTTCGTTGTACGTATGCGCCGTCCCTGTGCCGCAGTTGTAGACGCCGCTCTCCCCGCCATTTTCAAAGAAATGCAGGTTGACACGCACGACGTCACCGACGTAGACGAAGTCGCGCCGCTGCTCGCCGTCTGCGATGCCGTCTGTCCCGCGGAAGAGCCGCGCCTCCCCCATATCGAGAATCTGATGATAGAGCTGATAGAAGATCGACGCCATCTTGCCCTTGTGATGCTCCTGGGGACCATAGACGTTGAAGTAGCGCAGTCCGACGACGGGGCTGCGCGCCTCGGGGATAACCTGCCGCACATAGCGGTCGAACGCGAGCTTTGAGAACGCATAGGGATTGAGTGCGTCCTCACACGCATCCCCCTCGGTAAAGCCATGTGCTCCGCCGCCATACGTCGAGGCGGAGGAGGCATAGAAGAACGGGATGCGCGCGCCCATCGCAAAGTGCAGGAGTGCCTTGGAGTATGCGTAGTTGACCTTCATCATATAGTTGACGTCATACTCCATCGTATCCGAGCATGCGCCCTCGTGGAAGATCGCGTCGATGTCCGTCCCGTCGAAGTCCCCCTCCTCGACGAGGTGGAGAAAGTCGTCCTTGTGCTGATAGTCGATGAAATGGAGACCGCGCAGATTCTTGTAGTTCTCGCCGTCCTCCAGATCGTCGACGATGAGGATGTCGCGATAGCCGCGCGCATTCAGCGCATGGACGATATTGCTGCCGATAAAGCCGGCACCGCCGGTAACGATAATCATAGATCTTCCCCTTCCTGCCGATCGAGCACGCGGAGCAGTTCCTCACGGCTCACGGCATACGTACCGAGTTTCGAGACAACGACGCTCGCTGCGAGATTGGCGAGTGCCGCGCCGTCCTCGGGCTTCAGCCCGCCTGCGAGGGCGAGCCCGAAGACGGCGATCACCGTGTCGCCCGCCCCCGAGACATCGAACACCTCCTGTGCGCGCGTCGGGATGTGGACGGCCGTCTGCCCGTGGATGAGCGAGATGCCCTTTGCCGAGCGCGTCAGGATGACGTTCTTCACGCCGAACTTGCGTATGGCATAGTGTGCCGCCCGCTCCGCCGCGCCGTTCTCGTTGACGATCGGTTCTAAGAGGATCTCGTTGATCTCCTTCAGGTTCGGCGTCACATAGTCCGCCCCCTTGTACTTCGCCCACTGCGGTCCCTTCGGATCGACGATGACAGGGACGCCGTGATCGTGTGCCGCATGGATGATGTGCTGGCAGGCGTGCTCCGTGCACGCGCCCTTGCCATAGTCCGAGATGATGACGCAGTCCATGCTCTCGTTCAGCTTCTGATCGATGTAGGCGAGGTACTGCTCCGCATCCGCGCCGTCGATGGGCTTTACGTCCTCAAAGTCCAGCCGCAGCATCTGCTGATGCCCGCCGATGATGCGGATCTTCGTCGTCGTCGGACGCTCCGTATGGACGAGTCCTGCATAGTCAATGCCGCGCGATTTGAATTTATCCAGCAGGCTGTCGCAGTGCGGATCCCTGCCGACATAGCCCGCGATGCTGACGTTCGTCCCAAGGAGCGCCAGGTTGTGCGCGACGTTTGCCGCCCCGCCGAGCGTCTCGCGCGTCCCCGTCACGTGGGTGATCGGCACCGGCGCCTCGGGGGAGATGCGCGTCACCTCTCCCGTATAATACTTGTCGAGCATGACATCGCCGACGACGAGGATGTTGCTGCGCGCGCTCTTTTCGGCAACGACGCTGCGGATTTTTTCCATATCCATGAAAATGCTCCTATCTGCTCTGCGGTAAACTCGAACGAACGACCCGACCTGCCGCTCCGCGTGGTGCGAGGGCAAAATGCCCGTCTGCCATCTCCACCACACGCGTCTCAAAATCCGTCGGTGCGGGCAGTTCGCACGCGGGACGCTCGCCCTCCTCGCGCAGGATCTGATCGGCATACTGCAAAATGAGGTCAGTCGGCATCCGCTTCATGCACATCATGTGCTCCTCTCCTGCGAGCGGGCACTCGTGGATGCGGCACGGATGACACGAGACGGGCGCACGGACGGAGATGCTCCGCGCATCGTAGGGGTAGAACCCGGGAATCGGCGACGAGCCGAACATACAGATCACGGGGACGTGCATTGCGACACCGACGTGCATTGGCCCGGAGTCCGTCGTGATGAAGAGGATGCAGCGGGAGAGGAGCCCTGCGAGCACGCCGAGGCTGACCTGCCCCGTAAAGATATGGAGGTGCGGATGCTCGCGTTCCTCCATGCGGGCACGGCATTCCTCCACCATCTCCATATCCATCGGGCCGCCCATGACGGCGATGTGATAGCCGCGTCGGAGATAGGTGTCAGCCACGACGGCGAAGTACGCATCAATCCATCGCTTGGTCGCCCAGCTCGCGCCGATGTTGAGCGCAATCACCTTGTCGGTCGGAGCAAAATGCACCTGCCAGAGACGCTCTGCCTCCTCCTTCGCCGCAGGCGGAATCCACATCTCGAGCCCCGCCGTCCCGTCTGCATTGAGTACGCCCGCCGCGCGCAGTGCCGCATAGTGCGAGTGCACCTCGTGCATCACCTGATTCTGACTCGGGCTGACATGGTCGAAGGCGAGAGCGAAGCCCGGCTTTGCATAGCCGACGATGCGCCGTCCGCCGCTGAGTGCGGCGAGTGCTGAGGAGCGCTCGTTGCGGTGGAGATTGATGACGAGATCGTAGCGGTTTTTCCGCAGGCGCATTGCATAGCGCAGGATGCCGAGAATGCCGCCGTCTGCGCCCTTTTTGTCAATCAGGAGGCATTCGTCGAGATGCTCGTTCGCGGCGACGACATCCGCAAGCTTCTTGTCCGCGAGGAGCGTGATGCGCGCCGCCGGATACTGCTGACGCAGGGCGGCCAGCACGGGCGTGCCGAGCATGAGATCGCCGAGGTGCATGAGGTGGATGACGAGAATGTTTTGATACAACTCTTTCCCCTCCGATGTCCGTTCGTCAGTCATGGCACAGCAGCGTGCAGAACAGCCGTGATCTTCTTCTCCGCCTCATCCACCGTGATCGCCGCGAGGCAGTCGAGCCCCTTCGGGCAGGCGCGTTTCCAGCAGCTGCGGCAGGAGCGGTCCACCTCGATGGCATTCTCCTGCTGCCCGTACGGGCCGTTGCGGTTCGCATCCGTTGGTCCCATCAGCATGACGGTCGGCCGTCCGAGCCCCGCAGCGAGATGTACGGGTCCCGTATCGCCGCCGAGGACGAGCGCGGCACGCGTAAAGAGATGTGCGAGCTGCTTGAGGTTCGTCCGCCCGACGAGATTCACGGGCGGGATCCGCGCCGCCGCCATGATGTCGGCGGCAATCGTCGCATCGAGATGCCCCCCGCCAACGAGCACGGGAACGATATGTGCCTCATAGAGGCGGTCGCCGAGCGCGGCGAAGTGCTCCGCCGGCCAGCGCTTGTTCGGCCAGTTCGCCCCGACGGCAAAGGCGGTAAACGTCCGCCCCTCCGGCACGCCCTCGCGCTGCAGCAGCATCTCCGCCGCCATGCAGTCACGATCCGAGACGGTGATGGGAAAACGCACTGCATCCACACGGCAGCCGATGGCACGTGCTACATCGAGATAGCGCTCGACGATGTGTCCGTGTGCGTGCGGCCCGCGCACAGGGCGGCTCACACGGTCCGCACCCTCGCGCATATTCGCCGTGCCGACGCGCTCCCTCGCCCCCGCTGTATAGACGATCGCTGCCGACTTGAAGAGCCCCTGCAGATCGAGCGAGACATCATAGCGGCGCGCGCGCAGACGGCGGTGCAGGGGCGGATATTCACGGAGGAATCCGCCGATGCTGCGGAACTTCGCCTTTTCAAAGAGGATGAGCTCGTCGATGTACGGATTTCCCTCAAGCAGAGGATAGGCGGGCGGCTCGACCACCCACGTCAGATGTGCATCGGGATAGGTCTCCTTGATGGCATAGGAAACGGGCAGCGCATGAATCACATCGCCGATCGCACTGAGTTTGACGACCAAGATATTCTTCATGGACTGCCCTCCTTTCTTTCGCTATATGTTCGCGCATACACAGCGTGTCCGCCTGTAGCCAACACCGTGTGATTCCCTGAGCGAATGCCTCGTTACGCAAACGGGCGCGTGCTCGTCCGCCTAAATACCTGCGGATTCCTTAACGCGCTTCGCTTGAACGATAGAAATCCGCAGGGGGCGGGTCGCACGCTCTGCGCCGTTTGCTTCTCTAGGATTCGCTCAGGGAATCCTCACGGGTGCCTACGCTACGAACACTACGCGCGATTACCCGCGGCCCGCCTTCTCAATAATCCCCGTCGTGGACTTCCCCGCGACGAGCGGGACCAAGGCGACCTCGCCGCCGTACGCCTCGACGATGCGCGCCTCGGGCAACGTCTCGCGCGTGTAGTCGCCGCCCTTGACGTAGACTGCAGGACGCACCTTTGCGATCAGCGTCTCCGCCGTATCCTCGCCAAAGATCACCACCGCATCGACGGCGGCGAGCGCCCCGACGACCTCCGCGCGATCCTGCTCATTGTTAATGGGGCGCGACGGCCCCTTGAGCCGCCGCACAGAGGCGTCGCTGTTCAGCCCGAGGATGAGCACATCCCCCTGCGCACGCGCCGCCGCCAGGTAGCGCACATGCCCCGCATGAAGGATGTCAAAGCAGCCGTTGGTAAAGACGACACGCGCACCTGACGCGCGCAGTGCCGCCGCGTACGCCTCGATGTGTTCGTCAGGAATGAGCATGAGCGTCTCCTTCCGCTGTGAGTGCCGCGTGCAGCTCCGCCCACGCCACCGTCGCCGTCCCGCGTTTCCGCACGGCAATCCCCGACGCCGTATTGCTGAGCCGCGCCGCCGTCACGGGATCCACTCCCGCCGCAAGAGCGAGTGCCATCACGGCAACGCACGTATCGCCCGCACCGGAGACATCGAAGATCTCACTGTGGTCGCTCACGGGGATATCCGTCGCTGACCCATCTGCGAGAAAGAGCGTCATGCCGTCCGCCCCACGCGTGATGAGCACGCCGTCCGCCGAGAGGCGTGTGAGGAGTTCACGTCCCGCCGCATGGATGTCGGCCGCCGAGCGGAGTTCACGCCCGAGTGCCGCCGCGAGCTCCGCGTCGTTCTGCTTGACGTAGCCGATGCCCGCATAGCTGAGGATGTCATAGCGTGCATCCACGATACTCGGAATCCCCGCCGCACGTGCCGCGTCAATCACCGTACGGCGCACGCGCTCCGTCACCGTACCCGACCCATAGTCGGAGAGCACCACCGCGCGCACCTGTGGGAGGAGGCGCGTGATCTCCGTGAGGAGACACTCCTCCACCGCCGCCGCAAGCGGCGTATGCCACTCACGGTCAACGCGTACAATCTGCTGGCTGACCGTCGCGCGTCCGCCCGCAATGATGCGCGTCTTCGTGATGGTCGGACGCGCCGCGTCGCGGACAAATCCCGCCGTATCGACGGCGTTTTCTCCGAGCACGGCGCAGAGCGCATCAGCGCCCGCATCCGTCCCGCAGACGCCGACGGCATACGAACGCCCACCGAGCGTCGCTGCATTGTTCGCCACATTCGCCGCACCGCCGGCCACGACGCGCTCCTCGCGCTGCTCCAGAACGAGCACGGGGGCCTCACGCGAGATGCGTGCGATCGTCCCGTCGAGATAGACATCCGCCACCATATCCCCGATGATGAGCACAGGGGCGTTCTTCAGGCGCTCCAGTGCACTCACCATGGCGTGAACTCCCATTTGATCCGCCACGCATCCTGCTTGGAACGGTAACGCAGGATGATCTGCGAGCAGTGCAGGTCGTGGAACCAGTAGTAGTCCACATCCGTCCACGCACGCGGCTCGACAGCGTACTTCGCGCCAATGGCAATGCGGTCACGTTCGCCGAGGCGATAGCTCAGCCCGCCCATAAAGACCTTGGAGTAGTCCTCTTCGTTGTAAGAGAAAAGGGCATTTTCTTTGGAGCTCTTCGTGTAAATACCGCCGGCGTAGGCCGCAAATCGGTCGTTAAATTTCTTCGTCAGGAAGGCACTGGCACTGAGCCCCTGTACACGTGAATGATCGTAGCTCTCACGCGTCACGGAGTAGCCCGCCGAAAGATCAAGCCCATAGCCGTGCAGGGGAATCGTGTCGTGTGTAACGGAGATCCCATACCTAAGATGGTTGCTGTGGATCCCACCGCCGTACCAGCGTCCGTATTCCGAATACAGGCTGTAGGTGATGGGGGACTGTCCGACGCGCTGCCCATAGCCAAGAGAGAGCGACGGCATCTTTTTGACCCACTCGTTGTCGCCGTCCTCAAAGACGCCGTAGGTCAATGCGGCACTCGCGCCCCCGTTCGCCCAGCCGAGATCATAGGAGCTGCGCCATCCGCGCTTCGTCGTCACATGGATATTTGCTCCGACGGTCACGCGCGGGGCAACGTTCTGCTCAAACCGCTGTTCCAGCCAGAGCCCGTCGTCACTGTCATAGCCCGCGCGCGGGAAATTGTTCTGCATCGGGTGCGAAACATCGACCTCATGCCGCTTTTTAGAAAAGATCACCTTGTTCTTTACCCAGAACTTCACGTTGTGCAGGATGAGTCGGTCGCCGGGATAGAGCTCCGCCATCTCCGAGCTGAGATGATAGTCAGGGCTCTTCGCCCCGCACTTCGTCTGCGTGCCGTCATAGACAACGATCTTGTCGGGGTAGAACTCAAAGCGCTTGCCCGTCATATAGTAGGCGCCGACCTTGCCGTCCGCCCGTTCCATCGTCCCCGTGTGTTTCTGATAGTTGTAGTTAATGTGATAGCCGTCGAGCGTCACGCGCGACGTCCCCTCCGTCAGCTGCAGCACGTGCGCGCGATCCGGCACGGATACCACGCCGCGCACCGTATTGCCCGCCACATAGTCCCCCTGAAAGCGACGCGCCTCCAGCTGGACAATATCCACATGCCCCGTCGCCGTAAAGTCGCCCGTGCTCTCATCATACGTCAGGTCATCGCCCTCAAACGCGATCGGAGAGGGCTGATCCGCCGCCACGGGGTGACGCAGATGCTCTCGCATCGCCGCCACGTCGGCAAGCAGCTTTTCCTGCTCCGGCGTGAGACGATTGGCACGCTCCGCACGCCGCTGATTTTCGATAAAATCTAGGCGCTCGATCCCCGTATCCGAGTCTGAGCTGTACGCCGCGTGCGCCGCTCCCGGAAAAATCGCACAGGCGGTGGTCAGTGCGAGCAGAATACGGGTGGTGTGGGCTGTACTCATCGGCGCGTTCTCCTGTCCTTTAAAAGTGATTTGACGTTCTTATACTACATCATAAACGGAATTTTCGCAACTGAAAAGAGCGCACGCGCCCTGCTCGTTCCAAGGGAAACACTACGACAGAAAATCCCCCAGCATTCGTTTTCCCGCAGTCCTCAAAAAATCTACACCAATCTGAGAAACTTCATTGTATCCATACGTCCATAGGATTTGACGCGTAAAAATTTTTCCTCTATAATAGAGCGAAATCAGAGAGAAAGACAGGTACGGAAGGAGTCCTGCGGATGCGGCGTATTGTAGTGTGTGGATTTTGGGCGGTGCTGATTGGCCTTTTCACTGGCCTCAGCAGCGTCGAAGCGGCAGAGGATATGCGCTTTGTCGACGCGAACGGCGACACGGGCTACTACGTGGATGCCGCGAGCATCACACGCCTCTCGGATGCCGAGCGCGAGGCAGGCGTCGCCGTGGTCAAAGCAACGGAGAACCGTCGCCTCCTCTACCGCATCCGATTCAATCGGCAGATGCGCACCTACCAGATTCTCTCTGGTCAGGTCGGGGTCTACGACACGAAGGAGGTACTGCGCACGACGCCGGGCATGGCAGCGCCACAGGTCTACACGCCCACCTCGCCGATGCAGAGCATCGAGGACTTTATCGAAGAACTGCTCGCAAAGCAGAAGACGACACCATAAGGAGGATGAATCCATGCGACAGAAAATCTGCGCTCTCATGCTGACGCTCGCTCTGGCACTCACGTCCATCGGTACGGCGTTTGCCGCAGAGCCGCCGAACGCCGTCCAGTCAAAGCTCGCCCTCATCGAGCAGGACACCTACGGACGCGAGCAGACGGGTGCGCTCATCGACCGCATCAACCGCCTGGAGCGCGACTACGACGGAAAACATCGCGGCGGCAGCCTCATGGCGCGCATCGATGCGATCTACGAGGAGGTCTATACGAACAGCGCATCGCCGTCCGTTCTAATGGATCTCAACGCCATCGAGTGGAACATCAACCACGAGACGAGCATGCGCTCCGTGCAGGAGCGCGTCGGCGAACTCGAAACGGCACTCCTCGGCAAGACTTCCGAGGGTACGTTCAAAAAGCGCATTGCCGCCCTCTCGACCGCATCCTTTGGACGTGCAGAAATCCCCGTCACCCCCGTCTCCGTTCCTGCAAACACACTCATCAAGATTGCCCTTGTCACCCCGGTCAACGCGAAGGAACTCAAGGTCGGCGATACGATCGAGTATCAGGTCGCCGACGATGTATTCGTGAACGACGTGCTCGTCTTCACGAAGGGCTCGCGCGGTGAGGGCACGGTCACGAAGGTGCGCCAAGCGCGCAACTTCGGCCGCAACGCACAGGTCGAGATCGACTTTAAGGAGACCAAGGCACTCGACGGCACGTACGTGACGACCTTCATCGGTGAGGAGTCAAAGAAAGAGATGACCCATCTCGCCATGGCAGCCGGTGCATCCCTCGCTGGCATCGCCGTCCTCGGCCCCATCGGCGTTGTCGCGGGTGCGTTCGTCCACGGCAAGAACGTCGACCTCCCCGCCGGCACGGAGCTCTACATCCAGACACAGCACGAGACGACTCTCTTCGGCGTGCAGACCACCTACGACAGCGCGGCACCGTTCCAGCGCGACGCAGAGGTACCTGCGGCCAAGGCAGACAGCACAAACGACCAGAGCGTCTACCACGACGCGGCGTAACACACGGCATCATAAAGGGGCTGTTGCATATTCCCCCATCGGCTCGCTACGCTCGCCACTTCCCCCGTTAGCGGGGGAAGCTAATATACCGTTATCCTAAGCCTTCCCCGTTATCACGGGGAAGGGGGACCGCGCAAGCGGTGGAAGGGGCACAAAGAAGGGGCTGTTGCACGAAGTTTACGACTTCGTACAACAGCCCCTTTTTGCTGCAATCAAGGGATCCGTCAGCGGATGAAGAATCCTGCGAGCTTCATGTTCTGGTCGTAGCTAAGACGGTAGACCACAGCCGTCGCCTTGTAGCCGACAGCGATCTCGCAGACCGCGAACCACGCATTATTCTCCTTGCCTGCCGTCATATACGGCTTGCCAACGGAGACGCGTGCGCCCCAGTCCTGTGCGAACTGAGCCTTTGCCTCTTTCAGCTGATCGGCCGAGAGATGCGCCTTCAGATCGGCGGTCGCCTCATTCTGCAGGCCTGCGATATCCCCCTTTTCGAAGCGGTCAATCGTCGCCATCATGTGCTGCTGGACGACATCACCCTGGAACGGTGCCTGCTCCTCCTGCGCCTGTGCAGCGGGAGCATCCGCCGCATAGACCACCGGTGCGGCAACAAATGCGCTGCCCGCAACGAGCGCGGCAGCAAGGAAACGGGAAAGGGTACAAGACTTCATAGAATATCCTCCTTCACTTGAGTAGGCATCCCCCTACTTTACACAGGAAAAACAAGCGAGCGATTCCACGCACTCCACAGAGACCTCCGCATAGAGCGCACGCAGGCGCTCCGTCAGGCTCTCCCGGGTGTCATACGGCGGCGTAAAGAATCCCATGCGCGTGTAGAGCTGCGTCACGACGAAGTCCGTCCGCGCATTCTCCCCCAGGACAAACACCGACCCCGTCAGACGTCCGCCGGGACGCAGTACGCGGTGTACCTCGCTCCATGCCGCTTCCTTGTCGGGAAACGCATGAACCCCATTGATCGAAACCGCCGCATCGAACGCAGCGTCGCCAAACGTCAAATGCCCGACGTCCCCCTCGGTAAAGGTGACGTTCCGAATGCCGAGTGCCTCCGCACGCGCACGCGCCGCCGCAAGCATCGCGGGCGCGTAGTCGAGACAGGTGATGTCCGCCTCCGGGAGCTCCGCATAGACGGGCAGCGAGAGACATCCCGTCCCGACGGGTACCTCAAGCAGGCGTCCTGTAAAGCCCTCGTGCGCCGCACGCAGCGCAAGCGTCACATAGCGGCGCACGCCGCTGCGATCCAGCCCCCACACGAGCCGTGAGACCAGCTTCCCCGACCACGTCGAGTACGTCATCATTCCGTCATAGAGGCTCGCGAGCCGCCCGACCGAACAGTACGCTCCGCGTATCTTCTCGTAGCGGCGCAGTTCCTCATCCATCATGGCATCCTTTCTCCGATCCGATCGCAATTTATTCTAGCACAAAAAAATGGCGGTTTCAATGACCGAAAATATCTTGTGCAGCGCGCTCTTTGCATCGTCGGCACAGCCGATGTCCATAGCGCTGCGGGTGTAGTAGGTAATGCGCACTTCCTGTGCAGCTGTTCGCGGCGAGAGATCACTGCACCGTCGGTGGGACGCTTGTCCTTCATGAACCGTTTCACCTGCGATACACCGATATCCGCTGTCACTTCTCTGTGCCGTCGCGAACTTCAACATGCGGGGAAGGCTTTCCCCCCGATTTGATGGCGTCCATCATGCGGCGAAAATTCCCGCCCCGGCTTTCGTCGTTCGTACACACAGAAAATTTGGGCATAGAAAAGCCGTCCTAAGTACCATTATCACGCCCGAACAGTTCGCCGTCATCCCCACAGGCGGCACATATTATCCTGCGCCCCAACTCATGTATCGTATCTTTGAACGGCTTGCAGACAAATGATTTTTGTAGGCAATCGGTAGACAAGCAGATGTATACACGCGCGAACCCCCTTTCCTATCAAGGGATATATCCTTTTTCTGTATTTTCTGTTATAATGATAAAATCGTTTTTATAGAAATGATAGGATGCGCTTTGTGTATGTGAGGATGTGTTTCCGCATCCCAGCGGGAGAGAAGTGCCATGAAAGGTGAGCTGTATATCAAGGAAAAGCGGTGCAAGGGCTGCGGCATCTGCGCGGCATTCTGCCCGAAGAAGGTGCTCGAGGTGAGTCTGCTCGGCAAGATTGTGCCCGTGCGCCCCGAGGACTGCATCGCGTGCGGGCAGTGCGAGATGCGCTGTCCCGATTTTGCGATTTTCGTGGAGAGGAGGGCGTAGGATGGAAGGCACAAGACTGATGCAGGGCAACGAGGCAGTCGCCGAGGGTGCGATTGCCGCCGGGATCACGTTCTTCGCAGGCTACCCCATTACGCCCTCGACGGAGATCGCCGAGCAGATGGCAAAGCTGCTGCCGAAAATCGGCGGCACATTCCTCCAGATGGAGGACGAGATCGGCGCGATGGGCGCGATTCTCGGCGCATCGCTCGCAGGGGCAAAGGTCATGGACGCGACGAGCGGCCCGGGCTTCTCACTGAAGCAGGAGCTGATCGGCTATGCCGCGTGCGCGGAGATCCCCTGCGTGGTGGCGAACGTCCAGCGCGTCGGCCCCTCGACAGGACAGCCGACCGCGCCCTCGCAGGGCGATGTGATGCAGGCGCGCTGGGGCACACACGGCGATCATCCGATCATCGCGCTCTCCCCGTGGAGCGTGCGCGAGTCATTCGACATGGCAGTCATGGCAGTGAACTATGCGGAGCGTTTCCGCACCCCCGTCATTTTGCTGACGGACGAGATCATCGGGCATCTGCGCGAGAATGTGACACTGCCCTCCCCTGAGGAAATCGAAATCTACCCGCGCCGCCTGCCGAAAGCAACGCGTGCCGAGGGCTATCAGCCCTATGCCGTGGGCGAGGATCTCGTACCCGATGCGGCGCGTTTCGGCGACGGATATCACATCCACGTCACGGGACTGCTCCACGATGAGACGGGGTTTCCCTCAGGCAGTCCTGCAGTGACGGAGCAGCTCATCCGCCGTCTCCACGAGAAGATCAGCCGCGTGGGTGAGGAGATTATCCACACAGAGGAATCCTTTATGGAGGACGCGGAGTACGCCGTCGTCAGCTACGGCGGCACGGCGCGTACGGCATACGAAGCGGTGCGCACGGCACGCGCCGAGGGAATCAAGGTCGGCTTCCTGCGGCTCCAGACGATCTGGCCGTTCGCGGATGCGGCAGTCGCACGGCTCGCGGCACGTGTCAAGGGCATCCTCGCCGCGGAGCTGAACTACGGGCAGCTCGTGGGTGAGGTCACGCGCGCTGCACACGGCACGCACGTCCGCTCCTGCCTCAAATACAATATGCTGGACTTCACGCCGCAGGAGATCACGGCGGCGATCCGTCAGATGAGCGAGGAGGTGCGGGCATGAGCACAGCACATACAAAGGCCGATATACAGCGTCCGTTCGAGCAGTATTTTCGTCAGAACCGCCTCCCTCATCTCTGGTGTCCGGGCTGCGGCAACGGTACGGCAATGAAGTGCATCGCGGAGGCGGTGGACGGTGCGGAGGGATTTTCGCAGGACAACACGGTCATCGTCTCCGGCATCGGTTGTTCCTCACGCGGCTCGGGCTATATGGACTTTGACACCGTACACACGGCGCACGGGCGAGCGATTCCTTTTGCAACGGGGATCAAGCTCGCACGACCCGAGCTGAACGTCATCGTCATTACAGGAGACGGCGACTGCACTGCCATCGGCGGCAATCACTTCCTGCACGGCTGTCGGCGCAACGTCGATCTCACCGTCGTACTTTTCAACAACAATATCTACGGCATGACGGGCGGACAGTCCTCGCCGACGACCCCGCCGGGCAAGATGACGGCGACGGCACCATACGGGACAATCGACCGTCCGCTCGACGCGTGCCGCATCGCCGAGGCAGCAGGAGCGACCTACGTCGCACGCTCGACGGCCTTTCACGTCAAGCATCTCACGCAGATGATCACAGGCGGTCTCGCAAATCACGGGTTTTCCCTCATCGAGGCGATGGTGCAGTGCCCGACCGCCTACGGGCGTAAGAACAAGATGGGGTCGCCCGCTGCGATGCTTGAGTGGATGCGGGACTCTGCCGTCATGAAGGCGGCATGGGACAAGCTCCCGCCCGAAAAGCGCACGGCGGAGAAGTTCCCCATCGGACTTCTCTGCGCGTGCGCGGGTGAGGAGTACGGCACGGCAAACGCCGAGATTCAGCGGCGTGCGGGAGGGCTCTGATATGCAGAAGGAACTTCGTCTCTCAGGTTCGGGCGGACAGGGCGTGATCACCGCCGCCATTATCTTCGCCGAGGCGGCGGCTGCATGCGGCAGAAACGTTGCACAATCACAGTCCTATGGCCCAGAGGCGCGCGGCGGTGCGTCCCGCTCCGAGGTTATCATCAGCGATGACGTGATCTATCATCCGCACGTCGAGCACCCTGACATCGTGCTCGCCATGACACAGGCAGCGGCGGACAAGTACGCGGGCGACCTGGATCCCGCGACGGGTATCCTGATCGTGGACAGCGAACTCGTACCAAACGTGCCGACCGCCGCACACACGGTCGCTGTTCCCATCACCACGCTCGCCACCCGCGAGCTCGGCAAATCTCTCTTTGCGAACATCGTCGCCCTCGGCGCGATCACGCGCGTCTCGGGAATCGTCCCATTCGCCGCTGTGAAAAGTGCCGTGGCGAACCGTGTCCCGCCGCACACCGTCGACCGCAATATGCAGGCGCTCATGGTCGGCTATGAGGCGGCGAAGGAATAGGAACAGAACATAAGATAGAGAATCCCCGCTCGCGAGTCCAATCGTGAGTGGGGATTTTTGACATAGAAAAACGCAGGATAGATGCTATAGATTTCTTGACAATGCACGTATTTTGCACTATCTTAATAAAAAGGAGTGATTCAGATGGGACAGACCAACGTCAGCATTCGCATGGACAATGACCTGAAGGAGCAGTTCAATGCTTTTTGTACGGATATGGGTATGACAATGACGACAGCATTCAACATTTTTGCCAAGAAGGCTGTACGTGAGTACCGCCTCCCTTTTGAGATCGGTGCGCCCCGCCCCAACGCAGAGACACAGGAGGCTCTTGACGAAGTGCGCCGTATGAAGGCAGACCCTAGCCTAGGCAAACGCTACACCGACGTTGACGAGATGATGAAAGACCTGCTCTCATGAAATACATTATCCGCCCAACCTCACGTTTTCAGCGGGATCTAAAACGCGCTGCCAAGCGTGGCTATAACACAGAGCTGTTGACCGCTGTCATCAAGAAACTGGCAAATGGCGAACATCTCGCACAAAAACATTGTGACCATGCGCTCATAGGAGATTACGCCGGCTGTCGGGAATGTCATATTACGCCGGACTGGCTGCTCATCTATGAAATTTCCAATGACACACTGCTGCTCTACTTGACACGCACAGGAACACACAGCGATCTGTTCAAAATGTAACCCCCCGCTCACATTTTTGTATGTGGGCGGAGGTTCTTTTATACAAAAAAAGATGCGCTAAGATGGCGCATCTGAATTTATCAGCGATTTCTTGACTGAATCATAAAAAACCAGCACTTGGAAAATGACCAAGTGCTGTTTTTACGCTGACAAGATGAGTGAGTGCACAGCCTTTACTTCACGCCCGCACCGTCGAGTGCGGCACGGACGCTCTTCTGCGCACGGGAAAGTTTTTCCATCTCATCGTCGGCAAGGCGCACCTCGAGCGAGCGGACGATGCCGTCCTGTGCGATCATGCGCGGAATGGAGAGTGCCACATCCTTCATGCCGTACTCGCCGTTCATGACGGCGGCACAGGGCAGGATCGTATGCTCATTGTAGAGAATCGCCTTGATAAAGCGGCAGGCAACCATAGCAATTCCCGTGTTGGTAAATCCTTTGAGGTTGATGACATCGTATGCCGTCTGTATGAGTCCCTGCTCGATGTCATGACGATTCAGCCGCTCCTTAAAGTGGAAGTATTCATCGAGATGATCGATCCCGAGCCCCGCACAGTTGACCGTCGACCACGCAACAAAAGCATCGTTGCCATGCTCTCCGAGGACATAGCCGTGGATATTCTTCGGATCCATATCATAATGCTCCGCGAGAAGGTAACGGAAGCGATAGGTCTCGAGCATCGTGCCCGTGCCAAGGATCTTTTCGCGCGGGTAGTCGAACTCGGTTGATACGACGTAGGTCGCAACGTCAAGCGGATTCGTAATCATGATGACCATGGCTTCCTTCGTGTATTTCACGATCTCAGAGAAGATGGAGCGCATGATCTTCGTGTTCGTGCTCGCGAGCTTCAGTCGGTCAGGCTTCTCCCCGGGCAGGATCGAAGGTCCCGCCGTAATGACGATGAACGCCGCATCGCGGCAGTCCTCATACGTCCCCGTATGGATCTTGATGTTCGTGCTGTACGGCGAGGACATGGCGTGGCTCGTATCGAGTGCCTCGCCGCGCGCACGATTCATATCGAGATCGATGAGGGCAATCTCCGAGGCCAGCTGAAAGTCTGCGATTTTGTTGAGCACGGCGGAGCCGACATTGCTCGTACCGATGATGACGACTTTTCCCCGGTTGATGGACATAATAATGACCTCCTAAATAATAAAAAGCCCGAACGCGAAAACGCACTCGGACACTACGGTCGAAGAAGAATTTGTACAGATAGTAATTGTTTCATGGCGAATCACACCTCTTCTCGGTCAAATCATCGCCGCAGGATTTCCTGCGCCATCATAGTAGCACCACAGGGAATCATTGTCAACAGATTTTTCACGGAGTATAACGTGTATACAGGAGAGTTCGTATTGCCAACCTGTCAATATGAAACAACAGTTCACAGGCAGATGTTTTCATGCTATAAATGCACACAGGTGTTGCCACGAGCGGTAGGCGATTAGTCTCCTCAAGAGAGGGGGCGATACTTGTGACTCTGTACGATTTTCTCTCGTTCATCTTTCTTGTAACGATCTGTATCGTAGCCTTGAGACCATAAGAAGACCCGCCTGCAGTCACCAACTCTAGGCGGGTTTCTTATAACCATTTCTTAGATTACGGGGGCTGACCGTTTACCGGCAACACCTTTTTCTATGTCCATTATACGATGTTCGGCGTTTTTCGTCAACCCTTATCCGACTCCGCGTTGTAGACATCCTTGAGCAGGGTCTCCTTGCGCAGGCTGCGGCATTCGCACGCGCTCTCCTCGGCGGGGACGCTGCGGATCGTCGCGAGGAGGATGTCGCCGATCATCGGTGCATCGTCGTAGAAGATCTGCTCTAGCGTGTCGTGCGACCACGGGCGGATGCCCTCGCCGTAGTTGACGACGAAGTACAGCCCCGCATAGCACGCGCCGATCTCGCGAGCAAGGTAGACCTCGGGCGCGAGGCTCTGCCCCACGATGTCCGCGTGCCCTTTCAGCATCGCGATCTCGGCAGGGCTCTCGAAATGCCGCCCGTCGGTGACGGCGTAGATGCCGCGGTCAAAGATGCGCCCCGTATAGCGTTTCTTTGTCTCCGCAACGAGTGTCGTGCGAAGTTCCGAGCAGAGTGCGTCGCGCATCACGAGCAGATAACGTCCGTCGAGCATGACATCCTTGCGTACGGAGAGGTCAAGATAGTCGTCGGGGATGAGGAAGTCGCGCGGGTCGAGCAACGGGTTCACCGTGCCGACGCCGCCCTCGGAGAGGATGCGCCGCACGCCCGCCTCCCGCAGCACCCAGAACACCTGCCGCGACGCATCCGCGCGCGTCACGCCGCTGCGCCAGCCGTGCATGCGGCAGGTCAGCACGCGCCGTCCCGCGACGGAGAAGAGGCGGAACGCAGGGCTCTCGCCGTAGGGTGTCGCAAAGTGCAGCCCGTCCGCAAGGATCTCCACATCCGCCGCCATCGACGCACGCGGGAAATCGCTTGAGAGCGTCCCCGAGCCGCCGATGACGGCATAGCCCGCTGTCGGAACCTGTTGCTCTGCCATATCAAAACCTCCGTATCACGCGATACTGCGTGTCACGCTGTGCCGGCTCTCTGCCCGCACCGCGAATCAGATCGATCATCTTCTTGATCGACATATTGTACCGCGTCCCCGCCGCACGCACGACATTCTCCTCAAGCATGATGCTCCCGAGATCGTCCGCGCCAAAGCCGAGCGTCAGCTGTCCGATGCGCTCGCCCTGCGTCACCCACGACCCCTGGATATGCGCGACATTGTCCATGTAGAGACGTGTGACGGCAAGTGTCCGCATATAGTCCCAGCTCGAAGTCTTTTCCCCGCCGAGTGCGGTATTGCCCGGCTGAAATGTCCATGTGATGAACGCACGAAAGCCGCCCGTCTCCTCCTGCAAACGGCGGATGTGCTCCATGTGCTCCACGCGCTCCGCCATCGTCTCACCAAAGCCGATGACCATGGTCGCCGTCGACTCCATACCGATCTTGTGCGCCGTCCGCATCACGCGCAGCCAGTCCTCGGTCATGATCTTTTTCGGTGCGATGAGCCTCCGCACGCGATCCACGAGGATCTCCGCCCCGCCGCCTGGGAGCGACGAGAGCCCCGCATCCTGAAGCCGCCGCAGCGTGTCCTCAATCGTAATGCCTTCCTTTTCCGCAAAGTACAGAATCTCCGTCGCGGTGAACGAATGAATCACGATGGAGGGATAGCGGTCGCGGATCGTACGCAGCATATTCTCATAGTAGGAAAGCGGCAAATCGGGGTGAATCCCTCCCTGAATCATGACCTGCGTGCCGCCCGCCGCCGCCGTCTCGCCGACCTTCGCGAGGATCTCCTCCATCGGCAGGAGATACGCATCCTCCGCATCCTGTTTCGTATAGAAGGCACAGAAACGGCACTCATTCACGCAGATATTCGTATAGTTGATGTTGCGGTCAACGATGAACGTCACCGTATCGCCGAACCGCCGCCGCCGCTCCGCGTCCGCCGCACGCCCGAGGTCGATGGGGTCGCCGTGCGTGAGGAGATCGGCAGCCTCCTGCTCCGTGAGTCTCATGCGCCCTCCCCTGCCGCAATCGGCTGATAAAACGTATCGCGCTCCACAGGCTCGTAGCCCGCCTCGCGGATCATCGCGTCCAGTTCGCGCCGCGTGATGCCCGTCTGCGTCTGTGCGCCCGCCGCGTGAATGATCTTCTCCTCACCGATGGTGCCGTCAAGATCATCCGCACCGAAGCCAAGGGCAAGCTGCGCAATGGGCTGCGTCAGCATGACCCAGAATGCCTTGAAATGAGCCACGTTGTCGAGCACAAGGCGAGAAAGGGCGAGCATCTTCATATCCTCCCACGAGCCGACGCGCGTGATTTTACACTCCGCGCCGAGCGCCGTGTTCTCGGGATGGAACGGAAAGAGCATGAACGCCTGAAAGCCGCCCGTCTCGTCCTGCAGCTCGCGCAGAGCAAGCAGATGGTCGATACGCTCCTCGACCGTCTCGATGTGTCCGTACATCATGGACGCATTTGTGCGGATGCCGAGTTCGTGGGCCGTACGCATACAACCCAGCCACTCCGCACGCGTCGCCTTGTTCGGGCAGATAATTTCGCGGACGCGGTCGGACAGAATCTCCGCACCACCGCCGGGGAGGGACGAGAGTCCGACCAACTGTAACCTGCGCAGGATGTCACGGACGGAAGTCCCCTCCGTCTTTGCAAAGTTCACAACCTCCACGGGCGTGAATGCCTTGATGTCCGCATGCGGAAGCGCCGCACGCACCTGCCGCACCACGCCCTCGTAGTAGGAAAAGGAACGGTCGGGGTGGAGGGCGCTCACGATGTGGATTTCCGTGAGGCGCGGTGTCTTTTTCGCCAGCTCCAATACACGCGCGACATCGTCCGTTTCCATAATATAGCCGCGCGCATCCCCCTGCTCCACCTGAAAGGCGCAGAGGGGGCAGTTCGCACGGCATATATTCGTGAGATTGATGTGACGGTTCACCGTATAGTAGACGCTTTTCCCGCTCGCGCGCTCCTTCGCCGCACGCGCCCACTGCGCGAGCGCAAGCAGGTCGTTGTCCTCATAGAGGAGGAGTGCATCCTCCCTCGTCAGCCGCGCCCCGCCCTCGGCAGCGGCACGGGCCGTTCTCAAATCGCTCATGTACTCTCCTCAAAGGAATGTCCGAAAATCTGAAAAAAATCGAGCAGGCGCCGCATTGTATCCTGCCCATCATAGCAGGTATCCACGAGATACCCGCGCTCGCGCTCATACTCCTTCAGTCCACGGTAGTAGAATGCCTTCTTTGTGTCCTCAATGATGAACGGAACAATATTGTACTTCAGGCACTCCTTGAACGCGATAAGCCGCCCGACACGCCCGTTGCCGTCCTGAAACGGATGAATCCGCTCAAAATGGTAGTGGAAGTCCACAATGTCCTCAAAGGCGATCTTCTCTTTGGCCTGACAGCGGTCAAGGAGCCTCCGCATCGCCGCTGCAACCTCCTGCGGCGGAGTCGTTTCCACGCCGCCCGCCATATTGGGACGTTCCTTGTAGTCGCCCACGCGAAAGTAGGGGAGCAGCTCGTCAGACGTTCTGCTTTTCAGCAAATCATGGAGCTTTTTGATGATCATCTCATTGAGCGGCTCCTCCGCACAGTCGATGCAGTAATCCATCGCCCGAAAGTGATTGACCGTCTCGATGATGTCATCCACATGCGCATCCCCGCCCACGGTATTCGTCTCAAAGATGCGCCGCGTCTCCTCCTCGCTGAGGCGGCTCCCCTCGATGTGGTTTGAGTTGTAGGTCATGCGCACCTGCAGCTCATGGTAGATGCCGCCCGAGAGGCGATGCGCCTTCTCCTCCCGCAGCCGCAAAAGGAGCGGATTCTCCCCTGAGCGCATAGCATCACCTCCAAAACTTGGGAAATACGGATAAATTCAGCGATTCCCTTCTTCTATTATATATAGATTCAGCGAAAAGGTAAAGGAAGCGCGGGGATTTTCGTCGCCTTCTCATTTACTTTCCCAAAAGACCTATTGAAGCTGCTCCACATCCGTATTATTATCAGAATGAATCGATATGTCTAAATGGGAAAGGAGCCGATCATGACGCTGCCCTACCAATGCCCCGACTGCGGCACGGAGCTCGGCTACGAGGGGCTCTGCTGGCGCTGCAGGACGGCGGCGAATCGCCGTGCGGCACTCGCATGGACGCCCGCGGAGGTCTCGGCAAAGGAGCAGGAGATCATCGCGCAGATCGAGGATGTTCCCGATGATTTCTGGTATCTGCTCTGCTGTCGCGGACGGCTCGTGCCGGAGATCCCACGCGCGGCACTCGCGGCACGTTCCTTCTGGCCCTCGGCACTCTACTATCATGCACCGACGGACGTGCGGGACGGACTGATCGCGGCACTGATGGAGACGGATGCCGCACATGAGGCGAACGAGCTGATGATGTGCCTCGGTATGCAGGGAGACGACCAATCCCTTGCGGCACTCCTTGCGCTCGAACGCAATCCGCGCCCGTGGCGCGGGAAGCTGCACGTCAACCCCTCTGTCTATGCGCAGTGCGGCGGCTGGACATTCGACCGTGAGGGGCGACGGCGCACGCTGAATTTCGACACCTGCTATACGCTGGTGCATGCCGCATCGGAGGAGGAGCTGCGCCGCTCGCCCCTCCGCATCGCTCGTCCGCGGGAGGAGCACTGCCCGCACTGCGGCTGCCGCATGGCGGATATGCTCGTCCTCGACGGACGGGATGCGCGTCTGCACTTCCTCGGCATTGACGGCATCCTCACAGCGACCTGCTGTCCGAACTGCGTTTCGTATGAGGGACCGAGGCTGAGCCGCTATACACTCGACGGCGGCAGCGAGGTGCTTTCCTGCGAGGATGCGGGCGATACCATGTATATCGAAGAGGAGCTTGTCAGGATTTTTGAAAACGATCTCATCCTCGGCGAGACGCCTGTTCCTCTGTTCTACGGCGCACGCTTCGAGGACACCTGCACGCTCGGCGGCTTTGCGCTCTGGTGGCAGGACTGGGAATACACGACCTGCCCCGACTGCGGGCAGCCGATGAAGTATCTCATGCAGATTCATTGGGATGCGCTGACGGACTATATGGAGGGCACGCTCTACATCGAGTTCTGCCCCGACTGTCAGATTGTCTCCATGCAGCACCAGCAGACGTGAGGTACGCCATGACCGAACATGATGATACCGTACTGGCAGAAAAGTTCCGCACCCTGTACGCGCACCTTTGCCGTGAGCGCATCCTCCCATCCATGCCTGTCACAGAGGATGCCTCGCCCGCACAGATGGCGACAGCACTCCGACAGGCACTATGCAAGGCATACCCGGCGACAAAGCTGAAGCGCATGATGAAGAGTATCCATTACGCCAACTCTTTCACCGACACGGCGCTCAGGGAGTGTGCCTTTACCCTCGACGATGTCGGGCAATATTTAAGGAAGCACTGATAAATTCAGCACTACCATCTTGACGCATCTTTTTCGCCCGCACTTCGGCGGAAAATCCTCCACATAGCCTTTGCTATGCGTCCGGTTTTCCACCTTGTTCGGACAAAAAATCTACGCCAATCTGAGAGACTGTTTTATCAGCGATTCCTTAACACGGAATCACTTCCTTGACCACGACCATTCCGTCGATTTCTTCAATGAAAAAATCACGGCGGAGGGATTCGTCATCACACCGACAAGCCTTCTGGAAACGATGCTGGAGAGCCTGTTCCTCAGTCATAAAGGAGAACACAATGAAAAAAATCGTCCACAATAATTCTTCGCATGGAAAAAAGCCCGTGCCCACGGAGGTCTACACCGAGGAGGAGATGGCTGCCGTCGAGGACTTCATCGAGACGAGCTTCGGCACGTATGCGAACGTCTTTCATGAGATTGTCTCGCCGGACATCCACCTGGACATCTGCATCGTCGATCCGACCGAGGAACGGAACTACTACATGCTCGTCACCCTCGGGATGGGGGCGCACCGCATGAACGTGCCAAAAGAGCTCGCCGAATACAAGCTCGAACGCGCGGAACTCGCGATCGCCCTGCCGCCCGACTGGAAGATCCACGAGGACGACGAGGAGCACTACTGGCCGATCCGCCTGCTGAAGAGCCTCGCACGTCTGCCGATCGAGGATGATACATGGCTCGGCTGGGGGCATACCATCGACAGCAGGACAAACAACTACGCCGAGAACACCAAGCTGACTGCCTCCCTGATCATCGGGGCGCAGGTAAAGGGAGACAACACGGTCTGTCCCCTGCCGGACGGCGACGAGGTCAATTTCTATCAGATCATCCCGCTCTACCGCGACGAGCTCAACTACAAATTCGACCGCAGTGCAAAGGAACTGCTGAGCCTCTTTGACGAGCGGCACGTGAGCTTCGTCATTGATCCACAGCGGCGCAGTGCATGCGCCCCTGAGGACTTTGAGGACCTCGTGATGGACAACGCGGAGTGGCATCTCTCCACCCTGCACGAGAAGAAGCTCCCCGTCGATGAGATCGAGGCGTACAGTCACATGGCGGTCTACCTGCGGTGGTGCATCCTGCATGACCTGATGGCAGACTGGTTCATCCGCGAGTACGAGGTGACCGTCCGTGCCGTAAAGGAACATCCGGCGGAGACAGACCTGCGCCCCTTCCTCCGCGACGAGCTGCACGGAATCCTGATGCGCGGCTTCTTTAACGAGGAAGGCGCGGCGTTCGCGCGTTACTATTACGACGGCGAGGCTCCCTCCTACCCATCGGACGTCGACAATCACGCCCTCGCGTATTTCGGAGCGGAAAAATACTACTCGAAGGAGTTTGATGACGAGGCATATCTCTTCGTCCCATTCGACGAGCAGCTCTATCGGGAGATGGCGCAGCTCATCGAGCGCCACTGGGATGCGTGGAAGCGCAACACTGAGGAGCAGGTGGACGCCGATCCGAGCTACGTTGCCATCGCAACGATGCAGTACCTGAACGCCAGTAGGGCGAGCTGCTCTCTGATGTACCTCCCGCCGCTGGCGGACGACGACCCGATCACATCATGGTACAGCTACGCCACGCGCACGGCCGCACGCGACGGCATTGTCCCCGTCATCATCGTCCCGAGCGACACACTCTGGGAGGCACTGACGATGAACGCCGAGGCGGAAAAGGGCGCGTTCGAGGACTATGAATTCGACGCAGACGCCGTCATCGCATACCGCGAGCGTATGGCGAAAAAGCTGGTCAAGGACGGCAAAAAGATCCTCATGACGCGGCGTGCCGAGCGCACGGAGGACATGACGGTGAAAGAGAGCACGATGGGTGACACCAATGACCGCCCCATCACCTACTGGAACTGCGAGACGGGGAAAACGCATCCCGTGATCCTCGCCAAGATCCCCGTCAAGCATCCGTGGGAGATCTTCACCTACCTGCCCTTCGGCGGGTGGAACGACTGCCCCGACACCGCCGCGCATACGGCGGTCGCAAAGTACTGGTACGAGACGGACAGAGCCGTCCCTGCCGTCCTCACCTACGACACGCTTGAGTACCGCGTCCCCGCGCCCGTCGCGCCGGAGCACGCCGCCGCGCGTGCCGTGGAGCAGTACGCCTACTGCAGCGACATCATCGAGCAGGGCACCCCCGGCATGAGCATCAGCAGGCTCGCCGACAGCCTGCGGAAATCGCATATTTGGTATTTCTGGTGGGATTAGGAACAAGCGCCCCCACCACCGCTTCGCGGTCCCCCTCCCCCGTGTCGCACGGGGGAGGCATTGGATGACGGTATATTCGCTTCCCCCGTCGCGCGGGGGAAGCGGCGAGCATCACGAGCCGATAGGGCGCCCTGAGCGCAACTTAGACCCAGACAAGAGGAGCAGCAGATGACATTACTGGAACAGTGTCAAGCATGGCACAATCACGGAGATTACGAGAAGATCATCACGGCGATTGAGGAGATCCCCGCCGCAGAGCGCACGCCCGAGCTCGATGGCGAGCTGGCGCGCGCCTACAACAACTTCGCGCAGCCGAGCGAGTGGTGGTATTTCAAAAAAGCGATCGACCTCCTCGCGCCGCACGCAGAGGATTCTGCCGACGATCACGTCTGGAACTTCCGCATGGGCTATGCCTACTACTACCTCGATCAGGAAAACCGCGCCCTGCCCTACTTTGAGGCGGCGCTTGCGGCGCTGCCGGGCGACGAGGACACCGAGCAGATGATCGAGGACTGCCGCCGCGGACTCTCTCTCCCGCTCTTTTCGCGCCCGTTCCGCATCCGCGTGCAGGAGGCATGGCTCGCGTTCTCCGAGGCAGAGGAGGAGCTGCGCGCGCTGATGGATGCGGGACCGGATCACGGCGAGGAGCTCATCGAGCGGTGCAGCTCCGCTCTGCACATCGCCTTTGACGATGTCTCATTCGAGCTCGGAAAGGGCAACGAGAAATATGAGCTCATCCTCACGCCCGAAGGTCTGCGCGCAAAGCTCTTTCCGCTCGTCTATTTCGCGTGCCATGCCCCTGCCTCTGTGCGCGAGCACTGGGACATCCACGTCGGGCGCACGTCCTCTCTTGGCTTTTCCCTGCGCACGGACGACTACAGCATCGAGATGACGGATGTCGCCGTCTGGTTCGCGCCGGACGGCGACGGGATCGCCCTCACGGTCTACTGTGAAAAGCTCCTGCCGCTCCTGCAGGAGGACGAGAGCCGCGCGTGGTGGATGCTCTCCACGCTCGTCGATCAGGTACTCGGCGAGATCGCCGCCATCCGACTCATCCATGATTTTGATCTCCTCGATGCGCCGCGCGAGGAGCCGTCGACCCTGCTGGCGGATCTGCCGCAGGCACTCGCAGAGGCGGGGTACTCCCTCGCGAACGATGCAGAGGAGTACCTTGACCACTGCTATCTCGCCTACGAGCGCGAGCCGGACACATCGGACGATGCGGATCTGCGGCTCGATGTCTATGCGGGCAGCACGCGCCTGCCCTCCCTCCTCAGTTCCTATATGGATAACGATGCGACGCTCGTGGACATCTACCATGCGGATGGGATCGCGGCGGGCTTTATCGCCTATCCGCTGACGGATGAGATGCGCGAGAGTGCCGACGGGATTCTCGATTTTCGCGATGCGCTCATGCAGGCGATTGAGGAGGAGACCGATTGTCTGCACGCGGTGACCTTCCTCGGCGGAGCGACGGGCACGAACTACGGCTATCTGGACTTTCTCGCGTGGGATCTGCACGCCGTCCTCGTCGCCGCAGAAACCGTTCTCAAGAGGACGAATCTGCCGGGGGCGGTGTTTCACTCCTTCCGACGAGACGCGGCGGGCACCGTCAACATTTTTGATCGCGACGAGGAGGAGGAGGACGCCGCCGACGCGCCGGAGAGCTCCGACACAGAAAAAGGCCCCCTGCTCACAGCAGAGGCCGTCGCCAAACTCGAGGCGATGGAGGATGGATCCACGGGCTATTTCTTTAAAATGCTCAGCTATCTGAACAAATACATCAAGAACGGCATCATCAAGGGGCGGTTCACACGCGAGGAGGTGCATCGTGACCGCGACATTGCGCTGTGGTATGCCTATGCGTGCAACAATGTCGATCAGTACCCCTACTTCTACCGTGCGATACAGTGGATGCCGGACTCCGAGCCGAATGCGTGCGGGTGCGGGACGTGGTACTATCGCTACGCCGTCGCCCTCATGCACTGCGGCTATCTGGAAAAGGCGCTCCGCTATGCCGCGCAGGGAACGCGTGAGGAGCCAGACTATCCGTGGTGCTATCTCGAGCTCGGCAAGCTGCGCGCCCATTTCGGCGACCGTGGCGGTGCGCTGGACGCCGTGCGGCAGGGGCTTTCCCTCGTGCCGGACGACCACGAGTTCCTGACGCTGGAACGTGAGATCGAGGAGGGTGCAACGATTGAGCAGATGTGCTTTCACTGGGTCGACGGAGCGTATGACGAGGAGCTGCAGCAGGCATCGCGTGCGGCCGAGGTTCCGCAGGAAGGCGCGGCGGCGGATGCCGTCGATGACATGTACCAAAAGCAGCGATCCATCCTCTGCATCCGCGTCGACGAGGAGGGACTCTCCCGCGTCCTGCGCCTCTTCTCCCCCATATCGGCGGGCAGCTACACGCGCAACGCGCCCTACTGCCATTTCCCGCGCAAGGCCGGGGATACAGAGGTGGAGATCGTATTCCGCATGAATGAGGCAGGCATGTCCAAGCTCCCCATCACATGGCTGACCGAGGTCAGGGATCACATCGACAGCGGGGCATGGGTAAAACATACGGATGAGCACGGCACGGCACAGCTCATCGCCGTGCACATCTTACTCGATCACACCGTCGTGCTCGAGTACAAATACCCGTGGAAGGAAAAAAGCGTCTACTTCGAGGTGGATGCCGACTGGAATGTCGGCGAACGGAAGGGATAAGGCTAGTACCTCCATTGACACTCGCCTAAAAAAACATCCGCCCTATTTATACATGGCAGACGAACTGCCCGCAAAGATATTCCATACTGGAGGTTGGCTGCACCTGCTTCGATGGGATGAACACATAGTCCCATGGCTTGTAGTGCAGCTCACGGCACACGGCAGTGGCTGTCTGACAGTATCTAATACCCACTTCCTTCTTTGCCAGCACCCCAGTATCGTTCAGCTTGTCCTCCCCCTTGATCTCCACCAGATAACATCTGTCGGCGGTTTCCACCACGAAGTCCGGCTCGTAGTTGTGTCCCCTGCCGTACTTGAGATCAAAATCGGAAGGAGCAGGACGAAGCCATTTCAGCACTTTGACATCCTGTTCACAGAGTCTGGCAAAAGTCAGTTCCGGAATACTGTCGAACTTTGCCCTATCGAAGACTCCCTTCTCTATCCCCGTGAAGACCACGGAGCGGATGCCGTCCGCTTTAGCGTCTGGGGAGAACAGATCCAGCTCAGAGCTGCCAAACAGTTCCTGAGGCATATTGAAATCATTGACCTTCACGATATCGTAGGAGAACATTTCCTCCGTCTTATGAAAGTGCTGCATCATCTGCCTGTAAATCTTTCCTGCAATGTCCTGCCGGTACATCATGACGATGTTTCGCATATCCTCGCAGCCATGTCGCTCCGTATAGTGCCGGCAGGAGGGAAAGGAACTCCCTCTCGAAGTCCGTGCATGTGGGATAAAGGCCATGCACCTTCTGCAAGGCGCCCTTGAGGTCGATGCCCTTCTCCGGCGGCACGACCTGAAGAATATTTGCCAGCACCTCCAAGGAAATCTTTTGCGGTTCTCGCAGGGACATCGTGCCGCTGATAAAATCCGGTGTATATTGGAGGAAACGCAGGTCAGCCTTCATCATCTTCGCCCTCACTTTCCTCGTCCTCGTACTGTGGCGGGCGCACAATGTTCAGAGCGTAGTCCTCACGTCCAAACGCACAGCTGCCCAAAAGCATCTGGGGAATTTTCTTGATGCGAATTTGAGGCGTTCCCTTGTCAGCGCCCTCATCAAAGGACTTTCAGGCCCAAACAGGGCGATGACTTCCTTCTTGGTTGTGCCCGACCTCTTTATTCGTCCACCAAGTCCAAGGAACGACACCCTTTGCTTCTGACAGAAATTTCTTTTGTCTGGGACGAGACGTTCCGTCTGCGCCAAGCCAAATCCTGTTGTCCTTCAATAGAGAGTGAAAGGTTTCTTCGGATAAAGCCCAGCACCTGCCATCAGGAGGAGGCAATTTTCGTCCGTCCGGGAGTTCGATTTCATAAAACTGGCTGGCGGCAGCATGACCGACCTGTCCGGTCAAATCAATCGAACGCCATGGCCCTCTGGGATCGTTATCTGGATTCTTGTAACTGGATGCCTGCTCTGGACTGAGTGGCAAATAATTGCGGGATGCCTTGAATGCATCTTTGTCTTTGGCATAAACAAGCACATAGTCATGACCATCGCTGATGACGGATCTCATGTCCGGAGATGTCCGTTTTTGCCAAACGATGGAGGCGATGAAATTCTTGCGTGAGAATATCTCATCCAGCAAAACCTTGACGTATGCCTGTTCGTCATCGTCAATGCTAACCCACAGGCTGCCATCCCTATTCAACAGCTGGTAGAGGATTTCCATACGTGGCCTGATGAGGTTCAGCCATGTACTATGTTCCAGATTGTCATCATACTGAGAGAACGCCGATCCCGTATTATACGGGATATCTGCATACACGCACTTCACCTGCCCGCCGTACCTCGGTAGTAGTGCCCTGAGGGCCAGCAGATTGTCCCCGTGAATCAGCATATTTCCTGTCCCCGTCTCACCGTAGGACTTCTCTTTGTGATGCAGCAACAGGCGCGGCTCTATCTTCTGCATGGGTTCGTCTTTTCCCACCCATGTCAATTCCAGTTTCGTTACCGCCAAGAAAATCCCTCCTACTCATTTTATATCCGTTATTATACAATAGAAAGTCAAAAGCCTCTTTCTTGGTTGGATATCCACTGTATATAGACAATAAAAACAGCCCCTCTCGAAATGAGATACGGCTGAATTCGTGAAAACTCCGTCTTTTTTGTTGTTCATTTGTCCCGATAGTGCGAGCCGCATTGTGCAATCTCCATGCGGTTATCCACAATCCGAAAAACAATGCGATTCTTCGCGTCGATGCGAACACTCCAAAAGCCCGAGAGATCCCCCTTGAGCGGTTCGGGCTGTCCCTGGCAGTCATAGCCGCTGCGGTCAATGCTCTGAAGAAGACGATTGATTTTCTTGAGTGTCTTCTTATCCTGCATCTGCCAGTACAAATAATCTGCCCATGCCGCATCCTGCCAAATCTTATCCATCAGTCAGCCTCGATGAGTTCATGCTCCGTCAGATTGCGCCCCGCTTTGACATCCGCAATCGCCGCACGGAGACGCGCCATGTTCTCCTCGCTGTAGAACGGATCGGGTTCTGCCGTTACCTCGAAGGGAATGCGGCGATCCTGTGTCACCTTTGCCGCAAACATCGTAAATGCAGCGGTCAGCGTCAACCCCATCTTGTGGCAGGTCTCCTCCATACGCTGCTTAAGCTCTGCATCCATACGAAAATTTACCATCGTCTGTGCCATATCAATCGCCTCCTTTTTTGTAGAATATCATGTTTGTATAGGCAAATCAATCTTTTCGCATCATTTGCTTTGCATCTATAATCCCAGTTTCTCCTCGATCAATACCAGCTCCATCGGGCGGTAGCTCATTTTCTTGTAGTGGATGGTGAGGGCATTGCAGATGCGCTCAAGTGCCGCGCAGTCATAGCAGCGATCGCCCGCCGCTGCGCAGGGCGTTTTCTTCCCCTTGCGCTGGGCGTTGCGCGGGGCGGCAATGCGGTGGATGCGGTCGATGCCCGCCTCAATGTTGGGAACGAGCTTGTTGATGCCCACGACAAAGTAGGTCTTTTCATGTCCAAAAAGGGAGCCCGCAACACGGTTGCCCGCGCCGTCCATGTTGAGGATCTGCCCCTCCTCCGTGATGGCGTTCGCCGAGAGGACAAAGATGTCCGTCATCAGTGCCTCGCGCCCTGCGGCAAGAAATGCCTCGATGCCGCCGACGTGTCCTGCACGTGGCGGATCGACCACCTCGTTATGCTCACTTAGCCGCTCGTAGAGGGAAAGCGCCCGCAGCGTCTCGGAGTCGCCGAATCCGACGCGTTTGCCGCGAATCTCACGAGCGAGATAGTCCGCCGCTGCAGTCCGCTCCGCAAAGCGCGAGACATCGTAGCGATTTTTGCGGAATGCCTCCATCGTGCGCACAATGCGTTCCTCGTCCGTCGTGTCGGACATTGTCCTCATCTCCTTCGTCACGCCATATTCCCTGATTCCAAGGGATTCGCGGTGGACATATTGGCGAAATTCTCAATACGTCTCGATGATGTTGAAATTGCTGTCACACGCGGCGGGCGTGCGTCCGATCTCGCGGATGATGCGGATGATGTGATCCTCGGAGAGGGCGCGCGGGCTCTTTGCCCCCGCGTCGTGGAGGATCGTCTCCTTGTGCACGGTGCCGTCGATGTCGTTCGCACCGAACCCGAGCGCGACCTGCGCCACGGGCACGGTCAGCATCACCCAGTACGCCTTGATGTTGCGGAAGTTATCGAGCAGGAGGCGTGCGATCGCGATCGTCCGCAGATCGTCCCACATCGACGTCTGCCGCACCGTCCGCCCCAGCTCCGTATGTGACGGCAGGAACGGGAACGGGATGAACGTCTGAAAGCCCCCCGTCTCGTCCTGCAGGTCGCGCAGGCGCATCATGTGCGCGACGCGCTCCTCGAGCATCTCGATGTGTCCGTAGAGCATCGACGCATTCGTCTTAATCCCAAGTTCGTGCGCCGTACGGTGCGTTGCGAGCCACTCATCCGCCGTCGCCTTGTTCGGGCAGAGCTCCCCGCGCACGCGGTCGGAGAGGATCTCCGCGCCGCCGCCCGCGATCGACTGCAGCCCCGCCTCGCGCAGGCGCAGGAGCACCTCGCGCACGGAGAGCCCCGACGTGTGGGCAAAATGCGTGATCTCCACGCCCGTGAACCCCTTCAGGTAGAGTGAGGGGAAGGCCTCGTGCAGCGCGCGCAGACGCAGGAGATAGTCGTCAAACGTCCACGTCGGATGCAGCCCGCTCACGACGTGCAGTCCCGCGAGATGCGGGTCGCGCATCGCCTCCGCGACGTGTGCCACCGCCTCCGACGCGCTCATCTCGTAGGCGCCCGCATCCTCTGCGTCACGCCCAAACGCGCAGAACTTACAGTGCGCCATGCAGATATTCGTCAGATTCACATGGCAGTTCACATTGTAGTAGACAATATCGCCGCATTTCTCCGCGCGCACATGGTCGGCGAGCGCACCGAGCCACGCGATATCGTGCGAGGCAAAGAGCGCCACGCCGTCCTCATACGTCAGCCGCTCTCCGCGCTCTGCTTTCTTCTCAATATCGAGGTATTTACTCTGCAATTCATCGTCTCCTAAACACACAAGTTATCTCTTTATGATTCGATACCCAGCGCAAAAGTCCTGCCGCAGATGCAAAAGGAGCCGCCTGCAAGCCGGAAGGTATCGGCTTTGCAAAACGGCTCGAAGACGATGGCAGCACCTCTGCCACAGGTCATTCCCTTATTTTTTCGGCGTAATCGCCAGCGCGCGTACGGGCAGCCCCGTCGCGCCCTCGATGTTCGGCCACCCGAGGAAGAGCAGCGCCCCTGCCGGCGCCACGCGGTCGAGATTCGTCAGCACCTCGACCTGCAGCTTCCCCTTGCCGAGGACATAGCGCTCGCACGCGAGATCCCCCGCCTTTGCCGCCTCCGTCGAGGCATCCGTATCGAGCGTCTCATGACCGTTCGCTGCGGCATTGCGCGTCTCATAGATATACTTCAGCGCATCCATCGACCACGACGGGAAGTTCTCACTGCCGTCCGCGGCGATCCCGGAGATCGCATCCATATCCGGCCAGTGACGGCTCCACCCCGTATAGAGCGCGACAAATGCGCCGTCGGGGATCGCTCCGTACTTCGCCTCGTACGCCTTGATGTCCTCCACTGTCACCGCATAGTGCACATCGCGCGCGACCTGCTCGGTGACGTCGATCACACACAGCGGATAGAGCATGTGGCGCGCACCGAAGTCCTCCGCGAGCGGGAGGTTGCGCACGAAATGTCCCGGAAAGTCAATGTGCGTCCCGAACTGCCCCGGGAACTTGAACGTCTGGATGAGGCAGTCGAGCATCGGATTGCCCCAGTCAAAGCACGTCTTTGAGAGCTCCACCGAGCCCTCGGGGATCCCCGCCCAGCACGGACTGTCGTTATTCAGTGGGTGCGTCAGATCCACCCACTCATACGCATCCGACTTCAGCTCCTCCAGTGCGTTCCACAACTGATATCCCATCGTTCCATCTCCTTAATAACATAGTAAATTTATATGTCATTCTATTGCGAATTTCTGCGTTTGTCAATCCACCGCGAAAAAAATTTTTCAAAAAGCGTTGACAATTTTCTGAAGTTTTACTATACTAAGGATAGTTAGGGAGATCTTAAAGCGGCAGGCTGATTCAGGACAGGCTGCCCCCATGTGATCTGTAAGCACATGGTGTATCTCCTTCGGGGATTTCCCACCGTGTTGACCGACGGTTGTTGGAGAGGGACACGGGATGCACCTCGCTGGCTGAGTGAGGAAGCAGCCGCAGCGTCCACGACGGACTGGGAGGAGATTCCGATGGGTTACTGAGTGGCCGCAAAGGTCTGCACTGTGCACCCCGCCCCGCTGGGTCGGACGGGGATGCCGAGCGAAGGTGCGGCAGGGAATGCGGCAGCCCGCGTGGGGTGGGCACACAAGAGGGCATGGATTAGCGCATGACGAGGAGGACGTTCCCCAGAGAGGAACAGAATGTGCGCACAGAGAACATGTCGTGGTGGTTTTTCTCAGCGTTTTCGCCGGAAAGTTCCGCATCTCAAGCTAGCGGCGATGCGGAATGAAGCGTGGATCGTTTGAATGCAAGAGAGTTACCTATCACTTCCCGTATTTTCCTCAGAACCGCCGATGCGTGACGAGAAAGCGCATCGGCGGTTTTGTTTTCGGCGTATCTTTCCTAGCGCTGCGGACACAGCGTTCCTATGTATTTTTGCTATTTTGGATTTACGTGCTATAATACAGATGTTTTTCATTTTATTATAGATAGGTGGTATTGGCATGAAACACTCCGAAAACGAGTTCATGCAGCACGAATTGCGGCTCCCTGAGCTGACAATGCGCGGCATGATCCTCGGCGCAATCCTCACCATCATCTTTACCGCATCGAACGTCTACCTCGGCCTCAAGGTCGGTCTGACGTTCTCCTCCGCCATTCCGGCGGCGGTCATCTCGATGGCGGTACTCAAGATGGCAAAGGATGCAAACATCCTCGAGAACAACATGGTGCAGACGCAGGCATCGGCAGCAGGTACGCTGTCCGCCATCATCTTCATCATCCCGGGTATGCTCATGATCGGCTACTGGCAGGACTTTGAGTTCTGGCAGACGCTCGTCGTCTCCGCCTGCGGCGGCTGTCTCGGTGTTCTCTTCACCATCCCGCTGCGGCGCGCGATGGTCGTCCACAGCGACCTCGCCTACCCGGAGGGCGTTGCTGCGGCAGAGATCCTAAAGGTCGGCTCGCACGACGACAGCCGCGAGCAGCACGGCTCGGGACTGAAAGAGATCCTCTCGGGCAGTGCCATCGCTGGCGTGATCGCGTTCCTCACGAACGGCCTGCAGGTGCTCGGCGGCAGCCTCTCCGCATGGTTCCACGTCGGACGCGGCATGACGCAGCTCCCGCTCGGCTACTCGTCGGCGCTCGTCGGCGCGGGCTACCTCATCGGCATCACGAGTGGACTCGCAATGCTGATCGGTATCGCCATCGCATGGGCGGGCTTCGTCCCCTATTTCACCATCACCGGTGCACTCCCCGACGGCATGACCCTGCAGAAATTCGCGGGTACCGTCTATCAGCAGAAGGTGCGCCTCATCGGCGCGGGCGCCATGGGCGTCGCCGCGATCTGGACGCTGCTCTGCCTCGCGCGCCCCGTCATTGACGGCGTAAAGGAATCCATCGCAGGCGCACGCGCAGACAGCGCAGAGCGCGGTCTGCACCGCATGGACATCGACATGACGATGAAGAGTGTCGGGCTCGTCTTTGCCGTCACCGTCATCGGGCTGCTCGTCATCTTCTACGCCTTCGTCAGCCCCGAGCAGATCCCGGGCAGTCAGAAAGTCATCTTCACCCTCGTCGGCGTCGGCGTCGCCGTCCTCATGGGCTTCTTCGTTGCCGCCGCCTGCGCCTATATGGCAGGTCTCGTCGGCACGTCCTCCAGCCCGATCTCGGGCATCGGCATCCTCGGCATCATCGTTGCATCGCTCGTCATGTACTCGCTGTGCTCCATGTTCGGCATCTTCGCGCTGCCGGGCGGCGAGAAATTTGCGACGGCGACCGCCATCTTTACCACGTCGATCATCCTCGCAATCGCCTGCATCTCGAATGACAATATGCAGGATCTCAAGACCGGCTATCTCGTCGGCGCAACGCCGTGGCGTCAGCAGGTCGCGCTCCTCATCGGCTGCGTGATCGGCGCGCTCGTCATCGCCCCCGTGCTCAACCTCCTCTATGAGGCGTATGGGTTCTCGGGCGCGCTGCCGCGTGCGGGCATGGATCCCGCGCAGGCACTCGCCGCACCGCAGGCAGTGCTCATGACGACCATCGCTCAGGGCATTTTCTCGCAGAAGCTCGCATGGGAGTACATCTACATCGGCATCGGGGTCGGCATCGTGCTCGTCCTCATCGACCTCTTCCTGCGCCGCTCGACGAAGAATCTCGCCATGCCGCCGCTCGCCGTCGGTATGGGCATCTACCTCCCGCCCGTCATCCAGACACCGCTCGTCGTCGGTGCGATCCTCGGCTACTTCCTCAACCGCCGCCTGCGTCAAACGCACGGCGAGGATGAAGAGCGGGTAGGACTGCGGCGCGGCACGCTGTTTGCCTCAGGGCTCATCGTCGGCGAATCCATCATCGGCGTTCTCCTCGCCGGCATCATCGTCGTCTCCGTCTCGAACGGCGGCAGCGAAAGCCCTCTCGCCGTCGTCGGTGCCGACTTTGCCGGCACTGCCGAGATGCTCGGGCTCCTCGTCTTCCTCGGCGTCCTCGCCATCTTCGGCAAGGTCGTACTGAGCGGGAAAAAGGAAACATGAAATTTCTCGCAAAAGCGGAAACGCCATCGGCAAACATGACCGATGGCGTTTCTTTTCACATCTTTCACACGAAGAATATTGTATCATCATCAAAGAGGTGAATGAGATGAATCTACGGGACGAATTTGAGCGCATCATGCGCGAACAGCGCGAGATCGCGCTCGCAACAACGACGGACGGGCTGCCGCATGTCCGCATTGTGAACTTCTACTATACCCCCGAGGAACACTGCGTCTACTTCGCCACGTTCAAAGACAACGAGAAGGTCGTCGAGATCGCGGCAAATCCGAATATCGCATTCACTACCGTTCCGCACAACGGCACAAACGAACACGTCCGCGCGAGCGGACGCGCCGTGAAGTCTGCGCGCACCGTCTACGATCTCGCGGCACTCTTTGCCGCAAAGATCCCACGCTATCAGGAGACCATTGATGCTGTCGGCGACGACCTCATCCTCTACGAAATCTCGCTCGACACAGCGGTTGTCACCATCGATATGGAGCATATCGAGCGCATCCGGCTCTGAGAATGGGCCGGCAATCGAGGCTGCCGCACGAAGTTTTATGACCTGCCCCCCAAAGGTTAGATGAGAAGATCGGCCTTTTGGGGGGCAGGTCATATTCCAATCGGAACAAATTAAGGAAGCACTGATAAATTCAGCACCATCATCTTGACGCATCTTTTTTGCCCGCACTTCGGCGGAAAATCCTCCACAGAGCACCACTCTGCGTCCGGTTTTCCGCCTTGTTCGGACGAAAAAATCTACGCCAATCTGACGGACTTCATTTTATCAGTGATTCCTTAATCTTCATTTTTTAGCACGCCTGCCTGCTGTAAAACTTTTGACTTCACCTCATTCACATCGTCGATTTTCATAAATCGCTCGGGCGTCCACATGACCGGGGATAAATGCTCGTTAAATGTATCGATTTTCTCGCCATTAAAGATAGTATTGACCGCAGTAAACTCCGTCCCGCCAAACACCTTGACAAAATCTTGATACGTCCTGCCGTCGATATCCGCGACATTATTTTCGGCATATATTTTCGAGTTTTTTCCGACGCCCAACGAATACGCATAACGGTATGCGCCGTTTTCATCGTCCGTTTGGTAGTAATTATTATACACGTGAACCTTGCCAAATCTCACTCTCGGTGCACGCTGAACCAAATTATGGAAGTAGTTATGATGCAGCGTCACATTCAGTTTCCCGTCATCCGCCGTTTTTGCATCGCTGTTCCCGATCAAAATCGCTTTATTATGCCGTTCAAAAACATTGTATGACATCGTGATGTCGTCCGCCTGATTTACGATATCGACCAAACCGTCCCGATGCTCGTATTCACGATGAAAATACGTTTCCGTCGGCTGCTGCCCATCCTCGAAATGGCAATGATCGATCCAAATATGCGTGCCTCCGCGGATCGTAACGCTGTCATACTGAGAATTCCAGCTGCCGTCCGGCCCATCGTTTGGATCCCACGACGGGAAATAATCATACGGGGACTCAAACATAATATTTCGGATGATAACATTATCCGCGTCGAGGACTAAATCCACGCCCTTTAATTTCGCATGTTCAATCCCTATGATGCTCGTATTGGCAGGGACATGAACCATGATGTTTTTTTCCTGATTTTTTTGAGATTGTTTTCTCTTTTCTTCCTGCTCTTCTTTTCGGCTTTTCGGCGCATTACTATGCGGCGCATGCGACTCCAGATACTGCTGAAAATCATAGCCCTCCGCCATATAATCTTCCTTCGTCAGGTGCTTGCCATCCGCGTCCGTATCGAAGTCGATCGTACCGTAAATCATCAAAAGCCTAGGTTCTGTATTTTTGCGATTCCCCAATGCGGCAATAAACTCCTGCCGATTGGTCACGCGGAAAATATTGTCCTCTACGGCAGCAGCCCCGCCGGTTGTCCCGCTGCCCTCTGCGGCAAATCCATCATTTTTAGCGAGCACCTCCCGGATAAAATCCGTCTTCCCCATCGAGCTCTGGACGAACGGCAAGATGAAAATAGCCGCTAACGCGCCGATGCAGGCAATCAGTAAAAGTTTCTTTTTCATAGTCTTATCTCCCTGTCGTCATCGTCTTAATGAAGAGCCCCTCCGACCTATAGTATACCACTTACGAAAGGAAAAATTAGGAGTGCGCGTGTATGACCAATCAAAAAAGCTCGCTTCACGTCATCTTCTTTGATGATTTTCGCGGGAAGAGAAAAACGCATTAGTGAGAGCACACGAAAAGAGCAGCCAGAGATGTGGCTGCTCTTTTCGTGTAGCTGATTGGCTCGGTGCGTGGGTTCCGGCCCCTTACGGGGATATGGTTTTGAAATGTCAAGAAGGTGCATGGAACCATTATGGTATGCCTAGTTTCCGTCCCCTTGCGGGGATGTGGTTTTAAAATAGTGTGCGAGTGTTGCATAGGGCGTCGCGCCTCATGGCCGTTTCCGTCCCCTTGCGGGGATGTGGTTTTAAAATTCCCTTAACTGGAAGCGTTGGTGCTCTGTTTTTGGTTTCCGTCCCCTTGCGGGGATGTGGTTTTAAAATATACTGTTTCCCTTATCATTTCGGCAATCTGCCCTATTGTTTCCGTCCCCTTGCGGGGATGTGGTTTTAAAATTGTAAGCGCGGTGAAGGCGTTCAGGACAGCACGAAAAGAGTTTCCGTCCCCTTGCGGGGATGTGGTTTTAAAATCCTTGCGGCTGAAAGCCTTGCTGTGCCTGCCTCAAAATGGCACTTTGCGGCGCGGATGTGTTTCCCCTCCTTTTTGCGTCGATGATACGTTCTAAAAACCTTCGCCAAGGCTGTGGCTCTAAGTGCGGCGCGGATTTCACTTTTGAGTATAGCACATTGTCCCTCTTTCTGCAATCCCTCCACGCCTTTGGACGCTAAAGGAAGCACTGATAAATTCAGCACCGCCATCTTGACACATCTTTTTTGCCCGCACTGTGCCCTCGATCCTCCACATAGCTTTGGCAGCGTTGGGTTTGCCTCCTTGTTCGGACGAAAAATCTACGCCAATCTGAGGGTCTATTTTATCAGCGATTCCTAAAAAATGATAACATCCTCGACGTGACGATCTCCGACACCCCACGAGCGGACGGAGGTGTGGTTGGCGAGGAGGTAGATGCGCAGGGAGTCGGTGCGTGGGTCGATGAGGCGCGTTGTGCGTGCGATGAGATCGTCGTATTTCCGCGCGGTGAGGAATGCCTCGAATGCGGATTTCTGTACGCGCACGCCGTAGCGTTCGAGGCATTTCACCATTTTCGTCCGCCGCTTGTTGTCGGTGATGTCGTAGATGATGAGGACGATGCAGCGGCGTTCGTCTGCGGCGCAGAATTCGCTCTCGTCGTAGTCGTACTCCATACGTCTCACCTCATCGCAGCCGCACGGGCTCGTAGATATCGGCGTTCTCCGCCATGAGTGCCTGCGCATACTGACGTGCCTGATGTGCGAGTGCGTGCCGATAGGAGCGTTTTCCACCGCTGTAGAGGTTGGTCGCCCGCATTTTCTTTTCGTAGGCGCGCAGGAAGATGGCACGCCCCTCACGGGTGAGGAAGATGCCGGGGGTGTCCTCGTCCTCCGCGGGGGAGAAGTGCTCCAATTTGATTTCGTGGTGATGGACGAGGGAGAGTGTCATGGCATCGACGATGACGGCGCGCCATTCCTCCATGAGGTCGGAGGCGAGGGCAGGATGGCGGTTCTTCACGGCGTGGAGGAATCCGAAGTACGGATGCAGCCCCTCGCCCGTGATGGCGGTGTAGAGGTCGTACATGAGGAGGGTGTAGCCAAAGCTTATGGCGCGGTCTCCCTTCCCCTACTCGTGGATTTCGAGAGCTTCTTCGAGCCAGCTGTTGATGCGGCTGTAGGTTGTGAGTGCCTCCTTGACTTTCCCGCCATAGACAAGAGTGAGCATCTGTGTGAAGATCGCCATGAGTGCGGGCGGCGTCATCTGTATGACCTTCTGAAAGCTCTCTCTGGTGACGTTGGTGATTTGATGTGCGACGTTGTTGCGCAGACTCCTGACGTTGCCTAACTTGCCGAGTTCCGCCATCATATCATCATGGAGTTTTGTGTCCTTTGTCAGACCTTCTTCCTGCATATAATCGCAATAGTGGATGAGCAGGGTAAAGGAGAGGTCACTGTCTTTGTAGCCCCCATATTCCCGATCCAAACGCTCCAACCATTTGGGCGCAGCCTGCTTTATGCGTTCACGCTCAAGTCTATAGCCGCCTTTACGTGCTATATATTTGGAGAGGTTACGGATGTTTTGCGGATGTTGTCTTCCTCCCTTTACGTTTTTCTGAACGTAATCAAACAGAAATTTATCGAGGAATGGGGAGATGCGCAGCATAAAGTTGGAGAGATGGTCGTTTTCCTGATCAATTTGCATGATAAGGAAGTATTCCATGAGAAGTTCCTCCTCTCCCGTAAAGAGGAAGAGTTTCTGCCCATCGTACTCTGCGAGGATTTTACGTGCCTTGTCAGGGAGAAGGTCAGTGCGGGCGGCGGCGTGTTTGAGCAGCAGTTTCGCGTCAGCAGGGACAAGGCTGCTGCTACGCGCAAGAGTGAGTGCTGCGTTGTACTCGTACGCGCGAATGAGAGAGATGATACGGTTCTTCTCCGCATGGTAGCGGAAAACAGAAAGGGGCGGTTCTTCGCATCGGTTTTTTGCGCCTTCTTCATCATCCTCGTTTAGTTCGAGCAGGATATCCACGTCAACATCATCACTTGCAGGTCTATTCTTCCGATTGGATTTGCCGCTGTGACTTGGCACCTGTATGCCCCTGCATCGTTCCGTGTCTGCCGCAAGCATAGCGAGCACGGTCTTCATCTGCGGGGTACCGGAGCTGAGATTGATCAAGATCTCATGTTCCGGATACCTGTCCCTGACCGATTGCACTGCCTCCGGAAGGATTTTGCTGAACTCCTCGTAGAGATATGCGGCGACGATTCCTGAGAATATCTCCTCGATTGCGCAATTCGGTGAGAGTTTGTGGATGGCACGCGTGTAGCGGTGATCGCGCCGCTCCTTGTTTTCCATATCCTTTGTATAAAAGAGGACGACACGCTCGGGCTGATAATGCCGCAGGATATGCAGACAAGCCCCATCGTGACAGTCGCGAATTGGGTCGGTATCTCCCAGTGGTGAGAACAAAATTCGCTTCATTTCGTTCATCCTTTCCAGATATCAGTCTCTACCGCGCCCATGCCGAGGGCGGTTTTGATGCCGAGCCCCGCATAGGGGGCAAAGGTGAGGAGTGTGCCGAGGATGCGGCGCACCATGTCGCTGCCCGCGAACTGCAGGGCGATCTGTCCGCGAAAGCCGCGGATGTTATACCCCTCGACGGAGAACGCCGCAGAGCGCAGGGCGTAGCGTGTGAGGCGCGTATGCGCTGCCAGGGTCTGCGCGAGGTCGTCTTCCTCGATGCGGATGTCGGGACAGAATCTGTTCCACCGTGCGAGGAGGCTCTGCAGGATGAGTGCGCTCTCGGGCAGGATGATGTATGCGCCGCCCTGTTTGAAGCTGGTCGGTGTGAGAAAGTGGATCTCTGCACCACGCGGTGCGGTCTCCGCGCGAAAGTATTCATCGGCGATGTCCTGATAGCCGCGCTCCTCGATGCATTGTATATTTTGCATATCGACGGTGTAGCCCTTTTGTCTGAGATGGATGTGCTCCAAGCTCTGCAGTACCGCGCCGATGATCTCGCCCGCTGTGCGGTCGAGTGTACCGATACGCCAAATGACGCGCTCCCGCGCTCTGTCCCAACGGATGCTCTGGCTGTAGGGGCGCAGGTTCTCTGTGTGCAGGTAGTCGGCGTAGTCCTCCGGCAGCTGCTCGATGAGTGCGCCGTGGAGGATGGAGCCCATGGAGGAGGGTGCACGCGCGCCGTCGGGCAGGCGCAGCTCCGCCTCAAAGCGTCTCAGCATTGCCAACCCCCGTGATGGAGCAGAGACCCATGATCCAGTCCGCCCCGTCGGTCTGCGCTCTCTTGAGTGTACGAGGGGTGAGGCGCACGTCCGTTTCCATGTGTTTATGTGATGGGTTGGTGAACTGTTCGTCAAAATACGCCGCCGCAAACCGCCGCGCATCGTTTTCTTTGTCGGCAAGCGCATAGATAAGGCTCTTGGTGAGGAACCCTGTGCCGCCGCCGAGGAGTGCATTCGCCTTAAATGCGGTAATGTCGTCAAAGAGCGCGCCATAGTATTTGGCGTCAATGGCTTCAAAGACGCGCTGCTGGCGCGTCAGTCCGTCGAGGGTGCAGGTGCGCAGCATATTGAGGACGGATGGCAGCGAGTCAATGCCCGCCGCGCGGAGCATGGGGAGGTTCGCGGTGATGGTGAAGCGCAGTCTGCTGTCTGCGGGGATGCACTCGCGAAAGAGGACGATCGGACTTTCGCCGCGCCGCTCGCCGGGCTTGATGAGGGTTGTTGCGTCAATTTTCTGCACGATGATGGTCGGAGCCTTTGCCGCGCATCCGACGAGCATCGCGTCACTGACACAGAGTCCGCGCAATGCGCTCGCGGCGGCATCCCCGCGCTCTGTGTCCTCATAGGTGAGGGTGTGCAGGAGTTCCTGTTCGAGCCGCAGGATGATCTCGTTCCACTTGTGTCCCTTCTCCTTCAGCGAGCCGCGGACAGAACAGATTTCCTGCCAGTAGGGGCGGAAGCGCGCGGGGTCTTTGCGGATGAAGTGATGGAGGATGCCCGTGCGCAGTGTGCCCTTGATACTGCTGCCGGGGATGTAGGGCTGCGCGTTGTCGGAGCGCACGAGGTGACACACGACTTTGTTGAGCGTGGGCTTTCTATTCTTATATTTTTTCTCCGAGAGCTGCGCCACGGGAACTTTGCGGCGGATAGCGCCCGCCTTTCGCAGATCTGCCTCGGTGACACGGTTGGCAGTCAGCCACTCAAGCAAGTTGCGCGGACTGCGCCCTGCGCCCTCGATCTCAACGTACTTGATGAATGCCTCGGTAAGTCCGCGCGTCTCAAGAAAGGCAAGCCATTTGGATTCGTTCAGGAGGCACAGCTCAAGCTTGTCCCTGTTATAGAGATACTCGAAGGTTCTCAGTTCCTCGCCCGAACCGATGTGGACGGGGGCAATGCACTTGATCTCGTAGGTTTGCCGTATGATGTCACCCTTCATGCTGTCACCCCCGCGTAGAGTCCATAGCCGTAGCGCCAGACGGGATGTCCGTCGTGCGTCCCCAATGTGCTGCATGTACCGCCAATCCGCACAGGAAAACAGGAACCTGCGTCGAGGAGATAGACGCTGTTCTTCTTCTCGGCGGCATGGGTCGGGTAGCTGATGAAGCCGCCCGCACGGCGCAGCCGATACGCCCCCGCCTTGACGGCGGCGAGGTCGTCCGCTGTCGGGAGGACGGGCGCGAGCGCGAGCTGCCACGGGGCACGATCCGCTGCGAGCATGTCTCTGAGTGCTGCGATGTCGCCGCCATCGTCCGCATCCGTGTGAATGATTTCGCCGACACGGAATTTGCCATAGCCACTCGTACGCTTGCCGCCGATGCCTGCCATGCCAAGCCATGTGAGGAGGCGATGCAGCCACGCGCCCATCTCCGCGTCCCGCACGCGGGCGATGAGGAAGAGCCCCGCGCGGGCGGCAAAGGTGAACTGAGCGACGTAGTAGGGCAGCGGTTCCTCGCCGCGTGTGTTCACACGCTGGCACAGGAACTCGATGCCGAAGGCGGCGTCAAAATCGTTCTCCTCGAAAGGGATGCCGCGCTCCATGGCGCGGATGTAGTCCTGCATACGGCTCGCACGGATGTATTTGAGTTTTTTCTGCTTTTTACGCAGGGTGGCGTTCGCGCAGGTGGTTTGGTAGTCCTCGCGCCACTCCCGTTCTTTGCGCTCCACGCGCAGGACGGGGCGTGGGAGGAAGAGTGCCATCGCGCCGTCGCTTTTGCGGCTCTGCCACGGCAGGAGGTCGGAGAGGCGCAGGTCGCCGCGCTCGACTTCCTCCGCGAGGCGTACGAGGCTCTCCTCCTCCCCTGCGGCAGCGAGCTCGGCGCAGAGCGCACCAAAGAGGACATCGGCGGGGTACTCCATGCACGCCTCGTCCAGTCTGCCGCCGCGTCCCGGCTGTCCGAAGTGAACGGCCGTCTCGAAGTGGAGCGGATAGATCACATAGCTCACATGGATCCGCCACCCTTCTGCAGCATCTCCGCAATCCTCTGCAACCGTTCCTGGGTCATGGCGTTCTCGGCATGGATCGTAAAGTGCTTTACATGGAAGTCGCGCAGCAATACTCTGCCATACCCGCGCGAGCCGTGCCCGCCGAGGTAGTCCATCTGCAGGAGACGGATGCCATCGGCGAGGATCTGGAGATCCTCTGCCAGATCGCCCTCGTCCTCGATGTTGTAAACGAGACGGAAGTCGAACTCTGCGCCGGCGGGGACGCGTTCGATCTGACGCGGGTTTGCGGCGGCGCTGATCCGACTGATGGTGTTTTCAAATTTGATCTCGCCGATGTAGGTGTCCAGTTCCATCGCGGCAAACCGCTGACAGGACGCCTCCGTCATGCGGATGTCGGAAAACTGCAGACGCGCGCCCAGACCTCCCGCACCACTCTGCGCTGCCGAACCGAAAAGTCTCTGGATCACAGGGCTGTCCTCATCGATCTTGTTCAAAAAGTATTCGTCCGTCGAGAAGCTGCGTGCAAGGAGTGTGCGGATCTTCCCCTTGAGCGAGCTGCCGGGGATGATGGGCCGCTTCGTCATCGGATCGCGCAGGAATGGGCTGTCCACTGCACCGATGGGCGCAAAGTCGGAGGACGCACCGATGTGCAGCCCTGTTTCGAGGCGCAGGATCGCCCCAATGTCGAGTTTTCCCTTCAGTGCCCGCTGTCTTGTATTCTTCTGCTCCATCATCATTCACCTTCCTTTTCTCCGTAAAATTTATGATAGGCGACCAGTGCCTCAATGAACTGTGCGAACGCCATGTACTCTTTGAGATCCGTGCCGACCGTGTCGATGTACTCCTTCAGCTGCGTATCCTTCGCGAACTGCTTAACCCCCTTGTTGCCGCGTGCGACTTGATAGGCGAGCTTGACCTTGAGAAACCGAACCTCCTTGGCGAGGTCTTCGCTCAGCTCGCGGGTCTGCTCCTGCTGGTGGCGGTAGAGGGTGATCTTGTTCGTCAGCGTGTTGACCGCCGTGAGAAATTTACGGATCTGGTTGGTTGTCAGTCCATTTGTTCCCCCGAGCAGTCGGTCATTTTTGAGTCCGAGGATGATCTTCTCTGCTTTTCCTGCAATATCATCCGTCTCCGTCAGTTTTTTGATCGTCTCAGCCATTTGATCCCTCTCCCTTCTCTCGGATGCTGTAAATGATAAGCTGCAATGCGGTGGACAGCTGTCGGCGCTCTGCCGGGTCGCGGTACCACTCGTAGAGCTGCGTACGCACGCGCCGATACGCCTCCTGTGCGGGGCTCTGTGCCGGCGGAGCGAGCCGTGCGAGCGCGTACGCAAAGCGTGCGAGCTGGATCTGTCCGTCCTGCTCCAACAGGGTGAGCAGCCGATAGACGGCACTCTTGCCAAGGCTCAGCCGCTCTCCTTTCGCCCCCTCTTCAAAAATGCAGTGCGCACGCAGGAAGGCGAGTTTCTCCCCGCAGACGTGGTCGATGAATACGTCCCAGCCATAGATCGGCGTGTGTCGCTCGAACTCTGCGAGGGAGCGTCCCTCGGTGACCGCACCAAAGAGGGCGACGCTGTCCTTCTGCGGTCTTCCGTCCGCACCGCGCTGATCCTTGGCGCGCGATTCGAGATCGCCGGTGCGGCGCGCCATCTCGGCGACGGGGCATTTGTCCTTGAAGAAGCCGAGCCCCGCCGAGAAACGGAGTTTGCCGCCCGTAAAGCGCAGGAAGGCACGGCGCAGATCGACGGCGAGCTCGACGATGTCGTCCCACGCGCCGAGGAGGAAGATGTCATCTCCGCCCGAGTAGACGATGTGGACGTCGCGCTCCGCCTTCTTTTCCCTGCCAAAGAGGGAGAAGGGCGCGGTCTTTTGTCGGTCGCCGACACCGCTGACACTGCCGCTGCAGAGGAGGTTGATGTAGTGCTTGAAAAAGAGCGAGAGCCGCTGCGAGAGCGCCGCCGTGCGCGTCATGGTGACGTACTCCGACGGGAATCCCGCGAGGAATGCCGCGCCGAGGTTGTCCACGTCGGCGCGCATGACACCGATGCGCGGGATGCCCTTGCTGTCCTCCGTACCGCCGCTGCGCTGTGCAAGGTTCTCCATCTCGAGCAACGCCTTGTTTTCACGCGCAGAGTAGTCGCCGAGCCAGAGGTGCGCGGCGGGCAGATCACCCGTGTACGCTGCGTTCTTCGCATAGATGCGCTCGATCTTATACGAGAGACGGTCGACATCGTCCAGCTCCTCTGCCGTGAGGTAGAGGGTACGCCCGATGCCGGGCAGGGAGAGCGCCTCCGCACTGCGCTCTGCAGAGACGCAGAAGGCGTTCTTTGTCAGGATGCGCTCGCCAAAGGTGAAGAGATGAGAGCACACCCCGCACGCCTCAATGGAGGAGTCGGCGGAGTAGGGCATGAGATGTGTTGTGGAGGTGTGGCAGACGGCACATTCACGGTCCTTGTCCCGCGTTTTGTTCCACGCGCTCTCGGGCACGAACATCGCCGCGAGCTGATCCTCGGAGTAGCGGCAGAGTTTTTCCGCCGAAAGCCCCTCGCTCACGCGATGAAACGCCTCCTGTGTGCCCTGCCCCGCAAACTCCGCCCCCGTGCACGCCGTCCACGCCATCGCGAGGTAGAGACTGCTGCCGAAGTGCTCCAGCATCCAGCTGTTGGCCTCCGTATGGCAGCGTGTGAGGAGGTTCTGCACGTCCACGGTGTTCGGCAGGAGCAGGTAGAAGTGTCCGCCGCCCGTGTAGAGGAGTGCACTGCGGCTGATGCCGCACGCGCTGAGGATCTCGTCCACGATGTTCTCAAGCAGGATCTCAAGGTAGAACGAGCGGCCGCGCAGACTCTTGAGTGCGCCCTTGGACGGGATCGCGTAGATGAACGGCTGTATCCCCGAGATGTCCGCCGATACGAGGAGGAATGCGGGCAATGCTTCGCCGCCCCGCTCCTCGTATGTGTGTGCACTGTGGATGTCCTGTGCCGCCGCATAGCGATGGAGCGCAGCCGCGTACGCCGCTGTCATGCGTGCGTAGTCATAGAGCGCGATGTCCGCGCCCGCAGGGGACGGCACATAGCTCATTGTCTCCTCAAGGACGCGCAGCAGTTCGCCGAGCGGCATGTGTACGGGGGATTTGCGTGCAAAGTGTCTCGCGAGCCGATCGCAGACCTCTCGATGCCCGCGCACTGCGTCATCAAGGTCGCCGACGGGACGCGGAAAGAGCATCCCCGCCCCATCCGTCAGGCTGCGGATTGGAAAGCCCTCCTTCGATCCATTGGCAGCACCGAAGCGATTGAACACGCTCTCAAGGTGTGTGGGCTCATGCGGCGCGGCATGTTCCGATGCGGATGTTCCCGCACCGGCAAGCCGCTGTGCCGCATCGAGGATCCATCCAATCGCGTCGTCGGATGCGCCTGCGTCGGCACGCAGCAGCTGCAAAAGCGCCGCATCCTCCGCGCAGTATTCTGCGAGGAATGCCGTCCCCGCATCGTGTGCAGCAGGATGCGCACGCGCCGCGAGAATGCGGACGGTGCGCAGGAGTGCCGCCCGTTCGATCCGTTCACACAGATCTTCCATAGCCTCATCTCTTTTCGTTTGCCCTTAATCTTAAACTAATAAGAAATATTCTCTCTCCCGATGAAAATTCCTGCATGTTTTTAAGACAGCAACAAAAAAGCAGCACACGGCTGCTTTGCTTATGTTATGGGAATATTAAGGAAGCATTGATAAATTCAGCACCGCCATCTTAGCGTATCTTTTTTGCCCGCTCAATGTCTGCAAATCCTCCACATAGCTTTGGCTATGCGTCCGATTTGCCTCCTCAATCGGACGAAAAATCTGTGCCAATCTGAGGGTCTATTTTATCAGTGATTCCTTAAGCCTCCATCCCGCATTCGCGACGAATCGCGTTCTGTAGGAGCTGAGAGAAGTTGATGTTGTGCTCGCGTGCGAGCGTGTCCATCCATGCGGGGATGGTGAGGGTCTTCTTGACCGAACGGTTGTCCGTACGGCGTAGGTATGCCTCCTCGTCCCATTCGATGAGTGTGGTGAAGTCGCGCCCATGCGTCTCAATGTCAGCAGGATCGGTCGCGGGCGGAAAGGGCTTCTTGTCCGCTTTGAGCGTATAGAGATAAAGCCCGAGCGCATCACTCGCCATATAGAGGGCTTCGTGGAGAGTATCGCCCTCGGTAACACAGCCGAGCAAGTCCGGAAAATCCACGGTATATCCTCCCACACACTCATCTGGGCGAAAAACAGCCGGGTAAACAATTTTGTCCACAGCAATCCCTCCTTAACTCATTCAAGCCCCGCTTGCTTTAGAATTGTTTTGAATGTCCCAATACGCAAATCTTTGTTGTGCATAGGAATGATTGGCATACCAGGCTTGGTCGGATGTTTTAGGATATAATGCGATCCATTGATGCGTTCGATCTGCCAACCATCCTTCTTGAGAATTTTCAGCAATTCCTTCGAGGTCATAATGATTGCCTCCTCGCATCACGTGTATTCATATTTTAACACATATCAACACGTATATCAATCCTGCCGCAGCTTCGGCAGCAGGAAGCGCAGGAGGACGTAGGCGAGGAGGCTGCCCGCGCCTGTGGAGAGGAGGAAGGGGACGATGTAGATGGTGTAGCTCGTGGGGTTCAGTCCCATGAGGAGGGCGGCGACGGGATAGGCGGCGAGTGCGCCGAGGATGCCGGTACCGAGCGCCTCGGCGATGCAGGTGATGCCGAGGCGCTTCGTATAGTGGTAGGCAAGCCCGCACGAGAGCGCGCCGATCATGCTGCCGGGGAATGCCATGAGGCTGCCGAGCCCTGCGATGTTCCTGAGGAGGCTCGCGGCAAATGCGACGCCGATGCCCCAGAGAGGGCCGAGAAAGACAGCGGCGAGAATGTTGACAAGGTGCTGCACGGGGGCGCAGCGGCTGCCGAGCACGGGGATGCTGAACAGTCCGCCGAGGACGGCGACGGCGACGAGAATTCCGGCGAGGGTGAGTTTGCGGGTGCGTGTGTCTAGCATATAAATTCGCTCCTCAGATCAAATCCATGCGCCAAGGGACCACTGCCCGCGCCGAGGTCAAGCCCTGCGGCAAGTGCCCCCGAGATGTATGCCTTCGCACGTTCGACGGCGCGGTCGATGTCCATGCCGCGTGCGAGGTTCGCGGCGATGGCACTTGAGAGGGTACAGCCTGTGCCGTGGGTGTTCGCAGTTGGAATGCGCCGCCCCTCGAACCAACGCGTGCCGGCACCGTCGACGAGCAGGTCGTTCGCGTCGTCAACGCTGTGTCCGCCCTTCATGAGCACCGCTGTGTGTGCACGCTCATAGATGCGCGCCGCTGCTGCGGTCATGCCCTTTCGGTCGGTGATTGCCGTATCCGCGAGCACCTCCGCCTCGGGGATGTTCGGTGTGATGATCGCCGCACGCGGCAGGAGCAGTGAGACAAGCGCCTCCACAGCATCCTCGCTGATGAGACGTGCGCCGCTGGTCGCGACCATGACAGGATCGACGACAACATTTTTTACCCTGTATTCGTCCAGTTTCTCGGCGATCACGCGGATGAGCGCAGCATCCGCGACCATGCCGATCTTCACCGCATCGGGTGGAATGTCGGTAAAGACGGCATCGAGCTGCGCCGCGAGAAAGGCAGGCGGGACGGCGAGGATGTCGGTGACGCCCGTGGTGTTCTGCGCGGTGAGCGCGGTGAGTGCGCTCATACCGTAGACACCGTGCGCGGTCATGGTCTTGAGATCCGCCTGAATCCCCGCGCCGCCGCTTGAATCGCTGCCCGCAATGGTCAGTGCTGTGTGCATTTTCATCGTGTTCCCTCCTTAGAGCTTCGTGATTCTGCTGTGTGCCGAGAGTTCTTCGTCCGTCATGCAGTAAATGCTGTCTATGATCCGTGTGCGGTACGTGGCATTGCCGTCGCGCTCCCCCATCTGCGCACATGCGATCTCCCCCGCAACGCCCATCAGGGCAACAGTCTCGGCAACGGACGCGAGAAGTCCCAGAGGCTCAACAGCGAGAGCTGCCGCAAGGAGGGCGGAGAGTTGACAGCCCGTCCCCGTGACCCGCCCCATTTCGGCGCGCCCATTTCGGACAGCATACACGGTCACACCATCCGTCACAAGGTCGATGGCACCCGTAACGACAACGATCACCTCCGCGCGTGCCGCAAAGCCGCGCAGGAAGTCCGCCGTCGCCGCGAGAGTCTCCTCGGTGACGGCATCCGCTGCGCTCGCGTCGACGCCCTGTGTTGTGCCGCTCCCGATCGCCAGTGTACGAATCTCGGAGATGTTGCCGCGCACGACGGTCAGATGCACCTCATCGAGGATACGCAGAGCGGTCTCGGTGCGCAGTCTGCTTGCCCCCGCGCCGACGGGATCGAGCACAACAGGATGTCCGAGAGCGCGTGCGTGTTTGCCTGCCGCAATCATGCTCGGGATGGTACGCGCGTTGAGTGTGCCGATGTTGAGGCAGAGTCCCGCGCAGAGGGCGGTAATCTCCTCCACCTCCTCCGGATCGTCCGCCATGATGGGACGCGCACCGATGGCGAGCAGGACGTTTGCAACGTCGTTGACGGTGACGTAGTTGGTGATGCAGTGGACGAGCGGGGAGGCCGCGCGGATTTGGTTGAGGGTTGATGAGGTCATCGCAGTTTTTCCTTTCTTATGCTGCACGTTTTCCAAAGATACGATTTGCCGCGAGTGCAAGCAAAAGCGTGATTGCCATGGTCGGGAGGGTGCTGCCGACGGGGGTATCGAGTGTCATAAGATAGCGATAGCAGAGAAAGCCGATGAACCAGACAGCGAGGTTGACCGTGTGGACAGAGCGTCCCACCGCATCCTCGCGCAGGAGGAAGTAGCTCGCGATCTGGACGGCAATCATCGGGGCAAAGACCGAGCCGATGATGTAGAGGAAGCCAGTGATGTCGTCCATCGGATAGAGCGATGCCGCAACCGCACCGAGGATGGTCACGCCGATGCCGACGGTGCGCCCTGAGACGGAGCGCACGATGCTCTCGCTTGAGACACCCGCCGAGTACGCATCGAGATACGTCGTGGTGACGGTAGAGAGGATGACAACGCCGAGCCCCGCCACACCAAGCCCCGCATGCAGCATGATCTGCGCGATGTCCGACTCGCCCGTGAGAATCGCCGCCCCCATGCCGATGAAGTACATCCAGCAGCTGACGAGCCCGTAGACGAGTGCGCTCACGGCGGCAGCGGTGGCGGGTCTCTCTGCCTCGCGCGTGTAGTCCGAGATGAGCGGCAGCCATGAGAGCGGCATCGCAATCGAGAGCTCGAGTGCCATCGCAAAGCTCATCGTCTCGCCTGCAGGAGATCCCGTCGCCTCCGCGCTGCCCCAAATGACAGAGCAGAGAAGTACGGTGAGCAGGAACAGCCCTGTCATGGCGACGGCGTTCACGCGCTCGATGCGCAGGATCCCGATCCGAATCCAAACAATAATCAGTATGCCGATGACAAGGCACCAGAGCCAATGCCCTGCATCCATCACCGTATTTGCCGCGAGTGCACCGTCGTAGATCATGATGCTCGTCCAGCCGACGAGCTGAAAGACGTTCAGTGCGGCGAAGAGCAGCCCGCCACGTGCACCGAACGCCATCTTGACCGTCTCCATCGCACTGCGGCGCGTACGTGCACCGATCAGCCCTGCAAGAAAAAGTAAAAAACAGCCAATGATGTGCCCGACTACAATGGCAATCCCGCCGTCGCGAAAGCCGAGCGGCGCGAAGAATGTGCCCGTGAGTATCTCCGCGAGCGAAACGCCCGCACCGAACCAGATCAGTGCATTTGCGGGGATACTTGTACGCTTGTCCATGTGAGCCTCCTTCTATGCAAAAACGCGGCTATGCCAACTGACATAGCCGCGCTATCTGCACATATATCCCTACGTTGGCATTATCCAAATCAGGTTATGGGTCGGGACGCATTGTCCCCTCTCAGCCGACTGCTGTCAGCTCCCCTATTCTATTGTTTGTTCCTTACTGTGCGCTCATCGAGAGTTCGATGAACTTGTTGCCGAGCTTGGCCTTCTGGAGGACTTCCTCGGTGATGTCCGCGCCCGCCTCGACGATGACGACGCCGTTGTCCATCTTGATGGTGCGCGTCGCCTTCTTGCCGAGGAGGAAGCGGCGGTGACGATCCTCGTTCGCGCGCTCTGCGTCCTTGGCCTCGTCCTCTGCCGGTGCCTCAGGGGCAGGCTCCTCTGCGGCAGGTGCGGGCTCCTCTGCCGGTGCCTCGGGGGCAGCCGTCTCCTCCGGAGCAGCCGGCTCTTCGGCAGGCGTCTCCTCCGTAGGGGCAGTCTCCTCGACCGGCTCAGCCGCAGCGGGCTCTGCTGCGGGGGCTGTCACAGCGGGTGCCGCCGGTGCAGACGCTGCATCAGATTTTTTTACGGCATCGCCCTCCGGCGAGATGACCGTGACTTCCTTTCCGAAGATGGCGACCTGATCTGCCGTGACCTCGGATGTCGATCCCTCAGGCGCAGTGATCTCGCATTTCTCAATGCTGCCGTCGTCACCGATGTAGATCTCTGTGATATTGCCCTGAATGACACCCGTGCGCGTGATCGCCTTTGTACCGATGACGCGGATGTTGTCGTCGAGCAGGGTTTCAAAATCTCCCGCCGCATCGAGCGTAAGGATGTTCTCGCTGTTGTTGATGGTGACGGCATCGTCACCGACGGCAATCACGTTATCGTAGGGGATGAGCTTGACTCCGCGATACCAGTCCTCGTCCTCAATCGTGATCGCTGCGACGATGCGGTTCGGCGCATCAATGAGGAGGGTCTTGCTCATGCCGAGCTCGCGCCCCTCTGTGATGCTGATGACGGGAAGTCCTAGGATGTCAACGCTTTTCTTCATATTTATTCCTCCATTTTCATAAAATGTCAGGTGTGATTGCCCGCCTGTCGGTCAGCCGCCGCCAGTACATCCTCCGGCACCTCGCCGAAGGGGAGCGCAGGGGTTCCCCGCGCGCGGAGCATATCCGAAACGGCGTGCAGGGTGCGGCGGGAGTGTCGAAACTCCTGCACCATGACGGCGTTCTTGGCAATGATGGGCAGCGCGAGCGCCTCGTCAAAGAGACGAAGCGCCTCGTCGTAGTTCCCCAGACGCTTGTAGAGGGTGGAGAGCTCGATGATGAGATATGGCATGTAGGAGTCCTGCGGGTACCGTGCGAGTGCCTTTCGGTAGGCGGCGACGGCGCGCTCAGGCGCAGGCTCTGCCGACACATAGGCGATGTCGAGCAGCGCATCGAGCCCATCCGGCAGGTGTTCTGCCGGCGAGGGATCTGGCGGTGGACTCTTCGCGGGCGGTGCCGCCACTGGGGGCGGTTCTGCCGCCAAAGGCAGTACTGCCGCGAGGGGTGGAGCTGGCTTCGCTGCGTTCTTCTCCACGTGTGCCTTTGTCTTTTTCTTTTTTGCCGCCGATTTCTTTCCCGCCGGTTGGGGCGGGGCTTGGGGCATGGCAGCTGCCGTTGTCTTTGCAGGGAAGATGGAGACGGACGGTCGCTCCGTTATGGTCTCTGCCGCAGCGGGCATGGCGGTCTGCCCCTCCTCAAAGGAGAGCGGTGGATTCTTTGCCGCACGCCGCCGCGCCCGCGCCGCCATCAAGCGGTCAAAGAGGGTGACGAGCAGCCCCGCGCCCGCGATCAGTCCGCCGAGTCGCCAGTAATACGTCTGCGTCAGCGGCGGAGCATAGTGGATCAGCCCGACCACGAGGGCAACACTGATGAGGACGGTGAGAATGAGTGCAGAAAGCCGTATCTCCGAAAACATCGCCGCCCTCCTTCCCCTAGGGCATCCCCATCACCGATGAGGTACTGCGCGTCCATACCGCGTGGTGCCCGGTCAGAAATTCGAAGCATCCACATATAGGTACTCTAGGACGCTTTCGACGTAAATGCGGAAAATCCTTCTATCATATACAAAATTTTGCGAAAAACATTAAAAACTTTTCCAACAGAGCTCATACAGAGCGACGATCAGTGTATCAAAATGATGGATGTCCCAGTGAAGCATCGACACAAACAGGCAAAATGGATGACACCCAACACAAAAACCTCTGCACGACGGAAAGCCTTCGCGCAGAGGTTTTACTTTTACAGGAGAACGGCTCAAACAGCGTCAAATGCTGCCGTGAGGTCGGCGAGGAGGTCGTCGATGTGCTCGATGCCGATGGAGAGGCGGATGGTGCCTCTGCCGATGCCGGACGCTGCGAGCTCGTCGTCGTTCATCTGGGAGTGCGTGGTGGTCGCGGGATGGATGACGAGCGACTTGACATCCGCGACGTTCGCGAGGAGCGAGAAGAGTTTCAGGTGATCGATGAAGCGGAACGCCGCCTCCTGCCCGCCCACGATGTCAAAGGTGAAGATCGATACGCCGCCCTGCGGGAAGTACCGCTCGTAGATGGCGTGATCGGGATGATGCGGGAGCGAGGGGTGGTTGACGCGCTCGACCTTCGGATGCTTCGCGAGGAAGTCCACGACCTTCAGTGCGTTCGATACGTGCCGCTCGGCGCGCAGGGAGAGTGTCTCGAGCCCCTGCAGGAAGAGGAATGCGTTGAACGGAGCGATCGCCGCGCCCGTGTCACGCAGGAGGAGGGCACGGATGTAGGTGACGAAGGCGACGGGGCCGAGTGCCTCGACGAAGTTCACGCCGTGATAGCTCTCGTTCGGCTGCGTGAGGTGCGGGAAGCGTCCCGATGCCTTCCAGTCGAAGGTGCCGCCCTCGACGATGACGCCGCCGAGGCTGGAGCCGTGCCCGCCGATGAATTTCGTCGCGGAGTGCACGACGATGTCCGCGCCGTGCTCGATGGGGCGCAGGAGGTACGGCGTCGCAAAGGTGTTGTCGATGACGACGGGAACGCCCTGCGCGTGTGCCGCCTGTGCTACGGCCTCGATGTCCACGAGATCGGCGTTCGGGTTGCCGACGGTCTCGATGAAGACGCATTTCGTGTTCGGGCGGATGGCATCGGCGAAGCCCTGTGCGCCCGCCCGCGGCTCGACGAAGGTCACGTCGATGCCCCAGTCCTTCGCCGTGTGCGCGAGGAAGTTGTACGTACCGCCGTAGATGCTCTGCTGTGCGACGACGTGGTCGCCCTCATGGGCGAGTGCCTGGATCGTCGCTGTGATCGCCGCCGCACCCGAGGCAAAGGCGAGGGCCGCCGTGCCGCCCTCGAGTGCCGCGATGCGCTTTTCAAAGACGTCCTGCGTCGGGTTCATCAGGCGTCCATAGATATAGCCCGGATCCTTGAGCGCGAAGCGGTCGGCAGCGTGCTGCGCATTGTGGAAGACGTACGAGGTCGTCTGATAAATCGGCACAGCACGCGCATCCGTCACGGGATCGGCTTCCTCCTGTCCGACGCGCACCTGCAAGGTCTCAAAATGATATTTCTGCTCACTCATGGCGATTCCCCTCTCAGCCAAAACGATATAACATATTTTATTGCTATGTATTATATATAAAATATGCTGTTTGTCAAGCAGAATTTGCCTTCTGATACTTCAGCGGTGAGATGCCCTTATACTTTCGGAACGTCTTAATGAAGTAGCTGATGTCGTTGAACCCCGTCGCAAGCGCAATCTCCGTGATGCTCTCTCCACTGTGCGCGAGGCGGATGCACGCCGCCTCGATGCGGTAATGATTCAGGTAGTCGATGGGGCTGCGGTTCGTGATCTTCTGGAAAAACCGGCAGAAATAGTTCGGCGTCAATCCTGCCGCTGCCGCGAGATCGCCGAGGGTAAGCGGCTGATCGTAGGCATCGTCGATGAGCTGAAATGTCTTCTTGAGCTGCATGACACGCCGCCGGCTGCTCTCGCGCAGTGCCGCATTCGGTGCGTGGCAGAGTCTATGCTGCAGCACCGCACCAATGAAGCTGTAGAGCATCCCCGTGACGATCAGCTCATACCCCTCTCGCGCCCCCTTCATCGCCGTAAAGAGCGCGGCAATCATCTGTGGTACATCGTGTGTCTCGCCGGGGATGTATTTATTGATGAGAAGTTCATGCTCGAGGATCTTGCTCACGCGCTCCCCCGTGCATTGACTCCCGTGCAGGAGTTTCTTCATATCAAATACAATGCACTCGTAGACGGTCTCCTGATCCAGCGGCGCACCGCCGTGAACGATGCCGTCACGGATAAAGATGATGTCGCCCGCACGCGCCTGCACGGTGTCTTCGTTGAGGGAAAGCGTCAGCCCGCCGTGCAGAACGTAGACGATCTCGTACTCGATATGCCAGTGATAGGGCATGTGAAAGCGCGGGTGATGGCAGTCCACATGATGGAATTCGATCGGAAAATCAAAGCGTCCGCGCGTACGGAATTCGTTGTATCCCGCAGGTTTCATTGTATTCTCCTCTATTTCACAAAAGATAATATCGTCGCATTTTTAGTCAAGATCGTTATACCCCCCCATTTACCCTTATTGGTAATATTTCTCAAGTTATATCCATTTTATCAAAAAGATAAAATCGTTCTATTTTTACATAGTATAGCACAAGCACTGTACTCTGTTCAACGCTATAATACAGACATAACAGAAAAAAGCAAATATTCATCAACACGATGAATCACATGTGAAATGGAGGAAATTATCATGGCAGAAGCAAGATGCATTGGCGGTTATCCGGTGATCGGCATCCGTCCGACGATTGACGGGCGGCGCGGTGTTCTCGATGTGCGCGGCGCACTTGAGGAGCAGACCATGGGTATGGCACGCGCCGCGAAGAAGCTCTTTGAGGAGAACCTGCGCTACTCGAACGGCGAGCCTGTGAAGGTCATCATCGCCGACTCGACCATCGGCCGCGTCCCTGAGGCGGCGGCGTGCGCAGAGCAGTTCCGCCGTGCGGGCGTAGACATCACGCTGACGGTCACACCGTGCTGGTGCTACGGCTCGGAGACAATGGACATGGATCCGATGACGATCAAGGGGGTCTGGGGATTCAACGGCACGGAGCGCCCGGGCGCGGTCTATCTCGCCTCCGTCCTCGCGAGCCATGCACAGAAGGGGCTGCCCGCATTCGGCATCTACGGCCATGACGTGCAGGAGGCAGACGCCGAGGGTATCCCCGCCGACGTTGCAGAGAAGCTGCTCCGCTTCGGCCGCGCTGCCGTCGCCGCCGCTACGATGCGCGGCAAGTCCTACCTCCAGATCGGTGCGATCACCATGGGCATTGGTGGATCGATCATCAGCCCCGAGTTCTTCGAGGAGTACCTCGGGATGCGCGTCGAGTCGGTCGACGAGGTCGAGATCATTCGCCGTATGACGGAGGGCGTCTACGATCCCGAGGAGTACAAGAAGGCTCTCGCATGGACGAAGGAGCACTGCAAGGAAGGTTTTGACAAGAACCCCGAATTCGCGCGCAAGAGCGACAAGGAGAAAGAAGAGGCGTGGGAATTCGTCGTCAAGATGATGTGCATCATCAAAGACCTCTACAACGGCAACAAGAATCTGCCGAAGGGCTGTGAGGAGGAGGTCCTCGGACACAATGCAATCGCAGGCGGTTTCCAGGGGCAGCGCCAGTGGACGGACTTCTACCCGAACGGCGATTTCGCCGAGGCGATGATGAACTCCTCGTTCGACTGGAACGGTGCGCGCGAGCCGTACATCCTCGCCACGGAGAACGACACGCTGAACGGCGTTGCAATGCTCTTCAACAAGCTGCTCACGAACCGCGCCCAGATCTTTGCCGATGTGCGTACCTACTGGAGCCCCGAGGCGGTCAAAAAGGCGACAGGCTACGAGCTGGAAGGACGTGCAAAGGAAGGCAAGGGCTTCATCCACCTCATCAACTCCGGTGCAGCGTGCCTCGACGCGTGCGGTGAGATCAAGGACGGTGCAGAGTCTGTCATCAAGCCGTTCTGGGAGCTCACGGAAAAAGACCAGAAGGCGTGCCTCGATGCGACCGAGTGGTGCCCGGCGGACAACGGCTACTTCCGCGGCGGCGGCTTCTCCTCCCGCTTCCTCACGCGCGGCGAGATGCCCGCGACCATGGTGCGCGTCAACCTCGTCAAGGGTCTTGGCCCCGTGCTGCAGCTCGTTGAGGGCTGGACGGTGAACCTGCCCGACGAGGTCTCGGACAAGCTCTGGAAGCGCACGGACTACACCTGGCCGTGCACCTGGTTCACCCCGCGTCTGACGGGTGCGGGCGCCTTCCGCTCCGCCTACGATGTGATGAACAACTGGGGCGCGAACCACGGTGCGATCAGCTACGGACACATCGGCGCCGACCTCATCACACTCTGCTCCATCCTGCGCATCCCCGTCTGCATGCACAACGTCGCGGACGTCGATGTCTTCCGCCCCGCCGCATGGAACGCATTCGGCATGGACGCGGAGGGACAGGACTATCGCGCCTGTGCCGCCTACGGGCCAATGTATAAATAACATCGGAGGCTTCCATGGCTACGGAAAAATATGTGCTCTCCTTCGACCTCGGCGCCTCGGGCGGCAGAGCCGTCCTGGGCGCGTACGACGGCAGCCGCATCCGCATGGAGGAACTGCACCGCTTCACAAACGACCCCGTCCACCTTGGACGCACGATGTACTGGGATGTCCTGCGCCTCTTTCACGAGATGAAGCAGGGACTGCTGAAGGCACGCGGGCATAACATCGCGAGCATCGGCACAGACACATGGGGCGTGGACTTCGGGCTTTTGGACGCTGACGGCTGTCTCCTTGAAACCCCCGTCCACTACCGCGACCGCCGCACCGTCGGCATGAGCGGCGCGGCATTCCAAAAGATTTCACGCGAGGAACTCTACCGCATCACGGGCAATCAGATCATGGAGATCAACACCGTGTTTCAGCTGCTCGCCCTCAGGCAGCAGCGCCCCGAGCTGCTCGCGCGGGCAAAGACGCTGCTGCTCATGCCGGATCTCCTCAACTACTTTCTCTCGGGGGAGAAGCAGACCGAGTACTCCATCGCCAGCACGACACAGATGCTCGATGCGCAGAGGCGCACATGGTCGCGTGAGGTACTCACCGCACTCGACCTGCCCGCGCACATCCTCACGGACATTGTCCCCACGGCGACGCCCATTGGGCGCATGACGGAGGAGCTGTCCGCCGAGCTCGGCATGGGCAGACCCGACATCATCGCCGTTGCGGGGCATGACACGCAGAGTGCCATGGCGGGCGTGCCCACGGGAGAGGAGGACTTCATCTTCCTCTCCTGCGGCACATGGTCGCTCCTCGGCACAGAGCTGCGGGAGCCGATCATCAACGAGACCTCCGCCGCGTGCAACATAACGAACGAGGGCGGCTACGGTGCGCGGATCTCCTTCCTCAAGAACCTCATCGGCCTCTGGCTCATTCAGGAGAGCCGCCGTCAGTGGATGCGCGAAGGGCACGAATACTCCTACGGCGAGCTGGAGCAAATGGCGGCGGCAGCCCCCACACAGCGCTCCTTCATTCGCCCCGACGATCCCGCATTCCTGCCCTCGGGCGATATGCCGCTCCGGATCCGCGCCGCGTGTGAGCGCACGGGACAGCCCGTCCCCGAGACCGTCGGCGAAGTCGTCCGCTGCATCGACGAGAGCCTTGCCCTCTCCTACCGCGCGGCACTCACGGAGATCGAGACCTGCACGGGCAAACACTACGACAAGATCTATCTCATCGGCGGCGGCGTCCAGAGTCGGCTCCTCGCCCAGCTCACGGCGGATGCGTGCGGACGCACCGTCCTCGCGGGACCCATCGAGGCGACCGTCCTCGGCAATATCGCCCTGCAGCTGATTGCGGCGGACGAGGTCAGGGATCTCGCCGAGGCACGGGCACTCATCCGCGCCTCCTCCGACATCACGGCGTACGAGCCGAAGGACACCGACCAATGGGACGCACATTTTGAAAAATGGAAGGGGCTGACCCCATGCTGAAAGGAATCCCGAAAATCATCTCCCCCGCGCTGCTCAAGGTACTCGCCGAGATGGGACACAGCGACCGCATCGTCATCGGCGACGGCAACTTCCCCGCCGAATCGGTCGGTAAGGACTGCATCGTCATCCGCGCCGACGGGCACGGCGTTCCCGAACTCCTCGACGCGATCCTCACACTGTTCCCGCTCGACCCCTACGTTGACAAACCGATCAGCCTCATGGAGGTCATGCCGGGCGATCCCGTCGAAACACCGATCTGGGACACGTACAAGGAGATCATTGCAAAGCATGACGCGCGCGGCGCGGCAGCCGTCGGCACGATCGAGCGGTTCCGCTTCTACGACGAGGCGCGCACGGCGTACGCCATTGTCACCACGGGCGAATCCGCGCTGTACGCCAACATCATACTGCAAAAGGGTGTCGTCACGGACGCCTGAAAGGTGAGAGAAATGGATAATATAAAGGAAACCAAAGACGCCATCTGCGATGTCTGTCACAAGATGTGGCAGCTCGGCTGGGTCGCTGCGAATGACGGCAACGTCACCGTCCTCCTCGATGACGACACCCTGCTCGCAACGCCGACCGGCATCAGCAAGAGCTTCATCACACCGGAGAAACTCGTGCGCATCGACCGCGAGGGCAACATCCTTGAGGCAAATGAGGGCTATCGCCCCTCCTCCGAGATCAAGATGCACCTGCGCTGCTACAAGGACCGCGCAGACGTGCGCTCCGTCGTGCACGCGCATCCGCCCACGGCGACTGGATTTGCCGTCGCGCACATACCGCTTGACCGCTACGACATGATCGAGACCGTCGTCTCGCTCGGCTCCATCCCCATCACGCCGTACGGCACGCCGTCCACATACGAAGTCCCCGAGGCGATTGCGCCCTACATCCAGGAGCACGATGCCGTACTCCTTGAGAACCACGGCGCGCTGACCCTCGGCGCGAACCTCATTGACGCCTACTACAAGATGGAGACACTCGAACTGTTCGCCAAGATCAACCTCACCGCCTATATGCTCGGCGGACCGAAGGAAATCTCGCGTGCGAACATCGACAAGCTCATCGATCTACGCAGCTACTACGGCGTTCAGGGACGCCACCCAGGCTATAAGCACTACGCTGAGGAATAACTGAGATCAAACCGAACAGAGGGTGATTCACATGACCAAAGATACTGCCGCCTTCACAGCGGACGTGCGCGACGTGGACGATGCCCCCGTCGTGCCCCACCAGTACCGCGTATACTTCTTCCTGCTCGTCTCCTGCTTTGCACTCTGGGGACTGCTCAACAACATGACGGACAACCTCGTCCCGTCCTTTGCCAAGATCTTTATGATCAAGGCAGTCGACTCCTCTCTCGTGCAGGTCGCGTTCTACGGTGCGTATGCCGTCCTCGCACTTCCTGCCGCCTTTATCATCAAGCGCTACTCCTACCGCATGGGCGTCCTCGTCGGACTCGGCTTCTACATGATTGGCGCGTTCGGCTATATCCCTGCGGCGATCCTGCAGAGCTACAACCTCTTCCTCGTCTCCATCTTCATTCTCGCGGGCGGTCTCTCCGTCCTTGAGACCACGTGCAACCCGTTCGTTCTCTCCCTCGGCGACGAGTCGACCAGTGTGCGCCGTCTCAACTTTGCTCAGGCGTTCAACCCGCTCGGGTCCATGGCAGGGCTCTTCCTCGCGAAATATGTCATCCTCGCGCACCTGAACCCCGCCACGCTCGACGACCGCCTCGCCATGAGTACGGAGGCGCTCACCGCCGTCCGCGACGCCGAACTCTTCTGGGTCTGCGTCCCCTACGTCGGACTCATCCTCATCGCCTTCATTATATGGATGTTCTTCTATCGCAGCGGTCTCAGTGACCGCGATGCGGACGACACCATGAGCGTCGGTGAGGCAATCCGCCGCCTCGTCGCCCGCCCGCGCTATGCGTTCGGCGTTGTCAGCCAGTTCTTCTACGTCGGCGTACAGATCGCCGTCTGGACATGGACGATCAAGTACGTCATGACGAACATGAACCTCGTCGAGGCGGAGGCAGCAAACTACTACATCTACTCCATCTTCCTCTTCATCGGCTGCCGCTGGATCTGCACGTGGCTCATGAAGTACATCGTCCCCGCAAAGATGATGGCGGTCTTCGCCCTCAGCGGCATCCTCTGCTGCCTCGGGACCATCTACCTCCCGATCGAGATCTCCATCTACTGTCTCGTCGGTATCTCAGGATGCATGTCCCTCATGTTCCCGACCATCTACGGCATCGCCCTGCGCGGGCTCGGTCCTGAAGTGAAGTTCGGTGCAGCCGGCCTCATCATGGCCATCCTCGGCGGTGCCATCATCACCCCGATGATGGGCGCACTCGTCGACGGCGGCACACTCTCCGGACTTGTCAGCGGCTTTACCCCCGAGATCGCCGCCATCCGGACCGCCTTCTACCTCCCCGTCCTCTGCTTTGCCGTTGTGCTCGCGTACTCGCTTGCATTCCGAAATGTGAAGGACTAGGGAAAGATAAACATACATACCTCTCTCGGAGCTGTTGCAAAAATCGTGGCAGCTCTATTTTATTTCCCGCTATTTAATAATTACTATTGACAAATAAAAGCACGTGGTCTATAATAGCCAATGTCAACAGGATATGAAACAGATTCTTAAGGATCTGCGGTACAAAATGATGAAAGGGGATTTTCCACTATGTCACACGCAAATGACGCAAACCTGAACAACGCACTCAACACCTACATCGCCAACATCGGCGTCGGCTACATCAAGCTGCACAACCTCCACTGGAACGTTGTCGGATCGCAGTTCAAGGCAGTCCACGAGTACCTCGAGTCGCTCTACGATGCGTTCGCGGACGTGCTCGACGAGACGGCGGAGCTGCTGAAGATCGCGGGCGCACAGCCGGTTGCGAGCCTCAAGGGCTACCTCGCGATCGCTACGATCAAGGAGCTCGGCGACGAGGCGGTCGATCAGAAGAAGGCGCTCGAGATCACGCTTGCCGACCTTGAGCTGCTCCGCGATCAGGCGCTCGCGATCCGCAAGGCGGCCGATGCGCATGACTGCTTCGGCGTTGCGAACCTCATGGAGGATCACATCACCAACTACGCAAAGCAGATCTGGTTCCTCCGCTCCATGCTTGCATAATATTCTTCCCGACAAAAAAGCCGCCGTGCACCTGCACGGCGGCTTTTTCTGTTGAGAAACGAGGCGCAGCGCATTTCTGAGCCGCATGCCCGCTCATTAATCCGATCCGCTATGATTGTTCCTCCTGCCCTCTGTGCTGCGTCTCCTTCATAAAGAATGCAACGACGACGAGCACCGCCTCGAAGGCAATGACAATGATATCAAGTGCCGCCGCATGGCCGAGCGTACTCGTCAAAAAGCCCATCAAAGGACCGGAAAAGAACGAGAGGAAGTAGCTCGATGCACCGACGATGCCGGTCGCAAGCCCAATCTGCTGATGACTGACGCCATCCTGTGCGATCGTGTAGCCGAGAACATAGACAGCATGAAGCCCGATGCCCATCATCGCACCGACGATGTAGAGGAGCGGTGAGTTCTGCGGCATAATGTGGAAAATGACGAGGGCGCAGAGCGCGTTAAGTGCCGAGAGGAAGAGCACCGTCGGCCGCCGGCCGAAGCGATCGGCAAAGAATCCCAAAAGGACGCCGCTTAGTCCGCCGATCCCATAAATTGCGCCGAAGAACTGCCCTGCCTCCGTCGCACTGAATCCCTTATAGGTCATAAAGAGATACGGTCCCATCGAGGCGAAGCCCCAATATGGGATGATGTTCAGAATCTGAATCAGCACGGCGAGCCACACGACCTTGTTGAAGCCGACGGTGCGCACTGCCTCACACAGGTGAAGGCGCTTGACATCCTTGGACGTGTCTGTGTACCGCGCCCGCAGTCCTACGATGAGGAGAAGGCCGAAGATGACGGTCACAACGCCCATGTGCTGAAGGCCGACGCTCCACTCTCCCGTGCGCTCGAGGCTCCATCCGTAGTAGGCGGGGCCGACATACGCGCCGATCGAATAAAAGGTCATCATGAGACCGTTGAGCATTGCGCGTGCCGCAGGAAAAATCGAGCCCGCCACGGAGTACATGACGATGTTCCAGCAGCCCTCTGCGACACCGAACATAAAGCGCCAGAACGCCGCAGCAGCGAAACTCGCCGAGGTCGTCACAAGAGCCGTCATACAGCCGAGCCCAACCATCCCCATGACAAGCATCCGCTTGCGTCCAAAACGGTCTGCCAGATAGCCTGCAGGAATGTCAACAAGTGCCTGCCCAAGAGTAAATATCGTGCCGATCGTGCCGAGCTGAACGGCGGTCAGTGAGATGCTCGCCGCGACGGCTTTGAGTCCGACGCCGAACGACAAACGGTTGGCCGAGTAAAAAGCATAGCCTAGAGCCAGCAGGAAAAGCTGAAACCACACGATTTTGGGGATGTTGGAAAGACTTTTTTCATGATAGGTCGCTTCTTTCGGTTTGTATTTGTGTGAGTAAAGCTGCATTCCCACAGTTCATATCATAATGCCTCATCAAAGAATTTTCAATCACGGCTTTTCTTCCTCCCCCTCCGGCGTCTCGGTTTTCTGCTCATGATAGATGTCCGTCACAACGATCTTGACAATAACCATGAAGGGAACGGCGAGGAACATTCCTGCGGCACCGAGGATCTCGCCGCCGAAGACGACGCCGAGAATGACGGCAACGGGGTGGAGGTGGAGGCTTTTGCCGACGAGGGCAGGATAGACGATGTTGTGGTTGACCTGCGTAAGCGCGACGTAGAAGAGCGCAGTCTGCACGGTGAGCTCGCGCATCGCTGAGGCGGTCATGAGTGCGCCGAGGGTCGAGGCGACGGTGGGTCCCAGCACGGGGACAAACTCGCTGACGCCCGACAGCAGGGCAAAGACCGAGGCATACGGCAGCCCCATCAGTTTGAAATAGGCGAAGACGACGACACCCGTGATGACACACATGACGATCTGACTGCAAATGTAGGCGCGCAGTGCGATGAGCAGGGTGTCAAAGAGGCGGAGGACACGCCGCCGCGCGGTGTGCGGAAAGAGATCGGCGAGCCAGAGTTTGATCGTGAGACCATCCTTCAGAAGGTAGAACGATACGAAAATGATGATGACAAAGTCGATGACCTTCCCGAATGCAACAAGGAGAAAGGAGAGCGAGGCGCGCAGCAGTTCTGCGCCGACGCTGCGCAGACGGTCGAGGATGTTCACGAACTCATCTTTGATAAAGTCGGTGTCCGAGAGAAAGGGAGGCTGCTGCAGGCTCTGACCGATGGTCGGCAGCTCCGCGACGAACCGCTGAAAGGATGGGAGGACGGAGCGTGAGATGATGCTCGCGAGTGCGGCGAGCACGAGGATGAAGGCGATGATGGCGATTGCCGACGCAACCGAGCGCGGTATCCGTCGTGCCTCCATGAAGTCCACCGCAGGCTTTAGGAGGAGCTGCAGGAGCAGCGAGAGGAAGATGATGAATGCAAAGTCCTGATAGAACCAGAACGTTGAGAGCAGGAGCGTAAACGTTACGGCGAGAATGATGGACGTGCGGTAGTTGGCAAGATTCATAGATGCCTCCTTTCTGCGAGCGGTATAGGCTCATGATAGCATATTCAGTTCGCACCGTCTATAATGCTTATGTCTCATGGAGTCTATTGACCGAAAACACGGTCTGACGTATACTTTTTATAAGGAGGCGGCATTATGAAACACTACTACAGCACGATCGACGGCATTGTCACGACGTTTTCGGATATTCACTGCTCCGCCGCAAAAGGTGAGAGCCTTCTCGTACACATGGAGCGCGCCCAGGAACACGGATTTGACACGGCTGAATTCCTGCTGCCGAGCATTACCTGCACGAAGTACAGCGGCTTCACCGAGGACGAGCGTACGAAGCTGACCGAATTTGTACGGAATAACAGTGCGCTGATCTGGGAGATTGCACGGGAGGATGGTGAGCTCGTTGCCGACGTGGGGTGATTTGTTCGGTTATCGTATCTTTGGGGGAATCACTGATAAAATGAAGTCCGTCAGATTTGCGCAGATTTTTTCGTCCTGTCAAGGAGACAAACCGGACGCATAGCCAAAGCTATGTGGAGGATTTGTCGACACAGACAGGGCAAAAAAGATGCGTTAAGATGGCGCGGCTGAATTTATCAGTGATTCCTTGGGTCACACGAGGAAAACGAGCCTGTCTACGTTCATGTGTGCAAGGGCGCGCCGTCTCCGAATGCCACAAAGATTTGGATACCGGCGGACGGCAATCCCGTTGTTGCACACAACCATGGAAATATCCCCGCAAAGGATCTGAACCGGCTGCTTAAAGGTATCTCGGCAAACAAAGAAAGCATTGTATTCGCTTGGTATCAGCACTTTGGCTGTCTATAAAAATCAGAACCGCCCTTACACTAGACTGCACAAGAGTGGTTCTTTGTCTATATTACAGTTTATTTCTATAATTTTCACGCATATGAAAGAATCCGACGACGTAGACGATGCGCTTCTCAATACGATAAATAAGAAGATAGTTATGATGCGGGAGGGCTATCTTCCGATATTCCTTTGCCCGGAGGCAAGTATCACGACATAGCGGAAAGGCTTCCGGCAGATGTTCCAATCGCTCGTAGACGACTGCAACATCATCCAAGACGCTGCGTGCTGCATCGGGATTGCGTAGTGTCTGTGCGATGTACGCAATGCACGTATCGATCTGCTCATTCACATACGCCGGAACAATAAGTCTATAGCACATATTTCAGTCTCGTACGAGCCAGTGCCTCGCGTGCGTCATACGTCCGCCCCGCCTCAATATCCTCCTCGGCACGAGCAATCTCGCGATAGATATGTCCCCGTTCCTGCATGTTTTCGTACGTTTCCATGCTCATAAAGACCATGTCGCCGTAGCCGTTCTTCGTGACGTAGATCGGCTCGTCACTCGCGTGGCACATCTCCGAGATGCGCGCGGTATCCTTGAGATCCTTGATGGGAATAATCTGTGGCATGATGCACCGCCTTTCTAGAATGGGATAATTATACCATAGTTTATACAGATTCTCCAATACAAAAACGCCCCAACCAATACGGCTGAGGCGGTTTTTCTATCCCGGTGAATCATGCACCGGGCTTCACTGTCTTCGCGGTCTGCAGGCGTGCTGCGGCGCGTTTCAGCGCGAGGGAGGCGCGCTGCTCGTCGATGATGCCGCCCTGTGTATCGGGGCTCTCGCGCAGGAGCTGGAGGCGCTCCTGCGCACGCTCGTAGGCGCGCTGTGCACGGAGGACGTCGATCTCGATCGGCTCCTCCGCAGCAGTTGCGAGAACGGTGATCTTGTCGGGGGTAACCTCCATGAAGCCGCCCGCCACAGCGATGAGCTGTTCCTTGGCGTCGACATGAATCTTCATGGCATGGGGCTCAAGTCCCGTGACGAGGGGAATGTGCTTCGGCAGTATGCCGATCTCGCCGCCCGTGGAGCGGGCGATGAGCATGTCGATGTCGGCGGCATAGACCACGCGGTCGGGAGATACGATCTCCAGCTTGATGGTCGCCATCCGTCATTCCTCCTCTTTGAGCTTCTTCGCCTTCTCGATGACTTCGTCGATGCTGCCGACCATGTAGAAGGCAGCCTCGGGGAGGTCGTCGTGCTTGCCGTCGAGGATTTCCTTGAACCCGCGGATCGTGTCCTTCAGCGCGACGTATTTTCCGGGCGAGCCCGTGAACACCTCGGCAACGGCGAACGGCTGCGAGAGGAAACGCTGGATCTTGCGCGCACGCGAGACGGTCAGCTTATCCTCGTCGGAGAGTTCCTCCATACCGAGGATGGCGATGATGTCCTGCAGATCCTTGTACTTCTGGAGCACCGCCTGTACACCGCGCGCGACTTCGTAGTGCTCCTGCCCGATGACGTGCGGGTCGAGGATGCGCGAGGTGGAGTCCAGCGGGTCAACGGCGGGGTAGATGCCGAGCTCGGCGATCTGACGGGAAAGAACCGTCGTCGCGTCGAGATGGGTGAATGTCGCCGCCGGTGCCGGGTCGGTGAGGTCGTCCGCGGGGACGTAGACCGCCTGCACGGACGTGATCGAGCCCTTTTTCGTGGAGGTGATGCGCTCCTGCAGGGCACCGACGTCGGTCGTCAGCGTCGGCTGGTAGCCAACGGCGGACGGCATACGTCCGAGCAGAGCCGAGACCTCGGACCCTGCCTGGATGAAACGGAAGATGTTGTCGATGAAGAGCAGAACGTCCTGTCCCTGCACATCACGGAAGTACTCTGCCATCGTGAGGCCCGTCAGAGCGACGCGCATACGTGCTCCGGGCGGCTCGTTCATCTGGCCGTAGACGAGGGCGGTCTTGTCGATAACGCCCGACTCGGTCATCTCCGACCAGAGGTCATTGCCCTCACGCGTACGCTCGCCGACGCCCGCAAAGACGGAGTAGCCGCCATGCTCGGTCGCGATGTTGTGGATGAGCTCCATGATGAGAACGGTCTTGCCGACGCCGGCTCCACCGAAGAGTCCGACCTTTCCGCCGCGCGAGTACGGGGCGATGAGGTCGACGACCTTTATGCCCGTCTCGAGGATCTGGGTCGATGTCTCCTGCTCGTCAAACTTCGGGGCGGCGCGATGGATCGGCCACACCTCTTTATTGCCGACGGGTTCGGGATTGTGGTCAACGGTCTCACCGAGGACGTTGAAGACGCGTCCGAGGGTCGCCTCGCCGACCGGCACGCTGATCGGCGCGCCCGTGTCGTCCGCCTCCATGCCGCGCATCAGGCCGTCGGTGGAGCTCATGGCGATGCAGCGCGTGACGCTGTCGCCGAGGTGCTGCATGACCTCGACCGTGAGGTCGATGTCATGGTCGGCCGTCTTGCCCCTGACCTTGATGGCGCTTAAGATCTCCGGCAGTTCGCCCGCCGGAAACTCAATATCTACGACAGGTCCGATGACCTGTACGACTTTACCTTTTGCCAATGGAAAACCTCCTTACCTCCATGCACGCGGCGTACATGGATGTCACTTGAGTGCCTCGGCGCCGCCGACGATCTCGTTGATCTCGTTCGTGATGCCCGCCTGACGTACCTTGTTGTAGTAGAGGTCGAGCTTCCCGATGAGCTCCCCGGCGTTGTCGGTCGCGTTGCTCATCGCGTTCATGCGTGAGCTCAGCTCGCTCGCCGCCGACTGGAGGAGCGCCGCATAGATGGTGGTGAAAAGGTACTGCGGCAGCAGTGCCCCGAGCACCTCCTCGGCATTCGGCTCATAGATGTAGGGTGCCTGTGCGTGTCCCTCGCCTGCCTCTGCGGTAAAGGGCAGGAGTTTCACGGCCTCGGGCACACAGGTAATGGCCGACACGAAACGCGTGTAGACCATGTAGACTTCTTTGATCTCACCGGACTCAAACGCACTGATGAGCGTGCGCGCGATCTTCTGCGCGTGCGACGCCTGCGGGCGCTCGCTGATGCCGACGCGCTGACTGATGATGTCAAAGCTGCGGTTCTTGAAGAAGTCGCGTGCCTTGCGCCCGACGGTGACGATCTGCGTGTTGGACTTATCCTCGACGAGCGTCATCGCCTTTTTGAGTGCGTTGCTGGAGTATGCGCCTGCGAGCCCCTTGTCCGCCGCCATGACGAGGATGAGGCGCTTGCCGCTCTCATGCTGCTCGAGGAGCGGATGCGCGATGCCCGTCGCCGCTGCCGCCACGCTGCGGATGACCGCAGCCGTCTTTTCGGCATAAGGACGGTTGCTGTTGGCTGCCTCCTTGGCACGGCGCAGACGCGAGGTCGCGACCATGTCCATGGCGTTCGTGATCTGCTGGATGCTCTTGACGCTGCGGATGCGCCGGCGGATGTCCTGTAAATTTGCCATATACGGTCACCTCTCCCCTTACGCTTCTTTGTAGGAGATGGTTTCCTTGAACTCCGCGATCGCCTTCGTGATGTCTCCCTCGAGCCCATCGTCCAGCTTCTTCATCTCCGTGATCGCCGCTGCGATCTCCGGATGCGCCGTGCGCATGAACTTCAGGAAGTCCGTGTGGAAGGTGACGACCTTGCTGACGGGGATGTCCGCGAGATGGCCGCGCACCGCCGTAAAGATGACGAGCACCTGCTCCGCAACGGAGAGCGGGCTGTACTGCGCCTGCTTCAGCGTCTCAACCATGCGGGCACCGCGGTCGAGCTGTGCCTTCGTCGCCTTGTCGAGGTCCGAGCCGAACTGCGCGAATGCCGCGAGCTCGCGATACTGTGCGAGGTCGAGACGCATCGTGCCCGCGACCTGCTTCATCGCCTTGATCTGGGCGGAGCCGCCGACACGCGAGACCGAGAGACCGACGCTGATCGCCGGGCGGATGCCCGAGTAGAACGAGTCGGTATCCAGCATGATCTGACCGTCGGTGATCGAGATGACGTTCGTCGGGATGTACGCCGAGAGGTCGCCCGCGAGTGTCTCGATGATCGGCAGTGCCGTGATGGAGCCTGCACCGAGTGCGTCGGAGAGCTTTGCCGCGCGCTCGAGGAGGCGGGAGTGTAAGTAGAACACGTCGCCCGGGTATGCCTCGCGTCCGGGCGGACGGCGGAGCAGGAGCGACATGGCGCGGTAGGCCGCCGCGTGCTTGGAGAGGTCGTCATAGACGCAGAGCGCGTGACCGCCCTTGTACATGAAGTACTCTGCCATCGCCACGCCCGCATACGGTGCGAGGTACTGCAGCGGCGCAGAGTCTGCTGCCGTCGCCGCGACGATGATCGTGTAGTCCATCGCGCCGCCGTCCTCGAGCGTCTTGACGACGCGCGCGACGGTGGAGGCCTTCTGACCGATGGCGACGTAGACGCAGATACAGTTCTGTCCCTTCTGGTTCAGGATCGTATCGACGGCAATCGCCGTCTTGCCCGTGCCGCGGTCGCCGATGATCAGCTCGCGCTGGCCGCGGCCGATCGGAACGAGGGCATCGATCGCCTTCAGACCCGTCTGGAGCGGCTCATGGACGCTCTTGCGGTCGGCAATGCCGGGTGCCGGCGACTCGACCGGACGGAACTCCTTCGTATCGATGGGTCCCTTGCCGTCGATGGGGCGGCCGAGTGCGTCCACGACGCGTCCGACCATCGCCTCGCCCACGGGCACCTGCATGATGCGTCCCGTACGCTTTACGGTGTCACCCTCCTTGATGAGGGTCTCGCCGCCGAGCAGCACCGCGCCGACGCTCTCCTGCTCGAGGTTCAGCACGAGCCCGTAAACATCGTTGCCGAAGTCGAGCAGCTCGCCTGCCATCGCCTTGTCAAGGCCGTAGATATGCGCAATGCCGTCGCCGACCTCAAGAACCGTGCCGACGTCGTTGACGTTCAGATCGACATCATAGTTCTTGATGCGTTCCTTGATGATGGAAGTAATCTCTTCCGGATTCATTTTCATATTTCGCTGTCACCCCGCTAGTTCGCCATTAACTCTGCCGTCATCGCTGCCAGACGTCCCTTGATGCTGCCGTCGATGCGGCGGTCGCCGATGCGCACCACCACGCCGCCGATGAGCGAGGGGTCGCGGTGCTCGCGCAGGGAAACCTCTTTGCCCGTCACGCGTCCGAGCTTTTCCATCAGCTCTGCCTTCTGCATCTCGCTGAGCGGCTCCACCGTCGTGACATCCGCCACAGCGATGCCGAGCTTCTCGTTCGAGAGCTGCACAAAGATCGCGCTGATCGCCTCGAACACCATCATGCGCCGCTTGTCGATGAGCAGCAGGAGGAAGTTCAGCACCATCTCGCGCACATCGTCCTCGAACACTTCCTTCAGGAGGGACTTCTTGTCCTCGGGCTGGATGTTCGGGTTGCAGAGGTACGCCTTCAGCTCCGGGCAGTCGACGTATGTCTGCTGCACCTTGGCGAGGTCATTTCCGTAGGCGCTGAGCGCGTTCTCCTCGCACGCCAGCTCGAAGATCGCACGCGCATACTTGCGCGCCAGCTCCATGTTCAGCATGACGCGTCACCGACTTTTTTCGCGTCGAGCTTTGCGATGAACTCGCCGATGATGGCGTCATTGTCCTTTTCGTCCAGATTCTTCTGGATGATCTTGCCCGCCGCTGCGAGCGATAGGGCGACGACCTCGGCCTTCAGCTGCTCCACCGCATGGGCGCGCTCGCGCTCCATCTGTTCCTCGGCGGACTTCTTCATCTGCTCGATCTCACGCTTCGTCGCCTGGATGCTCGCCTCGCGCTCCTCGCCGGCACGCTTTTCTGCCATGTCGACGATCTCCTGCGCCTTCGTACGCGCCGCAGCGAGCTGCGCCTTGTACTCGTTCAGCGTCGCCTCCGCTGCCGCGGCATCCGCATCCGCCTTCTCGATGCTCTCAGCGATCTTCGCCTTGCGCTCGTCCATCATGCGCACGATCGGCTTGTATGCCACCGCGCGCAGAAGTGCAACGAGAATCAGGAAGTTGATGATTTGGATGGGCAGCGTCCCGTTGAGATCAATCAGGCCTTGCGTAATTTCACTCAATTCCTATGCCCCCTTTGCAAAATCCGTGCCACATGCGTCTTAGTGAATCAGCGGATTTGCAAAGAGCATGATGATGCCGAAAACGACGCCGATGATGGCAAGAGCCTCGATCAGACCGACCGAGATCAGCGTACGCGTAAAGAGGACGCCGCCCGCCTCCGGCTGACGTGCGAGGCCTTCGATGAAGCGGCCCGTGACAAGGCCGTCACCGATACCTGCGCCGATTGCGGCAAGACCAAAGCAGAGACCCGCACCGATAAGAGCGCCTGCGACCATGATTGCGTTTTCCATGAAAAGATCCTCCTTAAATATGTGAACAAAATCTTCGTGTCCGTGCCTGCTGCACGGTGTGCAAAACCTGTGTGGTCACGACCGATACTGCCGTTAGTGACCGTCGTCCGTCTTGATGGCAGCGCCGATGTACGCCGTCGACAGCATCGTAAAGACCAACGCCTGCACAATGCCGACGAACACGCTGAACGCGAGCCAGATCACCGACGGGATCGTCGAACCGTTCCCGAGGAGCTGCAGCAGGATGTGAATCAGAATCTCACCCGCCAGAATGTTGCCGAAAAGACGGAACGACAGCGTAATCGGTTTCGCGAGCTCCTCGACAATGTTGATGATGATGAACGGTGCGACCGGCTGGAAGAAATGTGCCACATAGTGCATTCCCTTCACCGCCAGTCCCAGGACGTGCATCATGACGATGACCAGCAGGGCCAGTCCCAGGGTGGTGTTCAGATCATTTGTCGGCGATGCCATCGTCGGAATAAGACCAATCCAATTCGACACGAGAAGGAACAGGAACAGGGACACGATGAACGTGGACAGGAATCCACGCCCGCGCGGGCCCATGTTCTCCTCCACCTGGTCATGCAGAGCCTCGATCACCGTCTCCATCATCATCTGCCAGTTGGACGTCGGCACAACCTTCAGATTGCGTACCGCCAGCCAGCCGATCAGGAGCACCACGGCCATCGAGATCCACGTCATGACGAGGGTCTGTGAATTGAAGGTAAATCCGGCGATCTGCACTGCCTCGCGAACACCGATTTCGTGCATAACCTCTACCTCCCTCGGGGGTCTCCCCCAGTTACCTATCGAAACCGCCTTTCAGCGATTCCGTCTATCGGCGCGTATCGTCCGCACGATCAGCTGCACCATCATGATCGCGTGCATCAGGAGGAATCCTCCCACTGCCGCGAAGAAATGCCGCACGTCCGTTATCGTTGCCGCCCAGAGAACCGCTCCGATGAGGACGAGCATCAGCACCAGCCCGATCTGCACCTGCGCCGCACCGCCTGTCCCGCGCCGCGCCGCACGCAGAAGGCGCCGCGCAAGCTGGACAAAGTAGAGCGCCGCCGCCGCCGCGCCCGCCGTGAGTGCCCCGATGAGCGCAAGCTCTCCCATCATGAGGAGAGCCGCCGCACCGAGGAGAACCGCCGCCGCAAACGCCAGACCGACCTGCCTCCAATACGCCGATAAAACCTGCCTCATATTCCTCCTCCGACCGCGCACGCAACAAGACCCCGACATCCACCATGAATGTCGGCGCACGCGCCGTCTTCGTTGAATATCAGTACCTTTATCGTATTCGACGCGATACCAAAAAATCCTTGCGAAAGAATACAATAGGCAAGGCACTTTTTCAATATTCCGTCAATACCATAAAGCGGGATTATTTACATTCGCCGTAACGATGTACTTCCCTTATGGTTATTATACGGGGTTCTACGGATTTCCGCAACCGTATTTTAATGTTAAATTGAATTTTATTCTTGTATTGTATCATAGGCTCTGATAAAATGAGCCGATTACAGAGAGAGGAGCGCATCCATGACCATCGAGGGAGCTGTCATTATCGAGAAGGGCGTCATCTTCGCCATCATCCACGTCGCGCCTGAGGTCACGCGCTACACCATCAAATCCACGCAGACCCGCCGCGCCCTCATGCGCTTCTTCCCCGGCATGCCCATCATCCTCATGAGCCTCACACCGCAGGGCAAACCGCAGTACTACGGACGCAAGGACATCGTGGACTTTTTGAATACCGTACGCCTCAATCAGATCCCGTGGAAGAAGTATCATATTGTGTAGGTATTTCTTGACAAAACGCGCATTAGTGTGTATAATCTATGCAAAGGAGGTGCGCCTATGACGACGGCAGAACTCGTACGCTTGCTCAAGAAAAACGGCTGCATCTTCGTCGGACACAACAAGCGTCACGATATGTACCGGAGTCCCGCGACAGGCAAGACCTTTATGGTTGGTCGTCATCCGAGCGAGGAAGTCCGCACCGGCACACTGCACAAGATTCTAAGGGATGCGGGCATCTCCATGCGATAAAGGAGGGTTCTCCATGAAATACATCTATCCCGCCATCTTTACTGAGGAGGAGGACGGTATCCTCGTTGACTTTCCCGATCTGCCGAACTGCTACACGGACGGCGCAACGATTGAGGAGGCGTTCGAAAACGCGGAGGACGCACTTGCCCTTGCTCTCTGGCAAATGGAGGAGACACAGCAGGAATTTCCTGCGCCATCCACCCCCGCCGCAATCAATGTACCGAGCGGAGCCTCTGTCGCTCTCGTGCGGGCAGATACACTCCCCGTACGTCAAATGAATGATACACGTACCGTGCGCAAGAACGTAACCTTGCCCGGTTGGATGGACACCCTTGCACGCGAGCGCAACATCAATTTCTCGAAGCTCCTGCAAAACGCCATCCGCAAGGAGTGCGGCATTGGTGTCTGATGCCTGATTGATCCCATCGAAAAAGCGCAGCCACACACGCAGCTGCGCTTTTTCCGTTTTCAGATATACATTTTACTCCGCAGGGAGGATGAACGAAAGCGAGCTGAAGATCTTCTTCGTCACGTTCGGATTGTCCGTCGGGAAGCCGACCTCGACGCCGATCACGTTCAGGCCGTTGTTCGCCACGCGCACGGAGACGAACCCATCTGCATCCGCCTGCGTCTCGGCCGTCAGGTTGCCGAGCACATCCGCGATGACGGGTGCATTCGCATAGGGCTTGCCGTCCTTATAGATGCGCAGGTTCAGCGTGTCGCCGCGCCGCAGGGTCAGCGGATTCACCATCGGAACGATCTGGATGGGCACATTGTAGATCCCCGCCGGACGCACCTTGTCGCTCCAGTAGTGGACGTTGTACTTGTAGGCGTACGTCACCGATACGAGGTTCTCGATGTTCGAGTAGTCGCGCGTCGGAATGACCTTGCCGTCCGTCGTCTTGGCGAAATAGCCATAGTCAAAGAACGTCGCCGTCACACCGAGATCATCGCCCGGCACAATGGTGATGTTCTTCTCGCCGTCCACGCGCTCCACCGTCGTCGGCTGGAAGTTCACATCGTACGCATCAATGCGCTGGACACATGCGGGGTCGTAGGCATTGTCCAGGGGGCCCTCGCCGAGCACGAGTGCCTTCGTATCGACGCGGTTCGCAAAGAACACGCCGTGCGCATCCGTCGATGCCGCGGTCATCGAGAGTCCGATGGCCGCACCGAGTGCCGCCGCCAAAAGCTTTTTCTTCATTAGATTTCCTCCCATCAAAAATAAGGGGTTCTGTGAATGCATACTGCCACTCCTGTATTATTATAGTATAATTGATTTCTATTTGCAATAAGAAAAAGTACATATGAACAAAACGGGGGCAGCGCTATCCATCGATCTCCCCCGAGATCAGCGCACTGCCCTTGGGAGTTTCGTCAACGGGGACGAGATTGCGCCCTGCAAGCGGCTCATCGACAGGGATAAGTCCGCGCGCGGCAGGCTTCGTCGGCGCAAGACCATAAGCGGCATCTCCTTGCCCGCGCAGAGCATCGATCTCATGGTGCAGCCACTTCAGCTCCTCTGCGTGCTCGTGGAGTTCCTGATTTGTATCGTTACTTTTTTTCAGCCGCGAAAGTTCTGACCGCAGTGCTCTGACCTCCCTACGCAGGGCATCTAGATCATCCTTATCCGCACTGGCATCTGACATGCTCGACGATAGGCTTTTGGCAAACTCCAAATCTCTTTCCAAACGCTCCTTTTCCCTCGTAATCTCCGCGATGTTTTCGCGCGCCTCCCGTCGAAAGTCCGTAAATCGGTCCTTATATTCCTTCTGCCATTCGTCGGTTTTCACCTCAAGCTGCTCCACACGATCCCCCATCAGAAACATGATACAGACACCAAGATAGATACCAGTCAGCAAAAGCCCTCCCAGAATGTACAGTATCGGTTCGTTCTCTGCGCCCATCTCCTTCAGCCCATGATAGACCAGCCCCACGCCGATCAGCAAAGGCAGAAGAAACCATGCCTTTTTAACAAAATATACCCCTGCTGCGAGCATTGCGCCCAGGATCGCGATCGCAGCTAAAGCAGCCAGAACAGCATTCATCTTCCGTCATCTCCTCTTCGTCCAATATCTCCACAAAGATACTGTCTCGATTATACCATGTCGAAAGTAATTTTCAACAGGATATGGCAACCATGTTCTAAGGATCTCATAGAATACTAATCGCTTTTTTATTGCTCTCTATTCTTCATCTGAGATATTCGATATAGATTCATGCTTCGGATAACTTCAAGGAGGAATATTTATGCACATTGTAAAAGCCTTTGCCCTTGCCGTCCTCATGCTCGCACTCGCCGTCTGCTTAGCTGACACGGCAGAGGCAGCGACCGACTGGGACGGCGGACGCATCCGCGCGGAGGGGACAGGCGTCGCTCCCGCACGTACGGTGAGTGCGGCACAGGCGCGTGCCCTCGCCCGCCGTGCCGCCATCGCCGACGCCTATCGTCAGCTCGCCGAGCAGATCCAGGGCGTCGCCGTCGATGCCTCGACCACCGTCGAGGACATGATGGTCACGAACGATACCGTCCGCACCCACGTCAGCGCCCTCGTGCGCGGTGCGCGCATCGTTGAGGAAAAAGCGCTGCGTGACGGTGCCTACACCGTCACCCTTGAGGTGCCCGTCTTCGGCGTCAGCTCCCTCGCGGGCTCCGTCTTTACCCCGAACACATCGCGTGAGCGTTGGGTAAGCCCCGACAGCGTCTATGAGCCCTACACGCCGCGCGACTACGACACGACGGGCTACGGCACATACGGCCGCCGCAGCGGTGATGACGGTACGACAACCACGCCTGCCGCACCGGTGCGACGTTCCCCCTCCACCAGCTCTGCCGCAGCAGCACCCGACGGACGCGCCATCGGCGGCTATACGGGGCTCATCGTCGACTGCCGCGGCATGGGACTGCGCCCCGTCATGAGCCCTGTCATCAAGACAGAAAACGGTCGCCCCATCTACGGCTACAAGAACCTCGACAGTGACAAGGTCGTTGCGAGCGGCATGGCAGGCTATGTCCGCAGTGAGGCGGACGCCACACGTGCCGGGCAGAACCCGCTCGTCGTCCGCGCCATCCGCGTGGATGGCAATGCGAACCCCGTCCTCTCCGCCGAGGATGCACGCCGCGTCCTCATCGAGAACGGCGCAAGCGGTTTCCTCGACGCAACGAATGTCGTCTTTATCCGCTAAGCAAAAATAAAGGAATCACTGATAAAATGAGGTCTGCCAGATTGGCGTAGTTTTTTTCGTCCGAACGAGGTGGAAAACCGGACGCAGAGTGGTGCTCTGTGGAGGATTTTCCGCCGAAGTGCGGGCAAAAAAATGCGTCAAGATGGTTGTACCGAATTTATCAGTGCTTCCTAAATACACAAAACACCGTATTGCTATGATAAAAATCATAAACAATACGGTGTTTGTGTGTTATAATATAAAAGATATCGAAAGAGGGGGAAACTATATGAAACTTAGTGCAAGGAATCAGCTTAAGGGCAAAGTCGTCTCCATCGAGAAGGGCGCCGTCAACGGCATCGTTCGCATCGAGCTCAAGGGCGGCGACGTCATCACATCCACCATCAGCATGGGCGCAATCGAGGAGCTCGGTCTCGAGGTCGGCAAGGAGGCGTATGCCGTCATCAAGGCAACGTCCGTCATGGTCGGCGTCGATCATCACCACAAGTGCTAAGAAATCTCTGGCTTAGACAGACGAATCCCCGCATATCGGAAATGTCCGGTATGCGGGGATTATTTATTCCAGCGATTCCTTCTCCTCATGGTGTCGCTTGGGCGGACGCGGATGATAGAGACTCCAGTTCCAGTGAATCGCAGCGAAACGGATGAGGAGGACGAGGAGGAAGGCGAGCCATGAGACGGTCTCGATGCCGAGAGTGCCGCCCAGAGCGCAGAACACAAATGCGCCAACGAGGGAGGCCGCTGCATAAACTTCAGCATAGAGGACGACGGGCATTCGCTTCGCGAGCACATCGCGGATCATCCCGCCGCCCACCGCCGTCGTCGCCGCGAGAAGGATGGGCAGGACATAGCTGTCCGCACCGCCGAATCGTACCCCCGTGAGCGCCCCCGTGATGGTAAAGGCGGCAAGGCCAATGGTGTCGGAGACGTTGAAGATCGTCAACAGTCGCCGACGCTGCATGTGATGCAGTTCTGTCCACTGATAGAGAAATGAAGTGGAGAGAGCAACGCCGACGGAGAGCAGAAAGTTCGTCGTGTCGCGCAGCGCCATCGGCGGGGTCAGCCCGACGAGGAGGTCGCGCACCATGCCGCCGCCCACCGCCGTCGCGAGAGCGAGAACGGAAATGCCGAAGATGTCCATGCGGCGCGACAGTCCGACCAGCGTGCCCGACACGGCGAAGGCGAGCGTCCCGATGATGTCAAAGAGACGCCAGAGATCGATTTCTCCCATGAGCATAGTTTCGTCCTTCCCTTTTGAAGCTTATTTTACTTGCGCCGCCTAGGACGTCTCCCCTGCTTTTTAGCTTCCCCCGCCGATGCGGGGGAAGTGCCGAACATAGTGAGGCGATAGGGCGCCTCTAGCTCATTCGACTCTCTCACGGAGAAAACCACGAATCGACCGAGGCGCCCCTTCCACCATGCTGCGCATGGTCCCCCTCCCCCGTGCCGCACGGGGGAGGCTTTCACCGTCCACGGTGTGACGATAGGAGCTCTCTCAATCCTGCGCAAACAGATAGAGAATAACCTCCATCGGCGTAAGCGCTCCCGTCGCCGCCGAGCGTGCCCCCGCCGCGAGGAGATTTCCATCGCGGTCATAGACACTGCGCTCAAGGGTCAGACGATAGGTCTCGTGCGCGTCACGGAGCTTTTCTCCCGAAATCCGATAGACCAGCATCTGCTCCGCCCCCACGGTACGTGCCGCCCTTGCCTGCGCCGTCACATCGAGTGGGCCAGACGTATCCGCGGGCGCAAACACCGTCGCCGCATTCCGTACGTACTGCGCATCACGCAGCACCGCACGCAGATAGGGCACATCCTCTGCGAGTGCGTCATCAACTTCCACCACAATCGGCGCGAGATAGACCGTATGCCCTGCCGTGCGGTTCTCCCGCCCCACGAGAAAGGTCAGCGCGCCGCTGCTGTCGTGCGTGTCATAGAGACGGCGCAGCGCCGCATCCACATAGACGGTCATCGTATGGGGAAATGCCGCCGTCGTCCGCGCGGGCTGCCAATCGATGCGCTCGCCGAAATGGTGAAAACCGAGTGGTGAGGGGAGCGCGTCCTTCACGGGATCACCGCGCATCACAACGCGGCGCAGGGTAAAGCGATCTTTATAGGTGCGGACAAAATCATCGTTTCCCACTGCAGGCGAGCCGAAGGTCGTCACGATAAGCTGATCGGGAGACACGCCAAGGTCAGAGAGACGCGCCGCCGCAAGAATGGCCGCCGCGCCGCCGAGGCTGTGTCCCGTGAGATAGAGCTTTTCCGAAGGATGCGCGCGCAGGTCGGCAGCAAGGTGCTCCCCTGCCGTCTGCCCATCCACTGCATCCGTAAAGAGCGCCGCCTGACAGTAGTCGAGGAACCCACGGTGGACCAGCGGCATCCCGCCGCGCTCCGCCTTTGGTGTATCACGCACGGTGAGAAACTCCGCCGGCGAGTGCCCGCCGAACGCCGCGCGTTTCATTCGCAGATCCGTCCAGACGTCACTGCCGCGCTCCGTCCCGGGAAAAGCGATAAGATGCAGCTCTGCTCCATCGGCATCACGGCGCACCATGTGAAAGAAACGCCCGACCGTTCCGCGGTGCCCCACGGTCTCAGCGCCGACGATCTCCCATCCCGCCGCCGTCAGCCGTGCACGCAAGAGCTCAGAGAGCTCCCCGCTGTAGGCCGCCTCGGACGCCGCCGCCTCGACAAAGAAGAGCGCAGGGAGATCAGGGGCGGCGGCGAAGGCACGCAGCGGAAATGCAAGCACGCAGAGGAGAATCAGGAAATGCAATACCTTCATCAGCACACCTCCCACACAATATAGGAAGCACCGATAAATTCAGCCCTGCCATCTTGGCGCATCCTTTTCGCCCTGCCATCGTCGACAAATCCTCCACATAGCGTTGGCTATGCGTCCGGTTTGTCTCCTTGACAGGACAAAAAATCTACACCAATCTGACAGACTTCATTTTATCAGCGATTCCTATATCTATCGCTATTATACCTGTTTTCCTTGAAAAATCATAGGAACGACAGATAAAACAACGTGTGAGCATACTTCATGACACAAAATAAAACCGCCGTGGTCGCCCACGACGGTAGATTTTCAGATGGTGCGGTTGATGGGACTTGAACCCATACGTCTTGTGAACACTACCCCCTCAAAGTAGCGCGTCTGCCAATTCCGCCACAACCGCGTATAAAATATGGTGCGGTCGAGAGGACTTGAACCTCCACGATGTTGCCATCACTAGCGCCTGAAGCTAGCGCGTCTGCCATTCCGCCACGACCGCATATTGAGTTGTCAAGGAATATCATCGAGCACAAGTAGCGCATCTGCGCCGCGCTGCCCGTAAGTCTCTAAATGGTGCGGTTGATGGGACTTGAACCCATACGTCTTGTGAACACTACCCCCTCAAAGTAGCGCGTCTGCCAATTCCGCCACAACCGCATAATATAAAAGTTGGTGCCGAGGACCGGAATCGAACCGGTACGATCTTTCGATCGGGGGATTTTAAGTCCCCTGCGTCTGCCTGTTCCGCCACCCCGGCGATAGGCAAAATGGAGCGGGTGATGGGAATCGAACCCACGTGACCAGCTTGGAAGGCTGGGGCTCTACCATTGAGCTACACCCGCATGGAGCTGGCGAGAGGACTTGAACCTCCAACCTGCTGATTACAAGTCAGCTGCTCTACCGATTGAGCTACGCCAGCAGCAAAGCACAAGCGGCGACTGCCGCAGACGCTGTCCCCAAGGGATAATAAGTGGTGCCTCAGAGCGGAATCGAACCACTGACACGGGGATTTTCAGTCCCCTGCTCTACCAACTGAGCTACCGAGGCATCGGATATATAACACAATAGCGTGTAATATGCAAATGGCGACCCGAAGGGGACTTGAACCCCTGACCTCCGCCGTGACAGGGCGGCATTCTAACCAACTAAACTACCGGGCCGTAAAAGGTAAGCACCTATGGTGGGCGATGACAGGATCGAACTGCCGACATCTTGCTTGTAAGGCAAGCGCTCTCCCAGCTGAGCTAATCGCCCATAAAATGGTGACCCACCACGGAATCGAACCGTGAACCTACTGATTAAGAGTCAGTTGCTCTGCCAGTTGAGCTAGTGAGTCATGATAAGTAAAGGAATGGTGGCTCACCCGGGACTCGAACCCGGGACCCTCTGATTAAAAGTCAGATGCTCTACCAACTGAGCTAGTGAACCTTTATCAGCGCCACGTAACCCGCCAAAAAAGGGTATATTTGGCTGGGGTAGTTGGATTCGAACCAACGGATGCGGGAGTCAAAGTCCCGTGCCTTAACCGACTTGGCGATACCCCAACTATCCACAGGCACACCGATCATGCGATCCGTATCCCCAAAGCGGCGACGCCGCTGTAAATACAAAATGGCTCCTCGAACTGGACTCGAACCAGTGACATTCTGATTAACAGTCAGACGCTCTACCGACTGAGCTATCGAGGAGTATGTTGCGGCAACTACCTACTCTCCCACGTCGTCTCCAACGAAGTACCCTCGGCCTGTGGACGCTTAACTGCTGTGTTCGGAATGGGAACAGGTGGTACCGTCCAGGCATCATCACCGCATTACTGACTTGTCCAAGAGCAAAGCCCGCAGGGCGCATGCGATTGGGTAACAAGTCGTATGGGAAAGTGTCCCAAGAGTCAAGTCCAAAGGACGCAGACGATTGGCTGACACTGACCGCTCTGAATGAGTCTTGCTCACTCAAAACTTCACAGAAGAAACGTCAGCAAATTGTTAGGCTATACCTTCTTAGAATAGCGGTCAACGTCTGCCAATCACACTTCGCTTCCGCTTGTGTTCTTGGGACGTTTTCGCATACGACCTGTTTCCCGTTCAGCTTCGCCTTTCAGGCTCACTTCTCGGACAGGTCAGTAAGTCAAGCCCTCGACCGATTAGTGCTGGTCAGCTCCACACATTGCTGTGCTTCCACATCCAGCCTATCTACCTCGTCTTCTTCAAGGGGTCTTACTTCCTTTTAGGAATGAGATACTTCATCTCGGGACGGGCTTCACGCTTAGATGCTTTCAGCGTTTATCCCTTCCGGACGCAGCTACCCGGCCGTGCCCTTGGCAGGACAACCGGTACACCGTTGGTCCGTCCACTCCGGTCCTCTCGTACTAGGAGCAGCCTCCCTCATGTATCTTGCGCCCGCGATGGATATGGACCGAACTGTCTCACGACGTTCTGAACCCAGCTCACGTACCACTTTAATGGGCGAACAGCCCAACCCTTGGGACCTGCTTCAGCCCCAGGATGTGATGAGCCGACATCGAGGTGCCAAACCTCCCCGTCGATATGGACTCTTGGGAGAGATTAGCCTGTTATCCCCAGGGTAGCTTTTATCCGTTGAGCGATGGCAATTCCACTCTCTTTCCACCGGATCACTAAGCCCTACTTTCGTACCTGCTCGACCCGTCAGTCTCGCAGTCAAGCTCCCTTCTGCCTTTATGCTCTTCGCGCGATTTCTGTCCGCGCTGAGGGAACCTTTGGACGCCTCCGTTGCTCTTTCGGAGGCGACCGCCCCAGTCAAACTGCCCGCCTGGTACTGTCCCGAACACGGTTAATGTTCCGGTTAGATCCTTAGCATATAAAGGCCGGTATCCCAACGGTGACTCCATCACATCTAGCGATATGATTTCCCAGTCTCCCGGCTATCCTGTACGTTATATGCCAAAGACCAATGCCAAGCTGCAGTAAAGCTCCATGGGGTCTTTCTGTCCAGTCGCGGGTAACCTGCATCTTCACAGGTATTTCAATTTCACCGGGTCCCTCGTTGAGACAGTGCCCAAATCGTTACGCCTTTCGTGCGGGTCGGAACTTACCCGACAAGGAATTTCGCTACCTTAGGACCGTTATAGTTACGGCCGCCGTTTACAGGGGCTTCAGTTCGCTGCTTCTCCTCAAGGGATAACAACTCTCCTTAACCTTCCTGCACCGGGCAGGCGTCAGCACCTATACTTCAGCTTGCGCTTTCGCAGGCACCTGTGTTTGTGGTAAACAGTCGCTTGGGCCTCTTTTCTGCCGCCGCCAACAGCTCCGGTGGTAAACACCTTCACCATCAACGGCCATCCTTTTCCCGAAGTTACGGATGCATTTTGCCGAGTTCCTTAACGAGGGTTTTCCCGCGCACCTTAGGATTCTCTCCCCGCCTACCTGTGTCGGTTTTGGTACGGGCGGACGTCTTCTCGTTAGAAGCTTTTCTTGGCAGTGTAGTGCAGCTGAATTCAGATTGACCGTAGTCTTTCCTATCTATCAGTTCTCGGCCTTATAGTATGGGGATTTGCCTCCATACCAGCCTACCGCCTTCGACGCGCTCTACCATTCGCGCGCTCAGCTTCCTTCCTGCGTCACTCCATCCTCAAACGAAGACGCCCGGTACTGGAATTTTCGCCAGTTGTCCATCGCCTATGCTTTTCGCCTCGGCTTAGGTCCCGACTTACCCCGGGACGACGAGCGTTGCCCGGGATTCCTTAGGCTTTCGGTGGACAGGATTCTCACCTGTCGTTTCGCTACTCATACCGGCATTCTCACTTCTTATCCGTCCAGCAGTCCTTCCGGTCTGCCTTCGTCCAGATAAGAACGCTCCCCTACCCAGTGTGTACCTTAGTACACCCTGCCGCGGCTTCGGTTCTGTGCTTGAGCCCCGGATATTTTCGGCGCAGGGCCTCTCGACCAGTGAGCTATTACGCACTCTTTTAATGGTGGCTGCTTCTGAGCCAACATCCTGGTTGTTTTCGAAGTCCTACATCCTTCTCCACTTAGCACAGCATTTGGGACCTTAGCCGGCGGTCTGGGCTGTTTCCCTCTTGAATACGGGTCTTATCACTCGCATTCTGACTCCCAGACTGCCCATA